>NZ_JBVIEB010000019.1:0-135902 GCF_055572075.1 Streptomyces sp. NPDC030820
AGCCATCAAGGGCAGCCAGCATGAAAACCATCCCTGCCCCACCCGCGCAGTCCCAGAGTCGCGAACTCGCGGGACGCACTCAAGAAGGTAGGGCCGCATGACGGTGACCGCCCAGGATCAGTCCCCCGCCGTCGAGGTGCCCCACTCCGCCGGCACCCGGCTGGTCGACCGCGTCTTCAAGATGCGCGAACTCGCCATCCTCGCCGTCTTCCTGGTGATGATCGCCGTCACCCAGGCGGGCAACAGCGAGTTCCTGTCCGAGCAGGGCATCAAGGACCTGCTGCTCAACGCGACCATTCTGGTGCTGGTCGCCACCGGCCAGTCCCTGGTGGTGATCACGAGGAACGTCGATCTGTCGGTCGGCTCGACCCTCGGCATCAGCGCCTTCGCCGCCGGCACCTGTCTGCACGGCGGCGGCAACGCCGTCGTCGCGATCCTCCTCGCCGTCCTGCTGGGAGTCGGTTTCGGCCTGCTCAACGGCATGCTGGTCAGCCTCGGCCAGGTGCCCGCCCTCGTCGTCACCCTGGGCACGCTGTACGTCATCCGCGGCGTCGACTCCATCTGGGTCGGCTCCCGCCAGATCACCGCGGCCGACCTCCCGGGCGGCTTCGTGGACTTCGGCTCCGGGGGCGTCTCGGCCCTGCCGTGGCTGGCCTTGATCGCGCTGGTGGTGCTGGTGGCGACGGCGTACTACCTCAAACACTTCGGCAGCGGGCGGGAGTTGTACGCCCTCGGCTCCAACCCCGAGGCCGCGCGCCTGGCCGGTATCCCGGTCCGCAAGCGGATCCTGGCCGCCTACACCTTCTGCGGTGGCCTCACCGGACTCGCGGGCGCGATGTATCTGGCCCGATTCGGAAACGTCGACTCCGGCACCGGAACCGGCTACGAACTCACCGTCGTCAGCGCCGTCGTGGTCGGTGGCGTCGTCTTCACCGGCGGCTCGGGAAGCGTGTACGGAGCCGCTCTCGGCGCCCTGCTGCTCACCTCGATCAACAGCGTGCTGCCCGCTCTCGGCGTCAGCTCCGTCTGGGTGCTCGCCATCAACGGCGTCCTGCTGCTGCTCGCCATCGCCGTCGACCGGATCGTCGCGCTGCGCGTGGCCGCCGCCCTGAAGAAGAAGTCGGACCGGAGGAACACCCCCATGGCGAAGGAGAACACCGGTGCCTGATTCGCTGACCCGCGCCGTTCGCTGGGACACGGTCGTCGGCGCGCTCCTGGTGGTCCTCCTGCTGGTCTCGTTCGGCACGGTCGACGGCTTCGGCAACGCCCTGAACCTGTCCTTCCTGATCGGCAACACCCTGCCGATCGCCCTGATCGCCCTGCCGATGACCCTCCTCGTCGTCTCCGGGGAGATCGATCTGTCCGTCGCTTCGACGGCCGGCCTGTCCGGCGCGGTGATGGGCAGGCTGTGGAACGGGGGCATGGCCATCGAGACGATCATTCCGCTGTGCCTGCTGCTGGGCGTGGTGTGCGGGCTGGTCAACGGGCTCCTCGTGACCCGTCTCGGGCTGCCCTCCCTCGCCGTCACCATCGGCACCCTCGCCGCCTACCGGGGCATCGCCCAGATCGTGCTCGGCTCCGACGCGGCGACCGACTTCCCTTCCCAGTACCTGGACTTCGCGGCCGGCCGGGTCGGGAACTCCTTCCTGCCCCAGGCGTTCCTGCCCTTCCTGGTGCTGCTCGCCATCGCCGTGGTCGTCCTGCACGTCACCCCGTTCGGCCGGTCGCTGTTCGCGATCGGCGCGAGTGAGGAGGCCGCGCGGTTCGCCGGGATCCGGGTGAAGCGGACGAAGCTGCTGCTCTTCGTGGCCACCGGGTTCATGTCGGCGCTCACGGGTGTGTTCTGGGCGCTGCACTACGCCAGCGCGCGGTACGACAACGCCACCGGCCTCGAACTCTCCGTCGTGGCCGCCGTGCTGCTCGGCGGCATCGACTTCGACGGGGGCAAGGGGACGCTGGGCGGCGCCATCGCCGGTGTGTTCCTGCTCGGTGCGCTGCAGAACGTGATGAGTCTGCTGAACGTCTCCGCGCAGTCGCAGATCGTCGTCACCGGTGTGCTGCTCGTCGTCTCCGTGTTGGGCCCTCGGGTCGCCCGGCAGATCTCGATGGCCCGGGAGGCCGGTTCCGCCGGTTAGGCCGTGCGTCGGCTGCGGGCCCCGTCGTGGCTGGTCGCTCCCCCAAGTTCTCGGCTTCGCTCGAACCCGGGGGAACCCCGTCGCGCCGGTAGCCGCACGTCAAACACAGCCCCACGCCCCTGTCGGGGCGCCACACCACTCCTCCTTTAAAGGACCGCTCGCTATGCGCAAGCCCTCGCTCCGCCGCACCTGCGCCGCCCTCGCCGTCGGTACGTCCCTCGCCCTGGCGCTCACCGCCTGCGGCGGCACCACCAAGAAGGACGTCAAGGCCGACAACGCCTCCGCCGCCTCCGGCGGCAAGGCCGACCCGAACGCCGCCAGCAAGAAGGGCCTGACCGTCGGCTTCCTGCCCAAGCAGGTCAACAACCCCTACTTCACCACCGCCGACAAGGGCGGCGAGAAGGCGCTCGCCGAACTCGGCTCGAAGTACAAGGAGGTGGGCCCCTCCAGCGCCACGGACACCTCCGGGCAGGTCAGTTACGTCAACACGCTCACCCAGCAGCAGGTGAACGCGATGGCGGTCTCCGCCCAGGACCCGGGTGCCCTGTGCACCGCCCTCAAGCAGGCCATGAGCAACGGCATCAAGGTCGTCACCTACGACTCCGACACCACCCCCGGCTGCCGCAACGCCTTCGTCTCGCAGGCGTCCGCCGAGGACCTCGGCCGTACCGAGGTGCAGCTGCTCGCGCAGCAGATCGGGTACAAGGGCGAGATCGCCGTCCTGTCCGCCGCCCAGACCGCCACGAACCAGAACACCTGGATCGGGTACATGAAGGACGAGCTGAAGGACCCGAAGTACAAGAACATCAAGCTGGTCAAGATCGCGTACGGCAACGACGACGCCCAGCAGTCCTTCCAGCAGACCCAGGGCCTGCTCCAGCAGTACCCGGACCTGAAGGGGATCATCTCCCCGACCACCGTCGGCATCAAGGCCGCCGCCCAGTACCTGTCGGGCTCGAAGTACAAGGGCAAGGTCAAGCTGACCGGCCTCGGCACCCCGAACGACATGCGCAAGTACGTCAAGAACGGCACCGTGGACGCCTTCGAGCTGTGGGACCCGGCCAAGCTCGGCGACCTGGCCGCCCGCACCGCCGTCGCGCTGGCCTCGGGACAGATCACCGGCAAGGAGGGGGAGACCTTCAAGGCCGGCGGTACGACGTACACCATCGGCAAGGACGGCGTGATCACGCTGGGCAAGCCGACCGTGTTCGACGCCAAGAACATCGACCAGTTCAACTTCTAGTGAATCAGGGGTAGTTGATGCAGCGCGTGTGTTTCCTGCTGAAGGTCAGGGCGGACCGTCTCGGCGAGTACCGTGAGCGGCACGCGGCCGTGTGGCCGGAGTTGCTCGACGCCCTGAAGACGACCGGCTGGCACAACTACTCGCTGTTCCTGCGCGAGGACGGCCTGCTCGTCGGCTATCTGGAGACCGAGGACTTCGCCGCCGCCCGGGCCGGCATGGAGGCGACCGAGGTCAACGCGCGCTGGCAGGCCGAGATGGCGCCGTTCTTCGAGTCGTCGGACGGCGTCCGGCCCGACGAGGCCATGAAGCCGCTCACGGAGGTGTTCCACCTGTCATGACCGCTGCCGGAAGCGGGCTCGCGGCCCCCGGGATCACCCGGCTCGGCCGTACCCTCCTCGATGCCCGGGCCCTGTACTTCGTGTCGTACGACGGCCTCGTCAACAACAACTCCTTCCAGAAGAACGGCCTGTTCACCCACCGGGGCCGGCAGTACGCGGCCTGGTACTCCGCCGACCGCAGCGCGACCGTCGCCCGCCGCACCCCGGGCGCGGGGGACTGGACGAGGGCGACCCTGGACCACCGGCTCAAGAGCGACGACTCCCACAACGTGATCTCGATGGGCGTCTCGCGGACCGACGGCCGGCTGCACATCGTCATGGACGCGCACAGCGACGGCTTCTTCTACGTGAAGTCCGCCGCCGGGCTCCTCGACGGCGAACCGCCCTGGACCCCGGCCGCCCTCGGGCCCGTACGCACCACGCTCGACGGACTCGCGCTCACCCCGCGGTTCACCTATCCGCAGTTCGTCTCCACCCCCGAGGGCAGGCTCCAGCTCGGCTACCGTGCCGGGATCTCCGGCGACGGCCGCAACGCCCTCGCCGAGTACGACGGTTCGATGTGGACGGCGCTGGGGGACTGGAGCAGTTCGACGGGCACCTACTCCAGTGCGCACGGCACCAGCACCGCCCGCAGCATGTACCTGCACGGCCTCGACTACGACGTCCACGGCCGGCTGCACTCCTTCTTCACCTGGCGGGAGCAGAACGCCTCCGTGATGTGCAGCGGCGGCGGCCTGACCAACCACGACACCGGCTATGTCGTCTCCACCGACCGCGGGCGGACCTGGCGCAACGACGCCGACGTGGTCGTGGGCACCACCGGCGGCCCGGACCAGGTCGCCGTCACCGGCCCGGGGCTGGTGGTGGACCCTCTCGCCCCCGACCACTCCCTGATGAACCAGGAGAGCCAGGCCGTCGACTCGGCCGGCCGGCCGCACGCCGTCATCAGTTACGTGCCCGGCCGCTTCGGGCAGTGCACCACGGACTACGTCGCCGACCGCGTCGCCCACGGGCGTGCCTTCCACCTCCGCAAGAACGCTTCCGGTGCCTGGCAGAAGACGGAGATCCCGGTTCCGCTGAACTCCAGCCAGCGCACCAAGCTCGTCCTGGACCGCTACGACAACGCCTACGCGGTCCTTCCGTTCGGCCGGATCGCCGCCGCGTCCCAGGCCTCCGGGTACACCGACTGGACACTGCTGTACGACGGCGGTGACCTGAACGCCTTCGGCGAGGTGGTGATCGACGAGACGCGGATCCGGTCGGACAACGTCCTGTCCTTCATGTACCAGGAGAAGTCCACCGGTACGACGCCCTCGCCCCTGTACGTGGCCGACTTCGCGCTGCCGGCATGACGGTAATGTGAAGGTCGTCCCGCCGCCCCTAGTCAGTCTCCCTGGAGGTCCTCGCCCGATGACCCAGTCGGTGGGTATCAAGGACGTCGCCCGCGTCGCCGGAGTGTCGGTCGGCACGGTGTCGAACGTCATCAACCGCCCGGACACCGTCGCCAGTGAGACCCGGGCGCGGGTGCTGTCCGCGATCGACCGGCTCGGCTATGTCCGCAGCGAGTCCGCGCGGCAGCTGCGCGCGGGCCGCAGCCGGATCATGGGCCTGCTCGTGCTCGACATGGGCAACCCGTTCTTCGTGGACGTGGCGCGGGGCGCCGAGCGGGCGGCCCGCGAGGCCGGGCTCGGCGTGATGGTGTGCAACAGCGCCCAGAACGCCGCCGAGGAGGCCGATTATCTGGCGCTCTTCGCCGAGCAGCGGGTGCGGGGCGTGCTGCTCACCCCGGCCGACGCCACCGGCCGGAACATCGAGACCTTCCGGCGGCACGGCATCCCGTTCGTGCTGGTCGACCGGGTCGCCGAGGGCGCCACCGAGTGTTCGGTGTCCGTGGACGACGTGGCCGGCGGCGCGCTCGCCGTCCGCCACCTGGTGGACGCGGGCCACCGCTCCATCGCCTACGTCAGCGGACCCCCCGGCCTCAACCAGGTCCGCGACCGCCGTACCGGCGCCCTGAACGCTCTCGCGGAGGCCGGGCTCGGCCCCGAGGCGCTGCGCGAGCTGCCCACCGAACGCCTCGACGTGGCCGCCGGCCGCGACGCCGGTGCCCGCCTGCTGGGCCTCGCCGACCGCCCCACCGCCGTCTTCTGCGCCAACGACCTGCTCGCCCTCGGCGTCCTGCAGGCCCTGTACGCCGCAGGCGTCACCGTCCCCGACGACCTGGCCATCGTCGGCTACGACGACATCGAGTTCGCGGCGGCCGCCGCCGTACCGCTGACCTCCGTACGGCAGCCCGCCGTCACCATGGGCGCCCTCGCCGCCGAGCTGCTGCTGGAGGAGACCGAACAGGGCGAGGGCACGCGCACCCATGAGCACCGCCGGGTGGTGCTCCAGCCGGAGCTGGTGGTGCGCCGTTCCAGCCTCGCGGCACGCTGAGCCGGGCGCTGACCGGAAGTTCAGTAGGAATCCATGATCCCCGGGCTCCGTGCGGGCCCGGTCATGTGCTGAACTGGGACCCGTCCGTACCGTCCGCCCCGGGAGACCCGTTGAGCCTCAGCTACCGCCAGCCCGGCGTGATCCTCACCGACCGCCGCTTCACCGTGCCCCTCGACCACGCCGCCCCGGACGGCGAGACGATCGAGCTGTACGCCCGTGAGGCGGTCGCGAGCGACAAGGCCGGGCAGGAGCTGCCGTGGCTGCTGTATCTCCAGGGTGGCCCCGGCTTCGGGGCGAATCGTTTCGTCGGACGTCAGGCCTGGCTCGACCGGGCCCTGAAGGACTACCGCGTCCTGCTGCTCGACCAGCGCGGCACCGGCAGCTCCACCCCGGCCACCCGGCAGACGCTCCCGCTGCGCGGCGGACCCGCCGAACAGGCCGACTACCTCACCCGTTTCCGCGCCGACGCCATCGTCCGGGACTGCGAGGCCATCCGCGCCGAGGTCACCGGCGGCGCCCCGTGGACCGTGCTCGGCCAGAGCTTCGGCGGCTTCTGCACGGTGTCGTACCTCTCCCTCGCCCCCGAGGGCCTGGACACCGCCGTCATCACCGGGGGCCTGCCCTCCCTGCACGCCCACGCCGACGACGTCTACCGCGCGGCCTACCCGCGCATCGAACGCAAGGTCAGCGCGCACTACGCCCGCTACCCCCAGGACGTCGAGCGGGCCCGCCGCATCGCCGACCACCTCCTCACCCACGACGTGACCCTCCCGAACGGCTACCGCTTCACGGTCGAGGCCTTCCAGTCCCTCGGCCTGATGCTCGGCACGAGCGACGGCAGCCACCGGCTGCACCACCTCCTGGAGGACGCCTTCGTCCGCACACCGTTCGGCCTGGAACTGTCCGACGCCTTCCAGGAACAGGCCCAGTCCCTGCTGTCGTACGCCTGCCACCCCCTCTACGCGCTCGTCCACGAGACGATCTACGGCCAGGACGCCCGCCCCACCGCCTGGGCCGCCGAACGGATCCGCGCCGAATTCCCGCAGTTCGACGCGGCCAAGTCGCTCGCCGGCGACACCCCGGTCCTGTTCACCGGCGAGACGGTCCACCCCTGGATGTTCGAGGCGGACCCGGCCCTGCGCCCGCTGCGCGAGACGGCCGATCTGCTCGCCGCCCGCACCGACTGGCAGCCCCTCTACGACCCGGCCCGCCTCGCCGCCAACGAGGTCCCGGTCGTGGCGGCCGTCTACCACGACGACATGTACGTCGACACCGCCCACTCCCTGCAGACCGCCCGCGCCATCCGCGGCCTGCGCACCTGGGTCACGGACGAGTTCGAGCACGACGGGCTGCGCACGGGAGCGCCGCGCGTCCTGGACCGACTGCTGGCGATGGCGAGAGACACGGTGTGAAGCGCCCCCCGAAGGCGCGCGGGGACTGCGGAGGAACCGCAACGGGCCCCGCACCCGCCAGATGGCAGACGTGGGCAGACGATTAGTACGGGTGCTCGGCGGCGGTCGCCGCCTGGACCGACGCCGGCCGTGAGGTCGCCTATGTCCTCGCGACGCGCGGCGAGGCGGGCATCGACACCCTCGACCCCGCCGCGTGCGGCCCGCTGCGCGAGCGCGAGCAGCGGGCCGGTGCGGCTGTCGTGGGTGTCACCTCGGTCGAGTTCCTCGACCACCCGGACGGGGTGATCGAGTACGGGCTCGCGCTGCGCCGCGACATCGCCGCCGCGATCCGCCGCCACCGCCACGAACTGGTCATCACCCTCAACCACCGGGACACCTGGGGCGAGGTCGCCTGGAACACCCCCGACCACGTGGCCGTGGGCCGCGCCACCCTGGACGCGGCCGCCGACGCCGGGAACCGCTGGATCTTCCCGGAACTCACCGAGCAGGGACTCGAACCGTGGAACGGCGTCCGCTGGGTCGCCATCGCAGGCTCCAGCCGGCCCACCCACGCGGTGGACGCAAGGCCCGGCCTGGAACGGGCGGTGCGCTCGCTGCTCGAACACCGCACCTACATCGAGGCGTTGACCGACCAGGACCCCGAGACGTACGTCCGTGAATTCCTGTCCACGCAGACCACCACCGTCGCCGAGCGCTTCGACGGCACACCGGCGGTGGCCTTCGAGGTGTTCGGCCGCTGAACCCGTCCGGCACCGCGGAGGACGGCTGTGCAGGTCAGTAGGCTGGAGGGCATGCCGGAACAGATAGCCGACCCCTCCGACCTGCGGGGCGACTGCGCACAGTGCTTCGGGCTGTGCTGTGTCGCGCTGCCCTTCGCCGCGTCCGCCGACTTCGCGCTGAACAAGCCCGCCGGCAAGCCGTGCCCGAACCTCCAGGGCGACCACCGCTGCGGCATCCACGCCGGCCTGCGGAAGAAGGGTTTCACCGGCTGCACGGTCTACGACTGCTTCGGCGCCGGACAGAAGGTCTCCCAGGTCACCTTCGGCGGCCAGGACTGGCGGACGGGGTCCAAGGAGCACGCACGGCAGATGTTCGACGTGTTCCCGGTCGTGCGGCAGTTGCACGAGCTGCTGTGGTACCTGACCGAGGCGCTCGGCCTTCCCGCCGCCCGTCCGGTCCACCCGGAGCTGCGGCGGGCGTTGGCGGAGACCGAACGGCTCACCCGGCAGACCCCCGGGGAACTGGCCGCGCTGGACGTGGCCGCGCACCGGCAGCAGGTCAATGTGCTGCTGCTGCGGACCAGCGAGCTGGCCCGCGCCGGTGCCGTCGGCGGGAAGGGTGGCAAGAAGGGCAAGGGCAAGGGGAAGGACCGGCGGGGCGCGGATCTCATCGGGGCCCGGCTCCGGGGCGCCGACCTGCGCGGGGCGAGCCTGCGCGGCGCCTATCTCATCGCCGCCGACCTCACCGGCGCCGATCTGCGCGACGCGGACATGATCGGCGCCGATCTGCGCGACGCCGACCTGACCGACGCGGACCTCACCGGCGCGTTCTTCCTCACCCAGCCCCAACTCAACGCGGCCCGCGGCAGCACCGGCACCAGACTGCCGGTTGCGGTGACGCGTCCCGCGCACTGGACAGCGGCCGGCTGATCCGGGACGCCGACCGGGCAAGACCCGGTGCGGGTCCGGACTGGGGACTGCGGCGTCGCGCGGGGCGGGGGCCGAGTTGGGCGGTGTCGGGTGGATGGACCCCGTGTGCGGTCTGGGGTCCGTGTGTCTGCTGGCGCGCGGGACAGCGGCAGGTCGGGCTGGTGACCTCGCGGTGCCGTGGGCGGGGGCGAATTGGGCGTTGTCTGATGGGGCCCGGTGTGTTCTGCGGGGTCGGTGTGCCGGCTAGTGCCCGGGACAGCCGCAGGTCGGGCTAGTGATTTCGGCGGTGCCGTGGGCGGGGTCGAGTTGGGCGTTGTCGGGTGGATGGGCTCGGAGTGCCCGGGCCGGTGAACCGCGGTGGTGAACCGGGCGGGGGGCCGAGTCGGAGGCGAATGGTCGGTGACCTGTCCCCCCGTTGCTGGCGTGCGGCACCCGAGGCGAGCGAAGAGCGCGGGGTGCCTTCCGGGGTCAGTGTGTCGACTGGTGCATCGGACAGCTGTCCGTCGGGCCGGTGACCGGTGTGTCCTGGGTGAGCGTGTGCGTCGCATGGGTGGCGCTCGGCCCCGCGGCGCTCCCCGGCGCGCTCACCTCGTGCACCGGGCACGCCTGCGGCACGGACTCCGGTCCTGTCTCCGTGACGGGTTCCGGTGCGGGCACGCGAACCCGTCGGCGCTCCAGGCCCAGCCGCAACCCCTCCGGCATCACCGTCAGGCGTTCGGTCACGGTCAGCCGGTAGGCGGGGTCGGGCCGCAGGTCGTAGCGGCGCAGCAGGAGGCCGAGGACCAGCGTCGCCTCGTGCAGGGCGAACTGGCGGCCGATGCAGGCCCGTGCCCCGGTGCCGAACGGCTTGAAGGTGTGCGGGGGCCGGCCCCGGACGGACTTCGCGTCGAAACGGTCCGGGTCGAAGCGCTCGGCGTCCTCGCCCCAGACCTCCGGGTCGCGATGCAGCATCGGCGTCAGCACCAGTGCCCACGCGCCCCGCAGCATCGGATGGTCGTCGGCGAGCACGGTGTCCTGCCGGGCCTCCCGGGCGAAGGCCGGGGCGGTCGGCCACAGACGCAGGGACTCGTCCAGCACCCGGCGGACATAGCGCAGCTTGGCCACCTGGTCGTAGCCGGGCTGTGCGGTGTCCCCCCAGACGCGGTCCACCTCGGCGCGGGCCCGGGCGGCGATCTCTGGGTGCCGGGCGAGGTAGTACAGGGCGAAGGAGAGCGCGCCGGAGGTGGTCTCGTGGCCCGCGACCAGGAAGGTGATCACCTGCTTGCGGACGTTCTCCGCCGACAGCCGTTCGCCGGTCTCCGGATGCGCTGTCTCCAGCATCCGGTCCAGCAGGTCGCCGTCCCCGCGGCCCGACCGGCGCCGCTCCGCGACCAGGTCGTCGACCGTACTGTTCAGATACGCCATGTCGGCCGCGTTGCGCCGGGCGGCGGTGCGCAGCAGCAGCGGCGCCAGCGGCCCGGGCACGCTGTTCAGGCGCTGGGCGTAGGTGAGCGTGCCGACCATCGCGGTGACGAAGGGATGCGGGCGGTCCCGCTCGAAGGAGCCGAAGTCGTGCCCGAAGCCGGTCCGTGCGATCGTCTCCAGGGTCAGCTTGGTCATGTCCCCGGGCACGTCCACCGTGCGTCCGGCCGCAGCCTCCCGGTCCCAGTGCTCGGTCAGGCGCCCCGCGACCGACAGCATCATCCCGTGGTAGGCCGCCATGGCCTCCCGGCTGAAGCCGGGCGCCAGGACGTCGTGCGCGAGCTGCCAGTTGGGCTCGTGGTTGTAGGCGGTGAACAGGCCGTCCCCGGCGATCGGGCGCAGATTGGCCACGCCGAGACCGACGTGTTTGGCGAACCGGGACTCGTCGGCCAGGTCCGCGGCCGGGCGGGCCCCCCACACGAACACGAACTCCTTGCCGAAGGCCCGTCGCCGGAAGATCGGCCCCAGGTCGCGCGCGAAGCGCATGGAGTCCTGCACCGGCTTGCGCCGGTCGACGCCGAGCACATCGCCGAGCAGCGGCACCCGGCGCGGCGGATGCGGGATGCGGTGCAGCTCGGGCCAGCCCAGTTCGGCGCTCCGGAAACCCTTCGGCAGCCCTGTGTCCCTCGTCTCCGCCATGACGCCGATCTCCCTTGATCCAGCTGCGACGCGCGTGTTGTACGTGGGTTCAATAACCGGTTTCAGTCTGATCCGCTTGTTGAACCCGCGTCAAGTAGAGTGACGTCATGCCCGCGAACCAGGGGGAGCGCGCCCGGCGCAGACTCAGCACCGAGGAACGCCGTGAGCAGTTGCTGTCGGTCGGCGCGAAGCTGTTCTCGGAGAGCCCCTACGACGACGTGTGGATCGAGCAGGTCGCCGAGATCGCCGGGGTCTCCCGCGGGCTGCTGTACCACTACTTCCCGACCAAGCGGGACTTCTTCGCGGCGGTCGTCGAGCGGGAGAGCGAGCGGATGCTGCGCATGACGGCGGCCGTGCCCGGTGTGCCGGTGCGCGAGCAGCTCACCGCCGGGCTCGACACCTACCTCGGTTACGTCCAGGCCCACGCCCACGGCTTCCGTGCCTTCCATCGCGCCGACGCGGCCGGCGACCAGGCCGTACGCCGGGTCTACCAGCGGGCGCTGGCCGCCCAGGAGCAGCAGATCCTCGCCGCGCTCGCCGCCGACCCCGAGTTCGGGCCCGTCTTCGAGAGCGCCCCGCAGGTCCGCCTGGCCGTGCGCGGCTGGCTCGCCTTCACCACCGCCGTGTGCCTGGAGTGGCTGCGCGACGGCGAGTTGACCCGCGAGCAGGTACGCGACCTGTGTGCGCGGGCGCTGTTGGGCGTCATCGCCTGACCGGCGTCCACCACCGCCCGCCCCCCGCCTGATCCTTTCCGCCGGTGCGGTGTGGTTGGCGTGCATCCCGATCTCCGATAGGTTAGGCAAGGCTTACCTAAGGAGGTCGAGGATGGGTGACACGCAGGACTGGACGGCCGCACCCGGCGCGGCGGAGCGGGCACGGTCGGTGCCGGCCGTCGCCTGGTCGTGCGCGGTGACCGCGGACGGCGCCCGCGAGGAGTACGTCGGCGCGCACACCGTGACCGACGACGGCGCCGTGCGGCTGGCGGTGCCCGAGGACAGCGCCCTGCTGACCGCGGTCATCTGCGCACCGCGCCAGGAACCCTCCGCCGTAATGGAGTTCGCCGACGTGGCCCCCGTACCGATGCGGGGCCGGATCCGGGCCCGGCTCCACCTCGCCGGCTGGCTCGCCCCGGACCGCGGCACCCTGCTGTTCCGGCCCACGCGGGTGGTACTGCGGCGGTCCTCCGGGGCCGTGGTGGTCGACCTGGACGAGTACGCCGCCGCCCGGCCCGACCCGCTCGCCGAGGCCGAGGCCCGGCTCCTGACCCACCTCGCCGACGCCCACCCGGACGCCGTCGAGCGGCTGACCCGCCTGGTGCGGCCGGAGGCCCTGCACGCCGCGACCCGGGTGCTGCCCCTCGCCGTGGACCGGCACGGACTGACCCTGCGCATCGAGCGCACCCGCGCCCACGGAGACGTACGGCTGCCCTTCCACACGCCCGCCGACGACATCGCCCAGCTCACCGAACGCATGCACGCCCTGCTGGCTCAGGCCGCCACCGCAACCTGTCCCCGCGCGCTACAGCGGCAGCGCGCAGACGGCGACGGGTGAGGCGAACGGCTCCCCGGCCGACCGGAGTTCACCGCTGTCGGCGTCGACGTGGAAGACGGTGACCGTTCCCGAGCGCTGGTTCGCCGCGAACAGCAGCCCGCCGTCCGGCGAGAGAGCGATCTGCCGCGGGAAGTCCCCACCCACCGGCACCGTGCCGAGCAGCCGCAGCCGGGCGCCGTCGGCCTCGATCGCGTACCGCGCGAGGCTGTTGTGGCCCCGGTTGGCCAGGAACGCGTACCTGCCGTTCGCCGTCACGACGAACTGCGCCGGGTAGTTGGTACCGCCGTCCGAGCCCGTGGACTGCGGCTCGCCGATGGTCAGCCGGCCGGAGGCCGGGTCGTAGCCACAGACGGTGACCGTGTCGTCCACCTCGTTGGCCAGATAGGCGTACCGGCCGCCCGGCTGGAAGGTCAGATGGCGTGGTCCCGCCCCGGGCCGGGTGTGCGCCCGCGCCACCTCCGTCAGCGTGCCCTCCGCCTGGTCCAGGCGGTAGCTGTAGACCGTGTCGGTGCCGAGGTCCACCGCGAGGACATGGCCGCCGTCCGGGCTGGTGAGGAACTGGTGTGCGTGCGGCCCCTGTTGACCCGGGCCGGGTGACGGGGCGGTGTGCGTGACGACGGCGGTGCGCTCGCCGAGGGCGCCCGAGGCGTCGATGGGATGCACGGCGACACTGCCCGAACCGTAGTCGGCACTCAGCAACCAGCGTCCGCAGGGATGCACCGACAGATGACACGGGCCCGCGCCGCCCGCGCCGCGGGTGCCGAGGACCCGCCCGTCGGCGAGGCGTACGGCCGTCACACCGCCGTCCTGGCGCTCGTCCACCGCGTACAGCGTGCGGCCGTCCGGATGCATGGCGAGGTACGACGGGTCGGGAACGCCGGTGAGCGTGCCGGAGCCGGTGATCCGGCCCGTCGCCGGGTCGTAGGAGGCCAGTCCGATGCCGGTGCCGCCGCCGTCGACCGAGGTGTAGGTGCCCAGGTACAGCGGACGCGGACCGGAGGACTTGCGGTGTGGTGCGGCGGCCCTGGGCCCGTCCGCCGCGACCGGGGTGCCGGCCGGCGGGGCCGCCGGGGACGGCACCGCCACCACGGCCGCCGTCCCCGCCACCGCACCGACGAACCGGCGCCGGCTCCAGCGGCCGTTCGCCGGCCCGTCGTCCGTGTCCATGCGGCACCTCAGGTACGTCGGTCGCCCGGTCGTGACCGCCACCTTGGCCTCCGCCGACGGTAAAGGGCAAGTACGGCAACGGGTGTTGCACTTTATGCAACGCGATTTACCACTCCCCGTCCTCCACCGGCTTGCCCGGCGCGTCCTTCAGCGGGTTCACCTGGCCGGCGGACGGCGCCTGCCACGGGTCCAGGTCGTCCCCGAGCCACTCACCGACCGGCTTGACCGCCCCCAGGGCGTCCGTCGGGGCCAGATCCTCGGCATCGGCGTCGTAGTAGTCGTACCAGGGCAGGCCCGCCCGGGTGTACGCCGCCCGGTCGACCGGCGACGGCGGGGGCGCCTCGCCGGTGATGCGCCGCCACTCCGGCGGCGTGACCAGGTGCACGAACACACGCCCGGCGGGCTCCTCGGACCAGTCGGTCAGCGGACGGTCGTCCCGGTAGACCTCCTGGCGCATCGAGCCGCCGACGCCGAGACCCATGGCGGCGCTCCGGGGCGCCCCACCCGGGGCCGCGTAGGGCGGCATCGCTCCGGGCGCGGACGCCATCATCGGCATCGCCGCGCCGTATCCAGCTGTCGGCCCGGCCGCCAGGGCCCTGCGCCGCGCCTCCTCCCGCTCCCGCTCGCGGCGCCGCCACTCGGTCAGGAGCGGCTCGCGCAGCGGGAACGACTGGAGCTGCACCCCGCCCCACACCTCCTCGCCGGTGACCTGCCCCTCCACCGTCGCCCCCAGACCCAGCGGCACGGCGACGAACTGGCGGACGGTGCCCTTGCCGGAGTTGATGCCGTCCAGCCAGGGCTGGCGGGGCAGCACCACGTAGTTCTGCGGATCCCGGGCGAGCCGGTCGCTCCAGGGCCGGCCGGACACCGCGCACACCTTGCCGACCCCGACCTGGAGCGCCGCCGGCTCCCTCGTGCCGGAAAAGCTCAGCCACATCGCCTCGCGCAGATACACCGGCAACATCACGCCACCGCGCGCCCGCCACTCGGCCGGGACCGTGTCCGGGTAGTCCGAGACGCGCCGGATCGGGAACTCGCCCAGGCCGGGCGGCAGCGGATGCGTGCCCGTCTCCGGCAGCCGCAGCGTGCGGATGAACCGCACCGCCACCTCACCCGGCAACCGCAGTGTGTTCCCGTCGATCCGCACCCCGGAACCGGCCATCCCGTCGCCCCCTCGCATCCGTGCCGGTCGCCCGGCAGTCCTCGCATGTGTGCCGGCCGCCCCGGCACCTTGCGCGCCGAGGAGCCCTGACCGGCACCCTCCTCACCAAAAACGCTCACCGAACCCCGCACGGTTCCGCCACAGCTCCTCCTGCACCCCGAGCCGTTCGCGCAGCCGGGTCATCCGGGGCAGCTTCGTCCGCTGCCTGCTGGAGACCCGGTCCAGCTCCTCGAACAGGCGCCGGGTGCGGTGCTCGGTGTTCAGCTCGTCGATGATCCGGGTCGTCTCGGTCAGCACGGCCCCGTACAACTGCCAGTTCGCCGGGTCCTTGCCGATCTCCTCCTGGAGCAGCTCGGCCAGCCGGTCCCGGGTGCCGGCCGCCGTGTGCAGCTCGGCGGACAGCCGGGCCTCCGCCGACTCGGCGTTCTCGCTCAGATGCGTGGTGACCAGCACCGCGAAACTGACCACCGCGTCGGCGATCTCCGACAGCAGCTGTTCCACGGTCGCCCCGACCCGGGCCGGGAACAGCTCCTCGGCCCCCCGGGCCTTGGCCAGGTCCGTGAAGGTACGCGCCAGCACCCGCAGGACCACCGTGCAGATCTCCAGCGTGTCCAGACCGGTGCGCAGCACCACCCGGTGCAGCAGCCCCTCCTTGACCCGCGGATTGAGCCGCAGGCTGTCCTCCGCCTGCCGGAGCGAGGCGTCCACCCGGGTGATGTGCTGGTCCAGCAGCCGCGCCTCGTGCAGCCGCTCGGCCGCCCGCTCCCAGGAGATCCGGCCGGCCGCCTCCTCACCCATCCGCAGCATCAGCTGCCGTACCCGGCGCGCCTGGTCCTCGATCGAGCGGCCCGCCTCGTCCACCCACACCGGGGGCGGGAGCAGAAGATTGCAGGCCGTGCCGACGACCGCGCCGATCAGCGTCTCCACGATGCGCGCCCAGGCGGTGAACCCGACGGTGGTGACCCCGAGGACCAGCATGGCGCTGATCGCCACCTCGGCCACGTACTCGTCGACCCGCACCAGGTGCCCGACGGCCAGCGAGGCCACGATCAGCAGGGCGAGGCTCCACCAGGTCAGCCCCACCAGCACGCTGAAGGCGATCGCGACCAGTACCCCGGCCACCACCGAGTTCACCCGGCGGATGCCGTTGGTGAGGGTGGCGTAGAAGGTCACCTGGACGACCAGCAGCGCGGTCAGCGGCGCGGTCAGCGGGGCCGGCTCGGGGCTCAGCCGGAGGGCGATGACGTAGGCGATCGTCGCAGCCGTCGCCGACCGCAGCGTCTGGACGACCACCGGCTCCCGGCGTCGCTCCACCAGGCGCCGCAGTCCCGTGGTCCACTTCCGTACGTCGTGCATCCCTTGGCCTGTTCCCGTTCCTCGGGTAGGTCGAACGTCCCGCGATTGCGGACCGATCCTGTCCGCAAGGGTTCGTCGCCACGACGAGGCCGTCGAGAGGCCGTCGAGAGGCCGTCGAGAGGCAACGGAAGGGGTCGGCATGGGGGAGAACTGGCGCACCGGGAAGCCCGAGGGCGTCGAGGTGCTCCGGCAGGGGCACACCCATCTGCGCGAGGTGGTCGCCGCGGTGCCGGCCGACGCCCCGCACGGCGATCCGGTGGCCGAGCTGGACAAGGTCCTGGACGCCGTCGCCGAGCCTGCTGCCCCTGCCGGTGCGGCGCGCTGGACGCCGCCGTGCACGCCGCCGTGCACGCCTGGGGCATCGCCGTCGCCACCGGTCAGATCCGGCCACTCGCACCGGCGCCGGCAGCGGTCCCGCGGCCGCCCGTCGACGAGCCGGTCCCGCGGCCGCACGGATACGGCGTCTTCGCCGCCGCCCTCGCGTCCGCCGGCACCCAGGACGAGGCGGCGGCCCTGCCCTGCTCGGCTTCCTCGGCCGCGACCCGGAGTGGGCACCTGCGACGCCCTGAGCGAGCACCAGCGGCGTCACCGGGCCGGGCACACAGCCTTTCGGCCTCGTCAGACGTACAGCTTGTCGATGAACGCGGACAGATTGCCCGTCGTACGGGCGATCTGCTCCTCCATCGTCAGGGTCTCCTCGAACCGGCCGCCGGACTCCGGCACCTTCTTGCCCCGCACATACAGCGAGCACGCCAGGTCGGTGCACATGTACAGGCCGACCGAGTTGCCCTCGCGGCCCGCCGCCCCCGCCTTGCGCGCCGCCATCAGCGTCACCCCGCCGCCGGGATGTGTGGTCAGACACACCGAGCACATGCTGCGGTGCAGAAACCCGCGCTGCGAGGCCTGGAAGCGCAGGGCGACGCCGACGAGCCGGTCGTCCCGTTCGGTGACCAGATAGCTGCGGTCGGGCGCGCCCGGATCGCGCCAGCCGAGGAAGTCCAGGTCGTCCCATGGGCGTTCACCGAGATCCCGTGGCACCGTCAACCGCTTGGCCTCCCCCTTGGAGCAGTTGACAAATGAGTTGCGGATGTCCTGCTCGGTGAGCGATCTCATGGGGGAGTCCTTCCGGATTCGTCGCTGTGAACCTGGTGGTCCGTGAACCTAATAGGTCTAGGTTCGTGGCTAGCCTAAGTAGCCAAGGGGAGGGCGAGCCAATGGATTTCCGGCAGCGGCTGCCGCCGCGCGCCCGACGGGCGCTGGAGCGCGTCACCGCTGGGAGAGCCGGATCTTCGGTGGCGTGTACGACGGCTCGCCGCAGCGGTACTGGACCGGGCCACCTTCTGCTACCCGGACAGCGCGGCCGAGCCGGACCGCCACAACGACTACGTCGAGAGCCATGTGCGCGCCGGGGTGCTGCTCGCCCGGGACATGGAGGCGGTGGTGCTCGACGCGAGCCACCGCGGCACCCCGGTGGAAACGGCGGCCGCGGTACGTCCTCTCCCGGTGCCGCCCGCTCGGGCAGCGCTTCCGACGGGTCGGCGGCCCGGCACCGGACTCGCCCCCTTCCGCGGCGCCGTCGCCGACTTCGCAGCGGCCCGCGCGGCAGGTACCGAACTCCCGCCCCCGCTGGTGTACTTCCGCTGCGACGCACCCGAAGCCGACTTCCTGCACGCAGGGGAGAACGGTGCATTCTTGGTCCAGCACCGCAGGGATCCGCTTAGCTCAGATCGTGAACTAAGGGTTGGGAGAATCTCGCCTTCCGCCTGTCCGAAGGGGTATGTTGCAGGTCGGGCAGGGTTTTTGAAGGGAGCGGCATGGCGGGGCGTAACGGGCGCACGGTGCGCGACCTGAGGCGGGGCAACCGTACGGCGGTGCTGCAGAAGCTGTACTTCGACGGCCCCCTCAGCCGTTTCGAGCTGGGCCCGGCCACCGGCCTGAGCTCCGGCTCGGTCAGCAACGTGGTGGCCGATCTGATCGCGGACGGTCTGGTCGAGGAGGCCGGCAGCGTCGACTCCGACGGCGGCCGGCCCCGCACCCTGCTGCGTGTCGCCCCGGACAGCGGACAGATGATCGGCGTCGACGTCGGCGAGACCCGGGTCCGCGTCGAGCTGTTCGACCTGGCCCTGACCGAACTCGCTCGCACCGAACACCGGCTGGCCCCGCGGGGCTACGACGTGGAGGTGATCGCCGGCCACATCCGCGACGGCATCGCCGAGGTCCTGGGCGCCGAACAGGCCGTACCCGAGCGGCTGCTCGGCGTCGGAGTCGGTGTCCCCGGCATCGTCGAGCACCCCCCGGAGCAGGGCGCCGTCGTCCACGGGCAGACCATCGGCTGGGACGCCGTCCCGCTGGAGCGGTTGCTCCGCTCGGCCTCCCGACTCCCGGACGATATTCCGTACTTCATAGACAACGGCGCCAAGACGCTGGGCCAGGCGGAGATGTGGTTCGGCGCGGGACGGGGCGCCCGCAACGCCGTGGTCGTCCTCTTCGGCTCCGGCGTCGGCGCCTGCCTGGTCACACCCGAGGTGGAGCACGGGCGGGCGGTGGAGTGGGGTCACCTGACCGTGCGGGTGCGCGGACGCCGCTGCCGCTGTGGTGCGCCCGGCTGCCTGGAGGCCTACGCGGGCGCCGAGTCGCTGCTGGCTCGCTGGCGCGAGGAGGGCGGACGGCCGCCGGAGGACACCGACGAGGAGACCGCGCTCACCGCGATGCTCGCCGCCGCGTATCCGGCCGAGGGCGCGGAGCCCGACGCGGTCGCGCTGGCCGTACTGGAGGAGACCGCCGAGTACCTCGGGGCCGGCCTGTCCGACCTGATCAACCTCTTCCAGCCCGAGCGGATCCTCATCGGCGGCTGGGCCGGACTCCAGCTGGGCGCCCGCTTCCTGCCGGCCGTACGGCGGCACGCGACGACGTACGCGCTGCGTCATCCGGCCGACAAGGTCACCATCGACCTCGGCCGGCTCGGCCCGGACGCGGTCACCGTCGGCGCGGCGATCCTGCCACTGGCCGAGTTCTTCGCCGGCGGCGGCCGCCGCCCCGAACCGGTCGCCGAGGACCGCCTGCCGGCATGGCGAGCCGCGCTGCGACAGCGGGCCCCGCGCTGACCGACCGTCGCCCGCGGCGGCGGTGCTCGGGAAGCGCTACAGCGCCCCGTGAGGGGCGCGAACGACAGCGCCGCGGACTGTTCAGGCCGGCGGTTCGTCCGCGTCCGGCGCGTCGTCCGCCGCAGTCACCTCGTGCTCGCGCGGCTTGGCCGGTGGGACCTCCCACGGGTCCTCGCCGGCGCCCGCCTGCTGGTCGGGCATGTCCCTGGGGACCGGGCCCGTGTCGCGGTCCGGCTCCGGCTCTCGTTGTGCGGCCATGGCGTTCTCCCCTCGGCCGGGCGCGCGGCGGGTCAGCCCACCTTGCGCCCGCGCATCGGCTCGGTGTCCATCCCCGCGCCCTTCTGCAGGCCGTCGAGGAACTCCCGCAGCACCTCGGTCGCCGTGCGCCGCGGCTGCCAGCCCAGCTCGGTGCGGGCCCGGCCGCAGTCCATCAGCGGCAGCCGGAGCACTGCGTCGAACAGGTGCGGTGAGGCCGGCAGCAGATGCAGTCCCCAGGCCGCGGCGATCGCCGACCGGGCCGCCGTACGCGGCAGCCGTACCGGGCGGCTGCCCAGCAGCTCGCCGAGCACGCCGGCGTCGAGCGGCGGGTCCGCGGCGAGATTGAAGGCTCCGCGCGCGCCGTCCGGGTGCACGGCGAGCCGGTAGGCCTCGGCGGCGTCGTCCGTGTGCAGGGCCTGCACCCTGAGCCCCGGGATGTCCGGCAGGAACGGCAGCAGCTCCGGCCGGGCCAGCGGACCGGGCAGGAACCGGCCGCCGAAGATCCGCCGCTGCTCGCTCGCCGACTGCCACTTGAACAGGAACGCCGGCCGCATCCGCACCACCCGCACCTCGGGATGGTCCCGCTCGAACACGTCCAGCGTGCGCTCCAGATAGGCCTTCTCCCGGCAGTAGGCGGCGTCCGGCCAGCCGTGTGTCGGCCAGGACTCGTCCACCGCGCGGTCCTTCGGGCCGGGCGAGTACGCGCCCACCGACGAGGCGTGCACCAGCACCGGCACCCGCGCCGCGGCGACCGCCTCGAACACCCGGATGCCGCCGAGCACATTGGTCCGCCAGGTGACCGCCGGATCGTGGGTCGGCTGGAACGCCCAGGCCAGATGGACCACCGCGTCGGCGCCCTCGAACCGCTCGGCGAGGTTCGCCTGTTCGGAGCCGATGTCGACCGCGGACCACTCGGTCTTCGGCGGCGACCACGCGGGCGTACGCCGGGCCAGTCCGCGCACCGACTTGATCCCCGGGTCCGCCGAGAGCAACCGCACCACACTCGTGCCGACATTGCCGGTGGCGCCGGTGACGACGACCCTGATGCCCGCTGCGCTGCTCACCTTCGGCTCCTCTCCGCCCACGCTCCGGGGGATCGGCCGGGTACCCGGGCCCGGGCGCGCGCACACCCGGCCATGACCTGGCAGGTAATCGACCCGTGCCCGGGTGCCCGGGAGCATCGGGGACGTCAGCGCGACCGAGCAGCGTCGCACCTGGTCCGCACCGCCCGAGGAGGCACCGCATGCCGTACTACGACAGCCCGGTCGACGGCACCCGACTGCACTACGTCGACCACGGGCCGGCCACCGGCCCCGTCGCCGTGTTCGCCGGGTGAGGACGCCGGCAGGCAAGAGCCCCGGCCGTGACGGGGGATTCACGACCGGGGCGGTCCGGTGGTGGGCACGGATGGCGGTCGCCTCTCGGCGAAAGGCTCCACAGGGCTTCAGCCGAACGATCGTCCCTGTGGGCAGAAGGTGAGGCCCGGGGACACTGTCCCATCCGTACCCACGGCTGATTTAACGGGCAACCACCCTCTGGCGTTCCAGCCACCCATGTGACCTGCACCACTCCCATGATGCTCGGGCCGGCGGGCGCCCGTCCAGCCGTTCGAACAGGTCGGGTGTCAGGAACCCGCCGCGCGTGCCGGGACCCGGCCCTCCCGGGTCCAGGCCAGCAGCTCGTCGGCGGACCAGGTGGTCACCACCCGCTCGGCGGGCACCCCGCACTCCTCGGCCCGGGCGCACCCGAGGATCTGCCAGTCGAGCTGGCCGGGCGCGTGCGCATCGGTGTCGACGGAGAACAGCACCCCCGCGTCCACGGCCCTGCGCAGCAGCCGGCGGGGCGGGTCGAGCCGCTCGGGCCGGCTGTTGATCTCCACGGCCGTACCGGACTCGGCACAGGCGGCGAACACCGCGTCCGCGTCGAACTCCGACTCCGGCCGCCCCCGTCCCGTCACCAGCCGCCCCGTGCAGTGCCCGAGCACATCGGCATGCGGACTGCGCACGGCGGCCACCATCCGGCGGGTCATCGACCGGGCGTCCATCCGCAGCTTGGAGTGCACCGACACCACGACCACGTCCAGCCGCTCCAGCAGCTCCGGCTCCTGGTCCAGCGAGCCGTCCTCGAGGATGTCGCACTCGATGCCGGTGAGCAGCCGGAACGGCGCCCAGCGCGCGTTCAGCTCCGCCACCACCGCCAGCTGCTCACGCAACCGCTCCGGCGACAGCCCGCGGGCCACCGTCAGCCGGGGGGAGTGGTCGGTGAGAGCGGTCCACTCGTGCCCGAGCCCGGCCGCCGCCCGCCCCATCTCCTCGATCGGGCTCCCTCCGTCGGACCAGTCCGAATGCGTGTGACAGTCCCCGCGGACCAGCGCCCGCAACTCCGCCCCGGCACCCTCCGCCCCGACCGACACCCCGGCCTCCTCCTCCAGCTTCCGCAGATAACCGGGCACCTCCCCGGCCAACGCCTCCCGCACCACCTGCGCGGTCTTGGGTCCGACCCCCTTGAGCGCCTCCAGGGTCCCGGCCGCCGCCCGCTCGGAAACCTCGTCCGCGGGCAGCGCGGCCAGCGTCCGGGAGGCAGTCCGAAAGGCCTTCACCCGATAGGTGGGAGCCAAGGCCCGCTCCAGCAGAAACGCGATCCGGTCGAGGGCGGCCACGGGTTCCATGCAACCCAGGGTGCGACGGATGCCGCTCAGGGGCGCGGGGAACCGCGCGAGCAACCACAACGCACCCGGCAGACCGCCACGGCGTCCCACTACGCAGCCGGAACCCGTTTGCCCACACCACCCACGGGTACTGCGATGCCCACGCAAGCTGAGGAGGCCGCCCATGCCCCGCGCAGCGATCGTCACCGGCGCGGACTCCGGAATCGGCCGAGCCACCGCCGTACGCCTGGCCGAGGCGGGCCTGGATGTCGGCATCACGTGGCACACCGACGAGAAGGGCGCCGAAGGCACGGCGCAGGAGGTCCGCGGCAAGGGCCGCCGCGCCGCCGTCGCCCGGCTGGACCTCACCCGGCTGCCCCAGGCCGCCGACACCGTCGACGAGCTGTGCGCCGAACTGGGCCGTCTTGACGTCCTGGTCAACAACGCCGGTACGGGCATCATGACCCCCTTCCTCGACCTGACCCTCGCGGACGTACGCCGGGTCCTGGACGTCGACCTCGTCGGCCCGTTCCTGTGCGGGCAGCACGCGGCCCGGCACATGATCCGGCAGGGCGACGGCGGCCGGATCGTCAACGTCACGTCCGTCCACGAACACCAGCCCCGGGTCGGCGCGGCACCGTACTGCGCGGCCAAGGGCGGGCTCGGGCTGCTCACGCAGGTCATGGCGCTGGAGCTCGCCGAGTACGGCATCACCGTGAACGCGGTCGCGCCGGGCGAGATCGCCACGCCGATGACCGGCCAGGAGGACACCGACGTGCACACCGAGCGGCGGCCCGGCGTGCCGCTCGGGCGGCCCGGCGACGCCCGGGAGGTCGCCGCCGTCATCGCCTTCCTGGCGAGCCCGGACGCCTCGTACGTGACCGGCGCCTCCTGGAGCGTCGACGGCGGCATGCTCCGGATGGGCCCGCAGGCCGGTTCCCACCTGACCGGCGACGACTGGCGCCGACCCTGAGACCATGCGCCTGCGGACCAGTTCCCGCGACGGGCCCGGCTACCGGCGTGTCCGCTGCGGCCGGGGCTTCCGCTACGCAGACACCGCCGGCCGGCCCCTCACCGATCCCGAGGAGCTCGCCCGGATCCGGGCCCTGTCCATCCCGCCCGCCTGGCATGACGTGTGGATCTGTCCCCCTGGCCGGGCGGCCACCTCCAGGCCGTCGGCACGGACGACGCCGGGCGACGCCAGTACCTGTACCACGAGCAGTTCCGGGCCGAACAGGAGAAGGCCAAGCACGAGCACGTACGGCAGGTCGCGCGGGCCCTGCCCGAGCTGCGCGGCAAGGTCGCCGTCGACCTCAGGGGGCGCGGGCTGAGCCCGCCCCGGGTCACCGCCTGCGCGGTCCGCCTGCTGGACCTCGGCTTCTTCCGCATCGGCAGCGACCGGCACACCCGTTTCAGCGAGACGTACGGCCTGACGACCATGCTCCGTGAGCACGTCAGCTGCGGCCGGGGCGAGATCACCTTCAGCTATCCGGCCAAGGGCGGCGTGGAGACGGTCCGCGCCCTCGTCGACGAGCAGGTCCGCACCGTCGCGCGGGCGCTGCTGCGGCGCCCTCGCGGCGGCGACCACTTCCTCGCCTACTACGAGCGCGGTTTCTGGCACGACCTGCACAGCGACGACCTCAACGAGGCGCTGCGCCGGCTGTCCGGCACCGATGTCACCGCCAAGGACTTCCGCACCTGGCACGCCACCGTGCTCGCCGCCGTGGCGGTCGCCGTGACCGCCGAGAGCGGCCGGGCGACCCGGACCGCCCGGCGCCGGCAGATCACCCTTGCCGTCCGCGAGGTCAGCCACTACCTGGGCAACACCCCGGCGGTGTGCCGGTCCTCCTACATCGACCCGGCCGTCTTCGAGCTGTTCGAACGCGGCGTGACCGTCGCCCCCGTGCTCACCCGGCTGGGGGAACACGGGGACTTCGGGCGCCCGGCCACCCAGGGGGCGGTCGAGGCGGCTGTTCTCGATCTTCTGGACGGCGTCAGTGGATGAGCCGTCGGGCCGCCTCGCGTTCTACGCTGAATTGCATGACCGAACAAGGTGTTCCCCACATCGCCCATCCGCGGGTTCTGGTGCACGGGGTGTGCCCGGGCAGGCCGGGCGAGCCGCCCTTCAGGATCATCGAGATCGACGGTCAGGTGGTCGGTGAGGCCAGGACCGTCACCGACGTGCTGGAGACCGCCGCCTCCTACGGCATCCCCATCCACGACCTGGACGACCCGGACACGGTCCGATGGGTGGGCGGCGGAAAGTACACCTGGACGCTGCACTGAGGCGACGGCTCAGCCGACCGTCCACTTCTGGTTGGCTCCGCCCGTGCACGTCCAGATCTGCAGGCGTGTGCCGTTGGCCGAGTTGTTCCCGGTCACGTCGAGGCATTTGTTCGCCTGAGGGTTGACGATGTCGTGCGCCGCCGTGACGGTCCACTTCTGGTTCGGGCCGCCGGTGCAGTCCCACAGCTGGACGGTCGAGCCGTCCGCGGTGCCGTTGCCCGTCACGTCCAGGCACTTGCCGAGCGCCCGGATCGTGCCGTCCGAGCCGACCGTCCACTGTTGCGCGGCCGTGCCGTTGCAGTCGTAGAGCTGCACCGGTGTGCCGTTCGCCGAGTTCGCGCCGGCCACGTCCACGCACTTGCCCGCCAGACCGCGGATCGGCACCCCGGCCGCGCTGTCGCTCGTCGTCACCGACACCGAGTCCACCACCAGCTGCTGCGGGAACTGGGTGGTCGAGTCCGGGTCACCGGGCCAGTAGCCGCCGACGGCCAGGTTCAGGATCAGGAAGAACGGCTTGTTGTCGAACACCCAGGTCTTTCCGCCCAGGTCGGCGGGCGTGCGCCGCTCGTAGACGTTCCCGTCCACGGACCAGGTGATCGAGCCGGGCGACCAGTCGACGGCGAAGGTGTGAAAGGCGTCCGCGAAGGCCTGTCCTGTCGGCAGACTATATGCCGCGCCGATACCGCCGGAGCCTGAGTAGCCGGGACCGTGGATGGTGCCGTGCACGGTGGAGGGTTCGAAGCCGACGTTCTCCATCACGTCGATCTCGCCCGAGTCCGGCCAGTTCACGGGCGTGCCGAGCATCCAGAACGCCGGCCACATGCCCTGCCCGCGGGGGATCTTCATCCGCGCCTCGACGTGCCCGTACCGGGCGTTGAACTTCCCGGCCGTGTTCAGCCGGGCCGAGGTGTACTGGCACGTGCCGTACCAGCACTGGTAGCCGGCCGGGTTCTCCTTGCGGGCCGTGATCACCAGGTGGCCCTGCCCGTCCAGAGCAGCGTTGTGCGTGCCGGACGTGTAGTACTCCCGCTCATGGTTGTTGACGTTGTCGCCGGTCTCCAGATTCCACTTCGAGGAGTCGACCGCGGAGCCCGCGGGCCCGTCGAAGTTGTCGGAGAAGGCGGTGACGGTCGCCGCCGCCGGCGCGGCGGCCTGGGCCCGCGCCGGACCGACGGCGGCGGAACCGACCAGCGCGGCGGACAGCGCAGCGAGGAGACATCTGCGGAGCATGGATCGGGGGGCCATGGCTCTCCGTTCGGTGTGGGGGATGGAGTTGCCTCTTGATTTAAGGAGTGAGAAAAGAAGGCGTCAATACCCTGGTCCAGACCTGCGGTTGACGATCCGTCATGCGGCATGGCGTCTCCGGCAGTGAACTCTCCCGCGCGGTAGGGCGGTTACGCGGCAACGGGCCCCGGCGTGCCGGGTGACGGGCGACGTTTGCGTTCACGCTCCCGGGGCACTCCGGCTGCGGACCCGCGTGCCGCCATCCCCGTACGGGCCCGGCGGTGCTTGGATGCCCTGAGCGGCACACCGGACACTTCACCGCGCACGTGTGCAGAGCGGACCGAGGAGGTGGGTCGATGACCCGGCGTACGGCCCCCCGCACGGTCCTCCTCGCCCTCGGTGAACTCCTCGCCTGGTGGGGGGCGCTGATACTGCTGTGGCTGGTGCTCATCACACCCGTCTACCCCCTGGAGTGGGTCGTCGGCGGCAGCTCGGCGGCCGTCGGGGCACTGCTGGCACGGGCCGGCCGGCGGGCGGTGACCTGGCGGTGAACGGCTGGGTCCTCGCGGCGACCGTCGAACTGGGCGGGGGAGGGGCGGCCGCGCTGTGGGGCGTCACCACCGGCCCGCCGGCCCGCCGGGTCATCGCGCAGAACATGACCACCTCGGCCCTGTGCCCGGCCCTGCTGCTGCTCTCCCAGGGCTACGGCCGCCCGGCCTACGTCGACCTCGCCCTGCTGCTCGCCCTGCTCGGCCCGGTCGGCACGCTCGTCTTCGCCCGCCTGCTCTCCGACGACCTGGAAGGGGAGCGGCCGAGCGCCTGGGGGCTGACCTGGACCGCCGCCGCACTGAGCGCGGTGGTCGTGGCCGCCGTCTGCGCCGCCACCGGCCCGGGCCGCGCCATGGTGAAGCTCCTGGTCATCGGCGCCCTCCTGATCACCGGCAACGTGATCGCCTCACGCGCGCTGTCGGGTGGGTTCCGGGGGGTGCGCGGTGGCTGACACAAGCCCGCCCGGCGCCCGGGCGACCGCGCCACACGCACCCCGTCCACGGGGATGCCCTGCGCCTGCGGTGGGTGCAGGGCGGTTGAGGGAGCGCGCGAAGGAGCGCGTGGTGGCTGCTGTGCGGGGCGGTCGCCGGAGTGGGTGGCGCTCCGGGGGGGCTGCGCGCCGGTCGACGGGGTGCGCGGCGACTGACGAACCGTCGGCCGGCCCGAGCGGAGGTGCGGCATGGGTGATGCCCTGATCGTCGTCGCGCTGCTGCTGATGGCCGTCTCCGCCACCGCCGCCGTCGTCCAGCGCGACCCCGCACGCCAGGCGCTGGTGCTGTCCGTGCTCGGGTCCGTGCTGGCCGCCTTGTTCACCGTGCTCCAGGCCCCGGACGTCGGCCTGTCCCAGCTGGCCGTCGGCTCCGCGCTCACCCCGCTGCTGATCATGCTGAGCGTCCGCAAGGTCAGACGCCGGGGCCGCTCCGAGGACGGTGGTGCGAAGTGAACCGGCTGCGACTCGCCCTGCTGGCCCTCGGCGGCGCCGGCCTGGCCGCCCTGCTCGTCGCCGCCTGCCTCGACCTGCCCGGCTTCGGCGGCCGGAGCCATCCGTACGGCACCCGGGCCGTACACGCCTCCCTCACCCGGCACACCGCCAACACGATCGCCTCCGTCAACTTCGACCAGCGCGCCTACGACACGCTCGGCGAGATGAGCATCCTGTTCGCCGCCGTCCTCGGCTGCGTGGTACTGCTGCGCCAGGCCCGCGACGAGCACCGGGCACAGCCGCAACCCGCCGAGGTGGCCCGGCCGGTCCGCCGCTACGCGCTGATCGTGCTGCCCGTCGCTCTGGTCACCGGCCTCTACGTCATCGCCCACGGCCAGCTCAGCCCCGGCGGCGGCTTCCAGGGCGGAGTCGTCGCCGCGACCGCCCTGCACCTGCTGTACCTCGGCGCCGACTACCACGCGCTGGAACGCATCCGCCCGCTCGCCGTCTTCGAGGCCTCCGACTCGCTCGCCGTCTCCTCCTACCTCGTGCTGGGCGTCGCCGGTGTCCTGGCCGGCACCGCGTTCCTGGCCAACACACTGCTGCCGTACGGCACCTTCAACACCCTGTCCTCCGGCGGCACCGTCCCCCTGCTGAACGCGGCCATCGGCATGGAGGTGGCGAGCGCGATCATCGTGCTGCTCGCGAACTTCCTCGAGCAGGCCGTCGAGATCGAGGAGGAGCAAGGGAGTTGACCACCGTGATGCACGTCCTTCCCTATCTGGTCGCCGCCTACGTCTTCCTGACCGGCTGCTACGGCCTCGCCACCAGCCGCAATCTCATCCACGCCGTCGGCTGTCTCGCGGTCTGCCAGTCCTCCACCTATGTGCTGCTGCTGGCGGTCGGTTACCGGGACGGCGCCACCGCACCCGTCTTCTCCGACATCAAGCCCGGCTCCCGGCCGGTGGTGGATCCGGTCGTACAGGCGCTCACCCTCACCGACATCGTCGTCGGCGCCACCGCCACCGCGCTGCTGCTCGCCCTCGTCCTGCAGATCGCCAAACGGCACGGCACGGTCGACCCCGACGAACTGCGGGAGCTGCGCGGCTGATGCACCATCTGCTCCCGCTGCTCGTCGCGATCCCGCTGCTCGGCGCCGCCGTGCTGGTGGCCGTCGGCCGCCATCTGCCCCGGGTCGCCGCCGAGGTCACCGGCTTCGTGGTCTCCGGCGGTACGGCCGCCCTCGCGCTGGTGCTGCTGCTGAACTCCTCGCCGCCGATGGTCGAGTGGGTCGGCGCATGGCTGCCCGTCGACGGCGAGAGCGTCGGCATCGCCGTGGTCGGCGACGGGCCCTCGCTCGGCATGGCCGCGCTGGTCTCCCTGCTGACGCTGGCCGCGCTCGCCTACTCCTGGCGCTATTTCGACGAACCGCCGCGCGGCCACCCCGGTGCCTTCACCGCGCTCATGCTGGTCTTCCAGGGCGCCATGTGCGGGTTCGCCATCGCCGGCGACCTGTTCAACGCGTTCGTCTTCTTCGAGCTGATGAGCGTCACCGCGTACGCGCTCACCGGCTACCGCATCGACGACCCGAAGGCCGTACAGGGAGCGCTGACCTTCGGTGTCGTCAACTCGCTCGGCGCCTACGCCATGTTGATGGGCATCGCCCTGCTGTACGCCCGCACCGGCGAGCTGGCCATGGTGAAGATCGGGCGCGGTCTCGACGCGGCGGCGGGGCACGGGGGAGCGGACGCGCTGGTCCTCGCCTCCTTCGTGCTCGTGCTGACCGGGCTGCTGGTGAAGGCGGCCGCCGTGCCCTTCCACTTCTGGCTGCCGGACGCGCACGCCGTCGCCCCCACCCCGGTCTGCATGCTGCTGTCGGGGGTCATGGTCGAACTCGGCGCCTACGGCGTCTGGCGGGTGTACGGCACCGTCTTCGCCGGCCCCGGCGGCATCCCCGCCGCCGACCTGACCCGGGCCCTGGTGACCCTCGGCGTGCTCACCGCCGCGACCGGTGCCGTCATGTGCTGGTACCAGCGGCACATCAAGCGGCTCCTGGCCTACTCCACCATCGCCCACACGGGCCTGTTCCTCGTCGGCCTCGGCGTCCTCACCCCGCAGGGCGACGACGGGGTCGCCCTCTACATCCTCGGGCACGCCGGAGTGAAGGCCGCGCTGTTCGCCTGCGCGGGCGTCCTCCTCGACCGGTACGGCTGCGTCGACGAGCACACGCTGTACGGCCGGGCCCGCGAACTGCCGGCGACCGCGGTGATGTTCGCCGTGGGCGCCCTCGGCCTCGCGGGCCTGTTCCCGTTCGGTACGGGGCTCGGCAAGGCGGTCACCGAGGAGGCGGTCGGCGGGCCGCTCACCGTGGTGTACGTGGCCGCCTCGGCGATCACCGCCGGCGCCGTCCTGCGCGTCACCGCACGGGTGTTCCTCGGCCTCGGGACGCGCCCCGAGGAAGCCGGCACCGACCTGGAGACCAGCGGATCCGAGGAGGAGCCCGAGACGACCGGACGGCTGAGCCGGATCCCGGACACCATGACGACGGTCCCCGCCGTGCTCCTCGCCGCCGCCCTCGCCGTCGGAGCGGTCCCCGGATTCGGCGATGTGGTGGCCCGTTCCGTCAACGAGGCCGGATCGGGCGGCGCCCCGGCCTCGGCGCAGTGGACGGCGCACGGCATCCTGCTGAGCCTGGCCTCCACCGCGCTGGCCGTGGGCCTCGCCGGCCTCGCGGTGACCCGCCCGCACTGGACCGCCGCGCCCGACTGGGCCCGGCCACTGCGCCGGCTGCAGTCCGGCCATGTCGGTGACTACGTGGCCTGGCTGCTGGTCGGCGCCACGGCGCTCGGGGCACTGGCCCTGCCGGCTGTGCTCGGCGGCTGATCGACTGAAGAACGCCCTCGGCGAGACGAGAGTTTCCTTGAAGGGCGCCGCCACGGCATGGTCGAGGCGCACGGTTGACGAAGACTGCTGCGCATGGCCACGAACGTCCTCGACGCAACGGCGCCCACCGGGGCCGCCCGCCGCGCACCCTGGCGATCCCCGGCGGACGAGCCCGCGTACGCGCGCCCGGCGCTGCTGCTCCTCACCGCGCTCGCCGCCGTTCTCCACGGCTGGGGGATCGACCACAGCCAGTACCACACGTTCTATGCGAGCGCCGTCCGCAGCATGACGGAGAGCTGGGAGGCGTTCTTCTACGGCTCCTTCGACCCCGGGAATTCCATCACGCTCGACAAGTTGCCGGGATCGCAGATCACCACCTGGGTGCGGTCCGCCTGCACCTTGGTGCCGGCCTCGGCCTACGGCGGGACGACCCCCTTCGGCGACGCGCGGACGGCCACCGCCCAGACCCTCTGCCGCTGCGGCCCCGGTCGGTAGCATGATCCCGGTCCTGCAGTGATCGGGCGAGGAGCGGATCATGCGAGACATCGCCGTCTTCAGCGGCAGTGCCCATCCCGACCTGGCCCGCGAGGTCTGCGCGCACCTCGGCGTGCCGCTCAGCCCCACCCGGATCAGCCGGTTCGCCAACGACTGTCTGGGCGTGCAGCTCCAGGCCAACTGCCGGGAGCGGGACGTCTTCCTGATCCAGCCGCTGGTCCGGCCGGTGCAGGAGCACCTGGTGGAGCTGCTGCTGATGTGCGACGCCGCCCGGGGCGCCTCCGCGGCCCGGATCACCGTCGTCATGCCGCACTACTCCTACGCCCGCTCCGACAAGAAGGACGCGCCGCGCATCTCGATCGGCGGCCGGCTGGTCGCCGATCTGCTCGTGGCGGCCGGCGCGGGCCGGGTGCTCGCCATGACCCTGCACTCCCCGCAGGTGCACGGCTTCTTCTCGGTGCCGGTCGACCATCTGAACGCGCTGCGCGAACTCGCCGCGCACTTCCGGCAGTACGACCTGACCCGCACCACGGTCGTCTCGCCGGACCTCGGCAACGCCAAGGAGGCCGCCGCCTTCGCCCGGCTGATCGGGGCTCCGGTGGCGGCCGGCGCCAAACAGCGGTTCGCGGACGACCGGGTGAGCATCAGCTCCGTCATCGGGGATGTCACCGGCCGGGACGTCATCGTGCTGGACGACGAGATCGCCAAGGGCAGTACCGTGGTGGAACTCCTGGCCCGGCTGCGGGAGTTGGGTGCGCGGGCGATCCGGGTGGCGTGCACGCACGGGCTGTTCGCGGCGGGCGCGCTGAAGCGGCTGAGCGATCAGCCGGACGTGCTGGAGATCGTCTGCACCAACACGGTGCCGCTCCCCCCGGAGGAGGAGCACACCGACAAGCTGCGCGTGCTCTCGATCGCCCCGGCCCTCGCCGAGGCGGTACGGCGCATCCACAACGGTGAATCGGTCAGCGCCCTGTTCGAGCAGTCGTAGCCAGGGCCGCGTCCACGGTCGGGTGTGGCGGCAGCAGCCGGGACAGACCGGTGACCCGGAAGACGCGCAGGGTCAGCGGATGGGTGCACACCAGGTGCACCTGTCCGCCGCCGCCCAGCACCCGGGCGCGGGCGCGGTACAGCAGCCGCAGCCCCGAGCAGTCGAAGAACTCCACCGACCGCAGGTCGATGACGACCCGTGCCCCGGGCCGGCCGGTGACCCGGTCCAGAGCAGGGCCGACCTCCGTCGCCGAGAGCAGGTCGATCTCGCCCCGCAACTCCAGCACCGTGTGCTCCCGGTGTTCGTACACACGGAGGTGACGGGTGAGTGGTGCAGGCTCGTCTCGCACGACGGCATCACCTCCCACCCGCGCCCGTACGACGGTCTCCCGATCGTCAAGTTACCCTCGATGGAAGGAATTTGAGCATGTTCGGTTGACATATGTCTTCGAGTTTGAAGCGTGTCGCCCGATAACGCTGGTCGGTCCGCCCGGTGTTGCCGCTCAGTCGACCAGAAGGACCAGCTTCCCCGCCGTCCGTCCGGTGTCGCCCACTTCATGCGCCTTCGCCGCCTCGGCCAGCGGGAACGTCCCGGCGATCGTCGCCTTCAGCTTTCCGGACTCCACCAGCTCCGCGATCGTCTCCATCCCGGTCCGGTCGGCGTCCACCAGCATGCGCACCGCCCGTACCCCGAGCCGCTCGGCCTCGTCGTAGAACTCCCGCGACCCCACCGGCAGGATCGACACCACGACACCGCCCGGCCGCAGCACCTTCAGCGACTCGACGGAGGTGTCCCCGCCGAGCGTGTCCAGGACCACGTCGACGTCCCGTACCGCCTCGGTGACATCCGTCGTCCGGTAGTCGACCGGCTCGTCCACGCCGATCTCCCGCAGGAAGTCGTGCTTGCCCGCGCTGGCCGTGCCGATCACATACGCACCGCGCGCCTTGGCGATCTGCACCGCCACATGCCCGACGCCGCCGGCCGCCGCGTGGATCAGCACCCGCTGTCCCGCCCGTACGTCCGCGTGCTCGGTCAGCGCCTGCCAGGCGGTGAGGGACACCAGCGGCAGGGCGCCCGCCTGGGTGTGGTCGATCGAGGCCGGTTTGTGCGTCAGGGCACGGGCCGGGGCGATCACATACTCGGCGTGCGAGCCGTGGCCGTACGGGTAGGGCAGCATGCCGAAGACCTCGTCGCCGGGCGCGAAGGCGGCCACGCCGATCCCGGTCTCGGCGACCTCGCCGGAGACGTCCCAGCCGAGGACGAACGGCGGCCGGCCCAGGAAGCCGCCGGTCGCCCGGTGCTTCCAGTCGGTCGGGTTGACCCCGGCCGCCCGGACCCTGACCAGCACCTGGTTGGGGCCCGGCTGCGGCCGCTGCACCTGTACTTCCTTCAGGACCTCGGGACCGCCGAGGACGTCCTGGCTGATGGCTCGCATCGTGTTCGCATCGTTCATGGTCACCCAGCCTGCCGGGAGCCGCCCGCCCCGGGAAATGGCATGATTGCCAAGCTTCGATAGGATCGTGCCATGCCCGACATGCAGCTGCTCGCCCGGCGCCCGGAGCGGGTGGTCGTCCTCGCCCTCGATGGCGTCTACCCCTTCGAGCTGGGCATCCCCAGCCGTATCCTCGGCGCCGCCGACGGTCACTACGAGGTGCTGACCTGCACGGTCGACGGACGCCCGGTGCGCACCAACGCCGACTTCACGATCGGTGTTGCACACGGCCCGGAGATCCTCCGGACGGCGGACACCGTGGTGGTCACCTCGATGCCGCCCGCGTACATCCCCACCGAACTGCCGGACGAGGTCGCCGCCGCCCTCGCCCGCATCCGCCCGGACGCCCGGATCGTCTCGATCTGCACGGCCGCGTTCGTGCTCGCCGAGGCAGGCCTGCTCGACGGCCGGCGGGCGACCACGCACTGGCAGGTGGCCGACCTGTTCCGCCGCCGCTTCCCGAAGGTCGACCTCGACCCGGACGTCCTCTTCGTCGACGACGGCCGCATCCTCACCTCCGCCGGAGCCGCCTCCGGCGTCGACATCTGCCTGCACATCGTCCGCACCGACCACGGCAGCGAGCTGGCCAACTCCGTCGCCCGCCGCTGTGTCGTCCCGCCGTTCCGGGACGGCGGGCAGGCCCAGTACATCGAGCAGCCGGTCCCCGTCAGTGGCGCGGCGAGCACGGCCGCGACCCGCGCCTGGGCCCTGGAGCGCCTGGACGAGCCGCTCACCCTGGCCGACCTCGCCGGCCACGCCCGGATGAGCCTGCGCACCTTCGCCCGCCGCTTCAACGACGAGGTCGGCCTCAGCCCGGGCCGCTGGCTGATCCAGCAGCGGGTCGCCCGCGCCCGGCAGCTGCTGGAGTCCAGCGACCTGCCGGTGGACCGGATCGCCGCCGAGGTCGGCTTCGCCACCGGCGCCTCGCTGCGCCAGCACCTGCACGCCGCGATCGGGGTGTCCCCGCAGGCGTACCGCCGGACATTCCAGCAGACCCGCTGAACCTTCCGGCCCGGCGTCGAAGCACCCCGACCGCCTACGTCCGCACCCCCGACGGAGTCACCCGGCCGCGTACACCCGCTCCCCGCCCACATAGGTGAGCGCCACGGTCGTCTCCGCGATCGCCTCCGGCGGCCCGGCGAACGGATCGCGGTCCAGCACCACCAGATCGGCGAGCGCGCCGACGGCCACCCGGCCGGTGTCGTCCAGCTGGTTCACATAGGCGGACCCGGCCGTGTACGCCGTCAGCGCGTCCGCGAGGCCGAGTCGCTCCTGAGGCAGGAACACCGGCCCGCTGCCGCCCGGCTCGACCCGGTTGACCGCCACATGGATGCCCTGGAGCGGATCGGGGCTGCTCACCGGCCAGTCGCTGCCCGCCGCGAGCCGCGCCCCCGAGCGCAGCAGCGCGCCGAACGGGTACTGCCAGGCGGCCCGTTCGGGCCCGAGGAAGGGGATCGTCAGCTCGTCCATCTGGGGCTCGTGCGCGGCCCACAGCGGCTGGATGTTCGCGGTGGCGCCGAGCCGGGCGAACCGGGGCACGTCGTCCGGGTGCACGACCTGGAGGTGTGCGAGATGCGGCCGGGTGTCGCTCGGCCCGTTCGCGGCCCGGGCCGCCTCGATCGCGTCCAGCGCATCGCGTACGGCCCGGTCGCCCAGCGCATGGAAGTGGCACTGGAAGCCGAGAGCGTCCAACTCGGTGACGTACTTCGGCAGTTGCCCCGGGTCGATGAAGCTCTTGCCGCGGTTGCCGGTCGCGCACCCGCACCGGTCCAGATAGGGGTCGAGCAGCGCGGCCGTGCCGTTCTCGGCGACCCCGTCCAGCATCAGCTTCACCGAGCCCGCCCGGAACCGGCCGTGACTCAACGCGGCCCGTTTCTCCACGAGTTCCGGGATCTGTTCGGCCCCTCGTTCCCGGTCCCACCACAGCGCCCCCCGCACCCGCGCGGTGAGCGAGCCGTCCCGCGCCGCCGCGTGATACGCCTCGGCCGGGTCGTCCATGCCGAGGAAGTCGCCGACCAGCGCGTCCTGCCAGGCGGTGATGCCGAGCGCGTGCAGATGCCGTTGGGCGTGCAGCAGCGCCGCGCGCCGGTCGGCCGGTGTGGCGGGCGGGGTGAGCCGGCCGACCAGCTGCATCGCACCCTCCTGGAGCGTGCCGCTCGGCTCCCCGGCGGCGTCCCGCTCGATCCGCCCGTCGGCCGGGTCGGGCGTGTCCCGGTCGACCCCGGCCAGCTCCAGCGCCCGGCTGTTGACCCAGGCACCGTGATGGTCCCGGTTGGGCAGATACACCGGCCGGTCCGGTACCACCGCGTCCAGCAGCTCCTTCGTCGGCGTACCGCCCGCGAACGCCTCCATCGACCAGCCGCCGCCCAGGATCCACTCCCGCTCCGGATGGGCCTCGGCGTACGCCCGTACGGCGGCCACGGTCTCCTCGGCCGTCGCCCGGCCCGACAGGTCGCACTGGGCCAGCTCCAGACCCGCCGGCACCGGATGGACATGCGCGTCCTGGAAGCCGGGGAGCAGCAGCCGCCCGGCGAGGTCGACCACTTCGGTGTGCGGCCCGGCGAGGTCCCGCAGCTCGTCGTGCCCGACGGCGGTGATCCGTTCCCCGGTGACGGCCACAGCGGTTGCCGTGCGGCCGCCCGGCGTGCGGACGGGGCCGCCGGTGAAGAGGAGATCAGCGTGCATGATGCCTTTCCTGACAGGTCAGTTGGAGGTGGTGAGCAGCTCGGGCGCGTCGGCGTCGGTGCCCGCCCCGGTGCGGAAGTACGGCGATCTGCGCACCCACTTGGCCCAGGCGGCCGCCGCGAACCCGGACACGATCATCGCGACCGGCATCAGCAGCAGGAACCAGCCGTTGTCCGCGCGCAGTTCGAGATGGTCGGCGGAGCTGTAGAAGGACCAGCCGAGATAGCCGCCGAGGCCCAGCAGGGCCAGCGCGCTGAGTGCGGGCAGCAGCACCGCCCGCACGCCCTGCCGCCTGTCCTCCCGCAGCAAAGAGCGGAAGCGTACGGCGGCCGCGAGCGCGGTGAGCGCGTAGGACAGGGCGACGACGATACCGACGGCGTTCACGATCGCGTCGATCATGTCGGCGAGCCGCGGGATCACCAGCGCGCCCGCGGCCACCGCGACGGCCAGCGCCCCGATCAGCAGTGTCCCGGCCGCCGGAGTCCCGTACCGGACACTGACCTTGGACCACACCGGACCGAGGGTCCGGTCCCGGCTCATCGCGAACATCCCGCGCGCCGTCGGGATGACCCCCGCCTGCAGCGAGGCCACCGCCGAGAACATCAGGGCGACGAGCGGCAGCGCGGCCAGCGGCTGGTCGGCCAGCCGGTCCCCGTAGTAAGCGAGCCCCTGCGCGCCATGACCGGCCAACTCGCTCTGCGAGAGCACCCGTTGGAAGGCGACCGAACCCAGCAGGAACAGCCCGAGCATCGTCACCAGGGTGATGATCCCGGCCCGGGAGGCGTCCCCGGGGTCCCGTACCTCCTCGTTGACGGTGAAGGCCGCCTCGAACCCCCAGTAGCAGAACACCGAGAGCAGCAGGCCCTGCGCCAGCACGGTCGCCGAGGGGATCGCGAACGGGTCGAACCAGGAGAGGCTGAAGGAGTGCGGCCCGGTGACGACGCCGTAGCCGCAGAAGCCCAGCAGGACCAGATACTCGAAGACCAGCAGCCCGGTCTGCAGCCGGGCCGCCGTGCGGACACCGGTCACGGCGGTCAGGGTGACGGCGACCAGGACGACGATCCCCACCGCCGTCGTCTGCGCGGTCGAGCCCGGATCCAGACCGAGGGATCCGATCCGGTGCAGCCCGGCCTCACCGGCGAGCTGCAGCAGCGCCGAACCGGTCACCGCCGTCGTATAGGCGAGGAACGCCACGCTCGCCACGACGTTCACCCAGCCCACCATGAAACCGAGCCAGGGACTGAGCGAACGGCCCACCCACACATAGCCGTTGCCCGCGTTGGGCTCCACCCGGTTCAGCCGCGAGTAGGCCCCGGCGATACCGAGGACGGGCAGGAACGCCAGCAGCATGATGGCCGGCAGATGCGGGCCGACCACCCCCGCGATCACCCCGAGCCCGATACCGATGCTGGTCGTGGCGGCCGTACTGGAGGCGGCGACGGCGACACCGTCCACCACGCTCAGGGACCTGCGCAGCTCGGGCCGCGCGGGGGGATCCACTCCGAAGGGTCTGTCGCTCATGGCCGGTTCTCCGCTCGCACCGCGGGGCCCCGGACGGCCCCGGTGACCGGAAATGAAACTGCCGGGGCACTTAACAGGTCAACGGTGTTGTCATAAGGTGCCGGGCACACACCCCAGGGAGGCCCCATGACCGACCGTGTCGTCCCGGCCGCCGCCCGGCAGCGCCGCCGCCCCACCAAACAGGGCGTGGTGCTCTCCGAAAAGCTGATCGTGGAGACCGCCCTCCGGCTGATCGAGGAGCACGGCGCCGACGCGCTCTCCGTGCGCCGCCTCGGCCGGGCCCTCGGCGCCGACCCCAGCTCCCTCTACCGGTACTTCCGGCACACCGACGACCTGATGCTGGCCATCGCCGACGAGCTGATCGGGCGTACCCTGCGGACCTGGCGGCCGACCGGCGACTGGGCGGCCGACCTGCGCGATCTGGGCCTGCGCATGCACGCCGGGGCGCTCGCACACCCCCGGGCGGCGATGCTCAGCGCCCACCGCGTCACCGGGCGCGCCCAGGAGATCCAGGCCGTGGAGAGCATCCTCGGCGTACTGCGCCGGGCGGGTTTCCCGGACCCGGAGGCGGTGCGGATCTACCACGCGTTCGTCGACCAGGCCCTCGCCTTCGGCGCCCTGGACTCCGCGGGCACCGCCCTGCCGAAGGCCGCGCGTGAGGCCGAGGCGGACGTGTGGCGCAGCACCTACGGCCGGTTGCCCGCCGACACCCACCCGCACATCGCGGCCACCGCCGCCCATCTCGTCGCCACCATGCGCTCCAGCTCCTACCCGGCCGCCCTCGAACTGCTGCTGACGGCCGCGCGGACACGCCTCGATCACATTCGTGCGGGGAGCCGGGGCTGACGGCCACACTGGACGGGATCCGGATCCCGAGGAGGCCGTACGTCATGACCCCACCGCCCGCCCGCACCGCCGCAGAGCGCAAGAAGGACACCCTCCACCGGCTGGAGAACGACGTCGACGTGTGGGTCGCCACCGCCGGCCCCGACGGCGCCGCCCCCTATCTCGTGCCGCTGTCCTTCGTCTGGGACGGCGCCACCGTGCTGATCGCCACCCCGGCCGAGAGCCCCACCGGCCGCAACCTCGTCGCGACCGGCCGCGTCCGCCTCGGCCTCGGCCCGACGCGGGACGTCGTCATGATCGAGGGCACCGTCCAGTCGTGGACCCCGGAGGACCTCCCCGAGGAGGACGCCGAGGTCTTCGCCGGCAAGACCGGCTTCGACCCCCGCCAACTCGCCACCCGCTATCTCTACTTCAGGGTCGTCCCGCAGCGTGTGCAGGCGTGGCGCGAGGAGAACGAGCTGAAGGGCAGGGAGTTGATGCGCGACGGGCAGTGGCTCAGCGCCCCGTAGGGGGCGCGGTGCTCAGCTCCGTCCCCCCTCCTTGGAGGCCACAGGCCAAACTCCTGTGGACCGGGCGATCGCCTTCGCGCCCGTACGATTCACCGCACTGCGCACCACGGCGAAGATCGCCCCCTGCACCGCCGACGCCAGCAGGATCTCCCCCCACCCCCGGTCCTCGTCCAACGCGTCCGGCGCGTCCTCCTCGTGCCGGAGCGCCGTCCACGCCTTCCGGAAGGCGACACCGGCCAGCGCGCCGCCCGCCCAGCTGAGCATGAAACCGATCGGCTGGTACACGAGGGGAAGCTTTTTCTTCTTTGTCTTGGCCATGTGTCACTTCTTCCTCGTCGGACGGCCCTCATGCGGGCCGTCCCCCGGGGGCCACCCGTTCGCCGGGCGGTACCGGGCCCGGGGGCGTACCGTCCCCGAACGGCCGTCCGCCCAGCTCCTGGCGGTGGTGCGGAGTCAGCCAGCCGCCGAGATCGGGACCGAGCGGCACGATGCCGGTCGGATTGATGCCGGTGTGCACCTGGTAGTAGTGCCGCTTGATGTGGTCGAAGTCGACCGTGTCGCCGAACCCGGGCGTCTGGAACAGATCCCGGGCGTACGCCCACAGCACCGGGCTCTCCATCAGCTTCCAGCGGTTGCACTTGAAGTGGCCGTGGTAGACGGCGTCGAACCGGACCAGCGTCGTGAACAGCCGGATGTCCGCTTCCGTGAGGGTGTCGCCGACCAGATACCGCTGTCCGGCCAGCCGCTCGGCGAGCAGTTCCAGCCGCCGGAAGACGCCCGCGCACGCCTCCTCGTACTCCTTCTGATGCGTGGCGAACCCGGCCCGGTACACGCCGTTGTTCACGTCCTCGTACACCGCGGCCATCACCTGGTCGATCTCCTCGCGCCGGCCGGCCGGGTACAGGTCGGGCGCGCCGGCCCGGTGCAGGGCCGTCCACTCCGTGGCCAGGTCCAGGGTGAGCCGCTGGTAGTCGTTGGTGACCAGTCGTCCGCTGGGGACGTCCACGACCGCGGGCACGCTGACCCCGCCCGGGTAACCGGTCTCGCGCCGGTCGTAGGCCTCGCTCAGGAACCGGATGCCGAGCACCGGGTCCCGGCCGTCCGGATCCAGGGTGAACCGCCAGCTGCGGTCGTCCTGGACGGGATCGGCGACCGCCATCGACAGCGCGTCCTCCAGGCCCAGCAGCCGGCGCGCGATCACCGCCCGGCTCGCCCACGGACAGGCGCGCGAGACCACCAGCCGGTAACGGCCCGCCTCGACCGGCCAGCCGTCCCGGCCGTCGGCGGTGATCCGGTCCGTGAAGTGGCTCCTGGACCGGGTGAACGTCTTGTGTCCGTAGGCGCGGTTGCCGTCGCCGTCGCCTTCCATGTCTCCTCCTCGCCGGGCCCCTCGGGCAACGCGTTCCCCGTTTTCCGCCGCCCGCACGGTGTGATCCGCCCGCTCGGGGGCAGTCGGCGTTAGGTGAGCGGGACATCTTGCGAGGGGGAGCGGGCCGCACGCACGGCCGAGGACCGCGCGCCCGGCACGGGCTCGAAGACCGACCGGCAGACCAAGGTCACCGTCCTGGTGGCGCTCGCCGCCAACCTGGTGATCGCCGTCGCCAAGGCCGTCGGCGGTGTCCTCGCCGGCTCGCCCGCGCTGCTGTCCGAGGCCGCGCACTCCGTCGCCGACAGCTTCAACGAGGTGTTCCTGCTGGCCGCGCTGCGCCGCAGCCGCCGCCCCGCGGACGCACAGCACCCCTTCGGCTACGGCAAGGAACGCTTCTTCTGGTCCCTCCTCGCCGCGGTCGGCATCTTCGTCATGGGCGGCTGTTTCTCCTTCTTCCAGGGCTTCGAGGCCCTGCGTCAGGGCACACAGGAGAAGTTCAGCGGCTATGTGGCGGGCCTGATCGTGCTGGGCGTGGCCCTCGTCGCCGAGGGCGTCTCACTGCTGCGGGCCCTGCACCAGGTGCGCCGGCAGGGCGAGGGCCTCGGCTCTCCGGCCGACCCGGCGCTGCGTACGGTGGTCGCCGAGGACGGCACGGCGGTGCTGGGCGTGACGCTCGCCCTCGCCGGGATGGGCCTGCACATGGTGACCGGGCAGGTCGCCTGGGAGGCGTCCGCCTCGCTGGCGATCGGCGTCCTGCTGGTGTACGTCGCCTACCGGCTCGGGCGTGACGCCCGCGACCGGCTCATCGGGGAGGCCGCCGACCCGGAGCTGAGCGGCAGGATCCGCTCGCTGCTGCGGGCCCAGCCGGAGATCGACAGCGTCGAGGCGCTGTTCACGATGAAGACGGGCCTGGACTCCACCCTGGTGGCCGCGCGCATCGACCTGGTGCCGGGTCTGGACAGCGAGCGGGTGGAGGAGGTCGCCGTACGCATCAAGCGGTCGCTGGCCCGGACGTTCCCCGAAGCCGGCCAGATCTTCCTCGACGTGACCGACCGGCCGGCCGGCGAGGCACGAGAGAGCCCCGCCGCGACGGGGGAACGCGGCGGGGCCTGACGCACGAGTGCCCGCCCCGCGACGGGTTCACACCTCCCCGGCACAGAGTTTTCCGAATCCCACCGGTCCCCGGCGCGAATCAGCTCTCGTCAGCCCTTGTCGAGGGGTTCCAGCACGAAGACCGGGATCTCCCGCGCCGTCTTCTTCTGGTAGTCGGCGTACGGCGGGTACGCGGCGACGGCCCGCTCCCACCACCGGGCCTTTTCCTCGCCGGTGACCTCACGGGCCCTCATGTCCCGCCTGACCGGCCCGTCCTGCAGCTCGACACGCGGATCGGAGGTGATGTTGAAGTACCACACCGGGTGCTTGGGCGCGCCGCCCTGCGAGGCGACCACCGCGTACGTGCCCTCGTGCTCCACCCGCATCAACGGCGTCTTGCGGATCTTTCCGCTCTTCGCGCCCCGGCTGGTCAACAGGACGACCGGCAGCCCGGTGTCCAGCAGCGTCGTGCCCTTCGTCCCGCCGGAGCTCTCGTACAGCTCGACCTGCTCACGCACCCACTGCGTCGGGCTGGGTTCGTACTCGCCCTCAAGAGGCATGGGATCCGTCCCCTTCGTCGGTCCAGCAGCTCTCTGCCACCGGCATTCAACACCGGCGGCCCCGCGAATCATCCGTACCGCGGACCACTTGCGCCGACCGGGTGATGAGCTCCGGGCAATTGCGCAGCAGGGCAGCGTCCACGGCGCAGTGACGTGCGTCCCGACCGCCCGTCCGGCGGACACCCGAGTCCGGCGGATCTGGCCGACGGGCGAGGACGCGCTCGGGCTCGGGCGTCATCCGGCACGGGCACGGCCGCACCGATCGGCCGGCCGTGCCTGTGCCGCCCGGTTCGACCTGCGCCTGACCGCCCGGGACGGCCTCGTCGTACGGGCGTCACGTGGACGAGAGCCGCCCGGCCGTCGCGCGCGCCTTCGCGCCCTCCGGCGAGAGCCGTCGGCTACCGTGAAAAGTGGACGGGCTCCGGCCGGTTTGCGTCCCCGTGACCCCCGTTCTTCGGCCAGATCACCCACATCGCCGAACTGGCCGAACTTGCAGTCGACCCATAGATGCCCAGGGCATCTAATGAAGATCGGCACGACGCACTACTTCGTCTGCGAGGTCTTCCATGACGGAACTGACGGACCCGACCGGCCCGGCGAACCCGGCCGACCCCGTCGCCTTCCCGCAGGACCGCACCTGCCCCTACCACCCGCCCACCGGATACGAGCCGCTGCGCGACGGGCGAGCCCTGTCCCGCGTCACCCTGTTCGACGGCCGCGAGGTCTGGGCGGTCACCGCCCACGCCACCGCCCGCGCCCTGCTCGCCGACCCCCGCCTGTCCAGCGACCGCCGCCGTCCCGGCTTCCCCATCCCCACAGAGCGCTTCGCGGGCATCCGGGACCGCCGGGTGGCCCTGCTCGGGATGGACGATCCCGAGCACCAGCGCCAGCGGCGGATGATGATCCCGTCCTTCACCGTCAAACGCGCGACCGAGCTGCGGCCGTGGATCCAGCAGACCGTGGACGGTCTGCTGGATGGGATGATCGCGCAGGGACCTCCCGCCGATCTGGTCCCCGCCTTCGCACTGCCCGTGCCGTCGATGGTGATCTGCGGGTTGCTGGGAGTGCCGTACGCCGACCACGAGTTCTTCGAGGAGCAGTCCCGCAGGCTGCTGCGCGGCCCGCGGGCGGCCGACTCCGTGCAGGCCCGCACACGCCTGGAGGAGTACCTCGGCGGGCTCATCGATGCCAAGGCGAAGCAGGTGGAGCCCGGCGACGGCATACTCGACGACCTGGTCCACCACCAGCTGCGCGACGGCACCGTGGACCGCGCCGAACTCGTGTCGCTGGCCGTCATCCTGCTGGTCGCCGGCCATGAGACGACCGCCAACATGATCTCCCTCGGCACCTTCACCCTGCTCCGGCACCCCGACCGGCTGGCGGAGTTGCGCGCGGACCCGGCGCTGCTGCCCGCCGCCGTGGAGGAGCTGATGCGGATGCTGTCCATCGCGGACGGGCTGCAGAGGGTGGCGCTGGAGGACATCGAGATCGCCGGCACCACCATCCGGGCCGGCGAGGGCGTGCTCTTCTCCACCTCGGTGATCAACCGGGATCCGACCCTCTACGACGACCCCGACGCACTCGACTTCCACCGCCCCACCCGCCACCACGTGGCGTTCGGCTTCGGGATCCACCAGTGCCTGGGCCAGAACCTGGCCCGCGTGGAGCTGGAGATCGCCCTGCGCAGCCTGCTGGCCCGGCTGCCGGGGCTGCGGCTCGCCGTTCCGGCCGCGGAGATCCCCTTCAAGGGCGGCGACACGATCCAGGGGATGCTGGAACTCCCCGTGACCTGGTAAGAGGCTCTGCACATGCACATCGAGATCGACAAGGACCTCTGTATCGGCGCCGGTCAGTGCGCGCTGACGGCACCGGGCGTCTTCACCCAGGACGACGACGGCTACAGCACCCTGGTGCCGGGGCGTGAGGACGGCGCGGGCGACCCGATGGTCCGGGAGGCGGCCCGCGCCTGCCCGGTGAGCGCGATCAGGCTGTCCTAGGCTCAGTCGTCAAAGTCCCGCCGTCCGCCCGGCCGAAGGCTGGGGGAGGGAGTTCGACGACAGGGCCTAGGAGGGCCGGCCGAGCCCGTCCGGGCCGGCCGCCGCCACCAGGGCCCGCGCCGCCGCGCGGGCCTCGGCCGCCGGCCCGGTGGTCCCGGTGATGCCGGCCGTCACCATCGCTCCCTCGGCAAGCAGGAAGAGGGGTCCGGTGAGCGCGGCGGGCAGTCCGGCGTCCGCCACGAGCGAGGCCAGGTAGTCCCGGAACGCCTCCTTGTGGGCCCGCACCTGCTCGGCGACCAGCGCGGAGGTGGCGCCCAGCTCGCCGTAGGCGTTGATCCAGGCGCAGCCGCGGAAGCCGCCCTCGCCGAACCACCCCTCCAGCCAGTCGAACACGGCCGGGATCCGCTCCCGCGGGTCCCGCTGGCGTGCCACGTGCTCGGCGAGGCGTCCGCGCCAGCGCTCGTCCCGCCGTGCCAGATACGCCGCGACGAGCTGCTCCTTGGTGGGGAACAGCTGATAGAGACGCTTGAGCGAGAGGCCCGACGCGCCACGCAGTTCGTCCATGCCCACGGACTGCACACCCCGGGCGTAGAACAGTTCCTCGGCGGCGTCGAGCGCCCTGTCCCGGGCGGCCGCGCTGTCCATCGGCGACACCATGACTCCTCGATGCCCTTGACCTCACGCCCTCCTTGACTGGAGAACGACCGTTCTCCTACCGTAGCAGCCACCTGGAGAACGCTCGTTCTCCGTGTTGCCGAGCCCAGGAGGAGACCATGGCCGACCGTCCGCCGCTGCCGCCGTTCACCCGCGAGACCGCCGCGCAGAAGGTCCAGGCCGCTGAGGACGCCTGGAACACCCGCGACCCGCACAAGGTGGCGCTCGCCTACTCCGAGGACTCGGTCTGGCGCAACCGCGACACCTTCGTCACCGGCCGCGCCGGGATCGTCGCGTTCCTCACCGCCAAGTGGCAGCGCGAGCTCGACTACGCGCTGCGCAAGGACCTGTGGGCCTTCGACGGCAACCGCATCGCCGTCCGCTTCCAGTACGAGTGCCGGGACGCCGACGGCCAGTGGTGGCGCTCCTACGGCAACGAACTGTGGGAGTTCGACGAGCACGGCCTGATGACCCGGCGGGAGGCCAGCATCAACGACGTACCGATCGAGGAGAAGGAGCGCCGCATCCACGGCCCGCGCCCCGAGACCGAGCGGGGGCGGTCCTTCCCGCTTCGGTAGCGCCCTTGTCCAGCGCGCTCGTTCAGTAGGGTTCCCGGATGACCGAACAGGCCGAGAAGCCCTTCCTCTACGTCGTCGTCTGCGCGGCCGGGATCGCCGCCGGCGTCAGCAAGCTGATCAGCGCCGCCCAGGAACGGGACTGGGAGGTCGGCGTCATCGCCACACCGGTCGCCATGGGCGGCTTCTTCGACAGCGCGGCCGTGGAGGCCCAGACGGGCCGGCCCGTCAGATCGGCCTGGCGCACGCCGGCCGACCCCCGGCCCTTCCCGCCGCCGGACGCCGTCGTGGTGGCACCCGCCACCTTCAACACCGTCAACAAGTGGGCGGCCGGCATCGCCGACACCCTCGCGCTCGGCACCCTGTGCGAGGCCGCGGGCCTGGGCATACCGATCGCCGTGCTGCCCTGTGTCGCCGACGCACTGGCCGCCCATCCCGCCTACCGGGACAGCCTGGCACGGCTGCGCGGGATGGGTGTCCGCTTCGGCGAGCCGTACACCGGCGAGGTCCGGCCGGACGGCAGCCGGCCTGACCTCGCCTGGGAACGGGCGCTGGATCTGCTCTAGCGGCAGGTCAGCGTCGGCCCCGCCAGCATGTTCCCGGTGAACATGTCCTGCCCCTTCGGCACCCAGTAGCCGAGTTTCGACACCACCGTGGAGCACTTGTCCCCGACCGTGAAGCGGACCTGCAGCGTCTCCGGGTGGCCGGGCTGCAGCTCGGTCACCGTGCAGTCCAGGGAGTGTGCCAGCCGGGTCTTCGACGGATACCGCCCCACCAGCGGATTGACGCAGCGCTTGTCGGCCGTGCTGATCCGCAGACCGGTGCCCTCCTGGCCGATCATCCCCAGCCGCGCATTGCCGTCGCCCTCGTCGGCGTCCCGGTGGATCGTGTACGTCACGGTGGTCGTGGCGTTGCGGCGCAGCACGGTCTTGTCGACGGTGACGGAGTGCGTCGTCTTCGCCTTGGGCGCGGTCAATGACATGGTGGTCTGCACCGTGCCCTTCAGATCCACCCCCGCGGGCGCCGACCGCACGCGCACGGTGGCGCTGATGTCATAGGTGCCCGGACCCGGGTACAGGCCCGAGCCGGGCAGCATTCCGGTGCCGAGGGTCTTGCCGGACCGGGTGGCCTTCCAGGTGCCCTCGGTGCGGCAGGCGTAGCGGACCCGGACGCCGGCGATCCGGCAGCTGGCGGAGGCCGTGATGTTGAACCTCGGGGCGCCGGTGTCCGCGCACAGGCTGACCTCGGCCTGCTCACCGTGCGCGCCGCGCAGCGTGCCGGCCGCCGAGCACAGGGTCGCCGGGGCCTCGGGCGCGGGCGCGGGCGCGGCGGCGGACCGGGACTGTGCGCAGGCGGGGGTGACCAGGGCCAGCGGCAGCAGCGCGGCTCCGGCCAGGATTCTCAAATTGGTGGGACGAGTCGGCACCGCGATTCCTCCGGAGCGGCCGAGACCGGCCGGATGCCGGTCGTCTGCGCCGAGGATGAGCCGACAGTACGACGATCGTTCCGCTCCCACGCCGGACGGGTCACCTGGGGGCAGCAACGGAATCCTCCGTCTGCGGCTCCCTGGTTGCTCGAACCGGGGACGACAACGCGGCACCCCGGACGGGCCTCACCCTGTCTCGCGCACGTACCCCTTGCTCCCCGGAGTGGACACGTCCCGGTCCCGCCGCACGATGCTCAGCCGGTCACCCCAGTGGGCGACGGCCGCCCGCAGACCGGCGTCGGTGTACTCGATGTCCACCACCCGGTCGTCGAACGCCTTCGCGAACACCCCGCACTCGTCGTACTGCCCGCACTCCTCCGTGACCGCGAAGTCCAGCCCGGCCCGCTCCCGCACACCGGCCAGCTCGGCGGTGTTCTTCTGCGCGACGGCCAGGTGCCGGGCGTGCGCGTGCCGGGACAGCAGGATCATGAAGGCGGTCGCGTCGGCCGCGGTGAGCAGGCGGTGGGAGCGGGTGTAGCTGTCGTAGTTGTCCGGCTCGACCGCGTCGAAGCCCTTCTTCGCGCAGCCGTCGATCCACTGGTTCACCCGACCTGCCACCCGCTCCCGCTTGGCCGGGGTGCGGAGGTCGAGCAGGACCTCGTTCCAGTCCTCGTCGATGACGGCCTTGCCGCGCGCATCGCGCAGCAGCAGGTCGGCCGGCCAGGAGGAGCGCTCTTCGGGCTGGGCCTGGAACGCGTTGACGTAGCAGACGTTGTACAGGCCGGGCGCGGGGGAGTCGGAGCGGTCGCGGCTGACGATCCGTACGCCCTTCGGCGGGGGATAGGCGCCGCCGATCTGGTAGTCGAACCCGCCGTGGCGCGGCGGCAGCCGTACCGCGGCGGGCTTCGGCGAGCTGCGCCGTTCCTTGCCGCCGGAGCCGCCCGAGGCGCCGGGACCGCCGGAACCGCAGCCGGCCAGCGCCGGCAGGGTGACGATCAGGGCCGCTGCCAAGGCGCCTGCGGTCCTTCGGGAGCCCGCGGCGCGGAGAACACCCTTGGGGGGCAAGTCCGCTCCATCCTGCCCACGCCGGGCGGCGCGGCGCGTGGCAGGATCAAATCGCCCGCGCGCTTCGGTCGTCAAGCCGGTGCCGGGTCACGCCGTAGGCTCGTGGGTGACCATCGTCCCGAAGGCAGGAGCAGCAACGATGCAGTACGTGAAGCTCGGTTCGACGGGCCTGGACGTCTCGCGGATCTGTCTGGGCTGCATGACCTACGGCCTGCCCGACCGCGGCGTCCACGAGTGGACCCTCGACGAGGAGGCGTCCCGCCCGTTGATCCGGCAGGCGCTGGAGGCGGGCGTCAACTTCTTCGACACCGCGAACGTCTACTCCGACGGCACCAGCGAGGAGATCGTCGGCAAGGCCCTGCGCGACTTCGCGAACCGCGACGAGATCGTGCTGGCCACCAAGGTGCACGGCCGGATGCGGCCGGGCCCCAACGGCGCCGGACTGTCCCGCAAGAACATCATGACGGAGATCGACCACAGCCTGCGCCGGCTCGGCACCGACTACGTCGACCTCTACCAGATCCATCGCTACGACCACGCGACCCCCGTCGAGGAGACGATGGAGGCGCTGCACGACGTGGTCAAGTCGGGCAAGGTCCGTTACATCGGGGCGAGTTCGATGTACGCCTGGGAGTTCTCCAAGCTGCAGTACACGGCGGAACGGCACGGCTGGACGAAGTTCGTGTCCATGCAGAACCACTACAACCTGCTCTACCGCGAGGAGGAGCGGGAGATGCTGCCCCTCTGCGCCGACCAGGGCGTCGGCGTGCTGCCATGGAGCCCGCTCGCCCGGGGCCGGCTCACCCGCGACTGGGGCACGGTCACCGAGCGCAGCGCGAACGACAACTTCGGCGGCCGCCTGTACCTGGAGAGCGACCGCTCGATCGTCGAGGCCGTCACCCGGATCGCGAACGACCGCGGCGTGCCCCGCGCCCAGGTGGCCCTCGCCTGGCTTCTGCACCAGGACACGGTGGCGGCCCCGATCGTCGGCGCCGCCAAGCCGCACCACATCGAGGACGCGGTGGCCGCCGTGGAACTGGAGCTGACCGAGAAGGAGATCGAGGAGCTGGAGCAGCCCTACACGCCGCGTGCGATCAGCGGCCACTGAGGTTCTGGCGGCTCAGTGAGGTCCGTGTGGTGTGAACTCCGTGCCACACGGACCCGCACCCTCGCTCGCCGGCAACGGCACCCGCTCGCCGGACATCGTGAGTGTCCGGTAGTACGCCCCGATCCGTTCCGTCGAGCGGCCCACGTAATGCCCGATGAACGAGCGCCGGAACCGGTCGGCCGTGCGATTGGGCCCGGAGCCGTGCACCAGGCTGCCGTTGAAGAACAGCACGTCACCCGGAGCCAGATCGACAGGAACCGGGACGAGACCGGGCGGCGGCGGGACGTACTCGCGGGCGAACGACACCTGCTCGTCGGCGAGTTCGGGGCAGAACAGGTCCATCCGGTGGGTGCCCGGAACGACTTCGAGGCCGCCGTTCTCCCGGCCGATCGGCTCGCAGGCCACCCAGGCCGCCACACACGTCCCCGGCTCGACCCGCAGATAGAAGTTGTCCTGGTGCAGCGCCTGCCCGCGCGCACCCGGCGGCTTGAAGTAGAACATGCTCTGCGCGGCCAGCACCTCCTCGCCGAACAGCACCTCCAGCACGACCCGCAGCCGGGCGTCCACCAGGAACCGCCGTGCCGGCGCTAGGAATTCGTGCGGCTGCATCACCCGGGGGCACCGGCGCAGCGGGTCGGGGTCCGCCGGGCGCGGCTCGAAGCGGCCCGGCACCGGACCGGCCGCGTGCAGCGCGGTGAACGCGGCGCACAGCCGCTCGGTCTCGTCCCGCCCGAACAGCCCCCGTACGACGGTGAACCCGTCCTCCTCGAACCGCTGCCGCAGCGCCTGAGGCAGGATGGCGCCGTTGTCCGTGGCTGTCATGGGCCCGCTCCTGTGAGTCCAATGGTCCGCTGGTCACTCACCTGTCACGCTAGGCCGACGCGTCCGACGGGAGGATGCCCGTGCGTGCTGAGGACCTGCCCGTGACGGCTGCCGCCGCCGACCCGTCCCCGCCGCCCGGACTCGTGGTGACCGGCCGCTACGAGCAGCGGCCGGGCTACGGCGTCAACCGGCCTCGGGGCTCGGAGAGCTGGCTGTTCACCTTTACCCTCGGCGGCTGCGGTCTGCTCCGCCAGGGCGCCGCCCGGGCCCGCGCCGGCGCCGGGGATCTCGTGGTACTCGCTCCTGGCACCGGCCACCACTACGCCGTCGCGCCCGGTGCCGGGAGCTGGCGGTTCTGGTGGACGCACTGCCAGGCCCGTCCGTCCTGGACGACCTGGCTCGCCCCGTACGCCGTTGCCGACGGCCTGTACGCCGTGACGTCCGTGCCCGGCGCCCTGCACGGCCGGATCGAGGCTGCGTTCGGCCGGATGCTCGCCGATGCCCGCGGACCGGCCGAGGGCACCGCGCGCGAGCCGGACCCGGTGGCCGTGGCGCACGGCAGCCTGGCGCGGGAACTGGCCCTGTGCGCGCTGGAGGAGGTCGTCCTGCTCGCCGCCGGCGGTGCCCGGACGCCGCTGCTCGCAGCGGACACCGACGCCCGGGTGCGCCGCGCCGAGGAGCTGATCGCGGCCGACCCCGGTGCCCCGCACACCGTCCGCTCGCTCGCCGAGGGCGTCGCGCTGTCCCCGTCCCGTTTCGCCCACCTGTTCACCCTCCGCACCGGGCGGTCCCCGATGCGGGCGCTGCGCGAGGCCCGGCTGCGGCACGCGGCCCGGCTGCTGGAGGCCACCGACCTCACGGTGGAACGGGTGGCGGCGGCCTCCGGATTCAGCAGTCCCTTCCATTTCAGCCGGGTTTTCCGGGAACGCTACGGAGTGCCGCCCGGCGCCTACCGGGCGGGCGAACGGCGGTAATAGGCGAAGAAAGGGATTACCTTGAATCTGCGTCAATAACGAGACTGTCAACGGTCATTGTCGATAATCGAGAGATCCCTTGTTCGCACCTGCGCGGCTGTGCAAAAGTGTGTGCGCTGTCGGTGCGCAGGCTCATCGCATTTCCCGCTGTATGCGCCAGGCCGCTCTCCGTACACCCCCCACGCTTCAAAAGAGCCTCCTCAGGTGGACGTTCGAGCAGCCCCACCGCCTTCCCATACTGCTTGGTATGGACTAATTTCCGTATCACGTCTGGAGGAATGCAGTCGTGAATGAGGCAGGCCGGTCGGACGAGCAACTGAGTGCCGAGCTGAAGAAGTGGACGGGAGGGACGCCCGCGCTCCATCCCGTCGGTGAACTCCTCGACCGGCACTGGGAAGCGGCTTTCGCCTACGCGCGGTTGTGCACGGACGGGGCGCGTGCCGCCGGCATGCTCACCACCGCCGCCTTCACCCGGCTGTTCGGGGAATCGCTGCGGCAGTCCGGCCCGACCGCCGCCTGGCGGCCCCATGTGCTGGTCGCCGTGCGGCGGATCGCGGCCGAGTGGGACACCGACGGCCGCCAGGAACTCCTCCACCCGGCGCTGCGGTCCGGCGCCACCGGTGAGCGTGCTGCCGCACGGCTGCTGCCGCCGCCCGGCCGGCGGCTGCTGTCCCGTGCGTTCCAGCGGGTGCCCCAGGCCTCCCGTGCCGTGCTGTGGCACACCGAGGTCGAGGCCGAACCGCTCGCCGTGCCGGCGGCGCTGCTCGGCCTGGACGAGGAGGACACCCGCGCCGAGCTCCGCCGGGCCCGGGAACGGCTGCGCGAGGAGTGTCTCCAGGTCCACCGCGAACTCGCCCCCGAGAACGAGTGCCGGCGCTATCTGCGCATGCTCGACGTGACCTTCCGGCGCGGCGGCGTCGACATCGACCCCGATCTGCGCGAGCACCTGGGCCGGTGCGGCCACTGCAGCCGCACCGCCGACCAACTCGTCGCGTTCAACACGGGACTCGGCCTCGCCCTCGCCGAAGCAGTCCTCGGCTGGGGCGCCCACGCCTACCTGAACTCCCGCGCGAGCCAGGCCGAGGAGCCGGCCGCACCGGCCCCGCAGCCCGAGACCGTCGTGCCCTCGTCCGGCGAGCCCTTCCTGCCCACCGAGCCGCCGTATCGGGCTGGTTCCGCCGAGTCCGTGGGTCGGGGCGGTTCCGGTGAGTCCGCGCGTCGGGGTGCTTCGGCCGACTTCGGCGCCGGCGCCTCCGCCCGCTCCCGCCGACGCTCCGCCGCCGGCGACCCGGGCGCCCCCGGAGACACCGTCCCCTCCCGCCGGTCGGCTCATCGTGCCGCCCGTGCTCAACGTGCCCGGCGGCGGAATCTCGCCCTCGCCGCCGTCACCGTCAGCGGGCTGGTCGTACTGCCCCTGGTGCTGTGGTCGGTGCTCGGGTCGGGTGACGGAGCGGCCCCGGACGGCAAGGACGCGTCCTCCCCGGCGCCGGGCAAGGACGCCGCGAATCCCGGTGCGTCCCGGGCCGGTTCACACACGGCCGGCGACGGCACCCTGCACGGCCGGCTGCACAACCTCGCCTCAGGACTGTGCGTCGGCGTCGTCGGCAAGAAGGCCGTCGAGGACGCCGAGACCGAACTCGCCCCCTGCTCAGCGATCCCGAGCCAGCAGTGGACCTACGAGACCGACGGACTGCTGCGCAACTCCTCCGCGCCCGGCCTGTGCCTGGACTCCCACCTCGGTTACTCGGTCCGCCTCGCCCCCTGCTCGGCCACCGGCAAGGCCGCCCGGAACATCCGCTACGACTTCACCCTCCAGGGCGCCCTGATACCGCGCTGGAACCAGGACCTGGCCCTCACCCCGGCCGCCACCGACGGCTCCGGCGCTCTCGTCCTCAAGAACCGTGTCCCCGGCGCCGACCAGCGGTGGTCCGTCGACACCGCCGAGCCCGAGCTGCAGATGCAGAACGTCGACTGGGACAGTCACACCACCCCGTCGCCGGCCGCCACCCCACGTCCGACGGCCCCGGCGCCCGCGCCCGCACCGAGAAGGAGCACCGCGGCCCCGGCCCCCACGGCCACGAAGCCGAGTCCGCCACCCACACCGTCCGCCACGCTCGACCCCTGCTCCGCGTACCCGTACTACTGCGGCTGGGGCAGCGGGGGATACGGGGACGGCGGGGGCTACGGCGGCGGGCGCCACCGCCGCTGACCCAGGGGCGGTGCGGCGGTGGCGGCGGGATCGTGCCCAGCCCCGGGGCGCAGCTGATCCGCGCCCTGCAACCGCGGGCGGTTACGAACTGCGGCTGCCCGCCGCGCCCAGGAACTCCTCCCAGCCGCCCGCCGGGGCCTGCCCCGGCACCAGTGTGCGCAGCTTGCGCAGCACCGCCGGGTCCTGCGCCTCCAGCCAGGCCACGAGCTGCTTGAACGACACGAAGCGCACGTCGTCGCCGTACGCGGCCATCTTCCCGATGGCCTCCTCGACGGCGTCCATGTAGATGCCGCCGTTCCAGCGTTCGAAGTGGTTGCCGATGAAGAAGGGGGCACGGTTGGTCGTGTACGCCCGCTGGAAACCGGCGACATAGGCGTCGCGGGCCTGGGTGCGCCAGGCGTCGTACTGCGCGCGGTCGCCGTTCGGATTGCCGCCGGACTGGTTGAACATCATGTTGTAGTCCATCGACAGCACCTGGAAGTTGTGCCCGGGGAACGGTATGGACTGCAGCGGGAAGTCCCAGATCTTCCCGCCCTGCACCTTGCCCGGCCAGATCTGGAGCCCGCCGGGGGAGCTGGCGTCGTACTTCCAGCCCAGCGCGGCCGCCGTGGGCAGCAGGTTGGACTGGCCCTCCAGGCACGGGGTACGGCCGCCGATCAGCTCCTTGCGGTAGTCGAAGGGGAGCGGCTCCAGGTCGGTGAAGCCGGTGTTGGTCTTCCACTTGGTCACGAAGTCGACCGCCTGGTCTATCTCGCTGCGCCACTCGGCGGGGGACCAGTTGCGCACGCCGGTCGCGCCGCAGAAGTGCCCGTTGAAGTGGGTGCCGATCTCGTGGCCCTCCAGCCAGGCCGCGCGGACCTGCTGGAGGGTGGCGTGGATGTGCCGGTCGGCGAGGTAGCCGATGGCGGAGGCGCCGACCGGGTGCTGCGGCGGACGGTACAGGTGCTTCTTGGACTCGGGCAGCGTGTAGATGCCACTGAGGAAGAACGTCATCTTGGCGCCGTGGTCGGCGGCGACCTTGCGGAACCGGGAGAACAGCTGGTTGCTCAGCTCGCCCGCGCCGTCCCAGGAGAACACCACGAACTGCGGGGGCTTCTGGCTCGGCTTCAGCCGCTCGGGCTTCGGCTGGTGCGGCTGGGCCCCGGTGTCGGCCGTGGAGCCGTCGCCGATCGGCTTCACCGGACGGGCCTGGGCGGGGCCCTTGCCGTCCGCCGGGCCGTCGACCCGGAGGCCGGTGCCGTGGGAGCACGCGGCCAGCGTGCCCAGGGCGCCCGCGGCCGCGCCCGCCGTCAGCACCCGCCTGCGTGAGATACCGCTCATCTTGTCCCCGATTTCCTTGTCACGGCCCGTGCGGGGCCTGCTCGCCGGTGTTGGTCGACGGGTTCGATGACGGGAGCCGGGGGAAAGATCGCGGCCTTCGGCGCCTGTTGCCGTCCTGTGACAGTTGTGGCGTGGGCATGATGAACCCCGCTGCCCGAGGAGTGGGGCAGCGGGGTTCTCGGGGGTGTCCGGGCCGGTCAGGGAGCCGTGCCGGGGCTGAACACCGACAGGAAGACGGTGGAGGAGTTCCCGGAGACGGGCACCGCTCCACCCGTCCACGCGACCTTCAGCGAGTCCCGCTCGTCCGGCGGCGTCACCAGCAGCGCGGCCGGGGTGGCCGTCTCGGCGCCGCTGATGCCGGGGTTGGAGAAGGTCAGCCCGGCCCAGGCGCTCTGCCCGGGCTTCAGGGTGACGGTCGTCGGGGAGCCCGACTCACGCTTGGGATCCGGGCCGAGCTGGCTGCCGGAGCCGCTCACGAACGCCGCGCCCGGATAGCCGCGCACGGTGCAGGTCCGGCCGGACCTGTTGGTGAGGACGACCGGGAAGTTCTCCTGACCGGCGCCCGGGTCGTTGCGGCCGACCGAGGCGCTCAGCTCGGAGGTGTGGCAGCGGGTGCCCGTCGAGGCCGGGGTCGTACCGCCGCCACTCGCGGAGGGGGCCGCCTTCGAGGGGCCGGACGTCGCGGCGCCGGTGCGGGTGCCGGCCGGGCTGGACGTGGCGGAGGCCGGGCTCTTCGTGGTGCCCGTCGCCGGCGCAGCCGTACCGGAGGCCGTGATCGGCGGGTTGCTGTGGACGTCCTTGCCGTTGCCACAGGCGGTCAGCAGGCCCAGCACGGCGACCGTGCCCACGAGCAGGGCCCCGTGCCGCGCGGACCGGGGGGTGTACACCATGTCGCTCAACACTCCTGGAGGGTCACGGCACGCGCCGGAACGCATGCCTCAAGACGCTGGGTGCGCCGTCCTCACACTCCGATGCGCGCAGCGCCGGAAAAGTTCGGCACACGCAGGATTCTTTTCCCCGTCATGACCGTCGGCAGGCACCCGTCAGGTCACGCTCAGCGAACGGAGTATCTCCTCGGTCGCGTCCTTGTCGCCCCGCTCCCGCACCTGCACGTACACCTGCGGCTGCGCCGCGCCGTCCGCCGGGCCCAGGGCGGACTCCGTGACCGAGCCGCCGTCCCGGCAGCCGCTCCAGGCCCGCACCAGACCGTGCCAGTCGGCGTCGGTGAAGGTGCGGCTGCCGGAGAAGCGGCAGCCGGAGTGGGCGAGGGCCTTCACCCGCGCGGTGACGTCACCGTGCTCGCTCACCCCGACGAACACGCCGTCCACCGCCGCCCCCAGATCGGGCCACCGGCTCAGGTCGTCGGCGATCACCAGCCCCGGTTCGTGGCCCTTGGCGAGCCCCAGCGCGCCCGGGTCCCAGCCGGAGGCGCGCAGCTCGCGGCCGAAGCCGGCCGGTACCTTGACGGCCACCCGCCCGGTCGAGTCCGTCACCCGCACCTGGTCCGAGGAGCCGCCGTGGTGGATCACCAAGGTCACCGTGGCCGCGGCCGCCACCGCGGCGAGGACCGCGGCCACGGCCAGCGTCACCGTGTTCAGCCGGCCGCGCACACCGTCCAGTCGCCGGGCGGACCGGAGCACCGGCGGTCCCGCCGCCAGCCGGTCCAGCTCGTTCGCGAAGGCCTGCGCGCCGGGCCAGCGGCGCGCCCGGTCCGGCTCCAGCGCGCGCAGCAGCGCCCGCTCCACGTCCTCGCCCAGGTCCGGCCGCAGCCGCCGGGGCGGTACGACCCGGCCCGGCGGGCCCGGCACGCTCCCGGTGACCAGCTCGTAGCCGACCGCGCCCAGGCTGTAGACGTCGGCCCGCTCGTCGATGCCCTCGCCGGGCTCGGCCTGCTCCGGCGGCTGATAGCCCGCCGAGCCCGCGGCCAGCGTGAGCACCGAGGCCTGCGCGAGGCTCTTGGCGAGCCCCAGATCGGCCAGCAGCACCCGCCGGGTGCCGTCCGGGGCGGTGTGCAGCAGCACGTTGGTCGGCTTGATGTCCCGGTGCACGATCCCCGCCTCGTGCAGCGCGGCGGCGGCGCGGGCGGCCTCGGCCGTCAGTGCGAGCGCGTGCCCCACCGGCAGCGGCCCGTGCGCCAGCAGGTCGGCGAGGGTGCCACCGGCGGCGTACTCCATCACGAAGTACGGCCTTCCGTCGGGGAGTTCACCGATGTCGTAGACCTGCACCACGCGGCTGGAGCCGGCCCGGCGCAGCAGCCGGGCCTCGGACAGGAAGCGATCCCTGATGTCGAGCCGGTGCGCCCAGTTCTCGGCGAGGACCTTCAGCGCGACCTGGGCCTGGAGCTCGTCGTCGTGGGCGAGCCAGACCGTGGCGAAGGCGCCGGTGCCCAGCGGCCGTTCGAGACGGTAGCGGCCGATCCGATCCAGGGAGTGCATACGACTATCATGCCTGGCCTGAGATCGACTCGAGGGGGGACCCGTACGTGCAGGACCAGGCGCCGGTGGAAGACCTCGCGCGGCGGGCCGCCGTCGGCGACAGCGCGGCCCTGGACCGGCTGCTCACCGAGATCCGGCCGGAGGTCCTGCGCCGCTGCGGGCGCTTCCTGCCGTGCCGGGAGGACGCCGAGGAGGCCGCGCAGGACGTGCTGTTTCAGGTGGCCCGGCACATCTCCCGTTTCGAGGGCCGCAGCCGCTTCAGCACCTGGCTGTACACCGTGGTCGCCAACTGCTCCCGGCAGAAGTACCGCGAGCTGAAGCGGCGGGCCGCCGAGCAGCCGGCCGCCATCGAGCCCTCGCACGCCGTCGACCCGCGCACCACCAGCGTCATCGCCGGATCCCGGGTGGATCTGCTGGAGGCGCTGGAGCGGCTGGAGCGGACGCATCCGCACCTGGTGGCGCCGCTGGTCTACCGGGACATCTGCCAGCTGGACTACGCGGAGGTCGCCGAGCGCGTCGGCATCCCCCTCGGCACCCTGAAGTCCCGTCTGCACGAGGCCCGCAAACTGGTACGGCCCTGGCTCGCGGGCGGCTGAGCCGCGCTGCGCCGGACCCGGCGCCGGGCATGGCCGGGATGCGGCCCGGGCCACGCTGCTACTCGGGCTCCAGTTCCGGCACGGTCTCCACGGACCACACCGGGCGGTTCGACGTCGACCGACTACTGGTCCACCTCGTACAGCGGCAGTTCCGCCCAGATCGTCTTGCCCTCCGGGGTGTGCCGGCTGCCCCAGCGCTGGGTGAGCTGGGCGACCAGGAGCAGGCCGCGGCCGCCCTCGTCGAAGATCTTGGCCCGGCGCAGGTGCGGGGCGGTGTTGCTGGTGTCGGACACCTCGCAGATCAGCCTGCTCGTGTCGTGGATCAGACGGAGCCGGATGGGGTGTGAGCCGTACCGGATGGCGTTGGTGACCAGTTCGCTGACCACCAGTTCCGTCGTGAACGCGGCCTCGCTCAGCCCCCAGGTGGCCAGCTGCTCCACCGCCTGCTTGCGGATCGGCGCGACCAGGGCCGGGTCGGCCGGGATGTCCCAGGTCGCGACCTGCGTGGACGGCAGGCCCTGGGTGCGGGCGAGCAGCAGTGCCACGTCGTCCAGGGAGCCGCCCGGCGGCAGCACGGTGTGCAGGATCCGGTCGCAGGTCCGGTCAAGGGAGTCCGCGTACGTCCCGAGCGCCTCGTAGAGCATCGCCCGGTTCGTCTCCGGATCCCGCTCCCGGGACCACACCAGACCGTCCGTGTACAGCGCGAGGACGGTGCCCTCGGGCAGTTCCACCTCGGTGGCCTCGAAGGGCAGCCCGCCCAGGCCGAGCGGGGGACCGGCGGGTACGTCCAGCGCCTGGGGCACGCCGCCCGGCGGCAGCACCACGGGCGGCGGATGCCCGGCGCGGGCCACTGTGCAGCGCCGGGACACCGGGTCGTAGACGGCGTACACACAGGTCGCACCGACCTCGCCGGGGCTGCCGGCCTCGCCGGGACTGGTGACGACGCCGGACTCCTCCGACAGCCTGACCACCAGGTCGTCCAGATGCGTGAGCAGCTCGTCCGGGGCGAGATCGATGTCGGCGAGGGTGCGCACGGCGGTCCGCAGCCGGCCCATGGTTGCCGAGGCCTCGACGCCGTGCCCGACGACGTCCCCGACGACCATCGCGACGCGCATCCCGGACAGCGGGATCACATCGAACCAGTCGCCGCCCACCCCGGCCTGCGCGGCCGGCAGATAGCGTGAGGAGGCCTCCAGCGCGGCCGTGCGCGGAAGCGTGCGGGGCAGCAGGCTGCGCTGGAGCGCGAGCGCGGTCTCCCGCTCGCGGGAGTAGCGGCGGGCGTTGTCGATGCAGACGGCGGCCCTTGTGGTGATCTCCTCGGCGAGCAGCCGGTCGTCCGCGGTGAACGGGTCCGGCCGCCGGTGGCGGGCGAACACCGCGACACCGAGGGTGAGCCCGCGGGCCAGGATGGGCACCGCCATCGAGCAGTGGACGCCGAATCTGCGCACCCGTTCGCCGCGCTCCGCGCTCCAGGTCAGCCACGGCTGCGACTCGCCCGCCGCGACCGAGCCGAGGATCGTGCGGCCCGCGGTCAGCGAGTCCGCCTGGGGCGAGCCCGCCGGGTACTCCTCGTCCTGCCCGGGCCTCAGCACCGCCTCCGGCACTCCCTCCAGGACCGACCGATGGGCGGCCCGGCGCAGGGTGACCGGCGCGGTGAGGCGGGCCGGGGGCTCGCCGCCGTAGTCCTCAGGGTCCAGCAGGTCGATGGTGACGAAGTCGGCGAGCGTGGGCACACAGACCTCCGCCAGTTCCTGGGCGGTGCGGGCGACGTCCAGCGTGCTGCCGATGCGCACGCTCGCCTCGTTGACCAGCTGCAGCCGCTGCCGGGCCCGGTAGTTGTCGGTGACGTCGAGCGCGGCCAGACTCACCCCCTGCACCCGGCCCTGGTCGTCCCTGACCGGGGCCATCCGGGCGAGCCAGGCGTGGGCGCGGTCCTCGCCGCCGGTGCGCACGCAGGTCTGCAGATCCAGCGGGCTGCCGGTGGTCAGCACCTGGACCATGCCCCGCTCCAGGTCCTCGCTCTGCGGCTGGCCGCCGATCTCCGAGATCCGCAAGCCCCGCACGCGTTCCTCCGGCAGACCGATGACGTCGGCCATCGCGTGGTTCATCCGGCGCAGCCGCAGCTCCGCGTCGTACACGGCGACGGCGCACGGCGACTGGATCAGGCCCGCCGCGGCGAGCGGGTCGTCCTCGGCGGGCGGTGCCGTGCCGGTCAGCGGGGTGACGACGAGCCAGCTGCCGCCGCCTCCGTCGTGCGCCGGCCGGCGGTGGGCGAGCAGCCAGACCGGGACGGTACGGCCGTCGTGGTGGCGCAATCCGACCGTTCCCTGCCAGCGGGGGCCCGGGGGCAGGGAGGGGAGGTGGTCCTCGGCCAGAAGCCGGGCGGCGGGGCGGCCCAGGACGGTGTCCGCCGGGTGGCCGAGCAGGCGCCTGGCGCCCTCGTTCCACTCGACCAGCCGTCCGTCGGTGTCGATGACAGCCCGGGCCGTAGCCGCGTCGTCGAACGGATAGCCCCGGCTCATCCTCGCCGCTCCCAAGCGCACACTCACAGTGAACAGGTGGCACCTCTCGTATCCAGCGTAGTGCTTCGTGGACTGCCGTGAATCGCCACCACCGCCCACTTGGCCGGTCGGTCGAACAGGGTCAAGGGGGAAATCCGGCCGATGTGCCGACGGGGGCGGTCACAGGGCTCCGGACCCTTGACGATCGCGTGTGGCGGCCCGTCAGAATCTGTTTGTTCACGATCAGTTGTGAGTACTTCTGGGCCCTGATGAGGGAGAGCCGCCATGACGGTCACTCGCCGATCGGTTCTGGTCGCCGCCACCGCGACACCCGCGGCCGGAGCGCTGCTGAGCATCCCCGCCCCACCGGCCGCCGCCGAGGCGTCCGCCGGTGCCGGCGGACGCCACACCGTGCCCCTGCGGGACGGCTGGCGCTTCGTCCTGGTCGATCCGGGCGGCATCACCGATCCCAGCGGCGCCTACGCACAGGCCGCCGATCCCGGCTACGACGACTCGGCCTGGCGCGAGGTCGCCGTGCCCCACGACTGGTCGATCGAGCAGACCCCCACCACCGATCACGGCACCACCAGCGGCACCGGCTTCCTTCCCGGCGGCCTCGGCTGGTACCGGCTCGCGTTCACCCTGCCGCCCGCATACGCCGGCAAGCGGATCTCGGTGGAGTTCGACGGCGTCTACATGGACTCGTACGTCTACTGCAACGGCACGGAGGCCGGCCGCCACCCCTACGGCTACACCGGCTTCGCCCTCGACCTCACCGGCCTCGTGCACACCGACGGCTGCACGCCGAACGTGCTCGCGGTCAAGGTGCAGAACCAGCTGCCGAGCAGCCGCTGGTACTCCGGCAGCGGCATCTACCGCGAGGCTCGGCTCGTGATCACCGAACCGGTGCACGTCGCACGCTGGGGCACCTGTGTCACGACCCCGGAGGTCTCGGCGGGCAGCGCCCTCGTCCGGGTGGCCACGACGGTGGTGAACGAGTCCGGCACCGGAACGGACGTCCAGGTCCTGTCCCGGATCACCGGCCCCGACGGCCGCACGGTCGCCCGCACCTCCACCACGGTCGCCGTCTCCGACCGGGCCACCGAGACCCAGCAACTGACCGTCGGAAAACCCCTGTTGTGGGACTTCGCGACCCCGGAGCACCGCTACACCCTGCACACCGAGCTGCGCGTCGCAGGTCGCGCCACCGACAGCTACAGCACCCCCTTCGGCATCCGCAGCTACCGCTTCGACCCCGACGAGGGCTTCTCCCTCAACGGCACGTACACCAAGATCAGGGGCGTCGACCTGCACCACGACCAGGGCGCGCTCGGCGCCGCCGTCAGCATCGACGCGGTCCGCAGACAGATGCGGATCATGAAGTCGATGGGCGTCAACGCCTTCCGCACCTCCCACAACCCGCCCTCGCCGCAGATGATCCAGGCCTGCGAGGAGCTGGGCATCGTGATGATGGTGGAGGCCTTCGACTGCTGGCGCACCGGCAAGACCCGGTACGACTACGGCCGCTTCTTCGACGAGTGGTGCGAGAAGGACGCCACCGAGATGGTCCTGGCCGCCCGGAGCTCACCCGCCGTCGTCCTGTGGTCCATCGGCAACGAGATCCCCGACTCCACCTCCACGGCCGGGCTCGCGATGGCCGACCGGATCATCGGCGCGATCAAGTCCGCGGACGACACCCGGCCGGTGGTGATCGGCTCGAACAAGTACCACGGCGTGCCCGCCCAGGGCTCGGCGGCCGACCTGATGCTCGCCAAGCTCGACGGCCTGGGCCTCAACTACAACACGGCCAAGTCGGTCGACGCCCTGCACGCCCGGTACCCGCACCTGTTCCTCTTCGAGTCCGAGTCGTCCTCGGAGACCTCGACCCGGGGCACGTACCAGGAGCCCGAACACCTCAACACCGGCGAGAACCACACCCCGGGCAGGCGGGAGACCTCCTCCTACGACAACAACCTCGCCTCCTGGACGATGAGCGGCGAGTACGGGCACAAGAAGGACCGGGACCGGAAGTGGTTCGCGGGACAGTTCCTGTGGTCCGGCATCGACTACATCGGCGAGCCCACCCCGTACGACGTCTTCCCGGTCAAGACCTCCTTCTTCGGCGCGGTCGACACGGCCGGCTTCCCGAAGGACATGTACCACCTCTTCAGGAGCCAGTGGACGACCGAGCCGATGGTCCATCTGCTGCCGATGACCTGGAACCACGAGGAGGGCGACACGGTCGAGGTCTGGGCGTACGCGAACGTGCCGTCGGTCGAGCTGTTCCTCAACGGAAAGTCCCTCGGCGTACGGCAGTTCGACGTCAAACAGACCACCGACGGCCGCAGCTACCTGGAGACCACCGAGGCCACGGGTGACGACAAGACCTTCACCGACGGCCCCTACCCGGGCAGTTACACCAGCCCCAACGGCAGCGCGGGCAAACTGCACTTGAGCTGGAAAGTCCCCTACCAGCCGGGCGAGTTGAGGGCGGTGGCCCGGCGGGACGGGAAGGCGGTCGCCACCGATGTGCTCCGAACGGCAGGCGCCGCGCACGCCGTTCGCCTCACCGCCGACCGCGAGTCCGTTGCCGCAGACGGCCGTTCGCTGGTCTTCGTCACCGCCGAGATCGTCGACGCGCGCGGTGTCGTGGTGCCCGACGCGGAGCACCTCATCACCTTCGACGTCACCGGTGGCTCCCTGGCCGGGGTCGACAACGGCCGCGAGGAGAGCGCCGAGCGCTACCAGGCGAGCACCCGCACCGCGTTCCACGGCAAGGCCCTCGCCATCGTCCGCTCCGGTACGAAGCCGGGCCCGCTGACGGTCACCGCGCGGGCGGACGGCCTGCGCACCGGCACGGCGAGCGTGCCCACCACCCCGGCGCGCGACACCGCCCGCACCCCGGCGACCGACTTCCGGCCCGATCACCCGTCGCCCGTCAACTACCCCTACGCGGACGCAAGTTACTCCGGACGCCCGGACACCCTGCCCGCCGCGATGCTCGACGGCGACCCCGCCACGGGCTGGTCCAACGCCTTCGCCAAGTCGGCCACCGCGCTGCTGCCCGCGTTCAACGGGGCGCGTGCCCAGGACTGGGTCTGCGTCGACTTCGGGCGCGCCCGGACCTTCGACCGGGTGGCGGTCTCCTTCACCGTGGACGCCACGCACACCCTGCCCGCGAAGGCCGACGTGGCGGTGTGGGACGGGCGTGCCTTCGTCCCGGTCACGGGCGCGAAGGTGGACTGGGCCACCGCATCGGACAGCCCGACGGTGATCACCTTCGACGCGGCACGTGGCTCCCGGCTGCGCCTGACGCTCAGGAGCGCCCATCCGGGGGAGGCGAAGGGGGCGGTGCGGATCAGCAGGCTGGATGTGTGAGGAGAGCGCCGGATCCGGGAGCGTCGCTACCGCGGTGCCCTCACGCCGCGTCGTGGAACACCAGCCCCAGCGTCCGCCGCCGGCCCGACCGTACGGTGCTCACCCCGTGCCGCATCGCCCCGGCCGACCAGCCTCGGCGGGTGCGCACGGGGTGGTCCCGGGTGGTGAACACCAGGCCGTGGCCCTGGCGCAGGATGCTCGCCGTCCCCCGGGACTGGGCGCGCGGGCGCTGTTCCACCATCAGGAACTCGCCGCCGGTGTAGTCCGTGCCGTACGCGTCCAGCGCGACCACCACCTGGAGCGGGAAGACCAGCTCGCCGAACACGTCCCGGTGCAGGGCGTTCCAGTCGCCCGGACCATAGCTGAGCAGGATCTGCGCCGAGCGGTCCTGGCCGGCGGCGTGACAGCGCTCCAGCCACTCGGCGAGCGTGTCGGGCCAGGGCGCCGGGCGGTCCAGGCGGGCCGCCCAGTCCCGGGCGACCGGCAGCAACCGCGGGTAGAGCGCGGCGCGCAGCGCGGCCACCGGGGCGGGCAGGTCATGGGTGAAGTAGCGGTACTCGCCGGAGCCGAACCGGTGCCGGGCCAGATCCACCGTCGTGCGGAACAGTTCCGGCTTGTCGTAGAGCGCGGCCAGGTCGGCGCACTCCGCGGGGGAGAGCAACGGGCCCGTGGGCGCGCTGCCGTGCTCGTCCAGCTCGGCCGCGAGCGCGACCCAGTCCGTGCGGGCCACCCGGCGGCGGGCCTCGGCCGGGGTGAACGTCATGACCGCCTCCTTCACACCAGGGCCGGCTGCAGTGCGCCTTCGTGCGTGAGCAGCCACAGCTTGCGCTCGACTCCGCCCGCGTACCCGCGCATCGAGCCGTCCGCGCCGATCACCCGGTGGCAGGGGCGGACGAGCAGGAGGGGGTTGGCGCCGAGCGCCCGGCCCACCGCGCGCAGGTCGGCGCGCGGCACGCCCAGCCGGGCGGCCAGCTCGCCGTACGTGGTCGTCGTGCCGTAGGGGATGTCGTCCAGGGCCTCCCACACCGCCCGCTGGAACGGGGTGCCGTTGGCGGCGAGCGGCAGCTCGAAACGGGTCCGGCGGCCCGCGAAGTAGGCGTCCAGCTGCCGGTGCGCCTCGGCGAACGGCCCGTCGTCGCGGCTATCGGCGCGGACGGCGGGCGCGCCGCGCTGCCCCGGCATGCCGAGCGAGCCGAGTGTCAGGCCGGCCGGCGAGACCGTGCCGGTCAGCAGCAGGTCGCCCAGCGGACTCGGGTGGACGGTGTGGACGCTGCGTGTGCTCATGGCAGGGCTCCTTCGGTTGCGTTGCCGGCTTCTTCCTGCTGTCGAGTCTGCTGCGCCGCGCGCCGCGTGACCGGCGGGCATCGGACATGGCTCTCGGACTCCGTGGGTACCGGTGGGAAGGCCATTTGACCTGGTGATATTTACGGGTAAGTACCCGCGCGGTACCGTGAGGGGCATGCCAGCTCTCAATGTGGAGTTCAGCGAACGGGAACTAGAGGACCTGCGGCAGATCGCCAAGGAGCGCGGTACGTCGATGAAGGCCCTCGTGCGCGAGGCCGCCGCCGCCGACATCGCCCGGCACCGGGCCCTGCAGGAGGGCGCCGAGGCCTTCCGCAAGTTCTTCGCCGCGCATGCCGAGGAGTTCGCCGCGGCCTTCCCCGACGACGAGTCCCCCGCGAAGGACGAGGCCGCCTGACGCATGCCCTCCGTCATCCACATCGACGTCCCCTGGCTGCTCCAGCGCCACGAGGAGGTCCTGCCCGACCAGCCCGCGGTCGACGACTTCTCCGCGCTGGTCGCCGCCGTCGCCCGGCACCGCGTGGATCCGCCCCGGCTCGGCGTGGACTCCGACCCCGCCTGGCGGGCCGCCGCCCTGCTGCACACGCTCGCCGTGCTCAAGCCGCTGCCCGCGGCCAACGCCCGCTTCGCCTGCGCGACCGCCGTGGCCTACATGTTCGTCAGCGGTGTCGGCATCGACCCGCCCTACGGCGCCCTCGTCGACCTCGCCCGCGATCTGATCTCCGGCAAGACGGACGTGTACGGCGCGGCCGATCGCCTGCGGTCCTGGCAGATCTGAGTGGGCGCGGCGTCCCACGGAACCCGTCCCGCCCCGGCCGGCGGGGGAAGCCGCCGGGGCCGCCGTCCGGGGCAGGGTGGGCGGGGCCGCCGGCCGAGGGCGGGAGGAACGGGGCCGGCGGCTGGTTTCGGCCTTTTCCGAGGAGGCCGGCCCCAGTCCACTACCGGACCGCTCACCCCGGAAGCGTGCGCGGCACCGCCGCCGTGTGCGCATGGTTCACACGGGGCGCATGAAATACCGAAAGCCGCTGCAGGGAAGCCCGGCGGAGGGCAGTTTCTGACTTTCTTTCAAAACTGCCGATGTCGTACGGGTGCCTTGTTGCCCGTGTGGAAGTTGTGCAAAGGTTGAAAGGACCGTGCGGGGGGTAATATCCGGGGTTCTTCCGGCAGTTGCACAACTTCACCGGCCGAGCGCCGGCCAATTCCTTCCCCGCGCGTCGCAGAGCCACGCATCAACGCACGTCGCACCAAAGGAATCCGCTCAGTGCCCACCCCCCACCCTCCTCGTCCTCCCTATCCGCCGCCTGGCGGCGATCCCGGGGAGTCCGACGAGTCGCTCGCCGGTCCGCTGCGGGCCGGTTCCGACGCGGAGGCCTCGCGCTCCGCAGCCCTGCTGATGTCCCGGCACTGGCAGCCCGCGCAGGACTACGCGGTCGTCTGCCTGGCCCTTTCCGGGCCGCTCGCCCACATGGTCACCGCCACCGCCTTCCACCAGGTCCTCGGCCGCCTCGCGCTCGGCGAACCCGCGGAGGCGCTGCGGCCCCGGCTGCTCGTGGCGGTCCGGGACACGGTCGTCAACTGGTCCGGCACCGACCGGATCACCGCCGTACTGCCCGGACTCGGGAAACCCGCCGGGGGCCGCGGTATGCGCGCCGCGAAGACCCTGATACCGGAAAACCGCGCCCTCTCCGACCGCTCATTTCACGCCCTTCCCCGGCTGGAGCAGGCGCTGCTCTGGCACATCGAGGTCGAGGCCGAGCCGATAACCGTTCCCGCCGGACTGCTCGGCGTGGACATCGAGAGTGCAGTGGTAGCGCTGGAACAGGCACGCGAGAAATTCCGGGAGGGCCTGGTACGCGCCCACCGGGAACTCGCGCCCGGCAAGGAATGCCGCTACTACAACCGTCTGCTCGACGTTCCGATCCGACGCGGCGGCGCCGGCGCCCTGCTGCCCGACGTCCAGGAGCATCTGTCCGCCTGCCCCTACTGCCGGCACGCCGCCGAGCAACTGGGCCACGCCGACGCGGCATTGGGCGTCCTGCTCGCCGAGGCCGTGCTCGGCTGGGGCGCCCGCCGCTACCTCGACTCGCGCCCCGGCCGGCGCCCCGGTACCGCCCGCACCCGCGGTGGCTCCCGGCGCTCCGGCGGACGCCGCCGCGGCGGCGGCAAGCCCGGCCTGCTCACCCGCGCCGCCCTGCCCGGCACCCGGCGGCGCGCCGACGGCGAACCCGGGACCCGGATCCCGGAGTCCCGCGGCCGGCGACACGGCGGCGAACCCGGACCGCTCGCCCGGATCCCCGGCACCGCCTGGTCGTCCCGGACGCTGCTCACCGGAGTCGGCGTGGCCTCGGCCGGACTGCTCGCGACCGTCCTCGCGATCAGCGTGTGGCCGGACGGCGGCGACGGCACCGACCCGGTCGCCTCCACCAGCGCCGTCCCCGGCAGCGCCACCGGCCAGTCGCCGCCCGCCTCGGCCACCGCGCCCGGCACCGCCTCCGGCGCCGCGGGACTGCCCGCCACCGGCCGCCCCGCCCGGCTGCGCAACGCCGCCGCCGACCTGTGCCTGGACATCAAGGGCGCGCCGAAGGCCGGTGCGGGCGCGGTCCTCGCCGTCTGCTCCTCGGCATCGACCCAGCAGTGGACGTACGAGGCCGACGGGCGCCTGCGCAGCGCGGCCGCCCCGGGGCTGTGCCTGGACTCGCACGCCGACGCCGGAGTGGTGATCCTCGGCACCTGTGCGGACGCCGGCGCGAAGCGGGGTGACGACGTGCGCTACGACTTCACCGCGCAGGGCGAGTTGCTGCCCCGCTGGGACCGGACGCTCGCGCTGGCGGCATCCGCCGACGCTGTGGGCGCCGATCTCGTGGTCAAGGTGCGGGACGGGTCGGCCGGCCAGCGCTGGGTGACCGATGCGGCCTCCGCGAGCCCCGGTTCCCTCTCCATCGCCGGCACGGGTGGCCCCACGCCCCGAAGGGGCGCGGGGAACTGCGCGACCAGCCGAGACGGCGCCGCAGACGCCTGACGGCCTGCCGCGGCACCCTGCGGAGCGCTGCGCGGCACCCCGCGGAGCGCTCGGCGGGCCGTGGTCAGGTCGGGTCCTCGACCAGGTCCGCCGACGTCACCGTCCCCGGACCGGTGTGCCCGGACAGAGCCAGTGTCAGATCCAGCTCCGCCAGCACGCACCGGATGACATGCTCCACCCCGGACTGTCCGTCCAGCCCGAGCCCGTAGACGTACGGCCGGCCGAGGAGCACGGCACGCGCGCCGAGGGCCAGTGCCTTGAAAACGTCGTCGCCGGTGCGCACCCCGCTGTCGAACAGCACCGTCAGCCGGTCGCCGACCGCGTCCGCGACCCGGGGCAGCGCATCGGCCGCGGCGACCGAGCCGGCCACCTGCCGGCCGCCGTGGTTGGAGACCACCACGCCGTCCACCCCGGCGTCGGCGGCGAGCCGGGCGTCGTCCGGGTGCAGGATGCCCTTGAGTACGATCGGGCCGTCCCAGTGCTCGCGCAGGAACGCCAGGTCCGGCCAGGTGTGGCCGGCGTCCCCGAACAGACCGAGGAAGTGCAGCACCGCCGCGTTCGGGTCCTCGTGCACGGGCTTGGCGAGCCCTGCCCGGAACGCCGGGTCGGTGAAGTAGTTCGCGGTGCCCACCCCGTGCAGGAACGGCAGATACGCCTGGTCCAGGTCGCGCGGCCGCCATGCCAGCAGCGGGGTGTCCAGGGTGACCACGAGCACCGAGAACCCGGCGGCCGCGGCCCGGCTCAGGAAACTCCGCGTCACCTCACGGTCCTTGCCCCAGTACAGCTGGAACCACCGCTCGGCGTCCCCCATCGCCTCCGCCACCTGCTCCATCGGCGTGCTCGACGCCGAGGACAGGATGTACGGCACGCCCTGCGCGGCGGCGGCCCGGGCGGCGGCGGACTCGGCGTCCGGATGCATGATCGACAGCACGCCGACGGGCGCCAGCGCCAGCGGCGCCGGCAGTGCCCGGCCGAGCACCTCGACCGACAGATCCCGCTCGGCCACGTCACGCAGCATGCGCGGCACGATCCGGCGCCGGGCGAGCCCGGCCCGGTTCGCGCGGGCCGTGCTGCCGTCGCCCGCGCTTCCCGCCACATAGCCCACCGGGCCCGGAGCGAGCCGGTGTTCGGCCAGCTCCTCCAGCCGGGTCAGGTCGGTGGGGAGCCGGGGCACGGCACCCGTCATCCCGTTCAGATAGATCTCGTACTGGAAGTCCGCCCAGTGCTTCGCCATCCGGCCGTCCCGCCTCTCGTCGCTGAGTACGCGTGCAGCCCGACCATACTGGCGGGTAGCCGGGGGCCTCAGGGGCGGTTGGCCGCCTGGTCCAGGATGCGGGCCAGCTCCCGGGGCGTGGAGAACATCGGCCAGTGGCCGGTGTCGAGCTCGACCAGCTCCCAGCGTCCGCCCCGCAGCGCCTCGGTCACGGCGGGCAGCGGATCGCGGCCGTCCAGGAGGCACTTGATGTACGTCGCCGGCAGCTCGGCCGGCGGCCGCTTCAGTACGGCCGGTTCGGTCAGCGTGGCGGCCGGGTGCGGGGTGCCCTCGCCGATGAGACGGGCGATCTGCTCGTCGGTGAGGTCCTGGTTCGCGTAGGCCGCCGGCGGCAGGAGCGGCCACACGCCGTCGCGCTCGGTGAGAGCGGCACGGATGTGGTCGCTGGGGAAGCCGTCGAGGAACGACACGCCGTCCGCCGGCAGGTTGGCGTCGACGAACACCACACGGCGCAGCCGGTCACCGATCCGCTCGGCCGCCTGCCCGACGGGGACGCCCGAGTAACTGTGCCCGACCAGGACGACGTCCCGCAGGTCCAGCCGCTCGACCTCGTCGACGATGTCCTGGACGTGGATCTGCTGCCCCGTGGGCAACTCGCTCTTCTCGGCCAGCCCGGACAGGGTCAGGGCGTGCACCTCATGGCCGGCGGCACGCAGGTCGGCCGCCACCTCGTCCCACGCCCATGCGCCCAGCCATGCGCCCGCCACCAGTACGAAGTCGGTCATGGCCGCCAACGTACCGCATGGATCCGACAACTACGCCTGAAGACAGAGGAGTTGAAGATTCCGGTCGCGGCCGTGCCGGACCTGCGGACAGGTGAAGCAGCAGCGGGAAGAGGAACACCTCGACCGCCTCCGCCCCGACCGGGCGGTCCAGACCGGTGAGGTTCTCGGCGATCACCCGCCCGCGCCGCACAGCACCCGATGGGCCGGCAGACCGTGGCCCGCGTCGGGATCGCCGGGGGGTCGGGTCCACGCTGAGCGCGTCCACGGCCACGGTACGGGCGCCGGTCTCCACCACGGCCCGGGCGGCCTCGGGGGTCGGCCAGGGATGGGTGAGGTACGCGTCGCTGCCCCCGCTCACCGATCACCGAGGCCCTGGCGGCCCCCGCGCTCGACGCCCTCACGGCCACAACCGGCGCACTGCTGCTCCTCGCCACGGGCCGGTCGGAGTACTCCAGGCGTGGCCAGGCGTCGTCGCGGCGGCTCCTCGGGCCCCAGCGGCTCCACGACGTTCACCCGGGCCAACGGCGGCGGCACGGTGGGCGAGTCGGGGGAATGCGGGGTCGCGGAGGGCTCCAGCGAGGTCGTGGCGATGGAGCGCTTGCTCGCGCGGTGGTGGTGGACGACCGCCGCGCCGCAGGGGTGGTGCGGCGCGGGCAGGGGTCGTCCGGAGCGGTCTGCAGACGGTAAGACCGCGGTGAAGGCCCCTGCCAGAGGGCGATTCATCCATCTTCGCCGTCACCAGTGGAGGAATCGTCCGCCTCCTCGGCGTCGGGTCCCTGCGCCCGTACCCGCTGGACGTGTTCCAGCGACTCGCGCAGCTCGGTCAGCCAGTCCTCGGTGTGCCGCTGGACCAGGCGCACGCACCAGGCGAGGGCGTCACTGCGGCTGCGGGCGACGCCCGCGGCGATGAGGGTGTCCAGCACCTGACGCTCCGACTGGCGCAGCCGGGTCATGACCGGCGCGGCGACATGGGTGAACAGGGCACGCTCCGGACCGCACTCCACGCCCCAGGAGACCTTGCGGCGGAACAGGTGCTCGGCCTCCCGGGCCACCTCCATCCGGTCCTCGCGGGTCCGCTCGCGGAACTCCTGGATCCGGGCGCGCAGGGCGGCCTCCCGCTCGGCGTCCGAGGCGCCCTCGGCGAGCCGGGGCTCGGGTACGCGGCCGATCACCGTGATCTCCTCGCGGTCGGCGGTGACGTCGACCAGTTCCTCGAAGAGATCGTCCGGCAGACGGCCGGCGAACCAGCCGCGCAGCTTCTCTTTCTGCTCAGTTGTAATCATGTAATCAGCGTTACGCACCAGCCTTCATGAACACAAGGAGTCGTGAAGGCGTCGTGAAAGCTTTCACTCGAGGCGAACCCGGAATGTTTCAGGCCGATTAACGAGCCGGTGATTTTCGGCCATGTGACCGCTCTCTATGATCAAGAACCGCTCAGTTACGCGGTCAGGGTCTTCTATTTCCGTAACTTCACGCCACTGTTTCAACACGCAAGGTTACTGAAAGCGGTGGGTTCGATGTGTGTTTCGGCGCCGGACTCGGCAGAGTGGCGCTCGCCGCTCCGGTGCCGACCGGGCCGGAGCCGGCACCCGTCTATCCGAGCGGAAGGATGCACACAATGCGGAACACCGCGCGCTGGGCAGCGGCCCTCGGCCTCACGGCCGCCGCCGTTTGCGGACCCCTGACCGGGGCCGCCGTCGCTGCACCGGACGCCGCCCCGTCGTCGCTCTACGCCCCCTCGGCGCTGGTCCTCACCACCGGCCACGGCAACGACGCGGCCACGGCCACACCGGAGCGCGCCGTCACCCTGACCTGCGCCCCCACGGCCTCCGGCACCCACCCGGCGGCGGCCGCGGCCTGCGCCGAACTGCGCGGCACCGGCGGCGACTTCGATGCCCTCAAGCCCGCCGGCGACGTGTGGTGCAACAAGCTGTACGACCCGGTCGTCGTCACCGTCCAGGGCGTCTGGCAGGGCAAGCGCGTCTCCTACGAGCGCACCTTCGGCAACACCTGCGTGCGCGACTCCGTGGGCGGCGGCGTCTTCGCCTTCTAGGACGGCTTCCAGGACCGGGATCGCAATGGACCCCGCATACGCCGGAACAGGTCCGCAACCGGGGAGTGCGGCCCCTGGAGCGGGGAACCTGCGATCTCGCACCGGAACCGACGGGCGGAGTGGGGCCGCCCGCCGGCTTCCGGGCACACAGCCGCTCCCCGGGCAGGCCCGTGGGGGGCCTTCCCCGGGGAGCGGCGAAAAACAGCCGGTTTCAACCGCTGTCCCTGGCCTTGCGCCGGTGACTCGTGTCGCACCAGGGATAGCGGCGACTGCGCCGGCAGGTACACAGAGCGACCAGGAAGCGGTCCGAGGACACCGTGGTGCCGTCCTCCAACTCGACCTCCACCGGCCCCTCCACGAGCAGCGGCCCCTGCCGCCGCACTGTGATCCGGCGGGCCCGGTCAGCGCGTTCGTTCGGCACGGACGACCACCAACTCCTCCTCCTGTGCGGCCGGTGCGAGCAGTCCGCACCTGCGCAGCCAGTCCTCCCGCGAGCGCAGCACCGGACCGAAGGGGATCCAGCGCCGCCGGACCACCGAGGCCTTCAGGCGTGCGGCGCGCAGCAGTTGCAGGGTGCGCTCGGGATCGCTGAGCGCGGAGTGCACGATCAGCAGCACGCCTCCGGGGCGCAGCAGTACGGGCGCGTCCCGGCAGATCCGGTCCAGCAGCAGCCGGCCGTCCCGGCCCGCGTCCCAGGCCCGGGACCGGCCGCGCGGCCCGCGTCCGGTATCGGGTGCGGGAACGTACGGCGGGTTCGCGAGGATGAGGTCGTATGTGCGGCCCCGAACCGGTCCGAAGAGGTTGCCGCGCCGGATCCGCACCGGCAGCCGGGTCAGCCAGGCGTTCATCCGTGCCGTCCACACCGCCAGCCGGGACACGTCCACCGCGGTCACCTCGGCGCCGTGCCGGGCCGCCTCCAGGGCCAGCGCCCCGCTGCCGGTGCCGACGTCGAGCACGCGGGCGCCGGGCGCCGGGGCCTCCTCGCGGAGGGACTCGGCCAGCAACTCGGTGTCGTCCTGCGGGGCGTACACGCCCGGAAGCACCACGGCGATCACACCGCGCGAGTACCCCGGCATTCAGGATGTATGGGATATCTCTGGCTCCAGGGGTGTACGCAGGGACGAGCGCCCGGCGCGCCAGTCGGCGCGCAGCCGCCGCGCCAGCCGGTCCTCCAGATACTCGGTCGCGTCGATCCCGAAGGTCACGTCCGCCGCGAGTTCCGGCTCCTCGGCGAGCAGCCCGCCGATCACCTCATGGCGTACGACCTGTTCGTGGACGGCGTCCGCCTCGACATGCTCGTCGTAGAAGAACTCCGCCGCGGGTCCGGCGCCGGTGCGGCGCATGGCGTCGGCGAGCCGGCGGGAGGCCGGTGAGGAGGTGATCTCCACATCGGCGAAGTGGCCCACCAGCGCACCGCGCAGCTCTCGGTGCAGGCCGAACAGGGACATCAGGTTGACGACGGCGAGCATCTGCGCGGGGGCCGCGTCCAGATAGCGGCCGTAGGTGCTGTCCAGGCCCAGGTCCGTCATCAGCGCGGCGAACAGGTGAGCGTGGATCCGGTCGGCCCGGCCGCCGCCGAACTCGTCGAACTCCACCGCCGCCATCCCCGCCTTGGCCCGGCCCCACAGCCGTGGCAGCACCCAGGCGTGCGGGTCGGCCTCCTTCAGGTGGTACAGCGAGCGCTGGGCGGCGTACTCGCGCAGCTGCCACAACTCGCCCTCGGCACAGAGGAAATCGCTGACCCCGCTGCCCTCGACCGGTTCCACCAGCAGCGCCGCGAGCGCGTCGTCGAGGCTGTCGTGGCCCGGCGCGTCGGCGCGCAGCGCGGACAGGAAGCGGCGCTCCAGCGCGGCGCGGACACGCAGCAGGTCAGGATCCCATTCGGCCTCGGGGCCGACGCCGGCGAAGCCCCGGTAGTGCAACTCGTAGCAGAGGTACAGGGCGAGTTGCGGATCGTCGCCGTAGGCCTCCCCGGCCTCGGCGGGGCGGGGCAGGGATCCCGTGCCGCGCAGACGGGCGGCGACCGCGGCGGAGATGGGCCCTCGGGGCGGAGGCAGCCGCGGCCCGCGCTCATGGCTGTTCATGAGAGCCGGGTACCCCGACCCTGGGCGGGCACGGCTGGTGGTCCCGCTCCCGGGATGGCCACCGGGGTGGCTGGGCTCTGGGACGGTGACGGGGTGGCTGGGTTCTGGGACGGTGACCGGGGTGGCTGAGCCCTGGAACGGCCACCGGTGGTGGCTGGGTTTCGGGGTGGCTGCGGGTGGTGGCCGGGCCTTGGGGTGGTGGCGGGTGGTGGCTGGGTCTAGGGAAGGGCACTGCGGTCGTCGGGCCTGGGAAGGCCACTGGCGGTCGTTGCGCCCCGGGAAGGGCACTGGGGTCGTTGGGCCTGGGAAGGCCACTGGCGGTTGTTCCGCCCCGGGAAGGGCACTGCGGTCGTTGGGCCTGGGAAGGTCACCGGTGGTCGTTCCGCCCGGGAAGGGCACTGCGGTTGTTCGGCCTGGGAAGGTCACCGGTGTGGCTCCGCCCTGGGGTGCACGAGCGGTTGCCATGCCTGGGGCGCATGGGTGGTCGGCCGATGGAGCGCATGCGTACTCGCCACGCCTGCAGCGGACGTGTGATCGACAACCCCGGAGCATACGGCCGGCCCCGACCGGTCCCCTCAGTCCTCGTCCGCCTGCTCCTGCGCCTCGGTGTTCGGCGTGACGGCGTCCCCGGCCTCGCCGCCGGCGGCCTTGTCCTCGTCGCGCTTCTCGGCCTCCTCCACCTCCCGGAGCACCTCCTGCAGGGCGGTGTCGAACTGTTCCTTGCGGTCCTGCTCGTCTTGCTCGCTGGTCATGGCCTGTCCTTCCGCCGCCGTACCCCTGATCGCTGAGTTACCCGCCGACGGCGTCTCAAGCGCCCTGCCAGGGAGTGCGCCGGGGCCGCCAGGCCGGCACCGCCCGACGGTAGCGCTCGTACTCGGCGCCGAACCGGCGCACCAGTCCCGGCTCCTCGTACCAGCGGACGAACGCCCAGGTCAGCACCCAGGCGCCGGCCGCATAACCGAAGAGCACCGGCCGGGCCAGCAGCAGGCCCTGCCCGATGAGTACGGCGACCACCGCGACGTAGATCGGATTGCGCACATACCGGTAGGTGCCGCTCACCACCAGCCGCGCGGGCGGCGCGACCGGCGCCGGCGTGCCGAGCCCCTCCAGGGCGAACCGGGTGAAGGCCTCCAGAATGACGACGGCACCGGCCGCCAGGGGCAGCAGCCCGAGCAGCCGCAGCGGCATCCACCAGTGGCCCGCCCGCCAGCCCCCGGTCAGCCACCGTGGCACCAGCACGGCCGCGCTGCCCGAGACGAGGACGAGGAACAGGGCGCTGCCGAGCGCCGCCGAGGCCTTGCGCATGCCCCCACCATGACAGGGCGAGGGGCCGCCGTCTCCCTGCTGACGGCGGCCCCTCGGGCCGGATGGCGCGTGGCTGTCACATCGTGGCTGTCACATGTGGACCACCGGTGCGGCTCCCGCGTCCTGCTGCGGCACTCCGCGCCGGTAGAACAGGAAGGCGAGCACCGTACCCGCGGCGAAGAAGCCCGCCGACCACCAGAAGGCCGTCGTGTAGCTCTCGATCGTCGCCTGTGCCCGCACCAGCTTGCTGGTGGCGTCCCGGCCGGAGAGGTAGTCGGTGGCGGCGCTCGCGGCGAGGGTGTTCAGCAGAGCCGTGCCGATCGAACCGCCCACCTGCTGCATGGCGTTGACGGTCGCGGAGGCCACACCCGCGTCCTCGGCCGCGACCCCGCCGGTGGCCAGCTGCATGGCCGGCGGCATGACCAGGCCGAGGCCCACGCCGATCACGATCAGCTGGGGGAGCACCGCGCTCAGGTAGTGCGAGCCGAGGCCGATGCCGGTCAGCCAGGCCATGCCGGCCGTGGCGACCGCGAAGCCCAGCGGGATGACCGTCTTCGGGCCGATCCGGGGCAGCAGGATCGTGGTGCCCACCTGCGCGGTCACCATCAGCGCGCCGACCATGGGCAGGAACGCCACACCGGTCTTCGTCGGGCTGAAGCCGAGGTTGAGCTGGAGGTAGTAGGTCAGGAAGAGGAACACGCCGAACATGCCCGCGCCGGTGATCAGCACCGCGATGAAGGAGGCCGCGCGGTCGCGGTCGAGCAGGATGCGCAGCGGCAGCAGCGGATGCGTGGCCCGGGTCTGCCACCAGGCGAAGGCCGCCAGCAGCAGACCGCCCGCCATCAGGAAACCCCAGGTCAGCGGCGAGCCCCAGTCGTGGGTCTCGGCGTTGGAGAAGCCGTAGACGAGCGAGAAGAGGCCGGCGGCCACGAGGACCGTGCCTGGCACGTCCAGCTTGGCGTTCGCCGCGTCTCGGTGGTTGCCCAGCAGGATCCAGCCGCCGGCGAAGGCCACGACCGCGATGGCCACGTTCACGTACAGGGTCCAGCGCCAGTCGAGCGCGTCGGTCAGCACACCGCCGAGCAGCAGACCCACGGCACCGCCGGCGCCGGCGATCGCGCCGTACACGCTGAAGGCGCGGGCCCGTTCCCGGGCGTCGGTGAACGTCGTGTTGAGCAGCGACAGCGCGGCGGGCGCGAGAAGCGCACCGAAGGCACCCTGCAGGGCCCGGGCGACGACCAGCATGGTGAAGCCGTTCGCGGCGCCGCCGAGCGCGGAGGCCCCGGCGAAGCCGACGACGCCGACGAGGAAGGCGGGCTTGCGGCCGAACAGGTCGGCGATCCGGCCGCCGAGCAGCAGCAGGGAGGCGAAGGCGAGGGCGTAGGCCGTCACGATCCACTGCCGGTTGCCGTCGGAGAAGCCGAGGTCGGTCTGGGCGGACGGCAGGGCGATGTTCACGATCGTGGCGTCGAGGACGACCATCAGCTGGGCGACGGCGATGACCGCCAGGATCCACCACCGCTTCGGCGAGGCCACGCCACCGTGCTCGATCGCGGCGGCTCCTGCTCGTGAGCCCTCGGCCAGGGTCTTCTGGGGCATGGGGAACCACTCCAGGGCAAGTCGTTCGGGTACGGAAAGGCGAACAGCTCATAAACGAAACTGTTTCGTACACATGGAAGCCTAGGGCACGCCTAGCGAAACGGCAACGTTTCGCTTCGTTCATTCCTTGACTGGCATATAACTGCCGAGGCATATTGGCGCCATGTCCGACGCAGCGCTCTGGTCCGCCCTCGCCGACCCGCACCGGCGGGCCATCGTCGCGCTCCTGCTGGAGCGCCCCCGGTCCGTCGGGGAGCTTGTCGAGGCCTGTGGGCTGAGCCAGCCGAGCACCTCCAAGCACCTGAAGGTGCTCCGGGAGGCGGGCCTGGTCCGGGTCCGGCAGGACGCGCAGCGCCGCGTCTACACCCTCGACCCGGCACCGATCGCCGCCCTCGACGCCTGGCTGGAGCCCTACCGCCGGTTGTGGAACCGCAGCCTGGACGCCCTGGGCCGGCGCCTCGACGAGACGTCGGACGACACCCGACACCCCCCACAGCGAAGGACTTGACGCACCATGCCCGTCGACCTCACCGGCACCTATCTGATCCTGGAGGACGGCCGCCCCGCCGTCCGGTTCAGCCGCACCTACGACCACCCGGCGGACCGTGTCTGGCGGTTCGTCACCGATGCCGACGAACTGGCCCAGTGGTTCCCCTCCCGCGCCGAGATGGAGCTGCGTCCTGGCGGCACCATCCGCTTCAGCGGCGACCCGAACATGCCCGAGTCCACCGGCCGGGTGCTCGCCGTCGACCCGCCCCGGCACCTGTCCTTCGCATGGGGCGGCGACGAACTCCACTTCGACCTGGAGGCCGTCGGCGAACGGCGCACCCGGTTCACGCTCACCAACGTCCTCAGTGAGGCGAAGACCGCCGCCCGCAACGGCGCCGGCTGGGAGGTGTGCCTCGCCGCCCTCGACGCCAAGGCGCACGGCGAGCGCTTCGAGGGCGCGCACGCCGGTGCGAGCTCGGCCTGGAAGGAGTTCTACGCCGCCTACCTCGGCGCCGGTGTGCCCTCCGGCGCCCCCGTGCCGGGCCTGGACTGACCGGCCACCGCCTGTGTCGGCTCGCGAACACCGGTCCAGGGCCGCGGACGACGTGCCGGGGTCTGGAAGCGGACCGGACGCCACGACTGGGCTGTCGGGGACGCCTCGGCGTACGGTCGTGACGTCGGCCCTACGCCCCCCGTCCCGCTCCCTCGTTCTCCGTAACCCATGGTCGTCCCGGACGCACCACCTGGCGACGCGGGCCCCGTTCGTACACCGGCGGCACGCGTTCGGCGGGGCTCCGCCGTGCGCGGTGTTTCAGTGTGTGGCGCCCTGGATACACCGCGAAGGTTCGGCCCCGGAGTTCGCGAGCCCGTGCACATGTCGCAGTGAGGTCGTCACCATGTCCCACGCCCCGCCCCCCGCAGGACCGTCGAAACGCGCCGGGCCGGTCGCGACCACCGTCCCGGACGCGGCCTCCGTGCCCGAATCCGCCGGGAACCGGGCCGGCCGGGGCGGCACCGCCCTGGTGACGGGTGCCTCCTCGGGCATCGGTGCCGTCGTCGCCCGCCGGCTCGCCGCCGAGGGAGGCTGGCGGCTGGTGCTGAACGGGCGGGACGCCACCCGCCTGGAGCAGGTGGCCGCCCCGCTCGACGCCCTGGCCGTGCCGGCGGACCTGACCCGGCCGGGCGCCGACCGTCTGCTCACCGATCTGGTCCTGAACCACGCCGGCCGCCTCGACCTGCTGGTGGCGTGCGCCGGACTGGGCTGGGCCGGGGACTTCACCGGCATGCCGCACGCGCGCATCGACGAGATCGTCGGCGTCGACCTGCTGGCCACCCTGCACCTCGTGCGCGCCCTGCTGCCCCACATGGTCGCGGCCGGCTCGGGACGCATCGTGCTCATCGGGTCCGTCGCGGGCAGCGTCGGCGTGCGCGGCGAGGCCGTGTACTCCGCCGCGAAGGCCGCCCTCGCCGCCTTCGCCGACGCCCTGCGCTACGAGCTGCGCCGCACCGGGGTGGGCGTGACCCTGGTGATCCCCGGCGCGGTCGACACGCCGTTCTTCGAGCGCCGGGGCGCCCCCTACAGGCGGGCGTGGCCGCGCCCGGTGCCGGCCGAGCGGGTGGCGGACGCCGTCTGGGCCGCCGTCCGGCACGGCAGGGACGAGGTGTACGTCCCCGGCTGGCTGCGGTATCCCGCCCAGGTGCGCGGCGTCGCGCCCGGGCTCTACCGGTGGCTCGCCGCTCGCTTCGGGTGACCGGCCATGCTGACCGTCACGGTGCTGCTCGCGCTGCTCGCGGCTCTGGCCAACGCGTCCGCGTCCGTGCTGCAGCGCCTGGCCGCCGTGCAGGAGCGGTCCGAGGACAGCGGGGCCGGCGGGGCCCGCGGGGCGGGGTCGGCCGTGCGTCGGCTCGCCCGGCTGCTGCGGCGCCCGTACTGGCTCGCGGGCGCCGCGCTGCTGGCGGTCTCGGGGCTGCTGCAGGCCGGGGCGCTGGCCGTGGGCAGCCTTTCCCTGGTCCAGCCGCTGCTCGCCACCGAGCTGCTGTTCACCCTGCTGGTGGGTGGTGTCGTCTTCCGGCGCCGCCCCGGCCTGTGGACCTGGCTGGCGTTCGTCGCCCTCGCCGCCGGGCTGGCCGTGTTCCTGCTGGCGGCCGCCCCGGGCGCGGGCCGGCCGACCGCCCCGCCCCGGTCCTGGCTGCTGGGCGGCGGCGGGGCGCTCGGCCTGGTCGTGCTCCTCGTGGCCGCCGCCCGCCCGACGAAGGGCGCGCCCCGGGCCGCGCTGTTCGGCCTCGCCTCCGCCGTGTGCTTCGCCACCACCGCCGCGCTGCTCAAGGAGGCCGTGGGGCTGCTCGGACACGGGCCCGCGGCGATGTTCACCCACTGGTCGCCGTACGCCACGGCCGGCGCCGGACTCGTCGCCTTCCTGCTGCTGCAGAGCGCGCTGGGCGCCGGATCGCTCACGGCCTCCCAGCCCGCCCTCACCCTGGGTGACGCGCTCACCAGCGTCGTCCTCGGCTGGGTGCTGTTCGCGGAGGCGGTCCACCTCGGGCTGCGGATGCTGCCGGAGGCGCTCGGCGTCGCGCTGATCGGGGCGGGCAGCATCGGACTGGCCCGGGCACCGGCCGTCGGGCGGGAGTGGGACACGCGGTCGCGGGACGGGAAGGAGACCGGAAGGCGCCTGCATCGGACGCACCGGTGAGGACACGTAGAGGACACGTAAGGGAAGGCGGGCGATTGATGTCCCCCATGTCCGGCAGGCCCTGGCGGACCGCGGCCGTCCTGCTGCCGGCCGCCGTCGCCGCCGCGCACATCGGACCGGCGGCCACCTGGCTTCCCGGCGTGCGGCTGCTGCTGTTCCCGCGGCTCTGCGGCACCGGCCGCCGCCGGCACGTCGCGCTGACCTTCGACGACGGCCCGGACCCGCGCTCGACGCCCCGCTTCCTCGACGCGCTGGACGACCTCGGCGTGCGGGCCACGTTCTTCGTGCTCGGCGAGAACGTGGTGCGCCATCCCGCGCTGGTCCGGGAGACCGCCCGGCGCGGACACGAATTGGCGGTGCACGGCTGGACGCACGACCGTCCCTGGCGCCCCGCACCCGCCCGGGACGCGGTCCAGGTCGCGCGGACCGTCCGCGTCCTGCACGAGGTCTCCGGCCACCACCCGCAGTGGTACCGCCCGCCGTACGGGATCCTCACCTCCGGACGCTGGCTGGCCGCACGGCGGGCCGGGCTGCGGCCGGTGCTCTGGTCGGCGTGGGGCAGGGACTGGACGGCCGAGGCCACCCCCGCGTCCGTGCGGGCCCTGGTCGCGGCGGACCTGCGCGGCGGCGGCACCGTCCTGCTCCACGACTCGGACCGGCTCGCGGCCCCCGGCTGCTGGCGCTCGGCCCTCGGCGCGCTGCCGGACCTGGTGGCGGACTGCCGGGAGGCCGGCCTCTCGATCGGCCCCTTGCGCGACCACGGGGCACTTCGCTGAGCACGGGCGAGCAGCCCCCAGACGCCGGGCGGGGCAGGGCCCGGTAACAGGCCGAGGAGCCGCCGGAGCGCCGGACCGCACGTCCGAGGCACAGGTCGAGTAGCCGCCGGCGCGCGGGACTGTGCGTCCCGGGGCACGGGCGGCAGTCGCCTTGCGTGTCGGGCTCCGGGTCGTTGAGTTCGGGTGGGTGGGCCGATGCGCGGGGCCGGGTTTTCGGTGGTCGTCGGCGGCCCGTGTCTTCGTGTCAGGGTTGCCGGAGCGGGGCTGTGCGTCCTGGGGCACGGGCGGCAGTCGCCTTGCGTGTCGGGCTCTGGGTCGTTGAGTTCGGGTGGGTGGGCCGATGCGCGGGGCCGGGTCTTCGGTGGTCTTCGGCGCGCTGTGTTTCGGGACTGTGCGTGCCGGAGTACACAGCGAGCAGTCGCCCGGCGCCTCGGGCTCCGAGTTGCCGAGTCCAGGTCGGTCGGCCGGCGCGCCGGGCCGGTTCCCCTGCGGCCGTCGGCGCGTCCCCGCTCACAACGCCACCACGTGTGCCATCGGATCGCCACGGAACAGCGCCCGCCCCCGCGCCACCCGTTCCCTCCGTTCCGGGCCGCCCTCCGTGAGCCTGGCCAGGGACGTCAGCAACGCTGGGCCGTCCGGGGCGAGTTCCGAGACGCCGAGGTCGGCCATCCGGCGGACCCCGTCCACCCCGTGGCCGGGCAGCGGCCGGTAGCCGATCACGGGCAGCCCGGCGGCCAGGGCCTGTACGGCGGTCTGGCCGGCCGCGTTGTCCACCAGGGAGTACGCGGCGGCCAGCAGCCCGGGCATGTCGTCCACCCAGTCCAGGGCGAGCACTCCCGGCACCCGGGCCACCCGCGCCCGCAGCAGCGCGTTGCGCCCGCACAGCACCACCGGCAGATAGCCGGCCCCCGCCAGCAGCCGGGCGGTGGTCTCCGGGCGGTACGCCGCACCCCAGGCGCCCGCCGAGAGAAGGACCGCCGGCCGGCCGGGCGCCTCGCCGGCGAAACGCTCCCGCCACCGCGCCGCCCCGGGGGCCGGGGCGCGGAACGCGGGCGCGACCGCCGGACCGGTCGTCACGGCGGGCGTGCCCAGGGCCCGGTGCACCTCGGCCGCCGCGCCGTCCGTGAGGCACAGATACCGGTCGTTGCCGGGATGCAGCCACTGCCGGTGCACGGCGAAGTCGACCAGGAACACCGCGCTCGGCACCCGCAGCCGCCCCCGGGCCCGGAGATGACCGGTGAGCTGAGCGGCCAGATGGAAGACGGACACCACCACATCGGCGTCCAGCCGCTCCACGAGCTCCGTCAGCCCGGCGGCGGCGAGCCGGGCCAGCGGCACCCCGCTCGGGCGTGGCCCCCCGCCGCCGCGCAGGAACGCGCCGTAGACTCCGGCGTACGCCCACGGAAAGTGCCGTACCGACGCCTGGTAGGAGCGTTGCAGCCCGCCGCCCAGGCCGTACGGCAGCAGGCGCAGGACGTCGGCCACCCGCGGCTCGTGTCCGCACGCCGCGGCGCGCCGCGCCAGTTCGGCGGCCACGGTGTCGTGACCCGCGCCCATGCTCGCGCTCAGGATCAGCGGTCGCCGCCGGCCGCCCGGCGGGGCCGGCGGCGGGGAGGGCACCTCGGCAGGAGTACGCACGGGGTCCGATTCTCCGGTGGACACCGCCCGCAAACCGGTCACTCCGCCGCCGTGTCGCCGGACCGCGGAGCCACGACACGTCACCACGGCAAGTTGCCCCGAGCCCGCCGGAGTGGATGAATCGGCTCAGGACAGCGTGTGGGTGGCGAGCACGGGAGGAGCCGTGATTCGGTGGCGGCGCGGTCTGCACCGCGCTTGGGAGTGGCTCAGGGCCAGGGCGCTGCTCGACCGCGGCCGTGAGCTGGAGCTGATGCACCGGGCCATGGGGTTCGCCACCCTGGCGCTGGTGACGCTGGCGCCGCTGCTGATCGTGGTCGCCGCCGCCGATCCCCTGGTAAGGGGCGGATTCGCCTCGTGGCTCACCGACGGCATGGGTCTGTCCGGCCGGTCCGCCCATGTGGTCACCGACGTCATCAGCCCGCCGCGCAACGTCATCGGCACCACCAGCGTCTGGGGTGGTGTCCTGCTGGCCGTCTTCGGCGTGTCCTTCGCCGGCAGCGTGCAGAACGCCTACGAACGGATCTGGGGCGTGCCTCCCGGCCCCTGGCACCGGGTCTGGCGGCAGGCGACCTGGCTGGTGGCGCTCACCGCCTACCTCTACCAGGAGGTGGCGAGCAAGGACGCGCTGCACGGAGGCCAGCGGATCGCGCTGTCCACGCTGAGCGGCATCCTCTTCTTCTGGTGGGGGCAGCGCTTCCTGCTGGGCGGCCAGGTCAACTGGCGCTCCCTGTTGCCGGGCGCGCTCGCCACCGTCCTCGGCCTGGCCGGCCTGCGGGCCTTCTCCTACCTCGTCTTCACCCCGCTCATCGTCACCAACGCGCTCAGCTACGGCGCGGTGGGCACCGTCCTCGTGGTCGAGTCCTGGCTGATCGGCGTCGGGTTCGTCATCTACGGCGGCGCCCTGTTCGGCCGCTGGTTCACCGAACACCACTGGACGCCGCACCACGACGACCGGGGAGACGAGGAGCGGGAACCGCGCCGGGGGAAGTACTGAACGCTCCTTGCGGCCGGTCGCGGCGGACGCTACGTCAGCTGCCGGCGCACCAGCTCGTGCAGCCGGCCCGTGGTGTCGGCGAGCAGGTCCGCCGGTGCGCCCTGCTGGACGACCTTGCCGTCCTCCATCACGACCACCCGATCGGCGTCCAGGACCGTCGACAGCCGGTGGGCGATGACGACACGGGTGGCGTTCAGCTTGCGGGTGCTGTCGATGACGATGCGCTGCGTGTCGTTGTCCAGGGCACTGGTGGCCTCGTCGAAGAACAGGATGCGCGGGCGCCGGATCAGAGCTTGCGCGATCATCAGCCGCTGCCGCTGACCGCCCGAGATCGCGCCGTTGCCGGCCACGATCGTGTGCAGTCCCATCGGCATCCGCTTGATGTCCTCCGCGAGCCCCGCCATCTCGGCCGCCGCCATCGCCTCCTCCGGCGTGTACGGCTCGGCGCCGCAGATGACGTCCAGGATGGAGCCGGTGAACGGCTGCGCGTGCTGGAGCACCACCCCGCACTGGCGGCGTACGGCCGACTGGTCGAGCGCCGCGAGGTCCTGGCCGTCGTACAGGACACTGCCGGAGACCGGCTTGTCGAAGCCGATGAGGAGCCGCAGCAGGGTGGACTTGCCGCAGCCGCTCGGGCCGACGATCGCCACGAACTCGCCCGGCCGGACCGTGAAGGAGACGTCGTCCAGGACCAGCGGGCCGTCGTCGGCGTACCGGAAGGACAGTCGCCGGGCCTCGATCGCGCCGGACAGCGGACCCGGACGGGTGCTCGACGTGCGCACCTCGGGGGTCGCCTCGAAGACCGGCTTGATCTCCTCGAACAGCGGCAGCGCCGCGACCGCCGAGACGAAGGAGCCGGTCAGCTGGGTGACCGAGGTCAGCACCATCGTCACCGAGGTGTTGAAGGTCAGGAAGTCCGCCGCCGACATCGCGCCCTTCGCCGGGCCCGCCAGCAGCATGAACATCAGCAGCGTGCACACCGGCAGATAGATCCCGCCGAGCACCGTGGTGAGGTTCTTGATCCGGCCGACCTTCTGCTGCAGCTCCCGGCTGCGCGCGAACTCCCGCGCCCAGGCCGCGTACGCGTAGTTCTCCGCCGCCGCCACCCGCAGCTTGGGCAGGCCGCGCAGGGTCTGGAAGGCCTGGTTGTTGAGCTTGTTGCCGAGCACCGTCAGCTTCCGCTGCCAGCGCACCTGCCACAGCCCCAGCCCCAGGAACACGGCGGCGATGACGACGAGCATGCCGAGCGCCGCCAGGGCCATCGACGGGCTGTACCAGAACAGCAGGCCCAGGTTCATCGCGCCGACGGTCACCGACTGCGCGACCACCGGGCCGACGCCCGCCAGCAGCCGGCGGATCGCGCTGATGCCCATCGCGGCACTGGCGAGTTCACCGGTGGAGCGCTGGGTGAAGAACCGGGTCGGCAGGCGCAGCAGCCGGTCACAGACGGCGGGCTGGAGCGCGGCCTCGATCCGGCCCTCCAGGCGCAGGATGGAGAGGTTCTCCAGCAGCGTGAACGCCGCCGCGACCACCCCGCTCACCAGCACGGCCAGACACACCTGGACGATCAGGCCCGTCTGCGCCCTCGGCACGTACTCGCCGAGCACCTTGCCGGTCGCGACCGGCACCAGCGCGCCGATCGCCACCGTCACCAGGCCCGCCAGGATCAGCCCGAGCAGATCGCCGCGGGTGCCCTGGAGGCTGAACCGCAGCAGACCGAACGGCGTCAGCGCCTTGTCGGGCAGCGGCCGGTAGAACATCACCGCGCGCGGCTCGAACTCCTCCGCGTTCGCCTTCTCGATCGGCGTCTCGCGTCCGGTGCCGGGGTGCACGGCCACATACCCGCCGCGCCGCCACAGCAGCGCGACCGGCGCGCCCGACAGCGCCCGGTGACCGACCAGCGGGCCCACGTTCTCCCGCCACCAGCGGCCCTGCAGCCGTACGGCCCGGGTGCGCACCCGGGAGGCGAGCGCCACCCGTTCGACCGGGTCGAGGCGTTCGCTCTCGGTGCCGCTCTGCGCGGGCTCGGCGAGCTTGATCCCGGCCGCCTCGGCGACCAGCTTGCACGCGGCGTAGCCGGCGTCGGCGTCGGCGGCCGTCGTCCGGCGGGCCGAGCGCTTGCCGATGGAGGCCAGCAGGGTCTGGTCGGCCTGGGCGCGCACCGCCTCACCGGCCTTGATCCCGGCGGCCGCGCGGTTCTCGTGGGTGCGCTCCAGCTGCTCGATCCACCGGTCCAGCGCGGTCAGCAGCCGGTACTGCTGGTCGACCATGGTCTGCCACAGCGCCGGGTCCATCAGCAGGTCGGCGGCGGCCTCCGCGCCGTACAGCGAGCCGTACTGGACGCTGCCCGGCGGCACCTGCATCCAGAACACGTCGTCGTCGGCCGGTGCGGCGGCCCGTTCCTCCGCCATCGGCGCCTGGAACAGGACGGACAGGCCGCGGCCGACGCCGAGCGCGACCGCGTACTCCAGCGGGCTGGTGGCGGGCGGCACGTACTGGGGGTTGCCGTACTCGTCGTACGACCAGGTCTGGGTGTTGGCCGGCTGGTACAGCTCGCGCAGGTTGATCCGGTGCATGACGCAGTCCCGGACCGGGCGGGCCACCAGGGTGTGCTGGGGGCCGGCGACCGGGCCGAGCAGCAGCGCGCCCGCCTCCAGCCGGCCCAGGTGGTGCCAGTGGCCCTGCTGGACGGCGTCCACCGCGAACAGGTCGAGCGCGCCGGCCGCGATCAGCCACAGCACCTGCGGGCCTTCCAGGTCCAGCCGGTTGAACCCGGCGCAGTCGATGCGGGTGCCCATGGACCCCAGCGCACCGAGAACGAGGTCGCCTTCGCCGACGGTCGTCATCTCATCGCTCCCTGACCAGCGCGGCGTACGCGCCGCCGTGCGCCACCAGCTCCTCGTGCCGCCCGCGCTCCACGACCGTGCCGTGCTGGAGCACCACGATCTCGTCGCTGTCGCGGACCGTGCTCAGCCGGTGCGCGATCACCACACAGGCGCAGCCGCGCCGGCGCAGGTTGTCCATCACGATCAGCTCGGTCTCCGCGTCCAGCGCGCTGGTCACCTCGTCCAGGACGAGAATGCTCGGCCGGCGGACCAGGGCCCGGGCGATCTCGAGCCGTTGCCGCTGGCCGCCGGAGAAGTTGTGGCCGTCCTGCTCGACCTTGCTGTGGATGCCGCCGGGCCGGCGCATCACCACGTCGTACAGGGCCGCGTCCTTCAGCGCCTCGACCACGGCCTCGTCCGGGATCGACGGGTCCCACAGCGCCACGTTGTCGCGGACCGAGCCCTCGAAGAGGAACACGTCCTGGTCGACGAAGGAGACGGAGGCGGCGAGCGCGCCGCGCGGGATGTCCTCGAGGCGGCGGCCGTCGATGCGGATCACCCCGTCCCACGGGGCGTACAGGCCCGAGATCAGCCGGGACACCGTGGACTTGCCGCTGCCGGAACCGCCGACCAGCGCCACCTGCTGACCGGGGCCCACGGCCAGGTCGAAGCCGCTCAGCAGCGGCTTGTCCAGCGGGCTGTAGCCGAAGGTGACGTTCTCCAGCTCGACGTGCCCGTGCAGCCGGCGCGTGGAGTCGCCGCGGCCCGGGCGGGCGTAGAGCGGGTCGGCCTGGAAGTTCTCCACGTCCTTCAGCCGGGCCACGTCGGCCGCGAAGTCCTGGATACGGCCCGCGACACCGTTGAGCCGGGTGAGGGGCGCGGTGAAGCGGGTGACCAGCGCCTGGAAGGCGACCAGCAGACCCACCGAGATGTGCCCCTCGACCGCGCGCAGACCGCCGATCCACAGGATCAGCGCGCTGTTGAAGGTGGCGAGCGTGGGCGCCACCACCCCGAGCCAGGCGCTCGGCACCCCGAGCCGCTGCTGCTCCTCCAGGGTGGTGGCGTGCTGACCGGCCCACTTGCGGAAGAAGCCGTCCTCGCCACCGGTCGCCTTCATCGTCTCGATCAGCTGAAGACCGGTGTACGACGTGTTGGTGAGCCGTGCCGTGTCCGCGCGCAGCTTCGCCGTACGGGTCGCGCGCAGCCGTACGACCAGCCGCATGGCGACCACGTTGAACAGAGCCACGCCGATGCCGACGCACGTCAGCTGCGGGTCGTAGGTGTAGAGCAGCACGGCGTACAGGACGACGACGATCGCGTCCACGCCGGCCGCCGCCAGGTCGCGGGCCAGGGTCTCGGCGACCTGGTCGTTGGACTGCAGGCGCTGCACCAGGTCGGCGGGGGAGCGCTGGGCGAAGAACGTCACCGGCAGCCGCAGCAGATGGCGCAGGAAGCGGGCGCTGGAGAGGGTGGAGGAGATGATCCGGCCGTGCAGCAGATTGGCCTGCTGGAGCCAGGTCAGCACCAGGGTGAGCAGCACACAGGTGCCCATCGAGGCGAACAGCACGCCCAGCAGGGAGGTCTGGCCGCCGATGAGGAACGTGTCGATGTAGGTGCGGCTGAGCGCGGGCATCGCCGCGCCGACCGCGACCAGCAGCAGGCTCGCCAGGACGGCGGCGGGCAGGGTGCCGGCGGTGCCGCGCAGCCGGGCCGGCATCGCACCGAGCACCCCGGGCCGCCGTCCGCCCTTGGTGAAGCCGTCGCCGGGTTCCAACACCAGCACCACACCGGTGAAGCTGCCGTCGAACTCCTCCATGGGCACGAAACGGCGGCCCTTGGCGGGGTCGTTGATGTACACGCCGCGCCGGCCGAAGCGGCGGCCCATGCCGTCGTAGACGACGTAGTGGTTGAACTCCCAGAACAGGACGGCCGGCGCCTGCACCTCGGCGAGGGCGGCCAGGTCCATCTGCATGCCCTTGGCCGTCAGGCCGTAACTGCGGGCCGCCTTCAGCAGGTTGGAGGCGCGCGAGCCGTCGCGGGAGACGCCGCAGGCGATGCGCAGCTCCTCCAGCGGGACGTGCCGGCCGTAGTGGCCGAGGACCATGGCGAGGGAGGCGGCGCCGCATTCGACGGCCTCCATCTGGAGCACGGTGGGCGTACGGACCGTGCCGCCACGGGGCTTGGGGACCGGCCGCTTGGCCGGGGCGGCGCGTCTGCGGCCGCGTTCCTGGGAGGCGGTCACGGGAGCAGCCAATCGACGGGGTGCTGGTCGGCCAGCCTGATCGAACCGGAGGCGAGCGTCATGGAGTCGAGCCGGAACGGCGGCCCGTCGGTGGTGGACCAGCGGTAACCGCTCTTGGTGGACTGCGACTTGTCGAGCGCGACCAGTACGGCCACCGGGCGGCCCTTGTCGGTGAACTGCTGTCCGAGCTGGCTGTCGCCGAGGAACGCGGAGATCGACTGGGCGGACTGTGCGGTGCGGTCCACCGACTTCACCTGGCCCCGCAGCACGCCGTAGGTCTGCGTCGGCACCGAGGAGACGGTGAGGTCGACGGAGGCGTGTGCCGGGATGGCGGCGGCGTTCTCGGCGGGCACGTACACGGTGGCGTACAGCGGGTCGGAGGCGTGGGCGACCTTCTCCACCGCGGCGACATTCGTGCCGGTCTGGATGATCTGCCCGATGGTGGCGGCGAGCGCGGTGACGCGGCCCGCGGCGACCGTACGGACCACCGAGTCGCCCTGGCTCGAACGGACCTTGAGGACCGGGGCGTTCGCGGGCAGGCGCTGGCCCTGCTGGGCGAGGACGGCCGTGACCTGGCCGGACACCGGGCTCTGCAGCAGATAACTGCCCTGTCCGTGGGTGAGGATGGCCGGTGCGCTCACCGTGGAGGCGACCGAACCGGTCACCGCCCAGACGGAGGCCGCCGCCATGACGACGACGGTGACGCCGAGGGCGAGCCAGCCCTGGGGGCGGGCCAGCCGGACCGGAAGATCCAGCTCTTCCGGCGACTGGAGCTTGGCGAGGGCCTGTTGGCGGAACTGCACGGAACTTCCCTCACCTGTGGGAGAGACGCGGGTGTTTCAGGGCATCCGAGAGCCCCGGAGCCGGGGGCGGCTCCGGGACCTTCGATGCGACGAGGTGCGATCAGAGACCGGCGACCAGGTCGGTGACCGGCTGCACGTTCAGGCCGGTGACACCCTCGGCGGTGCCGATGGCGGTGTCGACCGCACCGGAGACCGGGGCGACGCCGTTCACGGCGCCGGTCACGCTGTTGAGGGTGTTCACGGACAGACCGCCGGAGACGCTGTCCAGCTCGGCGTCCGAGATCTCGACGGTCTCGACCTGGGGGGTGGAGTTCATGATGGAACTTCCCTTCCTATGGATATTTCACAAGGGGAGCGGCCCCCTCTGGGGACAGACGGACGGCCGCGACCGCGGGCGCCGGGCCCCGGTCGCCGGGAGCCCGCCGCGACCCCCGCGGTGCGATGGATCAAAGCACGCAGGCGGGCGGCGCTTCCAATCAACCAGGGCTCTCACCAGGGGACTTGGCTCGGGAAGGGCGTCATCGGTGCAGGCGTGTGCACGGCATGTCGGCGACTCCTTCACATGCCGCACGGCATCGTTGCGCACGAAGGCTTGTCCAGCGGGCCGTGAATCCGGCACTCCGCGCCAAAGGAGTGCCGGGGGGCGCGCGGATGTGCAGATCCGCGGTCGTCAGTGACTTGGTTGAGTATTCAATGTGCAGATTCCCTGAAGCAGGGATTCCGCATCGAGTGCGGAACGGATCGTTACCGATCGGTAGCGCAACGTGTCAGCCCAGAATCGCGTACACCGTGCTCGCCCGGGCCGCGAGCGCGTCCGAATCCGCGTCGCTCAGGGTGATGTCCGCGAACGCCATCCGGCGGCCCAGCTTCGTCAGGACCGCTTCGATCCGGACATCCGAACCGGTCACCGCCCGCTGGAACGACGTCGACTGCTGAACCGTCGTCATCGGCACGAAACCGCCTCGCGCGGCGGACACCGCGATCACCGTCGCCGTGTCGGCGGCCGCCATCAGCGCCTGCCCCGACAGGCCGCCGCCCTCCCGGGCCAGCCGCTTTGACCAGGGCAGTCGCAGCACGGCCCGGTCCTCGCCCACCGCCTCGACGGTGAGCCCGAGATCGAGCACCCAGGGGGCGAAGTGGGCGGAGAGGATCTTGTCGGCTTCGGCGGGGGTCATCGTCATACCGGGGTTGTGCCCGGCCGCTCGCGGCGACACGCGGGGCGTGGCCGATTCGCCCGTCCGGCACGGCAGTTGGGAAACGGAATTGAACACACCGCACGGCCGGTGCGTACGTACGGCCATCCAGGCGCCCCGATACGAACTGCCCGCAAGCGGCAGACCCCCGTCCCCCCAGGAGGTCGAGAAGTTTGAGTCACAAGCGAATGCCCAAGCGCAAGGCGGCGATAGCGGTGGGCGGTGTCGCGGCGCTCGGAGCGGCGGCCCTTCTGCTGCCCAATGCCAATGCGTCCCAGGACAAGAACCAGGCGTCCGGAGCCACCGGCACCGCGAAGACGCTGAAGGCCACGCAGGCGTCCAATCTCGCCGCCCAACTGCAGAAGATCCTCGGTGACGCCGTCGCCGGGTCGTACTTCGACAGCGGCAAGCAGCAACTCGTCGTCAACGTGGTCAGCGGCGACAGCAACGTGATCGCACAGGTGAAGAAGGCGGGCGCGGTCGCGCGCCAGGTGAACAACAGCACCCGCGAGCTCAAGGCCGCCGCCACGACGCTGAAGACCAAGGCGACGATCCCCGGCACCTCCTGGGCCGTGGACCCGCGCACGAACAAGATCCTCGTCACCGCCGACTCCACCGTCACCGGCGCCAAGTGGAACAGACTGCAGTCGACCGTGCAGAGCCTAGGCTCCGGCATGGCGACGCTGAAGAAGTCCGCCGGCACCTTCAAGACCTTCGTCTCGGGCGGCGACGCCATCTTCGCCCAGACCCAGCAGGGCGGAGTCCGCTGCTCCCTCGGCTTCAACGTCACCGCTTCCGACGGCAGCCCCGCCTTCCTGACGGCCGGTCACTGCGGTGTCGCCGCCAAGGACTGGTCCGACTCGCAGAACGGCCAGCCCGTCGCCACCGTGGACCAGGCCAAGTTCCCCGGCAACGACTTCTCGCTCGTCAAGTACAACGACCCGAACACCCAGGCGCCCAGCGAGGTCAACACCGGCAACGGACAGACCGTCCAGATCACCCAGGCCGCCGATGCCACCGTCGGCGAGACCGTGTTCCGCATGGGCTCCACCACCGGGCTGCACGACGGCCAGGTCACCGGGCTCGACGCCACCGTGAACTTCGCGAGCGAGACCGTCCCGGGCGGCACCGACACCGTCAACGGCCTCATCCAGACCAACGTCTGCGCCGAGCCCGGCGACAGCGGCGGCTCCCTGTTCACGCAGGACGGCGGCGCCGTCGGCCTCACCTCCGGCGGCAGCGGCGACTGCACCAGCGGCGGCGAGACCTTCTTCCAGCCGGTCACCGCGGCCCTGCAGGCCACCGGCGCGACCCTCGGCAACGGCGCGGGCGCCGCCGGCGGCGCGGGCGACCAGTCCGGTTCCGCCGCCCCGTCGGCCTCGGCGGGCGACCAGTCCGGCGCGGGTGACCAGTCCGGCTCCGCGGACCCGTCGGCCTCGGCGAGTGACCCGGCCGGCGCGGGCGGCGACCAGAGCGCCGGCTCGGCCGACCCGTCCGCCTCGGCCGGCGACCAGTCCGGGAACGGAGCCGGCTCCGCCGACCAGTCCGGCAACGGCTCCGCGAACGACGGGTCGTCCCTGACCAGCACCCGCTGAGCAGCGGAACGGTCCGGCCCTCCGGCGGGAGGGCCGGACCGTCACGCGTCGTCGCACGCGCGCAGCAACAGCACCGCCACGTCGTCCCCCCGCTCCCGCACCGCCGCGCCGTGCCGGACCACCTCGTCCGCCAGCCGCTCCAGCGGCTGGTCGCCGGCCTGCGACAGCAGTTCGCCGAGGCCGACCAGCGCGTCCTCGATGTCGGTACCGGGCGTCTCCACCAGGCCGTCGGTGTACAGGACGAGCACCGAGCCGGGCGCGAGGGACACCTCGGTCGTCGGATACACCGCGTCCGGGTCGATCCCGAGCAGCGGGCCCCCGGCCAGGTCCAGCACCCGCACCCGTCCGTCCGGCCGTCTCAGCAGCGGCGGCGGATGCCCGGCCCGCGCCATGACGGCCCGCCCGCGCGCCGGGTCCAGCTGCAGATACAGGCAGCTGGCGAACAGCTCGGTGCCGAGGTCGACCAGCAGCCGGTTCGTGCTGCTCATGACCTCGTGCGGGGCCTGCCCGACCGTGGTGTACGCCCGCACCGCGGTGCGGATCTGCCCCATCAGGCCCGCCGCGGTCACATTGTGCCCCTGGACGTCCCCGATCACCGCGGCCGTGAGCGGCAGCGTCGGCACCAGGTCGTAGAAGTCGCCGCCGATCTCCATGCCGTGGGTGGCCGGCAGATAGCGGGCGGCCGCCTCGATGCCGGGCGGCGGCGCCAGCGAGTTCGGCAGGAGGGCCTGCTGCAGCCCGTGCGCGAGCCGGTGCTTGGCGTCGTAGAGCCGGGCCCGCTCCAGCGCCTGCGCGATCAGGCCGCCCAGGGACGTCAGTACGGCCCGCTCGTCGGCCGGGAAGACATGCGGCTCGGCATACGCGAGCACACACGTGCCCACCGGCCGCCCTGAGGCGATCAGCGGCAGATACGCCCAGGCCGCGAAGCCGTCCGGGGTCTCGTGTCGGCCCGGATACAGCCGTTCCAGCTCCTCCTGGGATTCGAAGAACGCGGGCACCCCGCTGTTCAGCGCCTGGGTGCCCGGGGTGCGCTCCGTCAGCGGCAGCCCGTGGAACCGCTCCACGGTGTGCGGGTCCGGGTACCCGCGATGTCCCAGCACGTGCAGCCGCCCGCCCTGCGAGCCGAGAATCAGCATCGCCCGGCTGCCGACCGCCGGCGCCACCTCGTCCCAGACCAGTTGCACCACGTCCTGCACGCCGACCGCCTCGGTCAGCGCACCCGCGAAGCTCAGCACCTGGGAGATGGTCACCAGCCGGGGCGGGGCCGCCTCCGCCGGCGCCGGCCCGCGCGCCATCTCCGCCACCGCCCTGGCCCGGCTGATCCGCACGCTCAGCCCGGTCCTGCTCGGATACATCCGGAACGACAGCCACTCGCCGGGCGGGCGCATCGCCACGAACGAGGTCGCCTGCTGGCTCATCAGCGCCCCTCGGTAACGGTCCTCGTACATCGGGTCGTTCAGCCAGGGCACCGACGCCCACAGCGGCGTGCCCAGAAGCTCCCCGGCCGGTCTGCCGAGCAGCTCGGCGGCGGCCGTGTTGACGAACCCGATCCGGCCGTGCAGATCCAGCGACACCAGCCCGTACGGCAGCCTGGACACCATCCGTGCCGCCTCCACCGAGCCCAGCGTGTCCGCCACGGCCGACACCGGCTCCGTCAGCACCTCGGCCCCGCGGTCGAGGGACCCGTCCTCCGCCGTGGCCCGCTCCAGCCGCAGTGCCAGCCGCTCGCAGGCCGCCCACAGATGGTCCCGCTCCCAGTCGGACAGCTCCGGCGGATGCGCCCCCGGAAAGGTCACGAACACCGCGCCGTACACCTGCCGCTCGGTCGCCACGGGCAGCGCGGCCAGCGCGAACGGGTACGGCAGCACCACCGCGATACGCGGATAGCGGCGGACCATCTCCTCCTCGCCGCCCACCCACACCAGCCGCCGCTCGCGCACCGCGTCGGCCACCGGAATCGGCGCGGACCGCCCGACCCGCTCCCACGGCGCCGCGAACGCCCGGGGCATCCCCGCGTGCACCGCCAGCTCCAGGACCGGCTCGTCGGGCCTGAGCAGGTAGACCCCGCCGGAGTGCGCGTGCACCTCCTGCATCATCGACACCAGCGCGAGCGACAGCACCGGATCGACGGCCGGTGTCCCCTCGGCCGCCGGTGGCGGCGCCGGCCCCTCGGACACGCCGACCACCTCCTCGTACGGCCGCGTCGCGCATCCTGGGCACAAGATTCCCTCGCGAGGCCGCGCCGCGCACGGCGAGCCGGACCGACTGCGTCGGCGGCGGCCAGGAGCTCGGGCTCGGGCACTGCCGGGTGGTCGCGCACAGTCATGTCTGTCATGTCTGTCTGAGGTCGCCGTGCGGTACACATGGGTCAAGTTGTGTTCGGCGATTTTCGAGCGAACGGGCCCGTCATCGCCTCTGAGTCTTCACAGGGGCTGCGCGGGAGCCCTACACGCGCTGTAATGGCGAACGTGGTGAGGAGCGAGGGCGCTGCGATCAGCAGAACGAAAACGGAGCGTGCCGAAGCCGCCCTGGACACGCTCACCGCGGCACCCGCCACGCCCGACCGGCTCCGGAGGGTCCTCGAACAGGCGCTGGTGTTCGCCGGGGCGGCCTTCGCCGGGGTCTACACGCCCGGCGACGACCCTGCCCAGCTGCTCCTCGTCGAGTCGGTGGGCCTGCCGCGCACCCTGTACGGGGTCCGCGACGGCTATCCGGCCGCCGGCGGTTCCCCGGTCGCCGAGGCTCACCGCAGCGGACACCCGCTCTGGCTCGGCCCCGAGCAGCTCGCCGCCTGTCCCGAGGCACGCCGCACCCCGTCCGCGGACTTCTCCGTGGCCGCCCTCCCGCTCGGCCCGGCGGGCGGCGGCTGTCTGCTGGCCGTCAGCGAGCATCCCGGCGGCTTCGGTGCCGACGACCGCGCCTGCCTGGAGCTGGTCGTCCGCGCGATCGCCGTACCCAGCCCGCCCGCGCCCGCCGAGGAGGGCGGCGAGCTGCCGCCGGACGCCTTCAGCCTTGCCATGGACAGCGGCCGGGTCGAGGTCGGCGACGAGATCCTGCGGCTGTTCGGGCTCACCCGGGACGCCTTCGACGGCCGCGTCGAGACCCTGCTGGCGCTCACCGTCCCCGAGGACCTGCCCGCGCTGATGTCCGTGGTCGAGGCCGACCACATGTCCATCGGCGAACGCGAGCTGGAGTTCCGCATCCTGCAGCCCTCCGGCCCGCCCAAGTGGCTGCGGCTGCGCGGCCGGCAGCTGCCCGGCGGCGAGGGCCGCTCCGCCCGGCTCGTCGGCACCGTCGCCGACGCCTCCACCCTGCGCTCCGACGTCACCGACGTGGCCCGGGTCCAGCGGCTGGCCGCCTCCCTCGCCACCGCCACCACCGTCAAGGACGTCGGCAACGCCGTCGTCGCCGCGCTGCGCGGGCCGCTGCAGGCCGACCGGCTCGCGCTCGCCGAACTGGAGAACGACCGGCTCGTCGTCACCGTCCTCGACCCGCCCGAGCCCGAGTCCTGGCCCGAGGTGTGGCGCACCGAATGGCGCACCGAGTGGCCCGACGCGCCGGTGCGCGCCATGCCCACCCTGGCCGCCGCGCTGCGCGAGGGCCGCTCCCGGATCTGGCCCGCCGGCAGTCCGCTGGAGCCCGCGCTCGCCGAGGTCGGCCCCGGGGGTCTCGCGGTGCTGCCGCTGCCCGCCGGCGGCCGCATGGCCGGCGCCTGCCTGATCGGCTGGGACCGCCCGCACCACTTCAGCCCCGACGAACGGGCCCTGCTCACCGCCTGCGCGGGCCTCGCCGGCCAGGCCCTGCTGCGTGCCCACGCCTTCGACGCCGAGCACGAACTCGTGGGCATGCTCCAGCGCACCCTGCTGCCGCGCCGGCTGCCCCGGCTGCCCGGCGCGGTCGCCGTCGCCCGGTACCTGCCCACCACCGCCGGACTGGAGGTCGGCGGGGACTGGTACGACGTGATCCCGCTGGCGGACAACCATGTGGCCCTCGTCATCGGTGACGTCCAGGGCCACAACGCGGGCGCCGCCACGCTGATGGGCCAGATGCGCACCGCGCTGCGCGCCTACGCGGCCGAGGGGCACACGCCCGACGTGGTCGTCGCGCACGCCAACCGCCTCCTCCTGGACATGGAGACCGACCTCTTCGCCACCTGCGCCTATGTCGACGTCGACATGGAACAGGGCACCGCCTGGTGTGTACGCGCCGGCCATCTCCAGCCCGTGCTGCGGCACCCGGACGGCACCGCCGAGATCATGCGGGCCGAGGGCGGGCCGCCGCTGGGCGTGCTGGGGCAGGCGGATTTCCCGATGACCCCGCTGCGGCTGCTGCCGGGCACGGTGATCGCGCTGACCACCGACGGCCTGGTGGAGGCGCCGGGCACGGACATCGACGCCGGCATGAACCGGCTCGCCGCCCAACTGGCCACCGCCGACCCCGAGCACCTCGGGCTGGTCGCCGACGCGCTGCTCACCGGCGCCCACCGCGGCGACGACGTCGCCCTGCTGCTGATGCGCTACGACGGCATGGCCGTGCGCCCGCTGCGGGAGAGCTGGACGGTGTGGCGGCTCCCGGAGGCGGTCCGGCACGCTCGCCGCTTCACCCAGCGCACCCTGCGCCTCTGGGGCGTCTCGCAGGACACGCTGGACACGGCCCTGCTGGTGGTCTCCGAGCTCGTCACCAACGCCCTCGTGCACACCGACGGCCAGGTCCGCCTCGACATGAGCCTGATCAACCACCGGCTGCGACTCGCCGTCGCCGACACCTCCCCGCGCAGCCCCGTCAAGCCCACCAGCATCGGCTGGGAGGCCACCGGCGGCCGGGGCATCCTCCTGGTGGAGGCGGTGTCGGCGGCCTGGGGCACGGTCCCGGTCAGCGGCGGCAAACAGGTGTGGGCGGACCTGGTACCCAGGGACTGACCGTCACACCGGACCCGATGCCGGCTGACCGCCGTCCCCCGGCCCCGTTCCTGTCGGTCGGCCGTGGCGGTGTACTGCCTGCTCCCGTCGGTTGGCCGCCGTCCCTCGGCCTTGTTGCCGTCGGTTGGCTGTGGCGGTCTGCTCGCCCGTTTCCGTCGGCTCATGGCCGTCCCTCGGCCCTGTTGCCGTCGGTTGGCCATGGCCGTCTGCCACCCGTTTCCGTCGGCTGACCGCTGTCCCTCGGCCCTGTTGCCGTCGGTTGGCTGTGGCGGTCTGCCCGCCCGTTTCCGTCGGCTCACCGCCGTCCCCCAGCCCCGTTGCCGTCGGTTGCCCCGGCCGTCTGCCGCCTGTTCCCGTCGGTTGGCCACGGCCGTCCGTCACCCGTACCCGCGGCTGACCGCCGGAGGGCGGCCCTCGTGCCCGCCGTCCCCGAAGTCCCGCCCCGTCGGCTGACCGTCGGCCCCTGCGTCCGCCGTCCCTCCCCCGTCGGCTGAACCGCCCCCGCCCACCCGCGGTGGTGCCCCTTGTCGATGACCGCCACACGGGTGCGTTTCGGTAGGTTGGTGAGGCTTGGGGAGGCGCATCGGGGAAGGGATGCCTAGGGTCGATTGGTGTGGCTCACACCTTCGACGAACTCGTGCAGAAGCAGCGCGCGGCCGACGCGGCCCACGCCACGGTCGAGGACCTGCGGGACGCCTACGGCCCGCCGGCCGAGCGGCGGATGACCGGCGCCCAGTCCGGCACGTACGAGACCGCGCTGCGTGCCTGGCGGGACCTCGCCCGGGACGTGCAGACCGCGGTGAGCGAGTTCGCGAAGGAGACGGGCCGGCCGCGCCCCGAGGTGGAGGCGGAGGTGGCCCGCGCGGCGGCGGAGCCCGAGGACGCATGAGCCGTGCCGGCCGCCGCGCCGAGCGGCTCGTCGACGCGGCCGACGCCCGACTGCCCGTCATCGAGGGCGGCCCGCTGCTGCGCAAGGCGTTCCCCGACCACTGGTCCTTCCTGCTCGGCGAACTCGCCCTGTACAGCCTGCTGGTGCTGATCGTGACCGGGGTCTGGCTCACCCTGTTCTTCCAGCCGGAGATGCGCGAGGTCGTCTACACGGGCCCCTACGTGCCGTTGCAGGGAGTGCGCATGTCGGCCGCCTTCGACTCCACCCTGTACATCAGCTTCGACGTGCGCGGCGGACTGCTGATGCGGCAGACCCACCACTGGGCCGCGCTGGTCTTCGTCGCCGCGATCGGCGCGCATCTGCTGCGGATCTTCTTCACCGGCGCCTTCCGCCGGCCGCGCGAGCTGAACTGGGTGATCGGCGTGACCCTGTTCGCGGTCTCGCTCGCCGAGGGCTTCGCCGGCTACTCCCTCCCCGACGACCTGCTCTCCGGCACCGGACTGCGCATCGCGCAGGGCATCATGCTGTCCATCCCGGTCGTCGGCACGTACGTGGCGTTCTTCGTCTTCGGCGGCCAGTACCCGGGCCACGACATCATCACCCGCCTGTATCCGGCGCACATCCTGCTGCTTCCCGGTGCCCTCCTCGCGCTGGTCGCCGTGCACCTGATGCTGGTGGTGTATCTCAAGCACACCCAGTGGCGCGGTCCCGGCCACACCCAGCGCAACGCCGTCGGCAAGCCGTTCTTCCCGCAGTTCACCGGCTCCTCCGGCGGCCTGGCCGTCATCGTCACCGGCGTACTGGTGCTGATGGCGGGCATCGCCCAGATCAACCCGGTCTGGAACTACGGCCCCTACCGCCCCGACCAGGACTCCACCGCCTCCCAGCCCGACTGGTACGTCGGCTTTCTGGAGGGCGCGCTGCGTCTGGTCCCGCCGTGGGAGACGACCGTCGCCGGGCACACCCTCATGTGGAACGTCCTGCTTCCCGCGGTCGTCCTGCCCGGCCTGCTGTTCACCGCCCTGTACGCCTATCCGTTCGTGGAGCAGCGGCTGACGGGGGAGTGGTGGGCCGAGCGGCACCTGTGCGACCGGCCCCGCGAGCGGCCGGTGCGCACCGGCCTGGGCGTGGCGGGCACGGTGTGGTACGGCGTGCTGCTGCTGGCCGGCGGCAACGACGTCATCGCCCAGACCTTCCACGTCTCCGTCAACGCCATCACCTGGGTGCTGCGCGTCGCCTTCGTCGTGGCGCCGGTCCTCGCCTTCCTGGTCACCCGTTGGCTGTGCCGGGCCCTGACGGCGGCCGAGAGCGAGCGGCTGGCCGAGGGCGTGCCCACGGGCGAGATCCGGCAGAGCGTCACCGGCGGTTACGAGACCGCTCACGAGCCCGTGGAGACGTTCCGCCCCGGCGCCCCGCGCAGACCCCTCACCGGTGCGCGTACTGGTACACCAGCCCGAACACCCCCCGCGCCAGAACGCCCAGACCGATGAGGAACAGCCACAGGCCGAAGACCACTCCGGTCGCCGTCAGCGCGAAACCCAGCGCGGTGACGATGGGCCACAGGCTCTCGTCGGGGAAGAACGCCACCGGCCCCGCCGCGTCCGCCACCTCCGCCCCGGTGCGGTCCTGGGCCCGGGTGCCCCGGCGCCGGTACTGGATCAGGCAGAAGAACGCGACCAGTGCGGCCATCGCGCAGGCCACGACCAGCACCACCGTGCCCGTCTCGTCCTGCGACCACACCCCGTACAGCGCCGCGGATCCGCCGAAGAACGCCGCGACCCCGCCGAGCAGCATCGCCTCCGTCTTCATCGCGCCAGCTCCTCTCCGGCCGGGCTCTCGATCTCCGGGTGGTGCAGGTCGAAGGCAGGGGACTCGGAGCGGATCCGGGGCAGTGCCACGAAGTTGTGCCGGGGCGGCGGGCAGGACGTCGCCCACTCCAGGCCGCGCCCCCAGCCCCACGGGTCGTCCAGGGTGACCTGCTCGCCCTTGGTGGCGGTGCGCCACACGTTGTAGAGGAACGGCAGGGTGGACACGCCGAGCAGGAACGCGCCCGCCGACGACAGGGAGTTGAGCAGGGTGAAGCCGTCCTCGGGCAGATAGTCCGCGTACCGGCGGGGCATGCCGGCCTCGCCGAGCCAGTGCTGCACCAGGAAGGTCAGCTGGAACGCCGGGAACAGCAGCCAGAAGTGCACCTTCCCCAGCCGCTCGTCCAGCATCTTCCCGGTGAACTTCGGCCACCAGAAGTAGAAGCCGGCGAACATCGCGAACACCACCGTGCCGAACAGCACATAGTGCAGATGCGCCACGATGAAGTACGTGTCGGTCAGATGGAAGTCCAGCGGCGGCGAGGCGATCAGCACCCCGCTCAGCCCGCCGAGCAGGAACGACACCAGAAAGCCCACCGACCACAGCATCGGGGTCTCGAACGACACCGAACCGTTCGTCATGGTGCCGATCCACGCGAAGAACTTGATGCCCGTGGGCACCGCGATCAGGAACGACATGATGGAGAAGAACGGCAGCAGCACCGCGCCGGTGGCGAACATGTGGTGCGCCCACACCACCGCCGACAGCATGGTGATCGCGATCGTGGCCCCGATCATCGGCAGATAGCCGAACAGCGGCTTGCGGGAGAACACCGGGATGATCTCCGAGATGATCCCGAAGAACGGCAGCGCCACGATGTAGACCTCGGGATGCCCGAAGAACCAGAACAGGTGCTGCCACAGCAGGGCGCCGCCGTTCGTCGCGTCGAAGACGTGCGACCCGAACTTGCGGTCCGACTCCAGCGCCAGCAGCGCCGCCGTGAGCACCGGGAACGCGGGCAGGATCAGGATCGAGGTGAACAGCACGTTCCAGGTGAACATCGGCATCCGGAACATCGTCATGCCCGGCGCGCGCAGGCACAGGATCGTGGCGATGAAGTTCACCGCGGTGAGCGTCGTCGACACACCCGCGACCACCAGCCCCATCGCCCACAGGTCGCCGCCCGCACCGGGGGAGAAGTAGGCGCTGTTCAGCGGCGCGTAGGCGAACCAGCCGAACGCCGCCGCCCCGCCGGGCACCAGAAAGCCGGAGACCACCATCAGGCCGCCGAACAGGTACATCCAGTACGACAGCGCGTTCAGCCGCGGGAAGGCCAGGTCCGGCGCGCCGATCTGCAGCGGCATCACCGCGTTGGCGAACCCGGCGAACATCGGGGTCGCGAACAGCAGCATCATGATCGTGCCGTGGACCGTGAAGAACTGGTTGTAGCCGTGCTCGCTCAGGAACTGCAGACCGGGCCGGGCGAGTTCCGCGCGCATCCCGAGGGCGAGCAGCCCCGCGAGCAGGAAGAAGCAGAACGCCGTGACCATGTAGAGCCGGCCGATCACCTTGTGGTCGGCGGTGGAGACCCAGCGCAGCACGGCCCGGCCGGGACGCGGCGCGGGCGCCGTGTAGCGCGCCACGACCTCGTGGGTGTCCGGCATTTCCGGTAGTTCCGTCATCGCGGGTGACGCTACTCCCCGTGACCTGCGGCCTCCCATGCGCCACGCCCTCGCGGCCGGGGTCGTATCCGCCGCTCGGCCGGGTACCCGACGGCCATGAACTCCGCCATGTACACAGCCGCCACGGGCGTCCAGGTGTTCGGGTACGTCCTCATCCTGCTCGCCGGGGTCGTCTGCGTCGCCGGACTGCTCTGGGCCTTCCGGCTCGGTTTCCAGGTGCGTCGGCGCGAACCGGCCCCGCCGCGGCCCGAGGAGCAGCCCCGGGTGCCACCGTCCGGACCCGTCCGCGAGGTCCGTGAGATGCGCGAACCCCACGAGGTGCCGCGGGCCGCGGACGACAGCGAGCGGCTCACCCCCTATCAGATCGGCAGCGTCCGTTCTCGGCGCGCCGACGACCAGCGCCGCCCGCGCTGGTCGCCCGGCTCCAGTGGAGCCTTCGGCGGCGGGGGCGGCGGCCGGACCTGAGCCGACGCGGCGTTTGCGGGCGCGGTCCGGCGGGGACCCAGTGAGGCACAGATCGCACACGGACCCGCGCGGGGCCGGCGCACCGGCCCTGCCCGGCGCATGACGCAGAAGGAAGATGGACGACGTGACCGCGCCCGCGCACCCCAGTGACAAACCCGCACTGCCCTACGCCGAGACCGGCTGGGCGAAGGCTCGCCGGCGCCGCGACCGGGGAGTGCGGACCTGTCTCCCGGCCGTCATGGACCGCGGCTCCGCACAGCGGCAGGGCGCAGCCGCCACGGACGACAACATCGTGCGGGGCGAGGACTGAGCCGGCCGTAAAGCTTCGTCGACACCAGAGCCACACCGTCGTAACAATCCAGTCATACAAACAACGGTCCGATCCGGACGATCGCCGTTAGGGTGTGGCGAATGAAGGCTCTGGTGCTCTCCGGCGGCTCCGGCACCCGGCTGCGACCGATCACGCACACCTCGGCGAAACAACTGGTACCGGTGGCGAACAAGCCCGTGTTGTTCTACGGCCTGGAATCGATCGCCGAAGCCGGGATCACCGAGGTCGGGATCGTCGTCGGGGACACCGCGGCGGAGATCGAGGAAGCCGTCGGCGACGGCTCGAAGTTCGGCCTGGACGTCACCTACATACCCCAGGAACGACCCCTCGGCCTCGCGCACGCGGTGCTGATCGCCCGGGACTTCCTCGGCGAGGACGACTTCGTGATGTACCTGGGTGACAACTTCGTCGTCGGCGGGATCAGCTCGCTGGTCGAGGAGTTCCGGGAGAACCGGCCCGACGCCCAGATCCTGCTCACGCGCGTGCCCGACCCGCGCGCCTTCGGAGTCGCCGAACTCGACGCGTCCGGCCAGGTGGTGGGGCTCGAGGAGAAGCCCGAACACCCGAAGAGCGACCTGGCCCTGGTCGGCGTCTACCTCTTCGGCCCGGCCGTCCACGAGGCCGTACGCGCGGTGAAACCGTCCTGGCGGGGCGAGCTGGAGATCACCCACGCCCTCCAGCATCTCATCGACACCGGCGCCGACGTGCGGTCGACCATGATCGGCGGCTACTGGAAGGACACCGGGAACGTCGGCGACATGCTGGAGGTCAACCGGTCCGTCCTGGAACACCTGGAGCGGCGCATCGACGGCGAGGTGGACGAAGCCTCCGAGACCGTCGGCCGGGTGGTGATAGAGGAGGGCGCGAAGATCACCAACTCCCGGATCGTCGGCCCCGCCGTCATCGGAGCCGGCACCCTCGTCGGCGACTCCTACATCGGCCCCTACACCTCCGTCGCGGAGAACTGCCGGATCACCGACAGCGAACTGGAGTTCTCCATCGTGCTGCGGGACTCGTCCATCGCCGGGGTGGGCCGGATCGAGTCCTCGCTGATCGGCCGGCACGTCGAGGTCACCCCGGCGGCCGGCGTACCCAGTGCCCACCGACTCGTCCTCGGAGACCACAGCAAGGTGCAGATCCGTTCATGAACCTCCTCGTCACCGGCGCCGCCGGGTTCATCGGCTCCGCTTACGTCCGCATGCTCCTCGCCGACGAAGCGCCCGACGCGCCGCGCATCACCGTGCTGGACAAGCTCACCTACGCCGGCACGCTCACCAACCTCCCCTCCGGCCGGCCCCGGCTGGACTTCGTGCAGGGCGACATCTGCGACGCCGCCCTCGTCGACAAGCTGATGGCCGACGCCGACCAGGTCGTGCACTTCGCCGCCGAGTCGCACGTCGACCGGTCGATCGACGGCGCGGGGGAGTTCGTCCGCACCAACGTCCTCGGCACCCAGACCCTGCTGGACGCGGCCCTGCGGCACGGCACCGGCCCGTTCGTGCACATCTCCACCGACGAGGTCTACGGCTCCATCGACACCGGTTCCTGGCCGGAGGCGCACCCGCTGGCCCCCAACTCGCCGTACTCCGCCTCCAAGGCCTCCTCCGACCTGCTGGCGCTGGCGTACCACCGCACCCACGGCCTGGACGTCCGGGTCACCCGCTGCTCCAACAACTACGGCCCGCACCAGTTCCCCGAGAAGGTCATCCCGCTCTTCGTCACCAACCTCCTCGACGGCCTGAAGGTCCCGCTCTACGGCGACGGCCGCAACGTCCGGGACTGGCTGCACGTCGACGACCACTGCCGGGGCATCGACCTGGTGCGTACGAAGGGCCGTCCCGGCGAGGTCTACAACATCGGCGGCGGCACCGAGCTGAGCAACAAGGAGCTGACCGGCCTGCTCCTCGACGCGTGCGGCGCCGGCTGGGACCGGGTGGCGTACGTCCCCGACCGCAAGGGCCACGACCTGCGCTACTCCGTCGACTGGAGCAAGGCCCGCGACGAACTCGGCTACCGTCCGCGCCGCGACTTCACCGCCGGGCTCGCCGAGACCGTCGCCTGGTACCGCGACCACCGCGACTGGTGGGAGCCGTTGAAGCGGCGGAGTGCGCGATGAGGTGGCTGGTCACCGGCGCGGGCGGCATGCTCGGCCAGGACACCGTGCACGAGCTGCGCGGACGCGGCGAGGACGTCACGGGACTCGGCCGCGCCGCCCTCGACATCACCGAACCGGCCGCCGTGGAGCGGGCGCTGGCCGAGTACCGGCCGGACGTCGTCGTCAACTGCGCGGCCTACACGGCCGTGGACGCCGCGGAGACCGACGAGGAGCGGGCGCTGCTGGTCAACGGCGAGGGACCCCGGCTGCTCGCCCGCGCCTGCGCCGCGCGCGGCGCCCGCCTGATCCACGTCTCCACCGACTACGTCTTCTCCGGCGAGGCCCGCACCTCCCCCTACTCCGAGGACCACCCGCCGGCCCCGCGCACCGCCTACGGCCGTACCAAGCTCGCCGGGGAGCGGGCCGTACTCGCCGAACTCCCCGGCGGGTCGGCCGTGTTGCGTACCGCCTGGCTGTACGGCGTGCACGGCCGGAACTTCGTGCGCACCATGCTGGAGCTGGAGGCCGCCCGCGACACCGTCGACGTCGTCGACGACCAGCGCGGGCAGCCCACCTGGAGCGCGGACGTGGCCGCCCGGATCGCCGACCTGGGCGGCACGGACGCGCACGGCGTCTTCCACGCCACCAGCTCCGGCGAGGCCAGCTGGTACGAGCTGGCGCGCGAGGTGTTCCGCCTGGCCGGCGCCGACCCGGACCGGGTGCGCCGTACCGACAGCCGGGCCTTTGTCCGGCCCGCGCCCCGGCCCGCCTACAGCGTCCTCGGCCACGAACGGTGGCGGGCGGCCGGTCTGGCACCGCTCAGAGACTGGCGGTCCGCCCTGCACGAAGCACTGCCCCACATCCGCAAGGAGACGTCTCAGTGAAACGGCACGAGTTCCTGCGGGAACTCCACAAGGTCAGCGCGAACCGCAACTACCTGGAGATCGGCGTCAACGACGGCCGCAGTCTGACACTGTCCCGGGTGCCCAGCATCGCGATCGACCCCGCGTTCAAGGTGGTCACGGAGATACGCTGCGACGTGCACCTGGCGAAGGCGACGAGCGACGACTTCTTCGCCCGCGAGAACCCCCTCGCGCATCTGCGCGGCGGCCGTCACCCGCTGCGCAACCTCGCCCGGGGCCGCAGCCCGTTCGGCTACTGGCGGCGCACCACCCTGGACCTGTCGTTCATCGACGGCATGCACCTGTTCGAGTACGCGCTGCGCGACTTCATCAACATCGAGAAGCACTCGGACTGGGCCAGTGTGATCGTCTTCGACGACATGCTCCCGCGCAATATCGACGAGGCCGCCCGCGACCGGCACACCAACGCCTGGACCGGCGACGTCTACAAGCTGATCGAGATCCTGAACCGCCACCGCCCCGACCTCGTCACGGTCCTGGTCGACACCGCGCCCACCGGCCAGCTGCTGGTCTTCGGCGCCGACCCGGAGAACACCGTCCTCAAGGACAAGTACGACGAGATCATCGCGGAGTTCGAGGTACCCGACCCGCAGAAGGTCCCCGAGTCCGTCCTGGAGCGCACCACGGCCGTGAAGCCGGAGGAGTTCCTCGCGGCCGGCTTCTGGAAGGCGCTGGTCGCGGCCCGCAACCGGGGCACCAAGCGCGCCCGCGGCTGGGAGCCGCTGCGCCGCGCGCTGGCCCCGTACGCCGTCAGCCGCTGAACTCCCCGGAGCGCAGCCGCTGGTAGTGGGCGGAGCAGTCCGCGTACGTGGGCAGCAGCCCGGACCGCTCCGCCTCGGCCAGCGAGGGCGCCTCGGCGTCCTTGGGGGACAGCACCGGCTCGATGCCCTCCGGCCAGGCGATGCCCAGCGCCGGATCGAGCGGGTGCACCCCGTGCTCGCGCTTCGGTGCGTACCCGGTCGAGCACAGGTACACCACCGTGGCGTCGTCGGTGAGCGCCATGAAGGCGTGCCCGAGCCCCTCGGCGAGGAACACCGCACGCCGGGTGTCCTCGTCCAGCCGTACGGCCTCCCACTGTGCGTAGGTGGGGGAGCCGACGCGGATGTCCACGACCACGTCGAGGACGGCTCCGCGCACACACGTGACGTACTTGGCCTGGCCCGGCGGCACGTCCGCGAAGTGGATGCCGCGCAGCACGCCCCGCCGGGACGCCGAGCAGTTGGCCTGGGCGAGGCCGAGGTCATAGCCGGTGGCCTCGCGGAACTCCGCGCCCCGGTACCACTCGTGGAAGCTTCCCCGGTCGTCCGGGAACACCCGGGGCTCCAGCACCCACGCGTCACCTATCCCCAGTTGCCGCACGCCGTCATGCCTTCCGTGTCGTCGTGGTCGTGCCCGTTCCCGGCACCCCGCCGAGCAGGCGCCGTGCCCTGCGCAGCAGCCGGCGCAGCATACCGGGCGGCGACGGGCGGACCACCGCCACGGCACCTGGCGTGCGGCCCACCCGCAGCAGCAGGGGCAGCTTCAGGGTCCGTCCGCCGGCCAGGCGCAGCTCGGTGCGCCACAGGGCGCCCCGCAGCTCGCGCAGCGGCAGACCGGCCGCCAGCAGCGCGTGGACGCCGTCGGCGGGCGTGAGCACGGCCGGCCCGTCGACCGTGCGGCCCGAGGCGCCGGCCAGCCGGACGGTCACCTCCGTGCTGTCGGGCACGTACAGCGGCAGCGCGACGGTCAGTGTCTCGGCGTCGGAGACCGCCGCGTCCGCCGGGGTGAGCCGGTGCAGGCCGAGGGACTTCACGGCCCGGTCCACGTCCAGGGACAGGTTGCGGTACTGCTTCGTCCAGTACGGCAGGACGACCCGGCCCGCGACGATCCCGGCCGGTGGCAGCGCGAGCCCCTGCGCGGGGGCGGGGCCGAGCCGGCACTCCTTGGTCCAGCCGCCCAGCCCGACCCGCACGTACAGGTCCCACAGGCCGCCGTCGAGCGGGTCGCCGCCGGCCGCCGTGGCGGGGTCGACGCCGGCCGTGGCGCGCAGTACCAGCCGGACGCCGCCGTCCTCGGCCTGGACCCGCTCGCGGGTGACCTCCACCGGCTGGAAGAAGGAGGCCGCGCTCTCCCGGTCGCGCACGATCAGATCGACGGTGGCGGCGTCGAAACCGTCCCCGGCGGCCGCGGCCAGCCAGGACGCGGCCTCGGCGAGATCGCGGGGCGCGCCGTCCGCGGGGGGCCCTGAGGCATCAGCCGGGACCGTCAGCGGGCCTTGTGCGGTCGTGTACTCGGCGGTCAGGTCGACGCGCAGGGTGCCCTCCCGCCAGACGACACCGGCCGGGACGGCACGGGGCCGCACCCCGGCCTCCCACTCGGCGTAGGCGACCAGGTCGTCGTAGCGGTTCTCGCGGATCAGCGCGGCGACGATCCGCTGGGCGGGGCGCAGCCCTGGGGCGACCCCGGGGCCGAAGCGCTCGACGACGACCTCGTGCATCTCCTTGAGCAGCTCGCGCCGGTAGTCGTCGGGCAGCGCCAGCAGCCGGCGCCCGCTCATCCGCTCGACCATCTCCACCCGCAGCCAGCGGCGCAGCAGCTTGTCGCGCAGTGGCCCCGGCTCGGTGTACCGCTCGACCACGTCGAGGGCCTCGCGGAGGTTCTGGAAGTAGCCGACCGGCTCGAAGCGCTGGAAGCCGGCGTTGGAGGCGTCGTCGCGTGCGAGGTGGTAGTAGCAGACGTAGTCACCGATCACCGAGACGTTGTCCGCGCGCAGATAGGCCTCGGTGATGAAGACGTGGTCCTCCAGTCGCCGCCGGCCCTCGGGGAAGCGCAGTCCGGTGCGGTCCAGGAAGGAGCGCCGGAGCATCTTGTGCGGGGTGAGGCTGTCGATCAGGGGCGCGTTCTCGACCGTGGCGTGCGGACGGTTGCGGCGGAACAGCTCCACCGGCACCGGCCGGCCCTTTCCGGCCATCTTGCCGACGATCACATCGGCCTTGTTGGCGACCCCGTAGTCGTACATCCGCTCCAGGGCCTCGTCGCCGAGCCGGTCGTCGTTGTCGACGAACATCACGAACTCGCCGCGCGAGGCCTCGATGCCCACGTTGCGGGGCTTGCCGGACCAGCCGGAGTTCTCCTGGTGGATGACGCGTACGTGCGGATGCTCGGCGGCGAGCGCGTCCAGGCGGGCCGGGGTGGCATCGGTGGAGCCGTCGTCCACGAAGATCACTTCATAGGCGTCGGGAGGCAGCGACTGGCGCAGCAGCGAGGCGATGCAGTCCTCGATGTACGGCCCCGGGTTGTACACGGGGACGATGACGCTGACCTTGACCGGCATCCGGCTCCAAGCCCCCTCAATTCGCTTGCCGTTGCCTCCTTGGCACGGTGGGCGTGGCCGAATGCTAACCCGGCCCCTTGCGCGGAGGTGCGGCACCCCCACGGCAAGGGGCCGGGCCGCCCGGGTCAGGCGTGGGTCTTGGCGAGCAGCTCCAGGATCTCGGCGGTGGTGCCGCTCTCGCCGAGCCGCGGGAAGATCCGCTCCACGCTGTTCGCGTGTGCCTCGGCGTCGGCGTCGGCCATCGCGTCGGTGGCGAGGGTGACGTGGTAGCCGTGGGCGTAGGCGTCGCGGGCGGTGGACTCCACGCCGATGCTGGTGGCGATGCCGGTCAGCACGATCTGGGTGATGCCGCGGCGGCGCAGCTGGACGTCCAGGTCGGTGCCGTGGAAGGCGCTCCAGTTGTGCTTGGTGACGCGGATGTCGCCGGGGTGGCCGGACAGCTCGTCCACGACGACGTCCCAGCCCTCGGGGAAGGCGAGGCCGCGCGCCTGGCGCTCGGTGCGGCCGGGGAGGGCGTCGGCCCAGTCGGGCGCGAAGGAGACGCGGACCAGGACCACGGGCAGGTTCCGGGTCCGGAAGGCCTCGGCCAGTCCGGCCGTGCGGGAGACGACGTCCGAGGCCGCGTGCGGCTGGACGGGCATGCCCACGATGCCGTTCTGCAGGTCGATCGCGACGAGGGCGGTACGGGGGTCGAGCGTGGTGAGCGACATGGGTCGGTCAGGCCTTTCCGAGGGGTCGGGGGGTGGTGGTGCCGAGCCGGCCCAGGGAGCGGTCCGGCAGGGTCGTCGCCAGCAGCAGCGCGGAGCCGGCGAGCATGAACAGGGCCAGGCCGTGCAGTCCGGCCGTGTCGGCACGGTGCGGGTAGAACGCCGCGGTGGCGGCGGACGAGCCCAGCGCGCCGAGGTACGTGAAGGTCCGCAGCAGTCCGGCCGCGGAGGCGATCCGCTCCGGATCGGCCTGCCGGTACAGGGCGTTCTGCGTGGCCAGGCCGATCAGGCCCTGCGGGATGCCGAGCAGCGCGCCGACCGCGAGCAGCAGCCACAGCGCGCTGTCGGCGCGCACGAGGAGCAGCAGGGCGCAGCCCGCGACCTGGAGGGCGGAGCCGACGATCAGCTTGCCGCGCACCGCCTCCCGGCGCCCGGTGAGCGTGGACACGATCAGCGCGGACACCGACAGCGGCAGCAGGACGAGCCCGGCGGTGGAGGCGCCGAGCCCGCGCCCCTGCTCCAGCCACTGCGTGTAGCCGTACATGAAGGCGTAGGAGGTGGTGTAGGCGAGCAGCTGGCGCAGATAGGTGGCGAGCTGCGGGCCGTTGCCGCCGAGGACGCGCAGGTCGATGAACGGGTCCGGCACCCGCAGCTCGCGCACGGCGAAACCGGCGGCGGCGACGGCCGACAGCACCGGCAGGTACCAGCGGTCGGCGCGCGGGTGCATCAGGAACAGCATCAGTGCGACCAGCAGCAGCGCGAACAGCGCCATGCCGGGCAGGTCGACGGCCCGCCGCCGGGTCCCGGACCGGGGCAGCCGCAGGGTGCCGAGCACCAGGCAGACCACCGAGAGCGGCACGTTGACCGTGAACACGGCGCGCCAGCCGCCGAGGCCGATCAGCAGGCCGCCCAGCGCGGGCCCGACGACGGCCACCGTCTGGTTGGCGACGGCCAGCGCGGCCAGTACCCCGGCCGGGCTGTCCTGCCCGGTGCGTTCGGCCTCGCTGCGGGTCAGCCGCATGGCCGCCGGATACGCCGCCGACGTCCCGAAGCCCAAGAGGACCCGCGCCGCGACGAGCGCGCCCAGTGAGGGCGCGAGCGCGCCGAGCAGACCGGCGACGCCGACCAGGGCCGTACCGGCGAGATAGAGCCTGCGCGGGCCGTACATGTCCACCAGGCGGCCGATGACCGGCTGTCCGACGGCCGTGGCCAGATAGAGCGCCGAGACCAGCCAGGCGGTCTCGGCGGGCGGGGCGCCGAAGGCGACGCCGATCGGCACCAGGGCCACGGCGATCATCGAGGAGTTGACCGGGTTGAGGACCGAGCCGAACAGCATCGGCGGGATCAGCCGGCGGTCGAATCCGGCGGGGGCGGGGCCGGTGGCCTTCCCGGTGCGTCCGGTGAGCCTCGGTATCACGGCTGCGACAGCCGTTCCATCAACTCCAGTGCCGTCAGGACGGTCTGCCGTTCCTCCTCCGTGTAGCGGTCCTGGAAGGCGCGGGCCAGCCACTCCTCGCGGACCTGGCGGTTGCCCTCGATACGGGCCCGCCCGGCGTCGGTCAGGGTGACCAGCTGGCGGCGGCCGTCCTCGGGGTCGGGGGCGCGCCGGATCAGACCGTGCTGGTCCAGCGCGGCCAGCGTGGTCGCCATCGACTGCGGGCGTACGCCCTCGGCGGCGGCGAGCGCGCTGGCCGTGGCGGCGCCGTGCTTGCCGACCAGCGTGAGCGCCGACTCCTGTGAGGGGCTGAGGTCGGTGTCCTGCGCGACCTCGCGGATACGGCGCCGCAGCCGGCTGAACACCACGCGCAGATCGCGCGCGGCGCGGGCGGCGGAGTCGGAGATGTCAGCCATGCCGCCCACCCTAGGACCGACAGCGGAAACTGTCCAGTCTGAACTGTTCAGTTTTGCCTTACTGATTGTCGGGTACTCGCCGGTCCTCGGACAGCGCAGTACGTCGGTGAACCCAGGGAGCGCAGATGACCCCTCCGGACACGTCCGGCCTGGAGGCCGCTCTGAGTGCCGAGGTGGACGGCGAGGTCCGCTTCGACGCCGGCAGCCGCGGCGCCTACGCCACGGACGGTTCCAACTACCGGCAGATCCCCCTCGGCCTCGTCGTCCCCCGCACGGTGGAGGCGGGCGCCCGGGCGGTGTCGGTGTGCGCACGCTTCGACGCCCCCGTCCTCTCCCGGGGCGGCGGCACCAGCCTGGCCGGACAGTCGACCAACACCGCCGTGGTGATCGACTGGAGCAAGTACTGCACCCGGCTGATCTCCGTCGACCCCGAACGGCGCACCTGCGTGGTGGAACCCGGGATCGTCCTGGACGAACTGAACCGGCAACTCGCCCCGCACCAGCTCCAGTTCGGGCCGAAACCCGCCACCCACAGCCACTGCGCGCTCGGCGGGATGATCGGCAACAACTCCTGCGGCGCCTCCGCGCAGGCCTACGGCAAGACCGTCGACAACGTCCGGGCCCTGGAGATCCTCACCTACGACGGACAGCGCACCTGGACCGGCCCCACCCCGCCCGACGAGCGCGCCCGCATCGTCGCCGCCGGCGGCCGGCTCGCCGAGCTCTACGGCGGCCTCGACCGCATCGCCGGCGAGTACCTCGCCGACATCCGCCGCGGCTACCCCAAGATCCCGCGCCGCGTCTCCGGCTACAACCTGGACTCCCTGCTGCCCGAGAACGGCTTCGACGTGGCCAAGGCGCTCGTCGGCAGCGAGAGCACCCTGGTCACCGTTCTGCGCGCCGAACTCGACCTCGTCCCGGTGCCGCCGTACCAGTCGCTGCTGGTCCTCGGCTACGACGACATCTGCGCCGCCGCCGACGACGTACCCCGCCTGCTGGAGCACTGCTCGCCCAGCCAGTTGGAGGCGCTGGACGACCGCATGGCGCAGCTGATGCGCGAGGAGGGCGCCTACCTCGACTCGCTCGCCATGCTGCCCGAGGGCGGCAGCTGGCTGATGGTGCAGTACAGCGGCGACAGTCAGGAGGACGTGGACGAGCAGGCGCACGCCCTGCTGCGGGCCACCGGCCGGGACGAGAAGGAGAGCAGCGTCGCCTTCTCCGACAACCCCGAGCGGGAGCAGAAGATGCTCAAGGCCCGCGAGGCCGGACTCGGCGTCACCGCGCGCCCGCCGGACGACCGGGAGACCTGGGAGGGCTGGGAGGACTCCGCCGTACCGCCCGAGCGACTCGGCGACTATCTGCGCGACCTGAAGGGCCTGTTCGACGAGTTCGACTACGACCGCCCGACCCTGTACGGCCACTTCGGGCAGGGCTGTGTGCACACCCGCATCCCCTTCGACCTCAGGACCGCCCACGGCGTGGCCGACTTCCGCCGCTTCGTGGAGCGCGCAGCCGACCTCGTCGTCTCCTACGGCGGCTCGCTGTCCGGCGAGCACGGCGACGGCCAGTCCCGCGGCGAACTGCTGACCCGGATGTTCGGCGAGCGGCTCGTGACCGCGTTCGGTGAGCTGAAGGCCCTCTTCGACCCCCGGGACCGGATGAACCCCGGCAAGATCGTCCGCCCCAACCCCGTCGACGGACAGCTGCGGCTCGGCCCCGGCTGGCGGCCGGCCACGTACGCGACCCACTTCGGCTTCCCCGAGGACGAGCACAACTTCAACCGCGCGGTGCTGCGCTGTGTCGGCATCGGCAACTGCCGCAGCCACTCCGGCGGCGTGATGTGCCCCTCCTACCGGGCCACCATGGAGGAGGAGCACTCCACCCGCGGCCGGGCCCGGCTGCTGTTCGAGATGCTCGGCGGACACGCCGACTCCGCGATCGAGGACGGCTGGCGCTCGACCGCCGTACGCGACGCGCTCGACCTGTGCCTGGCCTGCAAGGGCTGCAAGTCCGACTGCCCGACCGGCGTCGACATGGCCACCCTCAAGGCCGAGTTCCTCGCCCACCACTACGAGGGCCGGCCGCGCCCGGCCGCGCACTACTCCATGGGCTACCTGCCGGTCTGGGCCCGGCTCTCCCGTATCGCCCCCGCCCTGGTCAACTCCGCGCTGCACGCGCCCGGCCTGGCCCGCGCGGGCAAGCGGCTGGCCGGCGTGGACGGCGCCCGCTCGGCACCGGTGTTCGCCGAGGAGTCCTTCGTCCAGTGGTGGCGGGCCCAGGAACGCGAGCAGCCGGACCCGGCCGACCCGCGCACCGTCGTGCTGTGGCCCGACACCTTCAGCAACTACTTCCACCCGGCGATCGCGAAGTCGGCGGTACGGGTGCTGGAGGACGCGGGCTTCCGGGTCGCCGTGCCCACCGAGCCGGTGTGCTGCGGCCTGACCTGGATCTCCACCGGCCAACTCCCCGTCGCCAAAAAGGTATTGCACCGCACCCTCCACGTGCTGCGCCCCTACCTGGAGGCGGGCACCCCGGTCATCGGCCTCGAACCCTCCTGCACGGCCGTCTTCCGCGCCGACGCCCCCGAGCTGATGCCCGCCGACCAGGACGTACAGCGACTCGCCGGACAGACCCGCACCTTCGCCGAACAGCTCGTCCACCACGCCCCCGACAGCTGGCGGCCACCGCGGCTCGCCCGGCAGGCCACCGTGCAGACCCACTGCCACCAGCACGCCATCATGAAGTTCGCCGCCGACGAGGAACTGATGCGCCGCGCCCACCTGGACGCCGACATCCTCGACGAGGGCTGCTGCGGGCTCGCCGGCAACTTCGGCTTCGAACGCGGCCACCACGAGGTCTCCATGGCCGTCGCCGAGCTGGGCGTCCTGCCCTCCGTGCGCGCCGCCGCACCGGACAGCCTGATCCTCGTCGACGGCTTCAGCTGCCGCACCCAGATCGAGGAGGGCGGCACCGGCCGCCGCGCCCTGCACCTCGCCGAGGCCCTGGCGCTCGCCCTCGCCGGCAACCTGCCCAGCGACCACCCGGAACGCCTGGCCGACCGCCCGCCCGAGCCCTCCCGCACGGCCCGCTGGGCGACGACGGCGACCGTCACCGCCCTCGCCGCCGGCGGCGCCGTACTGGGGGCGCGGCGGCGGGCGTGAGGAGGCATCCGTGAGCGACCGGCCGACCGTCGACGGCGTCGACACCGCCGTCTACACCGTGCCCACCGACGCCCCCGAGGCGGACGGCACCCTCGCCTGGGACAGGACCACCCTCGTCCTGGTCACCGCGCGCTCCGGCAGCACCACCGGCCTCGGCTACACCTACGCCCCGGCCGCCACCGCCCATGTCGTCCGCGAACTCCTCGCCGGCACGGTCAGCGGCCTGCCGGCACTCGACGTGCCGCGCGCCAACGAGCGGATGTGCCGGGCGGTGCGCAACGCCGGACTGCCCGGCGTGGCCGCCCAGGCGATCGCCGCCGTCGACATCGCCCTGTGGGACCTCAAGGCCCGCCTGCTGGACCTGCCCCTCGTCGACCTGCTCGGCGCCGCTCGCGACGACGTGCCCGTCTACGGCAGCGGCGGCTTCACCAGCTACGACGCCGAGCGCCAGGACCACCAACTGCGCGGCTGGGCCGAGGGTGAGGGCATCCCCCGCGTCAAGATCAAGATCGGCGAGTCATGGGGCAGCCGTGAAGACCGCGACCTCGAACGGGTCGGCCGGGCGCGGGCCAGTGTCGGCGACGGCGTCGAGCTGTACGTCGACGCCAACGGCGGCTACACCGGCGGGCAGGCCGCGCGCATCGGCGCCGCGCTCGCGGACCGGGGCGTCACCTGGTTCGAGGAACCGGTCTCCTCCGACCACCTGACCCTGCTCGCGGACCTGCGCGGCCGCCTCCCGATGGACGTCACCGCCGGCGAGTACGGCTACACCCTGCCGTACTTCGAGCACATGCTGGCCGCCGGGGCCGTCGACTGCCTCCAGGCGGACGTCACCCGGTGCGGCGGCATCACCGTCTGGCTGCGCATCGCCGCGCTCGCCCACGCACGCGGGATCGAGGTCTCCGGCCACTGCGCGCCGCACGCCCACGCGCATGCCGCCGCGGCCGTGCCCAATCTGCGCCACCTGGAGTGGTTCCACGACCACGTCCGCATCGAGCGGCTCTTCTTCGACGGCGTGCTCGACCCCGGCGGCGGCAGCATCACGCCGGGCGCCGACGGGGCACCCGGACTCGGGCTGACCCTCGTGGCGGAGCGGGCCGGGCCCTATCGGACGGAGTGACTGAGTGAAGTCACCTTGTGGAAAAGGGAGATGACCATGCCTTCGACCGTCGTCATCACCGGTGCCAGCGCCGGGATCGGGCGCGCCACCGCCCGTCTGTACGGCCGGCGCGGCGCGAACGTCGTCCTGGTCGCGCGCGGCCAGGGCGGCCTGCAGGCGGCGGCGGACGAGGTCACGGCCCTCGGCGGACGCCCCCTCGTCCAGCCGGCCGACATGGCGGACCAGGCCCAGGTCGAGGCCGTCGCCGAAGCCGCGCAGAAGGAGTTCGGCCCGATCGACGTGTGGATCAACTGCGCCTTCGCCACCGTGTTCGCACCGTTCGACGAGATCACCCCCGAGGAGTTCCGGCGGATCACCGACGTCACCTACCTCGGCTTCGTCAACGGCACCCGCTCGGCCCTCAGGCGCATGCTGCCCCGCGACCGGGGCACGATCGTGCAGGTCGGCTCGGCGCTCGGGGAGCGGTCGATCCCGTTGCAGTCCGCGTACTGCGGCGCCAAGCACGCCATCAACGGCTTCACCTCCGCCCTGCGCACGGAACTGCTGCACCGCGGCAGCCACGTCCATGTCACCGTCGTCCAGCTGCCCGCGGTCAACACCCCCCAGTTCGAATGGGTCCGCTCCCGGCTCTCCCGGCACCCCATGCCGGTGCCGCCGATCTACCAACCGGAGGTCGCCGCCCGAGGCGTGGTGTACGCGGCCGACCACCCGCGCCGCAAGCAGTACTACGTCGGCGCCAGCACCGTGGCCACCATCTGGGCCAACCGGCTCGCCCCCGCCCCGCTCGACCGGTACCTCGCCCGCACCGGCTACGACTCCCAGCAGACCGACCGCATCCCGCCCGCCGGACTGGACAACCTCTTCGCACCGGTGGACCAGGATCCCACCGAGGACCGGGGCGCCCACGGCTCCTTCGACGACAGCGCGCACCCCCGCTCCTGGCAGCAGACCCTGGCCCGGCACCCGGCCGCCGCCGTCCTCGGCACGGGCGCCGCGCTGCTCGGCGCCGTACGCGGCCTGCGCCGACTGACCTCCCGCGCCGCCTAGGCTGGGGGCGTGCGCCTGCTGCTCATGTCCGACACCCATCTGCCCAAGCGCGCCAAACGGCTCCCCGAGCCGCTGCTGGCCGAACTTCCGCACGCGGACGTCGTGTTCCACGCCGGCGACTGGGTCGACACCGCCACCCTGGACCTGCTGGAGAGCCGCAGCCGCCGGCTCATCGGGGTCTACGGCAACAACGACGGCCCTCAGCTGCGGGCCCGGCTCCCCGAGGTGGCGTACGCCGAACTGGACGGCCTGCGCTTCGGTGTCGTCCACGAGACCGGCCCCGCCCAGGGCCGCGAGGCCCGCTGCGCCGCCCGCTTCCCCGACCTCGACGTCCTGGTCTTCGGCCACAGCCACATCCCCTGGGACACCACCGCGCCGACCGGTCTGCGCCTGCTCAACCCCGGCTCACCCACCGACCGTCGCCGCCAGCCCCACTGCACCTACATGACCGCCCTGCTCGCCGACGGCGCGCTCACCGATGTGACCCTGCACCGGCTGCCGCAGCGGTAGGGAGTTGCCCGTCACCGCCGCCGCGTGGTGTGCCCCCTCCGCGCGCGTCGCAACAGCCGAGCCGCCGCCCATGCCAGTACGGCCACCGCCGCCACGGCCGCCGCCCGTTTGGCCACCGGCAGGCCGGCCGTGCGCAGGAGATCGAGCGGTTCCGGCTGCGGCTCCTCCCGCAGTTGCGGTTGCTCCTCGGCAGCCGGTGCCGGTGTCGCTCGGCCAGACGGTCCGCCAGGCAGGACGCGAACTGGCCCACCAGGCGGTCGCCCACCTCCGCCAGCACTCCTCGCCCGAACTGCGCGGGGCGGCCGGTCACCGTGAGGTCGGTCTGCACCGACACCGCCGTGCCGCCGTCGCGTTCGGACAGGGTGCCGGTGACCGTCGCCCGGGCCGTGCCCTGCCCCCGGGTCTCCCGGCCGCTCGCCACGAGCACCATCCGGTGTGCCGCCTCGTCCTGCTCCTCGAAGACCGCCGTGCCCCGGTAGGTCACGGTGACCGGGCCGACCTTGACCTTCACCGAGCCGGTCACGGTCTTGCCGTCGTAGTCCTCCACCACCGCGCCCGGCAGACAGGGCGCGATCCGTTCGATGTCGAGGAGTGCGTGCCAGGCGTCGTCGACCGGGACGGGGACGGTGAACTCGTGGTGCAGTTCCATGACAGGCTCCTTCCGGAACGTCAGCCGGCGGGCGGGTGGATGGCTCCGGCCGTGGTGGTCAGGGGTGCGCCGCTGCCGCCCCAGCGCAGCGCGACGATCTCGGCGGCGACGGACACGGCGACCTCCTCGGGCGTACGGGCCCCCAGGTCGAGGCCGAGCGGTGAGCGCAGCCGGGACAGCTCGGCCTGCGTCAGCCCGGACTCGGTGAGGCGTTCGAGTCGTTCCTCGTGGGTCTTCCGGCTGCCCATCGCGCCGATGTAGGCCGCCGGGCGGCGCAGGGCCTCCTCCAGCAGCGGCACGTCGAACTTCGGGTCGTGGGTGAGGACGCAGATCACGGTGCGGTCGTCGGTGTCCGTGCCGGCGAGATAGCGGTGCGGCCAGTCCACCACGACCTCGACGGCCCCCGGGAAGCGTTTGGGCGTGGCGAAGACGGGGCGGGCGTCGCACACGGTGACCCGGTAGCCGAGGAAGTCACCGATCCGCGCCACGGCGGCCGCGTAGTCGATCGCGCCGAAGACCAGCATGCGCGGCGGTGGCGCGAACGACTGCAGGAACACCGTGACGGCGTCCTCGCGGCGCTCGCCGTGCGGCCCGTAGTGCCGCAAGGCCGAGGCGCCGAGCGCGAGTTCGCCGCGCGCGTCGGCGGTGACGGCGACGTCCAGGCCGCTCGCGCCGAGCGTGCCCGCCGCCCGGTCCGGCCAGACCGCGAGCGTGGCGCCGCGCGGCGCCGGTCCGTCCACCACCGTGGCCACGGTCACCGGCTCGCCCCCGGCGACCGACGCGGCGACCGCGCCGAACGCCGGGTCCGACCCGGGCGTCACCGGCCGGACCAGCAGGGTGATCTCGCCGCCGCAGGTCAGCCCGACCGCGAACGCGTCCTCGTCGCTGTAGCCGAAGGTCGCAAGACGCGCCTCGCCGCTCGCCACGACCTCCTGGGCGAGCTCGAACACCGCGCCCTCCACACAGCCCCCGGACACGCTCCCCACGACCTCGTCGTCCGGGCCCACCGCCATCGCGGCACCGGGGCCGCGCGGCGCGCTGCGGCTGACCGCGACGACCGTGGCCAGCCCGAACGGAGTCCCGGCCGCGTGCCAGTGCGCCAGCGCCGGCAGGATCTCACGCACCATCCGCTCCTCTCACCGGGGCCGCGGCGCTCTGCGCACCGCGCACCACTGCCGCCAGCCGCTCCAGCGCCGCCAGGCTGTGCCCTGCGACGAAGGCGTCCACACTGGGCAGCGCCGCCGCCATCCCGGCCGCCAGTGGCGCGTAACCGGGGCGGGCCTTGCGCGGGTTCGCCCAGACCACCTGGTGGGCCAGGGCGTGCAGTCGGCGCATCTGCTGTCCGAGCAGCTCTGGATCGCCGCGCTCCCAGCCGTCCGAGAGCAGGACGACGATCGCGCCGCGCGCCATGCCGCGCTGCCCCCAGCGGTTGAGGAACTCGCGCACCAGCTCGCCGAGCCGGGTGCCGCCGCGCCAGTCGGGCACCGCCGCGGCGACGGCCGCCATCGCCAAGTCGGGGTCTCTGTGTGAGAGTTCGCGGGTCACCCGGGTCAGCCGGGTGCCGATGGTGAACACCTCCGTGCGGCCCGCGCGCACCGCCGCGTGCGCGAACCGCAGCAGTGCGTCGGCGTACGGCGCCATCGAGCCGCTCACATCGACGAGCAGCACCACCCGGCGAGGCCGCTCCACGCGCGCGTGCCGGCGCAGCCGGGCCGGTTCCCCGCCTCGGCGCAGCAACTCCCGTACGGTGCGCCGCGGATCGACCTCACCACGCCGGGCGGGTCTGCGTCGCGCCGAGCGCCGCGCCTGCCCTTCCAGGGCGAACGCGGCGAGCAGTCGGCTCAGTTCGTCCCGTTCGGCGGGGTCGAGGGCGGCGAAGTCGCGGTGCCGCAGTACCTCGGCCGAGCTGGCGAGCGCGGCGACCGGCGGCCTGGACGGTTCGCTGTCGCCCGGCGTACGGGGTCCCGTGGGCGCCTCCCGGGCGACGAGCCGCAGCCGCGGCGGGGGAGCGGCACGCACCGGCCGGCGGGCCTGCTCGCCGGCCGGTCCGAAGTACGCGGCGAACACCCGCTCGTACCGCTCCAGGTCGTCGTGCCCGCCGCACAGTGTCGCCCGCCCCGCCCAGTACACGTCCGCCCGCACCCCCGGCCGCAGAGCGGCCACGGCCCGCAGGAAGGCATGCAGCCGCTCGGTACTCGCGTCGACACCGGCCGCGCGCAGCGCCCGCACGAAGCCGACCAGCACGGCGTCGGCCCCGAGGCGCCCGGCGTCCGTGGATTGCGCACCCGTTCCCAGGCGCTCGGCTGCCGTCCCCGGCCGTTCGGCGTCGCTTTCGTGCCGTCCGGCATCCGCTTCCGCCGGACCGCCCGCCCCGTTCCCGGTCGTGTCCACCGCCCTCACCCGCCCCGGGCCGCGAGGACGGCCGTGAGATCGAGCCCCCGTGCCCGGTCCGTGTCCTCCCGGTACTTCAGCACCGAGCCCAGCGTCGCCATCGCCAGGTCGGCGTCCACCTCGCTCGCCCCCAGCGCGTCCAGCGCCTCGGCCCAGTCCAGGGTCTCGGCCACCCCGGGCGGTTTGAGGAGGTCCGCGCCTCGCAGCGCCTGCACCAGGGCCGTCACCTGCTCGGCCAGCCGCGCCGACACCTGCGGCAACCGGCGGCGCACGATGGCCAGTTCGCGGGCGAAGGAGGGATGGTCGAACCAGTGGTAGAGGCACCGGCGCTTCAGCGCGTCGTGCACCTCGCGGGTGCGGTTGGAGGTCAGCACGGCGACCGGCGGGTGCTCGGCGCGCAGGGTGCCCAGCTCCGGGATGGTCACCGAGTACTCGGACAGCAGCTCCAGCAGGAACGCCTCGAACTCGTCGTCGGCCCGGTCGATCTCGTCGACCAGCAGCACCGCCGGCTGGGTCTGCAGGGCCTGGAGCAGCGGCCGGGCGATGAGGAAGCGGCGGTCGTACAGCTCGCTCTCCAGCCGGTCCGCGTCCGTGACCCCGGCCGCCTCGGCGGCCCTCAGGTGCAGCAGCTGGCGCGGGAAGTCCCAGTCGTACAGGGCCTGCGAGGCGTCGATGCCCTCATGGCACTGCAGCCGGATCAGCGGCGCGCCGAGCGCCTCGGCGAGGGCGGCGGCGAGCGCGGTCTTGCCCACGCCCGCGTCGCCCTCGCAGAACAGCGGCCGGTGCAGCCTCAGGGCCAGGAAGCAGGTGACGGCCAGTCCTTCGTCGACGAGGTACCCCGTCTCCTCCAGGCGGGCCCGCACCTGCTCCGGGTCGTCCATCGTGATGATCGGCGCTCACCCCATTCCGGTGGCGGTCAGCACCGCCCGCCTGGTCAGCACCCGCGCCAGGTGCTGCCGGTACTCCGGCGAGGCGGACAGGTCCTGCGCCGGCCGGGTCCCGTCCGCCGCCGCCTCGGCCGCCCGGGCCACGGCCTCCCGACCGTCGGCACCCGCGAGCGCCTCCTCGGCCGCGGTCGCCCTGAGCGGGGTCGCTCCCATGTTGGAGAGCCCGACGCGTGCCTCGGCGATCCGCCCGTCGTCGCGCCGTACCAGCGCGGCGACACCCACGATGGCCCACGACTGGGCGACCGGGTGGAACTTCTCGTAGTGGAAGCCCCAGCCGTCCGTCTTCGGGATCCGCACCTCCAGCAGCAGTTCGTCGTCGGCGAGCGCCGACTGCAGGTAGTCCACGAAGAACTCGCGCGCGGCGATGGTGCGGCGCCCGCCGGGGCCGGCCGCGACCAGTTCGGCGTCCAGCGCCAGCGCCACGGCGGGCAGGTCCCCGGCCGGGTCGGCGTGGGCGAGCGAGCCGCCGAGGGTGCCCCGGTGCCGGACGGCCGGGTCGGCCACCGTGGCCGTCGCCTCAGCCAGCAGCCCGGCGTGCCGGCGCACCAGCGGGTCGTGCACCACCTCGTGGTGCGTGGTCATCGCGCCGATGACGAGCGTGTCACCGTCCTCGCGGACCCCGCGCAGCTCGGGGATGCGGCCGACGTCCACGAGCAGCTCCGGGAAGGCCAGCCGCAGCCGCAGCAGCGGCACCAGGCTCTGCCCGCCGGCCAGCACCTTCGCCTCCTCGCCCGCGTCGGCGAGCGCGCGCACCGCATCGTCCACGCTGTCCGGACGGGTGTACTCGAACGTGGGGGGAATCATGCCGAACCCTCCTCACCCGGCCGGCCGTACTGACCGAACTCGCCCGACCGGGCCGCCTGGCCGGACTGCCCGGACCGGGCCGGACCCGTCCCGCCGGTCCCGCCGGTTGCGCCGGACCGCGCCTCCTGGATCGCCCGCCACACCCGGTGCGGAGAGCACGGCATCCGCACGTCCCGCACCCCGAGCGGCCGGAGCGCGTCCACGACGGCGTTGACCACGGCGGGTGTGGACGCGATCGTCCCCGCCTCGCCGACGCCCCTGACGCCGAGGGCGTTCGAGGTGGCCGGTGTCTCCGTCCGGTCGGTGACGAAGTCCGGCAGGTCGGCCGCCGATGGCACGAGGTAGTCGGCCAGGGTGCCGGACAGGAGGTTGCCGTCGTCGTCGTACACGGCCTCCTCGTACAGCGCCTGCGCGATGCCCTGCGCGAGCCCGCCGTGCACCTGCCCCTCGACGATCATCGGGTTGACGACCCGGCCGACGTCGTCGACGCAGACGTACGACCGGATGCGCGTCCGCCCGGTCTCCGTGTCCACCTCGACCGCGCACAGGTGGGTGCCGTGCGGGTAGGAGAAGTTCTCCGGGTCCACCACGTGCTCGGCGTTGATCGTGGGCTCGACGCCGTCGGGCAGGTCGTGGTTGGTGAACGTCTCGAAGGCGATCTCCTGGATGGTCTTACGGGCCTCCGGCGAGCCCTTGACGGAGAACACCCCGTCGCTGAACTCCAGGTCCTGCTCGCTCGCCTCCAGCAGATGGGCGGCGACCTTCCGCGCCTTCTCGACGACCGTCCTCGCGGCCCGGTGCACCGCCTCGCCGCCGACGGCCAGCGACCGCGAGCCGTAGGTGTCCATGCCCTGCGGCGCCGCCTTGGTGTCTCCGTGCAGCACCTCGACGTCCTCGAAGGGCACGCCGAGCACGTCGGCCGCGATCTGGCTCCAGCAGGTCTCGTGGCCCTGCCCGTGCGGGCTGGTGCCGGTGACCACCTCGACCTTGCCGGTGGGCAGCATGCGGATGCTCGCCGCCTCCCAGCCGCCGGCGCCGTACCTGAGGTCGCGCAGCACCCGGCTCGGCGCGAGCCCGCACATCTCGGTGTACGTCGACACGCCGATGCCGAGCCGTACCGGATCGCCGCGCTCGTTGCGCTTGTGCTGTTCGGCGCGCAGGTCGTCGTACCCGAACAGGGCGAGCGCCTTGTCGGTGGCCGCCTCGTAGTTGCCGCTGTCGTAGGTCAGTCCGGCGATCGAGGTGTACGGGAACTCCTCGTGCCGGATCCAGTTCCGGCGCCGCAACTCCACGGGGTCCAGGCCGAGTTCGGCGGCCAGCTCGTCCATGATCCGCTCGATGGCGAAGGTCGCCTCGGGGCGCCCTGCGCCGCGGTAGGCGTCGGTGGGCGTGCGGGTGGTGAACACCCCGGTGCAGGTGAAGTCGTAGGCGTCCATCTTGTAGATCGCCGGGTACATGAAGGCGCCGAGGATCGGGATGCCGGGGGTGACGAGCATCAGGTAGGCGCCCATGTCGGCGAGCAGGTCGACCTTCAGCCCGAGCAGCCTTCCCTCGCGGGTGGCGGCGATCTCGACGTCCTGGATCATGCCGCGGCCGTGGTGGGTGGCGAGCGCGCCCTCGGAGCGGGACTCGGTCCACTTCACGGGCCGGCCGAGCTTGCGGGCGACCGCGAGCGCGAGGGCCTCCTCGCCGTACACCTGGAGCTTGGAGCCGAAGCCGCCGCCCACGTCCGGGGCGATGACGCGGAGCTTGTGCTCGGGGATCCCGGTGACCGTGGACAGCATGATCCGCAGGATGTGCGGGATCTGGGTCGCCGAGTAGACCGTGTACTCGCCGGAGGCGGCGAGCGGGGTGACGACGACCGCGCGCGGCTCCATCGCGTTGGGGATCAGCCGCTGCTGGTGGTAGCGGCGCTTCAGGGTCACCTCGGCGCGGTCCCGCACCGCCGCGAAGCTCTCGCCGGTGGCCAGCGGCCAGGTGTAGCAGCGGTTGGTGCCCTTGTCGGCGTGGACCAGCGGGGCACCCTCGGCGAGCGCGGCCTCCAGGTCGAGGACCGGGGGCAGCGGGTCGTAGTCGACCTCGACCGCCTCCAGGGCGTCGGCGGCCGCGTACCGGTCGCGGGCCACCACGACCGCCACCGGGTCACCCGCGTAGCGGACCTCGTCGACGGCGACCGGCGGATGGTCGGGCAGCACGATGTCCTCGGTCACCGGCCAGGCGCAGGGCAGTGAGCCCAGCCCTTCGGCGAGGTCGGCGCCGCTGAACGCCGCGACGACACCGGGGTATTCGAGAGCGGAGGAGACGTCGAGGCGGGTGACGCGGGCGTGCGCCATCGGGCTGCGCAGGATCGCCAGGTGCAGCAGACCGGCGACCTGGATGTTGTCGGTCCAGTTGGTCTGGCCGGTGATCAGCCGGGCGTCCTCCTTGCGCAGCCGGCGGCGTCCGACCTCGCGTTCGACGGCCTGGTCGGTCATGCCGTGACCTCCTCGCCGACCTGTCCCCGCTGTCCGGAGGGGGCCTGTTGCCCGGATGCGGCGAGCACCGCGCGGACGATGTTCTGGTAGCCGGTGCAGCGGCAGAGGTTGCCCTCCAGGGCCTGCCTGACCTCCTCCGGGCTGGGGTGCGGGTTCTCGCGCAGCAGATCGCGGGCGGCCATGATCATGCCCGGGGTGCAGTAGCCGCACTGCAGACCGTGCTGTTCGTGGAAGGCGCGCTGCAGCGCCGTCCACTCGCCGTCCTGGGCGAGCCCCTGGATCGTGGTCACCGCGCAGCCGTCGGTCTGCACGGCGAGCACCGAGCAGCTCTTCACGCTGGCTCCGTCCAGGTCGACCGTGCAGGCGCCGCAGTTGGAGGTGTCGCAGCCGATCGTGGTGCCGGTGAGGCCGAGGCGGTCGCGCAGGTAGTGGGCCAGGAGAAGACGGGGTTCCACGTCGTCCTCGTACGTCGTGCCGTCCACGTTCACCGAGATGCGGGTCATGTGCCCTCCAGACCGTGCGGGAGAGGGTTTTCAGCCAGGGATTTTCAGCCGTCGGACGTGATGTACGTCACCCTACGACCGCACTCTGGTCACGGCGAGTGCTGTGACCGGCATTTGTTGAGCATTAATCCATTGCTGCCGGGTGCCGGTGTCTGCTGCACTGCGCGGTGCCCGTCGTCACACAGAGAGGACCAGCGATGCGCGCTGCGTGCATGTCCGCCCAGGAAGGAATCCGCCCCATGCAGAAGGACATCACGCTCAGTGCATCTGCTCAATCTCGGAATTCTCGCGCATGTCGACGCCGGTAAGACCAGCCTGACCGAACGGCTGCTGCACACCGCCGGAGTGATCGACGAGATCGGCAGCGTCGACGCCGGCAGCACCACCACCGACACCCTCGCGCTGGAGCGGCAGCGCGGCATCACCATCAAGTCCGCCGTCGTCTCCTTCCCGCTCGACGGCGTCACCGTCAATCTCATCGACACCCCCGGTCACCCGGACTTCATCGCCGAGGTCGAGCGGGTGCTCGGCGTGCTCGACGGTGCCGTGCTGGTCGTCTCGGCCGTCGAGGGCGTCCAGGCACAGACACGGGTGCTGATGCGCACCCTGCGCCGGCTGCGGATCCCCACGCTGATCTTCGTGAACAAGATCGACCGGCGGGGTGCGCAGGGCTCCGCCGTGCTCGACCGGATGACCCGCAGGCTGTCCGTACCGCTGGTCCCGATGGGGGAAGCCGCCGCACTCGGCACCCCCACCGCCCGTTTCGTCCCCGGCCTCGGTCCGGCCGCACTGGACGCGCTCGCCGACCACGACGACGACCTGCTCGCCGCCTACCTCGACGGCGGTGTGTCCGACACCCGTCTGCACACCGCCCTCGCCGCCCAGACCCGGCGCGCGCTGGTCCATCCGGTCTACTTCGGCTCCGCCATCACCGGAGCGGGCGTGCCCGAACTGACCGCCGGCATCGAGCACCTGCTGCCCACCGCCGACGGCGACCCGTCCGGCCCCCTGTCGGCCACCGTCTTCAAGGTCGAACGCGGCCCGGCGGGCGAGAAGGTGGCCTACGCCCGCATCTTCTCCGGCACCCTCCACGTCCGCGACCGGGTCCCGTTCGGGGACGGGGGAGAGGAGGGCGGTGCGGGCGACGGGCGGGTGGAGGGTCGGGATGGTGACGGCCGCTCGGTGGGCGGGGCTGCTGGGGGTCGGTCGGAGGGCGGGGGTGTTTACGGCGGGGGCGAGGGCCGGGGTGAGGGTCGGGGTGGCGGCGCCGGGTTGGTGGGCGGGGCTGCTGGTGGTCGGTTGGAGGGACGGATCTCCGACGGTCGGGTGCTTGGGCAGGGTGCCGATGGTGGTGCGGCGGGCGGGGAAGCCGGCCTTGGTGCGCGGGGCGCGGGTGCGGATGGTGGTGTGCGAGGTCCGGCCGCCGATGGCCGGGTGCGCGCTCCGGGCGTGGGAGATCGCGGGGAGGGGCGGGTCTCCGGCGACCGTGTTGCGGGCCGGGTCACCCACGGCCGAGGGGGTGGGCCTGCGGAGGCCGGGGGCGCCGGTGGACGTGGGAACGGCCGGGCGTTCGGTGGCCGGTCTGCGGGGCTTGGCCTCGATGGGCCGTCGGCAGGGCAGGGGACCCGACCCCGTGCCGAGGGGCGCGTCACCGGGCTCAGCGTGTTCGAGTGCGGCACCGACGTCCGGTGGGACGGCGCCGGTGCCGGGCGGATCGTCAAGGTGTGGGGGCTCGGCGGTGTGCGGATCGGTGACGCGATCGGGCGACCGGGGATGACGTACCCGCACCACTTCGCGCCCCCCACCCTGGAGACGGTCGTCGTGCCCGGTCCCGGCGCCGACCGGCGCTCGCTGCACCTCGCGCTCACCCAGCTCGCCGAACAGGACCCGCTCATCGGGGTCCGGCACGACGAGCTGCGCGGGGAGACCTCCGTGTCCCTCTACGGCGAGGTACAGAAGGAGGTGGTCCAGGCGACCCTCGCCGAGGAGTACGGCCTGGACGTCTGCTTCCGCGAGACGACGACCCTGTGCATCGAACGCCCCGTCGGCACCGGACACGCCGTGGAGTTCAACAAGAAGGACGCGAACCCGTTCCTCGCCACCGTCGGTCTGCGCGTCGAGCCCGCACCGCCCGGCTCCGGGGTGGACTTCCGCCTGGAGGTGGAGCTCGGCTCGATGCCGTACGCCTTCTTCAAGGCCGTGGAGGACACCGTCCGCGAGACGCTCGGTCAGGGACTGCACGGCTGGCGGATCCCCGACTGCACGGTCACCATGACCCACTCCGGCTACTCGCCCCGGCAGAGCCACGCCCACCAGGGCTTCGACAAGAGCATGTCGAGCACCGGTTACGACTTCCGGTGCCTGACCCCGCTGGTCCTGACCGAGGCGCTGCGCCGGGCGGGCACCCGGGTACACGAGCCCATGCACCGCTTCCGGCTTCAGGCCCCGGCGGACACGCTCGGCGCGCTGCTCCCGGTGCTGGCCCGGCTGGGCGCCGTACCGGAGACCACCGGGGCGCTCGGCGCGGCCGTCGCGCTGGAGGGCACGGTGCCGGCCGCCCGGGTGCACGAGCTGGGGCAGCGGCTGCCCGGGCTCACCCGGGGCGAAGGGGAGCTGGAGACGGCGTTCGACCACTACGCGCCGGTCACCCGCGGCACCGTCCCGGAGCGGCCGCGCACCGACCACAACCCGCTGAACCGGAAGGAGTACCTGCTCAACGTGACACGTCGAGTGGGGGATTGAGCCAGCGGGCTGACTCACAGTCAACTTACTGGAGAGTCAGAAACTGTTGACGGTGTCCGGGCATCGCCGGATTGTGGTGGACATGCCGAATATCCGGGTGTGTCTGCTGGTTGTTCTGGTCGTCCTCAGTGGATCCCTGACGGTGGCGGGCCTCCCGCCCGCCACCGCCGCGACCCCCGCCACCTCCTCCGCCCTCCCCACCGACTCCCTCTGGTTCGACGGCGCCCCGCTCACCGTGCAGGGCGGCCGCTTCACCGACGGCCAGGGACGCGAGATCGTCCTGCGCGGCTACAACGTCTCCGGCGAGACCAAGCTGGAGGAGAACGGCGGCCTGCCCTTCGCCTCCGTCGCCGACGCCCGTAAGTCCGCGATCGCGCTGCGCGCCCTCGGCGGCGCGAACACCGTCCGCTTCCTGTTCTCCTGGGCGCACGCCGAGCCCGTGCGCGGCCAGGTGGACGCCGGTTATCTGGCCGCCGTCACCGAGCAGCTGCGCGCCTTCCTGGACGCGGGCATCCGCGTCTTCCCCGACTTCCACCAGGACCTGTACTCCCGCCACCTGTTCAACAGCGGCAGCTGGTACACGGGCGACGGCGCCCCCAAGTGGGCGGTGGACGCGGGCAGTTACCCGGTCGAGTCCTGCGGCATCTGCCTGTTCTGGGGCCAGAACATCACCCAGAACGCCGCCGTGCAGCAGGCGCAGTACGACTTCTGGCACAACGCCTACGGCCTCCAGGACGCCTTTCTCACCACCGCGCGGACGACCATGACCTACCTGCGACAGCACCTGGACTCCGCCGAGTTCGCGGGCATCGCCGGATTCGATCCGTACAACGAGCCCTACGCGGGCCGTTACGACTCCGGGCAGACCTCCCGCACCTGGGAGAAGGACCTGTTGTGGCCGTTCTACGAGAAGTTCCGCGCCCGTATGGACGCCGCCGGCTGGCAGGACAAGCCCGCCTTCGTGGAGCCCAACCTCTTCTGGAACGCCAACATCTCCACCCAGAAGCAGGAGGGCGGCCTGCTGGACGCGGGCACGCTCGGCCCGGGTTATGTCTTCAACACCCACTTCTACGACCAGAAAGCCATCTCCGGCATCCTCATGTGGGGCAAGGCGGCCGACGGCCAGTACGCCGCCGACTTCGCCACCGTCCGCGACCGCGCCGCGGCCGCCGGCACCGCGGCCGTGGTCAGCGAGTTCGGCCATCCCCTGTCCGGCACGGTCTCCGACAAGGCGCCGACCGTGCTGAAGGCCATGTACCAGGCCCTCGACTCCCGTGTGGTGGGTGCGAGTTGGTGGCAGACCCCGGCCGCCTCCGGTCCGGTGCTCTCCGGCACCCAGTGGCAGTGGGACCTCTACAACGGCCGGCACCACGAGCTGATGAACGGCAACCCCGACAAGGTGCTCACCTCCGGCGACGCCTGGAACGGCGAGGACCTCTCCGCCGTACGCCTGGACGACTCCGGGAACGTCACCCTGCGCCAGGACGCCCGGCTGCTGGACCGCCTCTACCCGAGCGCCACGGCCGGTACGGCCCTCGCCTTCACCTACGAGGACCGCTCCCGCGACGGCTCCACCACCCTCACCTGGAACCCGGTGCCGTCCTCGCTGCCGAACGTGGCGAAGCTGGTGGGCTCCGGCCAGTACGGGCTGCTGGTGTGGCGTTCCGGCGACGGCAGTGCACCCACCGAACTGCACCTGCCGGCGTCCTTCCCCGCCGCGTCCACCACCGTCGTCTCCGACCTGGGCACGGCCTACGCCCCGCCCGCCTACACCGGCGCCGCCACCCCGGTCGCCGTCGCCCCCGAGCCGGGCGGCACCGGCAGCCGCCGCCTGCTGCTCAGCGACACGGACTCCGGTGCCCTGCACTACGCGCTGGTGACGAACGGGGCCACGGCGCCCTCGGCGGACCTGCTGAGCGCGGCCAGGTCCGAGCTGGCCGCGTGGGCGGCGGCCCACTTCTGAGGCCTGGTGGGCAGGAGCCGTACGGCCCCCGGGAGGAGTGGGGTCACCCCGGAGGCCGTACGGCGCTCAACTCCCCTTCGGGCCGCTCCAGTCGGCCTGGACGTGCCCCAGCCGGACGCGCTGCGGATGGTCGCCGACCGGCACGGACAGCACCTTCCGGCCGCTGGCGAAGTCGATGGCCGTGACCTGGTCGGCACCGGCCTCCGAGATGACGCAGTCCTTGCCGTCGCCGCTCACGGTCGCCCAGTACGGCGTGGAGGCGGTGATGAGCGGGCCGACGTCGAAGGAGGCCCGGTCGACCACGGTGGCGTAGTTGTCCATCGTCCCGGCGACACACAGTTTGGTGCCCTCGGGGTTCATCGAGATGCCGTGGTGGCGCGAGTCCAGCAGCCAGGTGGTGCGGTCCGGGTTCGTCGCCGGGTTCTCCGGCAGGGTCTTCACCCGGGTGATCTTGTCGGCCGCGACGTCGTACTCCAGGAAGCCGTTGAAGAACGACACCTGGAAGTACAGCTTGGACCAGTCGGGCGGGAAGGCGGCGGGCCGGACGGCGTCGGAGAAGTCCTTCAGCCCGATCGCGTCCAGCCGCTGCCGCATGTCGATCGTCCTGACCTGCTTGAACGTGGTCGCGTCGACGACGGTGATGTGGCGGTCGCCCTTCGTCCAGTCCCAGCCCGGGTCGTCGAGGGACGTGGTCACCTCGCCGATGGACATGTTCCAGATGTACTTGCCGCCGTTGGTGAAGAAGTTCTCGTGCGGCTTGTCTCCGGTGCCGAACTCGCCCAGTTCCTTACCGGTGTCGATGTCCAGCACCTGCACCTTGTTCGCCGTCGAGGCCGAGACCGCGACGCGGGTGCCGTCGGGTGAGACCGCCATGTGATCGGCGCGGTACCCCGCCACCGGGAAGCGCCAGTTGATTTTGTCGGTGGTCAGGTCGATGGACACCACGTCGGCGAAGCTGGGCCGGGAGACGACCACGGACTTTCCGTCGGGCGCGGAGTACATGTCGTCCACGTACTGGTCGTGTCCCTCGCCGACCTGGTTGCGGATGGACGTGTAGTAGATCCACTTGATCGGGTCGGCGTTGATCTCGGCCAGCCGCTCCGCCTTGTCGGGGACGACGTTGATCCGGCCGATCTTCGCGAAGTCGCCGGAGGACTTGATGACATCGGCGGTGCCGTCCCAGTTGTTGCCGACGAACAGCACCTCACGAAGACCGTCGGCGGCGCCGCTCGCGGCGGACGCGGCGGTCGCCGGGCCGGCGACGGTCAGGGCGAGGGCGGCGGCCACGGAGCACAGGTGCCTGGTTCTGGAGGCAGGCATGACTGCTCTCTTTCCTCGGGGGGTGTGCGGGGAATCTGAACACGGGCGCATTCACAGTGAACTTACTGAAAAGTAAGGAAGCGATGGGCTGCTCGACAAGATGTGTGCACGACAAGATTGGGTGACCGGTGGCGGACGGAGGGGGAACACGTGGCGGGCAGGATCAAGGCGCCGACGGGCCGCTACGGCGGCAGATCCGCCGAGGAACGGCAGGCCGAGCGGCGCCGGCGCTTCCTCGACGCGGCCCTGGAGCTGTTCGGCGGCACCCCCGGCTACCGGGGCACGACGGTTGCCGCGCTGAGCCAGGCCGCCGGCCTGTCGACCCGCCAGTTCTACGAGGAGTTCCGCACCCTGGAGGACGTCCTCGCCGCGCTGCACCTCGAGGTCAACGGCTGGGCCGAACAGGCCGTACTCGACGCGCTCGCCACGGCGGACGGGCTGCCGCTAGCCGAGCGGGCCGGCGTGCTCTTCCGGGCCTACGCCCGCGACGTCACCTGCGACCCGCGCCGCATCCGCATCACCTTCGTGGAGATCGTCGGCGTCAGCCCACGCCTGGAGGAGCAGCGACTGGCCCGCCGGGCCCGCTGGATCGACCTCATCCGCGCCGAGGCGGACGCGGCCGTCGTGCGCGGGGAGGCGGCGCCCCGCGACTACCGCCTCGCCGCGGCGGCCTTCATCGGCAGCGTCAACGGCCTGCTGCACGACTGGAGCGCCGGCTGGGTGGACGCCACGCTGGACGAGGTGGTGGACGAGCTGGTGCGGCTGCTGCTCGGAATGCTCCGGCCGGAGGGCTGGCGGCCCCGGGGCGGGTGACCGCGGCTCGCCCGGCGGACGGGGCCGGCTCCGGGGCGCGGTCCCCGTGACCGAAAGCCCGGGCCGCCGGACGGGCCCGGGGGCATCGACATCCGGACGCGGACCGATGCCAGGCCCGTGGCGCGCGGCCATCACGGGGCCGAGGGGCTCGACGCGCGCGTTCGGCCCGGAGCTGGTGTGCTGGATCAGGGGCCTGTCGTACCCGTTCTCCGGAGAAGCGCATGAGTACCTACCGAGTCGCGCAGGTGACCGCTCCGAACGGCACTTTCGAGCTGGTCGAACGAGAGGTGCCGCAACCCGGGCCGGGCCAGGTGAGGATCGCCGTGGAGGCGTGCGGGGTCTGCCACAGTGACGCCCTCTTCGTGAGCGGCGGACTACCCGGCGTGACGTTCCCCGAGGTGCCTGGGCACGAGATCGCCGGGCATGTCGAGGAGCTCGGCCAGGGCGTGCTGGATCGGGGCTTCAAGGTCGGTGACCGGGTGGCGGTCGGCTGGTTCGGCGGCAGCTGCGGGCACTGCAAGCCGTGCCGACAGGGCGACTTCATCGTGTGTCCGAACCTGAAGGTCCCGGGGTGGGCCTACGACGGAGGCTTCGCCGAGAAGGTGATCGCGCCCGCGGACGCCCTCGCCCGGATCCCGGAAGGCCTGTCGGCGACCGATGCGGGACCCATGGCCTGCGCGGGCGTGACCACGTTCAACGGGCTGCGGCGCAGCTCGGCCCGGCCGGGAGACCTGGTCGCCGTGCTCGGGCTCGGCGGTCTGGGGCACCTGGGGGTGCGGTACGCCGTCGCGATGGGCTTCGAGACCGTGGCGATCGCCCGGGGCGCGGAGAAGGCCGACTTCGCCAAGCAACTGGGGGCCCACCACTACGTCGACAGCACCTCCGGCACGCCGGTCGCCGAGGCCCTGCAGTCCCTCGGCGGCGTCCGGGCCGTCCTGGCCACCGCCGGGAACTCGGATGCCATCACGGCCACCGTGGACGGTCTGGCACCCCGCGGCGAGCTGGTGGTCATCGGAGCGGACAGCGCCCCGATGGGCGTCAATCCGGCCCAGCTGCTGATGGCCGCCCGCCTCGTCCGGGGCCACCCGTCCGGCACCTCGCAGGACGTCGAGGACGCCATGGCCTTCAGCGCCCTGCACGGCATCCGTCCGATGACCGAGACCGTGCCGCTGGACAACGCCGGCGAGGCCTACCAGAAGATGCTCGCCGGCAAGGCGCGCTTCCGGATGGTCCTCACCAACGGCTGACCCTGCGGGCCGGCTCAGGCCGGCTTGTCAGCCGCCGAGCCGCTCCAGTGCCGCGAGTACCGGGGCGGCACCGTCCTCGTCGCGGATGCGGGCGCCCAGGGAGCGCGCCCGCTCCCGGTACTCCCGCTCCCGGGTGGCCCGCACCAGGGCCGGGACCAGCGCGTCCACGGTGAGACGGCGCAGCGGTACGACGTCCGGGGCGACCCCCAGCGCGACCAGCCGGGCGGACCAGAACCCCGCGTCGAACTGGACCGGGACCGGTACGGCCGGCACCCCGGCGCGCAGCCCCGCCGCGGTCGTCCCCGCACCCGCGTGGTGGACCACCGCGGCCATCCGCGGAAAGAGCAGCGCGTGCGGCACGTCGTCGATGGTCAGCATGTCGTCCCCGGCGGCCGCGAGCCCGCCCCAGCCGCGCTGGATCACCCCGCGCAGCCCGGCCCGCCGCAGCGCCGCGACCACCTGGGCGCTGAGCCGGGCCGCATCCGGCACGGTGGCGCTGCCCAGTCCGACGAAGACCGGCGCCGGGCCCGCGTCGAGGAACTCCCTCACTCTGTCGGGGAGTTGCGCCTCCGTGTCGTACGGCCACCAGTAGCCGCTCACCGTGAGGCCGGTCCGCCAGTCCCGGGGCCTGGGCACCACCAGGGGACTGAAGCCGTGGTGCACCGGCCAGTGTCGGCGCTCGCGGGCCCGCCGCGCCGCGCCGGTGCTCATCGGGGGCAGTCCGAGCCGGGCGCGCACGCCGGGAACGGTGGCCGCGAACACATGCTCCACGGCGAGGCTCACACCGTGTCCGGCGAGCCGGTTGGCCGGCCCGCCCCAGCAGCCGCCGCCCAGCACCGGAGGCGCGAACTCGCCCGTCGCGGCGAGCGGTTGGAGATAGACGCCCATGCTCGGCAGCCGCAGTCCCTCGGCGATCGTGTGCCCGAGCGGGGCCAGCGAGGCGGACAGCAGCAGGATCTCGGCGTCCCCGGCAGCCGTGAGCAGATCCTCGGTCATCCGCCCGACCAGCCGCCGCGCCAGCTCCACCACCCGCAGGAGCTTCCCGGCACCGCTGGCACTGCGGTGCAGGCCCCGGCCGCGCGGCGACTCCAGCTCCGCCCGGGGATCGACCGGCAGCGCGTGGAACCGTACGCCGGAGCCCGCCACCAGCGGCTCGAAGCGGGCGTGGGTGACCAGGGTGACCTCGTGTCCGGCCCTGGCGAGCCGGTGTCCGAGCCCGGTGTAGGGGGCCACATCGCCCCGGGATCCCGCCGTCGTGATCGCAACGCGCACGAAGCCCAGTATGGCCGGTTCGTGCCTCGGCCACCGGCCTCCAGGTCTACGGCAAGGTCCTCTCCGGCACCGGCAACCGGGCCGTGGTCCTGCTCAACCGCACCTGCGCCACGCAGCACATCACCGTCCGCTGGTCCGACCTGGGCCTCACCGGGGCCACGGCCGGCGTGCGGGACCTGTGGGCGCGCAAGGACGTGGGCTCCTACGCCACGAGTTGCACCACCAGCGTCCCGGCGGGCGGCCCGGTGCTGCTCAAGGTCAGCGGCACCGAGGCGGCGAGCAGCGGCTACAGCGCCACGTCCTCCGGCACGTACACCGGCGTGAGCGCCGCGAGCACCGGCCTGGGCGTGGTCGACATCGCCTACACCAACACGGCCGCCACGCCCGTCACCGCGACCCTCCGGGTGGACGGCCAGACCCCGACGACGGTCTCCTTCCCGCCCACCGGCACCGCCCAGGGCACGGTCTCGGTCCAGGCGCACCTCACCAAGGGAGCCGCCAACTCCCTGACCTTCACCGGCGGTCCGGCCCTGGGCGGCATCACGGTCCACCCGATACCCGGCACCGACGGCACCCTCCTCGTAGGCCGACAGTCCGGCCGGTGCGCCGACGTCCACGACAACACCCTCACCAACGGCACCCAGGCCGAGCTGTGGGACTGCAACGGCGGCGCCAACCAGGCCTGGACGTACACCTCCCGCAGGGAACTCGTGGTCTACGGCGACAAGTGCCTCGACGCCTACAACCTCGGCACCACCAACGGCACCAAGGTCGTGATCTGGGACTGCAACGGCCAGGACAACCAGAAGTGGACGGTGAACGCCGACGGCACGATCACCAACGTCCACGCGGGACTCTGCCTGGACGCGTACAACGCCGGCACCGGCAACGGCACGCCGCTGGTGCTGTGGAGCTGCAACGGCGGCGACAACCAGAAGTGGTCCCGGACCTGACCCACGGCGGCCCTACGCGGCGGCGGACACCACCAGCAGGCCCGCCGCCGCGAGCACCGCACACCCCAGCAGCAGACACGCCAGCAGGCGCTGCCGCAGCGCCCGGTACCGCGTCTCGTACGTCTGCCGAAGTTCCTCGGCGCGGTCGGCGGTGCGCTGCCACGACCGGCGGGACAGCGTCAGGTACTCCGCCTCGAACTCCCGCTCGAGCACCTCCCGTTGGGCATCGGTGAGCCAGCCCAGCCGGGACGCGGTGCGCGCCGCCGCCGTACGGCCCTCCTGCCGTGCGGCGGCGAGCAGCAGATGGCCCTCGATCTCCCGGACGAGGGACCGCTCTTCCTGCGCCGTCATGGTGCGCTCAACTCCCGTGGCCGATCCGGCGTTTCGCTGTGGTGCAGGTCGAAGGCAGGGGACTCGCTGCGGATGCGCGGCAGGGTGAGGAAGTTGTGCCTCGGGGGCGGGCAGGAGGTCGCCCACTCCAGTGAACGGCCGTAGCCCCAGGGGTCGTCGCTCTCGACCCGCTCGCCGTACCTGGCCGTCTTCCAGACGTTGTAGAGGAACGGGAGCATGGAGGACCCGAGCAGGAACGAGAAGATCGTCGAGACCGTGTTGAGCGTGGTGAGCCCCTCGGCCGCGAGGTAGTCGGGAATCCGGCGCTGCATCCCGTTCGTGCCCAGCCAGTGCTGGACCAGAAAGGTGCCGTGGAAGCCGATGAACAGCGTCCAGAAGGTGATCCTGCCGAGGCGCTCGTCCAGCATCTTTCCGGTCCACTTCGGCCACCAGAAGTGGAAACCGGCGAACATCGCGAACACGACCGTGCCGAAGATGACGTAGTGGAAGTGGGCCACCACGAAATAGGTGTCGGAGGTGGCGAAGTCGATCGGCGGCGAGGCGAGCATCACACCGGTCAGCCCGCCGAAGACGAACGTGACAAGGAATCCCGTCGCCCAGAGCATCGGCGTCTCGAAGGAAAGACTGCCCCTCCACATCGTGCCTATCCAGTTGAAGAACTTCACACCGGTCGGCACGGCGATCAGGAAGGTCATGAAGGAGAAGAACGGCAGCAGCACACCGCCGGTGACGTACATGTGGTGGGCCCACACGGTCACCGACAGACCGGCGATCGCGATGGTCGCGGCGATCAGACCCATGTAGCCGAACATCGGCTTGCGGGAGAAGACCGGAATGACCTCGGAGATGATGCCGAAGAACGGCAGCGCGATGATGTACACCTCGGGATGGCCGAAGAACCAGAAGAGGTGCTGCCAGAGCAACGCTCCGCCGTTCGCGGCGTCGAACACATGGGCGCCGAACTTGCGGTCCGCCTCCAGCGCGAACAGCGCGGCCGCCAGGACCGG
>NZ_JBVIEB010000020.1:0-134402 GCF_055572075.1 Streptomyces sp. NPDC030820
CGGTCAGCAGTGTCGGCGGCTTCATGGTCGCCGGACAGCGCATCCAGCTCGGCCGCGGCTATGCCCACCAGGTCGTCACCGCCCACCTGGACGAGGAAACAATCCGTATCTTCCACGGCCAAGAGCTGATCACCACCGTCCCGCGTGTCACCAGGAAGGAGGTGGTCGTCCGCAAGTCCGGCGAACACAACCGCCGAAAGATCGTCTAGGGCAGACGTCAAGCATCACCCGACGCCAACCCGTCAACCATCAACTGAGACTCGACATGTCTCCAGCCGCGTCAGCGACCAGGCACTTGCCGGTGACCTGGAAGGCGGAAGCACGTCGGGCCGTGCCAGCCCATCCCGGGCGAAGTCCGACGCCGGCCTCATCCGGCGCTGGCACTGGGGACGCGGCGGGCTGCGGCTGGGGCGGCGGTGCTCCCGGCGTCGGCGGGGAGTTGATGTCGGCGGCCGGTGCCGGGGAGATCAACGTGCTGGGGGCGGGCAGTACGGGCGCGGGTTCGGGTGTGGTCGGCTTGGGCAGGGGTGGACTGGCCTCGCCGCTGGCGTGGATGCCGGACTTCGCCCACTCGCGGGCTTCGGCGTCGGAGAGGTTCAGCACCTGCGTCTCCTGGGCGCGGCCGCCGAGGACGACTGACGTCCTGACCCAGTTGAGCGGCCTTCGACCGGTCGGACTGCTCCACGGCGATTTCCGCGAAGTGGAGCCACAGCCTTACGGGTCCGTGCTAGAACGCGAAGGACCGCCGCACCACCAGGGTGCAGCGGTCCCGTGATGCTCCGCGGTTCTAGGTGGCGGGCCTGGTGCGGGCCCTTAACCGACGTTGAGGTTGTCATCCACGAGGAACTCCGGGTAGCCGAAGACCTCACCGAGAGTGATGAAGGCTTCGCAGCGGTCCCCGTCGATCGCAACAAAGTAGGCCTTCATCGCCCGGAGGAACAACCGAAACCCGAGATCCGCACAGGCTTCGGTCACCACCTGCTCGAGCGCAGCAACCAGGACAGGTACCGACCCGGCGGTGGCAGCACGCTCCAGCCCGTCGGCGACGGCGCTGATCTGTTCCAGCGCACGTCCTCGCAAACCGGAATCCGTCACCGGTCGCGGCGGGGGCGGGTCGCAGACGGTGGCGTGGTCGCCCCAGGGCGTGCCGTCCAGCGGGCGGCCGGCGGCGCGGGCGAGGTTGGGACGAGCTCAGGGCTGGTGACACATCACTCGATTCCGAGGGGTCCGATGCCCAGGTCCTCACGCATGAGGCGACGCATCTGCGCCATAGCCTTGCGTCGCCGCTCTATCAGGGGCGCGTCGTCGGCGGAGCCGACAGCCACTCCACTGGCATAGGCGTCGCGGATCGCGCGCAGGCGGTGGAACGCCTCGTTCCCCGCCTCCACGACCTGCGGGGGGCCCACGAGCCAGAGGCGTTCGCTCGCCGTGTAGATGCCGGTGCCGCGCACGGCTTCCCGCACCGCCGCGTCGCGTGCCGACTCGGACATGTGGTCGCCCAGGGCAACGGCCCGTATCTCCTGGCCCGCGGCTTTGAGGGCGGAAACATACTCCGTGTAGACCTCGCGCCGTACTTCGAGAGCATGCCTGGCTTCCTCCCGCCGCCACCGGTTGCGGTCGGCGATCAGAGTGGCTGCAATGCCGATGACGGCACCGGTCAGTGTCGAGAGCAGGGGCGTCCAGTCCATGTGTCGCAGCTTGTCGAAACCGGTGCGCTGGCACCAGTGCTTTCGCTACGCATGGCTGTGACCAGCACTTTGGAAACAGGCCATAGAACCCAAGCGCCGTCAGTGAGCCCGTTTTGGGCCGTCGCCGAGACCTGGCAACCGGCTCCACCGGCTGCGGCTTGGCGAACCTTCATATCTCAGCCTGACGACTCCTCGATCGCGCCTGGTGGGCACCCCCGCCCAGCATCGGGATCGGGGGTGCCCGGTCGGGTCATGCTCGGGTGAGCACGATCTTCTTACCGCCGGCCCGTCCGGTAACCACCCGGGCGAACGCAGCCGGTCCCTCGCTCAGCGGCAGGGGTTCCGGTGCGAGTTTCTACTCCAGGCCGGTCCCTCAACCGGCTCGCCCGGACAGCGTGGGATGTAACGCGCATGCGTATCACGATGCAGACGGCACTTGAATCCAGCGTTTCAGCCGGGTGCATATTCCAGGCCGCTTTTCGGATTTCTCGACACGTCTTGTGCGGCGCGATACTGCGTCGGCCGCACCACCGGTCCTGTAATCCTCAGTCTGCAACATCGTCAGGCGCTGGCCGATCGGGGCGTAAAGATCGGCCACGAGCTCCGATATCGGCTGCTGTCACCGGAAGAGTCCTCCGCACTGGCGGCCCCGAGCGCTATTGCCCGCTGGATCCAGGGGTGCACGCCGACAGCCAATAGGACACAGCCGGCCGAACTGGTCAGCGCCAGAGGGCGGCGTGCATCGATGCGCGCGCGTCACTCACGGACGAACACTGATGATCGTCTTCCCAATGATCCGCTCGGTCGGGTTGAAGGCCGCAACCGCGTCATCGAGGGTCGAGACTTTGCCGATGTTCGTCCGCAGCCGTCCGTCCCGCACCCGCTGGACGACCTCACCCAGTTGGGCACGATCGGGCACGACAACGAAATCGATCGCCAGGCCATCCGCGGGACGCACCTCAGGCGGGCCGGCGATGGACACCAACGTTCCTCCGGCACGGATCACGCCTGCGGACCGATTTCCGATCTCTCCGCCGATGACATCGAACACCAGATCGACTTTGCCGACGTCTTCCAGGGCGTCATTCTCGAGATCGACGAACTCCCTCGCGCCGAAGTCAAGCGCCGTCTCTCGATCGGCGGTACGTCCGGTGCCGATGACGTAGGCGCCGGCCTCTCGTGCGAGCTGCGTCACCATCGACCCGACTGCGCCGGCTGCGCCGTGCACAAGGACGCTCTGCCCCGCCTGAAGGCGGCCGTGCTCGAACAGTCCCTGCCATGCGGTCAGGCCCGGCATCGGCAGACTCGCGCCCACCGTGAAGTCAACGTCGGCCGGCAGCGGCGCGAGGTTACGCGCCTCGATCGCCACATACTCCGCCAGGGTGCCGCCCCGATGCCCGTCCGCGAGGCCGAACACCCGCTGTCCCACCGACAGCCCCGTCGTGCCATAGCCCAGAGCGGTGACCACTCCGGCCAGCTCTTGCCCGGGAATCGACGGCGTCCGGTCGCGGCCGAAGCGATCGGTCCAGGTCGAGGGCCACGTCAGCTCACCCGGAGTGAATCCCGACGCATGAACCTGAACGACGACATCGTTCAGCGCTGCCTGCGGCTCGGGCCACTCCACCAGCGTCATCCCGGCCGTTCCCGCAGCCTGATCCGTCACCACAATCGCCTTCATCCGGCGCCTCTCTGTATCCAGTCCCCGCCTGCACGGTCTTCTCGGTTCGACAGTAGTAGCGGCGCCAGACCTCGGCGTCTTACCACGCTGATTGGGGCGCGAGGGTGTCGAGGAACAAGCGCAACAGCGAAATTTCGGTAAGACGGCGCGAAGGATTGACGCTCATCACATAGGTGCGGAGTCACTCCGGTAGGCCTTCTCGCTCATCGGAGTCGCGTGGTGCGCCACGGGACGTGGGAGAGGCAATCCCACACATCGCGTTGAAAGGAACCCTCGGAACATCGACCGGGCCGCCGGACAGAAGGTCTTCGATGGCCTTGGTGCGCTGGTTGTCATTGGTCAGATCGGTAGTCACGATGCGAACCTCAACACTCGACGCACTTGTGGCTGGCCTGTCTCGATACCGCCATGAACGGTCCCTGAACGCCATGGCCGATGCCCTCGTCGTCGGATACGGGGTGCCCTCCGACGCTGCGTGGCCTCAGGCGCTCTCCGCACTGGTGCGGATCCTTTCCTGACGCGCCCCCAAGAGCCGGGCACCCGAACTGATCTCTTTGCGGGTACGCCGTCACCTGGCGCCTGCCTGGGCTGCACCGTCAAGAAGGCAGGCGCGGATTCATGACGCGCCTAACACGCGGATGGCCCTGGCGGCGGTGGAATGGACGTGCCCGCACCGCCCCGACGTCGTGGGCGCGTTCATCGACGCACTCTTCGCGGCCCACTTCGCGGTGGGCGAGGACCTGGGCGACCGGGCCACGGTGGACCGTCACGCCGCCGGGGCGGGCATCGATCCCGACGCCCTGGACAGGGCGTTCGCGGACGGCAGCGCCCTGCGGGACTGCCCCGGGTGGTCTCGGGCCTGCTGCCCCTTCCCGGTTCGAGGAGCTGGCGGCGGACGCGATACGGCACGAACGAGGGGCTGCCCGGCGACATCCCCGTGGTGGAGGGATGACGCCTGCTCGTGCTGGACGAGCCGATGTATCAACGCAGTTGGAACGCCGACCGGTTCTTCCCGCTGCTCCCGGGTACGGCCGGGCTGACCCGCGTCCTGTCCGCCGACGAGGCGCGGACCTGGTTCGCCCGTACCTCGTTCGGCAACAGGACCTGCCGGGCTTCCTGACTCGGTGGACCCGACCCGTCACCGCGCGGCCGCCCCGAGTCCGAGCTCGGACCCGGTCCCTTCTGTCGGACAAGGAGTGCACCGGGGTGCTGTCGGAACTGCTGAACATCTTCCCGGTGATCACGCAGTTGCGACGCTCTGTGCTCACTGGGGATCGTCGGTGACCCGGACGATCGTCCTGCCGGTGACGCGCCGCTCAGGGGCGAAGGCGGCGGCTGCCTCGGCCAACGGACGGACCGCGCCGACCCGTACGTCGAGCCGCCCGTCCCGGACCCGCTGCGCAAGGTCCGCGAGACGTGCGCGGTCGGGTTCCACGACGAAGAACAGCGCCCGCCCGTCCTTGGGCCGGACGGTGGGCGGCTGGGCGATCGTGACGAGCGTGCCGCCGGCGCGTACGAGCGCAGCCGAGCGGTCGAGGATGGCACCACCGATCACGTCGAACACCGCGTCGACCTCGCCGGCGTCCTCCAGCCGGCCAGCCTCGAGATCCAGGAACGTATGCGTGCCCAGAGCGAGGACGGCGTCCCGGTCGGCGGACCGGCCGGTGCCGATCACTCGGGCTCCCGCCCCCAGCGCGAGCTGCACCGCGATCGAACCGACGCCACCCGCGGCGCCGTGGATCAGGACGGTCTGGCCGGTCATGATCCGTGCGTGGTCGAACAGGCCCTGCCAGGCGGTCAGTCCGGAGATCGGCAGCGCGGCCGCCACCGTGTGGTCGACATCCGCAGGAAGCGGGGCGAGGTTGCGGGCCTCCACGGCGACGTACTCGGCCAGCGAGCCGTTGCGGGCCCAGTCGGTCAGTCCGAAGACCCGCTGGCCGACAGTGAGCCCGGTGGTTCCGTATCCGAGCTCGGCCACGACACCCGAGACCTCGTGCCCGGGGACGCTCGGCGTTCGGTCGCGGCCGGCGCGATCAGACCACGTTCCGGGCCAGTCGAGCTCTCCACGGGTGAATCCCGCGGCATGCACCCGCACGATGACGTCGTTCTCGGCGGCATGGGGGTACGGCAGGTCGGTCAGAGTCAGCCCGCTGACGCCGGCGTCGCGGTCTGATGCGGTGATCGCTTGCATGACTGTTCCTCTGTCTGGCTTTCCGAAGAATGCATCTATCAATCACGTCAGTGGATCTCTACCGTCGTGTCGTTGCTTCTCGCAGGTACTCCGAGATGCGACGGCGGCCAGCACCGGGCCGATACGGCCGGCATGGCCGATGGTCCGTCGGCACGCGGGGTACAGGCACTGGCCTCCAAGCGCGTGAGTCGGGCGGCGAAGTGGTTTCACGCACGGGCTGGCAGTTGCTGATCAGCCCAGATGATTTTGCCGTCGGGGATGTGGCGGGTTCCCCATCGGCGGGACAGTTGAGTGACGAGGAAGAGGCCGCGGCCGTGTTCGTCGGTGGAGCGGGGGTGTCGCACAAGGGGGTGGCTGTGGCTGGCGTCGGAGACTTCGCAGGTCAGCATCTCGTGCCGAATGAGGCGTAGGCCGATCGTGCGGTCGCTGTTGCAGTCGCCGTTGCCGTGGGTGATGGCGTTGGTGAACAGTTCGCTGATGATCAGCTCTGTGGACTCGGCCAGGTGTTCCAGTCCCCACTGGGTCAGCTGCCGGGCAGCGAGCGTTCGGGCACGGCTGACGACGGCGGGGTCGCTGGGGAACTGCCAAGAGGCAACCTGGTCTGCGCTCAGCGAGCGGGTCCGTGCGAGAAGCAGAGTGACATCGCCGCTCGGCGGCTTGGCCCGTAGTGTGTCCACCGCCGAAGAGCACAGATCGTCCAATGTGAGGTCGGGCCGTGCGAGGGCCGCGCGCAAACGGTTCATGCCGGCGCTGAGGTCCTGGTCGCGGGCCTCGATCAGACCGTCAATGTAGAGGGCGAGCACGCTTCCTTCGGCGAGTTCCAAAGTTACGGACTCGAAGGGGACCAGTCCGAGGCCGAGCGGTGCTCCGGCGGGCAGGTCGGGGAAGGTGACGTGGCCGTACGGGTCGATGATCGCGGGCGGGGGGTGGCCGGCCCGTGCCATGGTGCAGGTACGGGTGATCGGGTCGTAGACGGCATACAGGCACGTGGCGGCCATCGTGGTGGTGGCCGGGTGCCGGGGGTCCTCCGCCTCGGTGAGGCGGATGACCTGCTCGTCGAGGCGGGACAGTACTTCGTCGGGAGGCATGTCCATGCCCGCGAGGGTGTTCATGGCGGTGCGGAGTTGGCCCATCTTCGCCGCTGCGTTGATGCCGTGCCCTACCACGTCGCCGACGACCAGGGCGACGCGGGCGCCGGAGAGGGGGATCACGTCGACCAGTCGCCCCCGATGCCGTGGTGGCTGTCGGCCGGCAGGTAGCGCCAGGCCACGTCCGCGGCGGAGCCGCCCGTGGGACGGTGGGGGTGCAGCAGGCGCTGCAGGGCGAGAACCGCGGAGCGTTCGCGCGCGTATTGGCGGGCGTTGTCCAGGGCCAGCGCTGCCCAGCTGACGAGTTCTTCGGCCAAGAGCAGGTCGTCCTCCTCGAACGGCCTGTGGTCCTCCGTCCGCATGAAGACCGCCATGCCCAGCACGGCGCCCCGGGCGTGGATCGGGACGACCATCAACGAGTGCATGGCGTGCTCGCGGATCTTCTCCGCCCGCGCCGTGGGGCTCCTCGCCGTGTTGGACGGACTCCGTCAGGTCGACGGTGGCGTAGTCCGCGAGGAACGGCACGGCGAGGTCGGCCAGTTCCTGCGCCGTCTGCATGACGTCCAAAGTGGTGCCGATGCGCCTGCTGGCCTCGCCGAGGATTGCCAGACGCTCTCGCGCCCGTCGGCTGTCGGTGACGTCCACGCTCACGACGCACACGCCCAGCGCGCGTCCCTGCGCGTCGTCGAGGCGGAAGTAGGACGCTGTCAATATGCGGCTGCTTCGCACATTCGCCGGCAGGAAAGCCTGGTAGTCCACGTTGATCGCCGGGTCGCCGCTCTCCAGCACCTGGTGCATCACTGCCTCCAGCGTTTCGGCCTCCGTCCCGGGCGCTGCCTCCGTCAGCCTGCGGCCCAGCCGCTTGGGGAGAGAGACGCCGTCCTTGGAGCCCTGGGTGTCGTTCACCTGGATGCAGCGCAGGTGCGTGTCCCGTACGACGACACCGACCGGCAGGCAGCTCGGCAGCGGCAGCGTAGCGAGGAGCGGCGCCGCCACTGTGGCCTCGGCCTGCCACGCGGGAAGCAAGGCCTTGTCGGTCGCGCAGACCACCCACCAGTCCCGGCCGTCCCACCCGGACAGCGATGACACGCACAGGCGCACATCGACGCTGCGGCCGTCGCGGTGGCGCACCTGCGCGAGGTCGGACCAGCAGCCCCAGAGGGTGCTCTCTTGTGCGGCTTGTGAAGCCTTCGCTCGGTCGTCAGCGGCCACCAACAGGACACCGGCGGACCGCCCCACCACCTCCGCAGCCGAGTAGCCCACGAGCCGCTGAGCGGCCTGCGACCATCCGACCACCGTCCCCTGCGCGTCGAGGAGAGCGATCGCTGGGCAGACTGTCTCGATGGCCGGCTGAGCCTCGGAGACTGCTGTCTCTGCGGAACTGCCCATTGCTCTTCCCTTCCATGTCCCCCTGGCGATGCGGTCCCCCAACTGCTCGGCTGTCTGGTGGATGGATAGGTCCAGGGCAGGAGTGATCGAGCCACCAGGCACGGCATGCCACAGCGCATGCACACCGCCCCCGACGGAGGCTGCGGCGGTGGTCTCCGCCCGTCAGACGTGCTCCGGCGGGACCCCTGTCGGGGCCTGGGTGCAGCCAACGGGCCGTCGGCTGACACCGACGGCAGCAACACGGCCGTCCGGTGATTCCCCGCTTGCTCTCACCCGCACCTCCCGGCGTCGGTCGGCGACTGCTGAGAAGGTGGTGCAGCCAGGCCCCGAGGGCCGCCCCCAGAATCGGAGCCACCCGACAGATCCGCAGATCGGTGGTCTACGCAGCGAATGCGGCAGGACGAACTGGCGGGCGGGGTTGATCGAGCCCCCGCTGCAGGGCCTCGGAAAAGCGATCACCAGCGCAACGGACAGTCCGATGACGTATGGCACCAGGTGCACGACTCGGGCATGAGCCATGTAAGACACCAGGCGCCCAAGACCCGTCCCCGCCATTTGGGCCCCGCGTGGGGAACGATGCTGCGCCCCGGGGAAGGCGCCCGTGAGCCACAGGGAGACCATCACGGTGCCGCGTCCAGGCGGATCATGGCCTGAGGCCTCCTGGGGCGAGCTTCGCCCAGTCCGGGCGGCGCGTGTGCCCGGGGAGGCGCTGCGGGCTTCCGTGTGCCTCGTTCGTGCTCATGCGTGCAACGCTACGCACCCAGTGGCACCGGAGTATGGTCCATTTATATGACAGATTCCCAGACCAATTCTGCGGACAAAGCAGGATCGCGATCTACGGAGCTGGGACACTAACCTGCTCCCGACCGTGGCGCTCCGAGCATGCGAAGTGGCGCTCCGGCTTCGCGGTGTAAACGATCTGACTGACGGCGCCCAGGGGCATGCCTGGCCGTTCGACGCGAAGTGGCCCGGTCTTTTGCTCAGAAAATGGTCCACACGCATAGGCGGCCGCGCGCATACGGTCCGGTCATGACTGCAACAGCGCCCACCGCGATGACCATCGGTGCCTTCCTCTCAGCCACTGTCGACGAGCTCTACACCCAGCCGGCTCGCGAGTTCGGGTAGCTCATCGGCAGGGCCGGCCACACTGGTGTGGGGCGGATCCGATACCGGGCTGATGAAGGTCGTTACCGACGGAGTGCAGGCGTCGGGAGGGCGGCTCACGGGGATCTCGGCCGATTTTCTCCGGAAGTGGGTCAAGAAGGAGCTAAGGAAGCATGGCCTGTACGACGAGCCCGTGGTGCTGCTGAACACCGCAGGCTTCCACGACGGGCTGATACTCCAGCTCCGGCGAATGGACGAGCAGGGGTTGCCGCCCTTGCCCCTTGGAGAGCCGGTCTTCGTCGCCGACACGGCCGCCGGCGCACTCGCCACCGTGGAGAAGTGCGTTGGGACGGATGGCGAGATCGTGACAGCACGGCTTCCCGCCTGAGAGATCGCGCCGACTCCGGCACGGGCGGCCTGGCACTTGAGGCCGACAGCCCCAGCACCTCGAATCTCGGCAGGGATGCTCCCGAACCGGACAGAGGCGCGTCCGCTCCGCCCTCGGAACCCCTTCTAGGGCAGCACCCTGCACAATGCGTCCAGTGCGCCTGCCCACGCGCTGTCCGAGGGCGCCGCGTAGTTGACCACCAGGGCGTCCCGTTCGGGCAACTGCCATCCGCGGTCCGCCACTTCGTAGCGGAACTGCGTCAACCCCCTGATCGCCAGACCTTGCCGGGCCGCGGCCTGGACCACCGAGCTTTCGGTTCCACGCGGGAGTTCGAGGACCGTCTGCAGTCCTGCAGCCATCCCGGTCACACGAATGCCGGGAGCCCTCTGGCGCAGGACCTCGACCAGCTGATCGCGGCGACGCCGGTAGCGCAGCCGCATCGAGCGCACATGACGGTCGTACGCACCCGAGGCGATGAATTCCGCCAGCGTCAGCTGCTCCAGGGCGCTCGTCATGTAGTCGCCGTGCCCTTTGGCCGCCACGATCTCCGGGATGAGTTCCTCCGGCAGCACCATCCATCCGAGCCGTACCCCCGGCGCGAGGGACTTGCTCACGGAACCGAAGTACACCACCCGCTCCGGATCGAGGCCTTGCAGTGCTCCCACCGGCTGACGGTCGTATCGGAACTCCCCGTCATAGTCGTCCTCCAGGATCAGGCCGCCCGTGGCACGTGCCCACTCGACGGCCGCCGTGCGCCGGTCCGGGCGGAGCGCGACCCCCGTCGGGTACTGGTGCGCCGGGGTCATCAGCACCGCCCCCACTTCGCGCAGTCGCGCGAGGTCGTCGATGCGTGCGCCATGGTCGTCGACGTAGAGGGGCGGGGTGTGCAGACCGGCGTTCGCCAGCAGATCGCGAAACAGGTCGAGTCCGTAGGCCTCGACTGCCACCCCTCGCACCCGGCGTGCCCTGAGCGCCTGCGCCATCAGCGCCAGGCCGTGGTGGAAACCGGAACAGATGACGATCCGCTCCGGCTCGGCGTACACCCCGCGGGCCCGCGCCAGGTAGTCCGCGAGTGCGGTGCGCAGCTCCATCCGGCCGCGGGCGTCGCCGTAGCCGAAGGCGTCGTGCGGCGCGGCGGTCAAAGCCCGGCGGGCCACGGTGAGCCACTGCGAGCGCGGAAAGGTCGCGAGGTCCGGTGCACCGGTCCACAGGCCATACCGGAGACGGGGCTCGTCCGGCGTCGCGCGAGGAACGTCGGGCGCGGCCCTGCGCGGCTCGACCCGGCTGGCCACCCGGGTCCCGGAGCCCTGATGGGCGGTGAGCCAGCCCTCAGCGACCAGCTCGGCGTAGGCCTCGACCACGGTGTTACGCGAGACGCCGAGATCCGCGGCGAGTGAGCGGGAGGCCGGCAGCCGACTGCCGGGCGCCAGACGCCCCGTGCGCACGGCCTCCCTCAAGGCGTCCGTGAGCCCTGCGCGCAGCCCGGGTCCGCGCAGCTCCAGATGCAGGTCGGCACCGAACGCGGGGGGCGGACCCGACGCGGAATTGGTCCGAGAATCTGCCATGTAAATGGACCATACTCCCATACCACTGACTGGCCAGTCATCGCATTGGGCCGCGCTGCGCGCCACCGCAGCCTCGTCGCGGTGACGACCGCGGGCCGTGTCGTTCCGCGAGCGTGTTCGCCGCAAGCGCGGACTGGTCGGCGTGTTCGTTCGTGTTGTTCTTGCCGAGCTGGGAGTTGAGACCCCGGGTCGCGCTCATGGCGATGCGGGATGACCAGGCCAGTACCACGGTAGCCCCCGTCGGAGATCACCGTGACGCCGCCGACGGCGGCCGGAACAGCCCTGCGTCCGCGGGGGTGTTCCGGTCTGCTCGCCCAGGAGCGTGGGGCTGTCCAGGAGGTCGTGGGCGACCTGCTCGGCGGCGCCGGGCGCGTCATCGCGCAGCGCGGCGAGCAGTCGGTCCGTTCCAGGGCGGCGAGCAGCCGTCCCTCGGGCCCGCCCCAGCGCAGCCAGCCGTCGGGCGACGGGCGGCCGGGTGGGAGGCCGTACAGCGCGGTGCGGTGGGCGGCGGTGCAGGCGGGGGCGTTGCGGTGCAGGTCAGGCGGGTGAACGCCGATCGTGGTGGCCACCGCGTCCTGGTCGCCGTGCACGCCGAGAGCGCCGGCCACCGTCTCGAGGACTGTCTGGGGCATCTCGCCGGTGGTGCAGGCTTCGTGGGCGGCGTACTCCAGCAGGCAGCCCAGCGCGCGGACTTCCGGGGTCTGATCCGAGCAGCGTTTGCGCTTCCGGGGTGTCGGCTGTGCGGTCGGGCAGCACGTCGATCCGCTCATGGGTCTCGGCGTTGATCACCACGGTGGCGTACACGCCCGCGTGGGCGGCGCAGCGTGCGGCGGCCGCGACCCGCTCGACGCAGCCGCCAGAGGCCGGGGGCGCGGCTCAAACGGGTTCGGGCAACTGACCGGTAATCGGGTTGAACCGGTGCTGGTGGGCGGAGAGACTTGCGCGGTGATCACGGAGCTGTCTCCCCGCAATCTGACCTGGGACGAGGTGGATCCCGCCCGTCATCCGTTCGACAGAGAATCGGCGGCGCGAGTGGTCAGATCGCTCAGGCCGGCCGGGCGGGTGCCCCGACGCCCCGACGTACCGCCGGGTGACCGGGCCCTGCACGAATGGAGCTGGGACGAGGCCAGACCCTGGTCCGACGCCATGACGTACGCCCTGGCCGAGCACTACGGCCCCTGGGTCGCCGGCTGGCGGTGGGCGCACGACGAAGGGGACTTCGACGGGGGTCCAGTCGGCAGCTGGTGCTGCCCCCAGCACTCGGTCACCACCCCGGACGAGACCCTCGATCGCGTGACCGCGGCGCTGCGCGAGTGGCGTGAGTGGCTGGAGAGCCTGGCCACACGATTCGAGGCCTACCCGCTGGACCTGGCCGACATCGAGGACCAGCGGATCTTGTGGGACCGCACCGCCCACAACCTGATCCTGCACGTCACCGACCGCACCGGCTGCGGCAGCGCCTGGTACGGGCACTGCCATCAGGTACTCAGCTGGTTCCTCACCCGCTGGGGCGTCGCGGCCGATGACGCCGAGCACCTGGTGGACCGGGCGATCGGCGGCCGGTTCAAGAGCTGGACCGGCCCCGACCCGGTACTGGTCGAGGACATCGCCGAGCGGCTCGCGGCCTCCGTGCGTCCGCACGCGGGCGCCCGGGCCGCCGAGTCGCCGCTGCCCGACCACCTGGAGCGCTGGCTCGCGGTGCGGGAAGCCGTGCCGTGGCAGGCGGCCCCGGACAGCACCGGGGACGGACCGGTGACGCCGTCCCGCGACGGAGCGGCGGAGGAGATCCGCGTCTTCGACGCAATCCTGGACCCCGCCCGCGGGCGGGGCCTGCGCACCGCCCTGGAGCTGATGCGGGCCGACGCCGCGCGCGGCGCCCGGCTCGACTTCGACCTGATCCAGGGCTGGCAACGACACGTCCTCGGCACGCCCGGGCCGCCGCCGTTGCGGACCTTGGCCGCCTTCGCGAAGGGCGGCCGGGAACGGTACGGCATAGGCCCGGACACCCGCGCCCGCCTCGACGCCTGCCTGGCCGAGAGCGCGAAGGACGCCGCCCGGCCCCTCCCGCTGACCGCCCGGGCCGCACGCGCCTTCCTGGACGTCTGCTTCTTCCACCCCTTCGACGACGGCAACGGCCGCTCCGCCCTCCTCACCTGCCTCTTCGTCCTGGCCCGCGAGGGTGTCGCGCTCGACGGCGTGCGGCTGCTGCGCCGTGTCTCCTTCCAGGCCGACGAGCCGCAGGACGCGCTGGCCCTCGCCGGGTACATCGACCTCCACCTGCGCGAGACCCGGCGAAGGACCACCAACCCGGCCTCCTGAACGGCCTGCGGCCGTCCCGCTCCGACCGGTGACCCCGGCCGCTACGTCCCACCCGGCTCGGCGCCCCCCTCAAACGCCAGCTGCTTCGCGGCGGCCAGGATGCAGTCGCGCGGCACCAAGACCAGGGACTCACCCTCACCGATCGAGACGCCCAGCTCGTTCATCCGCTCCGCCTCCGGCTCGGTCAGGAGATGCACCTCCCCGATCACCAAGAAGTCGCCGTCGTCCCGCTCCACGACATCCGGGCAGTTGTTCGCTCCGACGGACCCGCGCTCGGCGGGCGTCGATCCGATACGGCGCATGAGGCTCCTTGCGGTGACACGATCGGTGTTATGAACACCAATACGGACTGGACCTACCGGGTGTTCGAGCCGCACGGGTCCGAGGGCTGGCGCCCCTACGGCAGCGACCCCGAACAATGGCACGGCGTGATCACCGCCGCCGACACGGACGAAGGCGCCAAGCACGCCATCGGCCGCATCGTCGCCGACCTCATGACCGAGTGGGAGAGGACCGGCCTCCACCACGCGATGCATGTGCGCGTCTTCCTCTGGCACGACGAGGCGGGCGAGACGGAGGATGCGGACTTCGTCGTGGAGGTCCGGCCCCGGTCGGACTTCGACGCAGCGTGACGGATCAGGAGGCTCAGCCGCCGAAATCCGCATCGGCGGCAACCCACCCGCGGGCACCGACACCCTGGATCAAGGGAACCGCAGGTACGACCTCCCTGTGGCGGAGATGAGGGCACCCCTCGGCACCGCGCAAGACCTCCCCCACACGACGAAAACGCCGCCCAGCACAGCCGAGCAATAGCAGACCACGGCCAAGATCAATAAGCAACGCGACAGCCACGCCACACCAACACCGCACGAGCAAAGTCAATGCGGAGCTAATGGCATGTGATCTACGAAGATCAGGCCACGGAGAGAAGGCAGAAACGACGGTTGAATGTGCTGTTGTGGTCAATGAGCGTTTTCAGCGTTGCTTCTCGAGGGTGAGGACGGCTTTGGTGATGACACTCATGCGGTTGGGGCTGATGCGGGATCTGCGGAAGATCTGCCAGGACTTCAGCCGTGCCATGCCTCGTTCCACGGGTGCACGGGCCGCGGACAGGGCCCGGTTCTGGGTCTGCTCGGTGAGGGTGAGTTCACCGCCTGGCGGGCGGCGCTTGGCGGTGGTGACCCAGTCGCCCGCAACGATGTAGGCCATGTCGGCGAGGATCGGGACGCCCTGGCGCGCGCAGATCCGGAGGATCTTGTGGGTGCGGGCGGCCGTCAGGTCGTGGGTCCGGCCTGGCAGTGCCGGCGACAGCCACAGAATCTCGCCGGCCGGGTCCGTCGTGCGTTGCGGCTTCGCCGCGTCACCCCATCGGTGGCCACGCTGAAAACGCTCAGTAACTCATACGGTTAAGCGGCGCGGCCGAACCTCAGCTCTCGATGCACCGCTCGGCCAGCCGCGGGCGTTGGGGTTGCGGTTGGCGTCCCGGATGAGCCAGTCCCGGTGGTGTTGATGGCGGAACTGCAGCTCCTGCCCACTCATCCGGAGCAGGCCCACGTCGATGCACCAGTCCAGGAACTCCGCCGTACGCCGTGGCAGGACGCCGTGGCGTGCCGCACTCCGGGTGCCGATGAAGAAGGTCAGCCAGCCATTTCCCTTTCCGATTGTCAGGCTCATCAGGACTGTGAGGGCACTCCAGTCGATCAGATTGTTCAGCCATGAGACCTTGACATAGAGGAGCGCGTTGAACAGGACTGACACGAGCGCTCCGATCAGCAGCGAGTAGCCCAGCGACTGGCGGAGCAACTGCCTGATCGAGGCGGCGTTGGCGTCCACCACCAGGTCATTGGTGATCACGCTCAGAAGGGCACTGGCCAGCACGAGCGCGGCTGTGGCGGGCAGTGCCTGGAGACCGCCGAGGAGATATCTCATCATGACGAGTCCTTGGATCGAGCCAAGGACCCAGGCGCAGGCGATGAAGGTAGCGCGGTGACGGACCGCCCGAGCGCGCAACGCCTTGATATTGATCCGGCTGAAGGTAAGCCTGTGCGGGATCGACAGCGCGATGCCCGCCGCGACAGGTAACTCTGTCGCCGCCAAGGCCGCGTTGAGCACCGATATGTCGGATCGGCCGACGGCATGCCAGGCAAGGTAGACGATGCTCATGGTGGCCGCGCCGCCCACCAGCAGGGCCAAGCCGACAAGTCGCATCATCCGCCTGTGCGTAAGCCTGCCCAGCGAGGGCAGGTCGATGGAGGACTCCTTGGACTCGTCCGTGCCGGCCTGGGCCTGCTGGTAACAGGCGATCGTACCGAGCCACGAGGTCACCTGCTCGGGCGTCCCCCCGGGGTCACGCTCGCTGGTGGCGTATTTGTGGACGGCCGGAACGAAACCAGCGAGCAGGTGATTGCGCAGTTTGTCTCGGCGCATGCCGATCAACTTAGCAGGCTTCGTGCGACGTCCGGCATATGAGGTCACCGCCAAATGCAGGTAGAGCGGTACAGACAGGGTCTCCCACAGTCTTTTGCCGCGCCGTACCTCGGCCAGCACGAACTTCCAGCGGGCAGGGTCGTGGAACCGAAAACGATGACTGATATAGGACTCCACTGCCTGGGGGGTCAGCGGTTGCAGGACGACGTGACGGGCGTCGTGTAGCAGGCCGGACAGCTCATCCCCGCCGGCGATCTTGCTGGCGTCTTCCAGGCGGCAGGCCACGACGACGCGTCGCCGCTCGTGATTGAGCGTGGCCAGCATGGCGGTAGCCTTCGCCCGCATAGCCCCCGGCTTTCCGGGAGCGTCCATTTCGTCGAGGCCGTCCAGAATCGGGAGTATACGTTCGGCGCGGACCAGGGACTGTACCTCTGGCAGGCGCAGCCCGTAGCGCTGAGCAAGAGTCCCCTCCAGCCACGATGTGAAGTGGTCGTATTGCTCCCGCGACGTGCCGTCGATCGGTGTGAAGCCGCTCAGGCTGAGCAAGACGGGGATCACGCCGGTCGACGGATCGGCGGGCATCAGGTCGAGGGTGAGCTGGGTGAGCAGCACGGTCTTGCCCATGCCGGGGTTGCCGAGCACCATCAGCCGGCCATCGGCCTTCTCCAAGAAAAAGGTGGCGACATCGCCCAGCGTGCCGGCGTCATTCCCGGCGAGGTCCTGCCACTGCAGCAGCAACTCTTCGGCCGCGTCCGGCAGGTCGTCCGGCGCCCAATTGGAGAACGGCTGGTCGGCTGGCCGAGTCTGACTGGTACGGCTGCCCAGTGCCAGATCGAGGAAGCGTTGTTGCTCCGCCGCCACGGCTTTGGCCAGCTTCGTTGCCGCCCATCCGGTATGGAGGCGGCGTGCGGGTTTCAGGAGCCATCCGGTCGTGATCGCGAAGGCGAGCGCAGCCAACGCGAGGTAGAGGATCGTGCCCTTCTCGCCGCCGTCATGCGGGACGATGAGGAGCACGGCAGTCAGGGCAGTGTCACACGTCAGGGCTATCCAGCGCCATTTCCCGATGTACAGGCGGCCGGCGTTGGCGATGAATGGCGGTGCGTCGTTCGGCGCCGGTGCCGCGTAGTACGTGACCTGGCCGATCTTATGAGCTGCGATCGCATGTGCGATGACCGCCTTGTCGGTGACGGTCTGCGCGGCGGGGGTGGTGCCGGGCGCGGTCAGCTCTGGTCCGGGCCCGGCCGGTAAGGGTCCGCCGGGCGGGATCCGATCGTCACGTCGCCCATCGTCATTGCGGCGGCCCCGCCGTCCCCTGCCGTGATGGTCACGTTGCCACCCACTGCCTGGCCGCTGCCGGACACCGACACCCCACCATGTGCAGCCGCCGCGGCCTTCTCGGCAGCCCGCAGCTGCTCCACCAGCTCCTGCAGCACCTGGGCGAAGTCCGGGTCGCGCTCGGCGGCGTCCTCCAGAGAGTCAGCCAGCCGGCGCCGGGTGCGCTCACTGGGCTCGCCCTGCCCGGCCTCGGCCTCCTCGACGGCGCGCTCCAGCGCGGGATCCTGCCCGAGCTTGGTGCTGACCAGGTCGTGCAGGCGGTCCATCCCGGCGTCCAAGCCCCGGTCGACCTCGGCGTCTGCCCGGCCCGCCACGCGCTTAGCCTTGCGGACCAGGTAGGCGAACACATACCCGACCGCGACCTCGATACCCGTCACCGCACACCCCCCACTCGGTGCTGCCCACGCATCTGACCTCGCATCAGACCCTATCGCGACCCCTACCTCGCAAGCGGAGGATCTGCCGGATTGAGCCGATAGATGTCACAATCGGCACCGCTGCACTGCGGTTTCAGCGAGGCGAAGCAGGGTGGTTGTCACCAGGTCGGCGCTCGTCTTGTCGCAAGCGGCGTGCGAAGCAGGGGGGTGTCACCGACGTTGGCGCTCCACCAGTCGCCTGAGCTGCTCCCTGGCCCCGGCGACCAGCTCGGCGCGCCTGTCCGGCGGTCCCGGTGACAACAAGCCTACCTTGGTGACAACTATCGTGCCACGGCTCACGGATACATCCCGACCGGGTCGGCGACAGCCGGGCAGACTTCTCCCACAAGCACCGACGGCACGGCGTGAACGTCCGGGTCGTCAACGAACCGGAAGGCCGGCTGCTGTGGATCTCGCCAGCTCTGCCCGGGCCGCGCTTACGACCTGACCGCCGCCCGCACCCACCGCATCATCCGGATCTGCGAACGCCAGGGCGTCCCGGTCCTCGCAGACTGCGCCTACATCGGCGCAGGCTCCTGGGTCACCACCGCCATCCGACGCCCGCCAAGCGGCGAACTCTCACCGACCGAACGGACGCTGAACCGCGCGCTCGCCCACGCCCGCGCTCCTGTCGAACGAGGCGTCGCCCGCCTGAAGTCCTGGCGGATCTTCCGCAGAAGCCGCTGCAGCCCCAACCGCATGACCGTCATCGCCGCCGCGGTCCTCACCCTAAAGAGGCAACGCTGAAAAGGCTCAATGAGTTGTGTGTGAAGTGGCAGGTCACGGGCCTGGTGTGATCCCGTGCCCGGCTGCTCGTGCTGGTCGCGTGCGGCAGTCTGCCGTGTAGATCGTCGGGCAGGGAGGTCTTCGCAGGTTCTGGTCCATTCCAGCCCGTGCGGCTCCTACGCTCCCGGGCATGGTGGACCCTGAGGTGCTGGAACGGATCGCCGCGCGCCGCGCGGAACTGGACGGACTGGCAAAGCAGTTGGTCAAGCAGCTGGACCAGGCGCGGGCCGAGCGGGACGAACTCGCGGTCGCCGAGCGGGTCCTGGCACGGATGAGCGAGCAGGTCGCCGAGGAGCGGGCTGCCTCTGCGCCGGCGTCGGCGCAGGTGGCAGGGCGTGCGGTGCTGTTGGTTCCGCACCCGCGGCGACAGCGTGGACGAGGCCGCGCTGCCTGGCGACTACCGCCGGATCCTGGAGATCGTGCGGGCCGCCGGCGGTCCGGTGCAGGTACGGGCGGTGGGCGAGGAGCTGGGCCTTCAGGTGGAGGTGCGCGGGAAACTGGAGCCGCGGCGGGCGAAGCTGGTCAAGCTCGCGGACCGCGGCTGGCTGCACAAACGTGGCGACGCGAAGTTCACCGCACGCCTGTAGCCGTGCCGACGTAACTGGAGGGCGCCCGGCGGCAGTTGAGTTTGGTGTGAAGAAGAACAACGGTCTCGTCGAGGGCTCCGACGGTCTTGTCTACACCGCCCGCCTGCCGCTGTCGAGCGCCACCTTGAACGGGCTCGCCCACCCTGATCCGCGGCCACTGCAAGAAGATCAGATCGCGGTGGCGGGCCCTGCCCGCCGGGAAGATCGTCGGCATCGCGCTGGCCGTCCTGCGCTGTGACCAGCGGCCCGGCGACCTGGCCGGCGGGAACGGGGTGCACCGCACCACGGTGTCACGATGGGTGCGGGAAGTCGTCGGGCTGCCGGCCGCCCGCGCCCCGCGCCTGGACCGCGCGCTGAAGAAGATCGCCCGATCGGGAGGCGGGTGGTACTGCTGGACGGCTCCTTGATCCGCACCCACCGCCGCACCGGGACCGAGAACCGCAAGAACTACTCCGGAAAGCACAAGTGCCACGGCCTGCTCGTGATCGCGCTCACCGACGACAAGGGCCGCCTGGTCTGGGTGAGCGCGGTCCGCCCCGGACGCACTTCGGAGATCACCGCGTGCCGCTACGACAGACTGACCGCCCATCTGCGCGCGGCCGGCCTCGGCGCGATCGCCGACCTGGGCTTCGTCGGCCTCGACGACAGCGCCCCGGATACCAACCCGACGATGATCACCGGCTACAAGGCCGCCCGCAACAAGCCACTGTCCAGGGGACTGAAGCTTTCCAACAAGGCGCTGGCGGCGGTCCGGGCACCGGTCGAGCACGGCTTCGCCGCTCGGCGTGGTCTGCCACGCCCCGGCCGCGCTGCTGGCCGCCACCAAGGCCGATGGCAGCAATGCCTTCGCCGGCTATCGGCTCACCGGTTTCAGCAACGCCGAGGAGACCCAGACGGGCCTCGCGGCCAAGGCCAAGTGGCTGCTCCAGGACCGCCTGGTCGAGATCGGCGCGGACTACCAGGAGGGCGAGCCGTGGGCCCCGAACGTGGTCGTCGACCGCAACCTGGTCACCGGCCAGAACCCCGCCTCCGCCGGACCCGCCGCAGCCGAAATCCTCAAGAAGCTGACCTGAACCTCGCATATCCGATTGCGCTTGAGAGGGGCACCAGAGGCTGCTTTCGCCAGCCAGCCCCCGTACGGGTGCAGTGCGCCACGCGGACGACATCGCCACCGATGCCAACGGCAACTGAGGCGGCCGACTCCTCCCAGGCTGTATCACCTCTTCTTTCCACAGGCCGTGGCGCCATGAAAAACGTTCGTGATCCGGGCAGCCCCCAGAACCCTGCCTCACCGTCAGAAGGACACAGATGAGCAAGATCCTCGCCGTAGTCACCAACCAGGCGACCTACGGAACGAACCCCCACCAGACCGGACTGTGGATCGCAGAGCTGGTTCATTTCTACGACGGAGTCCGCAAGGCTGGATTCGAGGTCGACATCGTCAGTCCAGCAGGGGGGCAGGTACCGCTGGACCCCCGAAGCATCAGAACGGCCGACAAAGGGGTACGCGACTACATGAACGATCGCGCGTTCATGTCGAACCTGGACCACACCAGCAAGGCGGCCGACGTCGACCCGGCCCAGTATGCCGCGATCTTCTACACGGGCGGGCATGGCGTCATGTGGGACTTTCCCGACAATGCCGCGCTTCAGCAGGCCGCGCGGGAAATCTATGAGAACGGCGGCGTGGTCTCCTCGGTCTGCCATGGTGCCTGCGGGCTGCTGAACATCACGCTCTCCGACGGCTCCCTGCTCGTCGACGGCCGCACCGTCACCGGGTTCTCCACCGCGGAGGAGCGAGTCGCCATGGTGAAGAGCCGGGTGCCGTTCCTGCTGCAGGACGAACTCCGCAAGCGGGGCGCGCACTATGTCAAGAACACCATCCCGATGACCCCCTTCGCCACCGCTGACGGCAGGCTCGTGACGGGACAGAACCCGTATTCCACCAAGGTCGTCACCGCAAAGATCATCGAGACGCTGCACCGCCTTTGACCTTGATCCATTTCGACTGGCCTGGTCCTGCATGAAGCGTCTCGGGTCGTTTGACAGTTCTGCTCGCGTCTTGTCGGGTGACAGGTGGCTTGTTCTTCGAGCTCAGGGCTGTCAGGGGCCTGGGCTCGTCAGTTTCAGTGCGCGACAGGACAGGCAGGCTCGGGCGGAGGTTCTGCGGCGGCCCCGGATCAGAGTGAGCCTGCCGGGCGTGCCCTCTCACCCACATTTTCACAACGTCGGGACCGGCGTATGTGCCGTCCGTCAGGCGGCGCACTTGGAGGAATGTCTTGAAAGCAGTTTCGATCAAGGAACCTGGCGGGCCCGAAGTCCTGCAGTGGATCGATGTGGAGGACCCCGTCCCCGCAATGGGTGAGGTGGTCATCGACGTCGTTGCCGGCGCCGTCAACCGCGCCGATGTGGCACAGCGGCTGGGACTGTACCCGGTTCCGGAGGGAGCATCGCCTTATCCGGGCCTGGAGGTCTCCGGACGGATCAGCGCTGTCGGCGAGGGTGTGACGCGTTGGCAGCCCGGCGACGAGGTGTGCGCACTGCTGACCGGAGGCGGATACGCGCAGAAGGTCGCTGTCCCTGAAGGGCAGCTGCTCACGGTGCCCAAGGGCGTCAGCCTGGTCCAGGCGGCGGCGTTGCCGGAAGCCACCGCAACGGTGTGGTCCAACGTCCTCATGACGGGTGGGCTGAAGGCAGGTGAGACCTTCCTCATGCACGGCGGAGCCGGCGGCATCGGCACGGCAGCCATTCAGATCGCCAAGGCCCACGGCGCCCGCGTCGTCACCACCATCGGCGACCCCGAGCACGCTGCCAGGGTCCGAGAACTCGGCGCCGACCTCGCGATCAACTACCGCACCGAGGACTTCGCCGAGCACGGCCCCTACGACGTGATCCTCGACGTCATCGGCGGCGACTACCTTCCGCGCAACGTCAAATCCCTGGCCCTCGACGGGCGCCTGGTCATCATCGGGCTGCAGAATAGCCTGGAGGGCGAACTCAACCTCGCCGAACTCCTCTTCAAGCGCGCGTCCGTACACGGGACCACACTGCGCTCCCGCCAGGCCGGACAAAAGGCAGCGATCGTGGCCGAAGTCCAGGAACATGTATGGCCATTGATCGAGCGCGGAACGGTGCAGGTCGTCATCGACCGGACCCTGCCCATGGACCAGGCCGCAGAAGCTCATCGCATCCAGGACGCCCACCACATCGGCAAAATCGTCCTACTCAACCCCGGCGCGGAATGACTCCAAGAGTCGCTGCTTGCCACCGCCCGGACCCGCCCGGACCGGGAACAGGTCCGCGATCTGCTGTACCGGTTCTACCGCCGATGCGCCGACGCCGACCTTCCCGAACTGCAGCGCCTAGCCACAACCGTCGAGACGTGGTGGCCAGAGATCCTTGCGTTCCTGCACACCGGGATCACCAACGCCGGCTCCGAAGGCACCAACCGGGTCATCAAAACAATCGCCCGCGACGCCTACAGCTTCCGCAACCCCGGCAACCAGCGCTTACGCACCCGCTGCGCGACCACCCGTCGAGCCCGTGGACACCTCGATGCCCGCTAATTTCGTTGAGCCCGCACCCTGCAATCGTGTTGGCTAGCGTCACCGAGCTGTCAGTACCGCAGGTGTCCGCTTGGCTGTAGCAGGGGAGTTAAACGTGCAGGACATTGATGTCGACCCGGTTGCCCACAATCGGGCAGCCTGGGACAAGTATGTCCAAGAGGGCAACGAGTGGTCGAGGCCGGTGAGTGCTGAGGATGTCGAGCGCGCCCGCATGGGCGACTGGTCGATTGTTCTCATCGGGCGTGAGCCAGTCGACCGCTCCTGGCTGCCGACGGACCTGGCCGGCAAGGACGTGTTGTGCCTGGCCTCCGGCGGTGGCCAGCAGGGTCCGATCCTCGCCGCCGCGGGGGCGCGGGTCACCGTATTCGACAACTCACCCCGCCAGCTCGGCCAGGACCAGATGGTGGCGGCGCGCGACGGACTCGAGCTGCGCACCGTCCTAGGCGACATGCGCGACCTCAGCGCCTTCGGCGACGCAACATTCGACGTCGTATTCCATCCGGTCTCTAACCTATTCGTACCAGACTTGGCAGCGGTGTGGCGTGAGTGCTTCCGCGCCCTGCGACCGGGCGGAACTCTGCTCGCGGGCTTCCTCAACCCTGATGTGTACTTGTTCGACCACGAGGCGCTCGACGAGCGCGGCGAGCTGATCGTCGTGCACAAGCTGCCCTACAGCGATGTCACGCAGTACTCCGCCGAGGAACGCGCCACGAAGTTCGGCGCGGATGCCGCTCTTGAATACAGCCACACCCTCACCGACCAGATCGGCGGGCAACTCGCCGCGGGGTTCGTCCTCACCGGCTTCGCGGAAGCGCCGCACCAATCCAACGCATCCGCTCAATACATGTCGAACTATTTTGCGACGCTGGCGGTCAAGCCGGGCTGACCCAGCCGTGGGGCCGGCCGAGACGGCCGTGTCTCCGAATGGCCAAGTGGAGCGCTGTGCCAGCCCGTCAACCGCATGCTCGGCTGCCTCCACCACTGCCTCACCAAACGAACCCACTACGACGAAGCCACCGCATTCCCCGTACCCCAAGCCCCTCAACTCTCCGTTGCCGCTTGACAGATCAACCGCATCGGATGTCTCTTTCGAAGCTCCTGACGTCCACGCCGGGAGTCGGCGTCAGGACCGGGGCCAGGATCCTCATCGGGGTCGGCGACGGCAGCACCTTCCCGACCGCCGGCCACCTCGCCGCTTACGCCGGTCTCGCCCCGGCGACCCGCAGTTCCGGGTCCTCGATCCGAGGCGAACAGCCATCCCGACGGGGAAACAAGCAGCTCAAACGGGCCTTCTCCCTTTCCGCGTTCGCCGCCCTGCGCGACCCGGCTTCGCGCGCCTACTACGGCAAGAAGATCGCGCAGGGCAACCACCACACCCAGGCCCAGCTCTGCCTCGCCCGACGCCGGGCCGATGTCCTCTTCGCCATGCTCCACGACGGAACCTTCTATGAGCCACAGCCCGCCAAAGCCACCTGACCTACATAACCTGCACTACGAGACAGGACGATCCCCGAGATGCACCACGGCATCTGAACCAATACGCCAGTCGGCAAGGCGCCGCGGACTCACACCGTGAAGGTTGGCCATGTCCGGATCGGCACCGGCATTGACCAGCAGCGACAACACCGCACCATCACCTCGATACGTGAACACCGCCTGCCACAAAGGCGTATTGCCCTGCTCGTCGGGGACATCCACCCCCGCACCCGCCGCCAGAAGAGAGCCGACAGCCGCGGCATCCTGCTCATCCGCCGCGAAGTGCAGCGGCGTCCACCCCCGGCGGCTCTCACGGCCCGAGCCCTGAACCTCATCCGTCATGCCAGCCATCATCACGACAGCTCGACAAAGGACATAGGGGCACCCCCCGAGGAACCCGGTGGCTTCCTTGAGGTCTGCGAAGTGTTCAGGGGCGAAGCCCTCCTCGCGGAAGGTCTGGACACACACGTTCCCGCCCTGGTCCGCGACCTCGAACGCCCCGCTGTCGCTGACTTTCACTAGGTCCCCGGCCGCACACCAACGTCGAAGGCACCCGGGCCAAGCTGAAACGCCTGGTCAAACTCGGCATCCTCACCGAAGCCGACACCGGCAACTTCGCCAGGAAACAGTAGTCGGCGCAGCGGCCGGCACCCGGGCCCCAAGCAGAGGCACCGATGAAATGAAGTTCCCGGGGTGACGGAATACGCGAAGGGGAATTGAGGCTGGTCGCCTGAGGCGACGCGATGTTCCGCCCACCGACCGCCGCCGGCGCCCGGCTTATGGGAAAGCCCCAAGGATGGTGGGAAGATACGGTGTGCCGTACCGCATCGTGACCGTGACCGGCTCGCACCGCACCGGCTTCGGTCTCCAGGTCCAGCCCGCCGTCCCTATCAAGGCGTTGGCCGCCCGTGTCGCTGACACCGACGTGCCCGTGCGAGGCGACACTCTGCTTCTGCTCTTTCCCGAGGGCCGCCACGGGCGAGCGATCCTTGCGGACTTCGCTCTGGAAGCCTGGCGCGACGGAGACATGTACTACTGCCGCAGCAGTCCTGATGACCCCGAGTTCACCCTCGTCATCGACACCGAGCGCGGACCGGAGGATCTTCCGCCGGGCACGGAGATCTGGTTGGACGATGCGGCTCCCACCGGCGTCGCGCGAAGCGGTGGCTGGAGCCGGATCATCGCGCAGTTCGATGAGCTGCCGTGGGTGAGGGTCGATCCTGACGCTGGCCCAAGGTGATGCCGTCACATAGGGCGGCCGGGCGGCTACGACCGCGGCTGAGTGAACAAGCCCGGTCCGGTCTCGACCAGGATGCCGCGCTCGGTCAACCGCTTGAGTTTCAGGCGGTGTTGTTGATGTTGTTGGGCGCGATCTCCAGGTCCATCGCCTCGCACACCTGTCGTGCGCGAAGTGGGGCGCCGGCCGTGGCGAAGAGCGCCATGATCTGCTGGTAGGCCGGATGGTCCGGCAGCTTCGGGGCGGGCGGCTGCGGATCGGGCAGCCCGAGCAGCGTTTTGCGGATGATCCGGACCTCGTCGGCGGCCCGGCCGAGTTCGTCCAGCCGAGCGGTCAGCTGCGCAATCTGCTCCCTCGTCGTCTCGGCCTGCGCAGCGATCTCCCGTTCCCGCTCCTCCAGCCGCGCCAGCACCGCTCCGAGGGTCAGCTCCCCGCCGGTCATGCACTGCGCCAGGCCGCTGTGGTGGCCCCGGTCAGCCGGCACAGTATCACCGCGGTCATCGCTCGGCCGTCGTTGCTCGCTACCACGGTGACCGCCCCCCACGTCCCTGCTTCCTTGGCAGATCGAGTGCCAGGGGCGGGGGCGTTGGCCGTCCTCTTCGTGCGTGTTTCTGATCCCCGGTGCTCAATAGCCTTGAGTCCTACGCCGGCCTGGTGTCCGAAGAGGCCGGTCGGGCTGGGGAAAGGATCTGCCGGGGCTGCGGGGAACGGCTGAGGCCAGGAGCCCGGACCGGAGTTCTGTGCGTCGGTGTGTCGGTCCCGGCAGTGGCGTCGGGAACGACGACTGCGCCAGCGCCTGGCGGCCGTTCAGGACGGCACGGGCGAGATGGAGGGCCCGGAATGCGGGCCCGCTGGGTGGCCGGCGTCGTTCGCCGCTCGGACGCGGTCAACACCGCGGCTCCGAGCTCCGTGGAACCTCTGCCTGGGCGATCGTGGCATACGGCGGTCGGTTTACGCCGAGTAATCCCGTGGGCGACCATGTCGTCTCGTCACACAGTCCTTATAGTGGGTGCTGCGTGCGCCCTGGGGAGAAGGTGAGCATGCCAGGCTCTGGCAGACTTCAAGAGAGCTACACGCTGCAGCTCGGCTGCCTGCTTCGTGCCAAAGTCAGGGGAAACGTCGTCGACACCCGCTGGCTGTACCACGTGTTTACCGGGGCCGGATTTATCCGGCCGCAGACCCCGGACACTGTGATCAAGGTGGAGTGTCCGCGCTGCAAGAGCGTCCTCGCCATGACCGTCGAGAGCCTGAGGAAGGCCGAAAGCAAGCGCCGTGCCCATATCGCGGTCGGGGCCGGCCTGCTGGCGTCGCTGCTGGTGTGGGTGCCGATGCTGATCAGCGCCGGTGGCCGGACGGCCGACGAGGGTCATGCGCAACCAGGCTTCTTCTCCGTCGGTGTTCTGTTCTTCCTGGCCGCCTTCTCGTTCGTCGTGGGCCTCGCGCTGTTCCTGAACGGCCGGACGTACTACGGGATCAGGCGCGTACGGCTCGTACGGCCCGACGGGGGTCTGTCGGTGAACCTGCGGGGCCACAAGGTGGGCTACCCGAAGGGCCTGGTCGCCGTATCCCGGCCCGACGAGCAGGGCTGACATCACCCGCCCCACGGCGCACGTGCCCCGGCCCTCTGCTGGGAGGGCCGGGCCCGGGACTGTCTGGCTCGCCAGCAGATGCAGCAGTCGACTGCAGTCAGAACTTGCTGATGTGTTGCTCCCACCGGTGCAACCGGTCCGTGTACTCGGGGCTACCCGTGGCGGGCACGGTCTGCAGGTCCTCAGGCAGAGTGATCTCTTCCGGCGCCCACGTGCGGTAGTTGAAGTGGCAGGCCCAAACGGCCCGCCGGGCGGAGTCGATGACGATGGCGCCCACGGCTCCGCCGTCGGCGAACGCGCCTTCGTCCACAGCGGTACGGCCGGCCTCGACCGCCTTGTCGCTGCTGCGGAACACCTGGGTGGTCATGCCGTGCGGGTGGCTCTTGCCAGTACTGCAGGCTTCGTGCGAACGGCGGACGTTCGCCGAGCAGATGTCGGGGCTGCCCCTGAGGCACAGCAGGTGGACCGAGCGGTTGCGTGCGACGCTGACTGCGGTCGGTCTCGCCCTCGCCGGCCGGGCTGGTGCCCGGATGGCACAGGTTATCGGGGTGTCCATCAGCCGCAGCGCGGTGTTGCGGCTGCTCGATGCTCTGCCCGAGCCCGAAGTCCCGGCCCCGCGAGTGGTTGGTGTCGATGAGTACGCCACACGTAAGGGCCGGGTCTACGGCACGGTCCTGGTCGATGTCGAGACCCGCCGGCTGGTGGATCTGCTGCCTTGATGGCGATATCTGACTCTCCCCACCCGGCACTCGGGTGTCCTCAGAGTTGCTCGGCTTGATTCCCCAGAAGAGACTGACTGGCGCCGGGCCGGCCAGCTCCGGGGACACGACGGCTACCTGACCTCCGAGGCGTCGTTGGACGCTCTACCCGGGTGCCCTGCGGGCCTTCCGGGCCCCGTCCCTGGCCGAGGCGTCGTAGCCGAGCAGGGTGCGCAGGACGTCGTTGGTGGCGCTGTCGCGCGGCAGCATCCCCGCGTAGCGGCCGCGCCGAACGAGCGGCACGAAGGGCTCCCGGGTGTCCAGCACCCGGCGTGCCCAGAACACGTCGCTCTCGGCAGGCGCGTCTACCTCGGCGGCGGTGTGCCGCAGCACCGCGCCGAACGCGGCCCGGGCCTCGGCGAGGTCCACCGGTGTGTACCGGTTACGTCCTTCAAGGTCACCCATGGCGGCGGCCAACAGCAGCTCCGGGGCGAACGGGTCGAGGGTATAGTCCGGCGACCGATGGATCACTCCGGCCCCCCCTGGGCTGGGCCGTGGCCGGCGGCTCCGGCGTGAACGGGAGCCGTGGCGGCGCCGGTGCGTCGGGAGACGCCGCCGTGCCCGTGCCCGGTTCCGCCAGCTCCCACTGGCGCAGCCAAGCGCGCCCCTGGTCGTACGCGCGGCGCAGTTCGGGTCGGGACAGCAGCCGGTCGCGCAGCTCGTCCGGGGGCGCCCAGCCGAGGAACGTGCCCGGCCCGGTGTCCGCGAGGATGGCCGTGAGGACCACCGCTCGGGGTCGGCCGATCCGGGCGGCCCCGGCGCAGAGAACCAGCAGCCTGGTGTCCCACCAGGCGGTTCCGTCCGCCAGGTCCACCACGGCCACCTCGGTGTGCACGGCCTCCTTGAGGACTTCCACGACCGCCCGCGTGCCGGCGTCCGCGAGCGGCTCTCCCGGACGGAGGCCCATCAGCGGCGGCACGGAGATCTCCCGCCGCTCCGGACGGGCCTCCGGGAAGCGCAGGGCGACGCCCAGGACCTCGACCGAGCCGCCGCCGGTGAGCGAGCCCAGCACCACCAGGATCAGAGGCAGCAGACCGAGGATGAGCGCGATGACGAGCACCGTGCCCTCGTGCCGCTCGCTCGGCCAGTCCGCCGTCGCGCTCAGCACAATCGTCAGGGTCAGCAGGACGACCACCAGCGCGAACGAGGAGACCACGGCCGATCGCCTGGACCAGGGCCAGAACGGCCCGTCGGACCTTTCCACGCTTCCCACTGTTCGGCCACTCCCGCTCCCCGTCAAACGCGCGGGGGAGCGCCAGAGCAGCTCCCGCATCCGGGACACGCAGAGCCGTCAGCCGTATCAGCCCGGGGTCGCCTGGCTCACCGATCCGCTCGCGGTCCACGGTGAGAGCGACTTGGCCGCCGTCATCGCGGGTGCTCACCACCGGCCAGCGGAGCGTCGTGTCCACCACCGCGCTGCTCCCCGACCTCTCCGGACCGGCCCTCGCGCTTCCGCTCGCTCCCCACTCGATTGAGGACCGGAGCAGGTGAGGCGACGAGCGGCCCTGGCCGATGTCAAAGGTTCTCATCAGAGCGCACCACGCGCCAGGCGGCCTCGTATCCCCCGGGGCCGTCCCATCCCGCTTCCCCCGGTGTCATCGGCCTCCCCCTTCCTCCTCCGGTCCTACCCGCCCGTCCCACGCCGTGTGCGAGCGTGCCGGGGCCCGCTCCAGTAGGGTGGTCAGATCGGCCGCGCCGGCCTCCAGTTCCTTCCCGCGCGCGTCAAGGATGTCCATCATCGTCCGCAGCGGCCGGGCCAGTTCGTCGAGACCGGTCCGGACCTCCGCGATCGCCGTGCTCCAGCCGAAGTCCGGGCGGTCCTCGCCGGCGCCGAGCACGCGGTCCACGATCGTGTCGGCTGTCTTGTCGAGCCTGCCACGGAGTTCGCTGCGCCGCTCCGCCTCCCGGGCCTCCAGGCGGGCGCCCTGGATCTCGCGGAAGACGAGAGTGCCGAGTTCGAGCACGGACGGAAGCACCGCGTCCAAGATCTTCATTCGCTGGAGCGAGGCCCGCGCCTGCGCGACGTGCTTGGCGTCGGCGAACCCGACGCTGCTGCGGTAGTAGCAACTAAGCTTGCGCCGCTGGTCAGCGAGCCTCTCCACCTGTCCCAGTTCCGCCACGGCCTGGCCGAGTGACATGCCCAGTTTCTTCTCCAGGTGGCTCTGGTAGAGGCTGCGGACCACCCAGCGGACCTGACCGCGCAGCTCGCGCAGGACGGGGTCGAGGCTGCGCTCTCCGGTCTTCGCCGCAGCCTGCGGTGTGTGCAGGACCGGTGGGGCGGTGAGCGTGCCCACGAAGTGCTGGAAAGCCGTCGCGGCGGCGCGCTGGGCCCGGGCGGCCAGTTCGGTGTCCGCCTGCCGCACCAGGCGGTCGAGTTCGGCGCCCCAGCGGGTGGACCACCCGGCCAGGACCTTGCCGAGGCCGCCCTCCGCCTCGGCCCGGATCGCGGCTTCGTCCGCCCCGTGCAGGTTCTCGACCGCGGAGCTGAGCAATTCGTGGACCGAGGCCCGCAGTTCCGCCCGGGCGGCGGCGACGACGCCGTCCAACTCCGTGGTGACGGCGGCGAGCTGGGCCAGTTCCCGGCGTGCCTCGTCGGCCGCGAGCCGGGTCTGCGTCCGCTCGTTTTCGGCCTCGTCCAGCGCCTGCGTCGCGACCCGGCTCCAGAGCCGCACCTCGGCGGCGGCGCGCAGCTCCGGGCGCCGGTCAACGAGGGCGGCCAGGTCCGCGCGGAGCCCGGCGATGCCATCCCAGTCCCCGGTCGATCCGTCGAACACGCCAAGACCGTAGGGGTCGGCGGCGACGAGGTGGACCGGCACGTGGTCCGGTGGCAGGCCGTCGTCCGCGCCGCGAGCCAAGAGCAGGGCCAGTTCATCGCGCTTACGGGCGCAGAGCCGCCGGTACGCGTCCGGATTGTCCTGCGGGTCGATGCCCGCCTCGTCCATCCGCCCCACCGCCAGCAGCAGTGCGCCGGCCGGGAATAGCCGCGACGCCTTCGGCCCGAAGAGGGCGCCGGTGGCCACAGCGCGGATATGCTCCACGCCGGTGGTGGCCAGCTGGGGCGGGAGCACGACGAGCAGGGCGTCGGTGACGCCGAGCGCATTGTCGGCGGCGGCCTCGTGCTCGGGGTGGCCCGCGGAGATGCCCGGGGTGTCGGCGTATTCGATCCCGGCGCTGGTCTCCCGGCCGACGACGAAGGTCTCGGGGCGGGCACCGATCGTCAGCCACGACGGCACGGCCGTCCCGTCCTCCACCAGCAGGCGCTTGACCAGGCTCGATTTGCCGGCGTCGTAGGGGCCGTAGACGGTCACCCGCACGGCCGGGCTGTCCCTGAACTCGTCCCACAGGGCCGTGACCTCGTCCGTGACGCCCTTCCCGGCGACGGTGCTCACCGCGGCGCGGATTCGGTCGATCCATTCCCCGGTGGTTTCCGCCCCGTTGACGGACGAGGTCGCGGTCCCGCTCTCGGTCTCGCTCATCGCTCCCCCTCTGTGTGCTGCCGTGCCGAGTGGCCGACGGGCTCGTGGCCCAGGTGGGCGAGCGCGTCGGCGATCACTTCCCGGATGGTGCCGATCCTGTCCCGCAGCGCGTCCGTGGTCCGGTTGTACACGGCCGCGCGTTCGTCGATCTCCTTGACGCGGGCGCTCAGTTCCTCGCAGTCGTCGTCGAGCCCGGACAGCAGGCCGGGCTCGTCCTCGGTTCCGTCCGTGATCACCTCGGCCCACCGGGCGCCGGACTCCCGGAGGGCCATCGACACCGCCAGCCGCCCCCGGGCCAGTTCCTGGTCCTCCTGCACATTGCGGACCAGGGTGTAGACGTCAACGACGCTGCCGGCCACCTGCAGGACCATTCCCGCCCTCGCCATCACCACCGCCCCGCGCGTGAGCGTGGCCGGCTCCAGGCTCCGGCCGAGCCACGTCGCCACCCGGCCGATCACCGGACCGTCTGCGGCCTTCCCGATCAGCGCCCCCACCCGGCCGAACCCCCGGGCGGCCTTCCTGCGGCGCTCGCGGCGTGGGTGGCCGTTCAGAAAGCGGAGGCCCTCCACGGCGCCGGTCTCCGGGAAGGTCCGGGCGAACGCCTTGGATCCCAATCGGCGGCGGAAGGAGTGGGCGGTGCGCCGCCGCCATACCGTGATCTCGTCGGCCGATTCGGCCCACCACTGCTCGACGACCGCCTGCAGGTCCGGGTCCTCCGTCCACCGGTCGAGGCGCTCGGCGAGCGCCTTGCGCTCCTCCGGGTTGCTGTTGCGCAGTGCCCTCCCCAGTCCGCGGTCGAGGAACTCGACCACCAGGTCGGTGAGGCGCGCGGCCCGTACCTGCCGGATGGCAAGGCCCTCGCGGAGCCGGTCCGCGACGTCCGCGCGCAGCCGGTCGAGCTGGTCGGCCCGTTCGCGTGCCACACGCTCCTCGGCCTCGGCGTTTCGCAGCACGGCACCGAACCGCGCGAGTCCGCCGTGTAGTACGGACACGTCGACGCCGTTCGCGTCCAGACTCGGCCGCAGTTCCTCCAGCGCCTCGGCAAAGACGTCCATGCCGTCCCAGTGGCGGTGCGGGTCGAAGTGTTCCCTGCGGCTGCCCTGGAAGCCGTAGGGGTCGGCGGACACGCACACGACGCGGTCCGGGTCGACCGGGGGTCGCCCGGAACCGGGCGGCGCCGTCCGGTCCAGGGCCTGCGCGAGTTCCATGCGCTTACGGGCGCAGCGCAGGGCGAACTCCCCGGGTGCGTCGAACGGATCGGGGCCGATCTGATCGGAACGGTTGATGATCAGGACGGTCCGGTCGAGCTTCCCCTGCAGGTGCCGTTCCGGGTCCCCGTCTAGGACAAGGTCGAGGTCGTCGCGTTTGCCCACGACCAGGTTGGGCGGGAACAGGTAGAGGACGGCGGCGGCGTCCGGCACCGCGCTGTGCGCCGCCCCGCGGTGGGCCTTCCGTCCGCTCTGGAAGCCGGGGTTGTCGACGAGCACAACGCCATCGATCTCGTACGAGGTCGGCTCGGCGGTCTGCGGTACGGCGGCGACGGCGGGGAGTTCATCCGGATCCGTCTCGGTGTCCACCAGCTGGCGCCGGACAAAGGAGGACTTGCCAGTGTTGTAGTCCCCGCACACCAGGATCCGGGGCCGGGCGTCGGCCGCGAGCCTGCCGAGCTGTGCCAGCACCTCGTCGACGCCGGCGTCGACGGCGGCAGCAGCCTCGGCCGCTTCGGTGTCTTCGACTGCTTGGGTGCGGCCATCGGAGCCGGCGGCGGTGCGCTCGCGCAGCCGGCGGCGGGTCTCCCGCAGCCAGCGCCGGCCCGATCCCGGGGCGGGCACGGCGAACGGCCCCTCGGCCGCCCCTCGCGTCCACTCGGGGAATCCGGGCTGGGCAATGGACTGCGCCGGTTCGGACGGCAGCGAGGGTGCCTCTCCGGTGCCCGGCTTCTCGGCACACCAGGACTCGCCGAGCCACAGGTGTGCGGTCGCCGCGTTCCCCGCGAGGCCGGTGGCGGCCTCGCACGCGAGGGCGGTCTCGCGCAGCACTGCCGTCGGATCCGCGGGGTCCGGCAGACCCGCGGCCGTAGTCCGCAGCAGCTTCCGGCGGTGCGCGGCGGACTCCGCGACGCGGCGCAGTTCGACACCCTGTTGCACGGCGGCGCCGACCCGCTCGGCGAAGGCCTGGCGGACCAGCTCGCCCGCCCGCTCGGCCGCCGCCGTACGAGCCCTCTCGAAGGTCGCGGCCACGGCCTTGCGGGCGTCGGCGCGGGCGCGTGCCAGCGCCTCCTCCTGGCGCCGGCGGGCACGGCGGCGGCTCCAGCCGCTGAACGCCCGCCCGATCAGGCCCGCGGCCGCACCGGCGAGCAGGATGCCGCCGACGGTCCAGCCGACCGGGTTCCAGATGTTGGCGGCGACGAGAGCCGCCATGGCGGCGCTGCCGACGCCCGCCGCCGCACCACCCACACCGGCTGCGATGCTCATGCCGCGAAGGAGCCGCCCGGCCCGGCCCTCCACCCGGGCCCGCTCGGCCGCGACCGCAGCCAGGTCCGCCGCGGCGTCCTCGACGACGAGGCCGACCCGGCGCCGGAGGTGTGCGGCGCTCGCCTTCAGTGCCCCCTGCAGGGCGTCTTCGATCTCCGCGGTGTCGAAGACCCGCTCGGCGAACACCTGGTCCGGCACCACCTCGTTGCGCGCCATGGCCCGGTCGACGACGTCGTCGGCGCGCCGCTGGGCCGCGTCCCGCACCGGGGCCAGTGCCGCACGGATCGCGTGGTCGGCGTACCGCTCGAACTCCCCCGTCGAAGGTGCCTCGAAGCATCCTCCGCGCATCCGCTCCAGCTCGGCGAGGGCGGCGCGCAGCCCCCCGGCGTCCCAGCGCGGGTTCCGTTCCGGTCGGCCGCCTGCGACACCGGATACCGCCTCCGTGCCTGCCGTGCCGGATTCGTCCGCCGCGGGGTCGGGGTCCGTGAAGGCCGATTCCGGTGAGCCCAGGATCGTCAGCATCCGTTCGATGCCGATCTCCGTCTGCTCGGCGAGCCGGAGCGCGGGCTCCTCAACGTGCACCCGGAGCCTGTCGTCCGCGTTCCGGCAGGCCCCGCTGATCTGGGACACCAGAGCGCCGAGCCGCAGACCGACCGCGTTCCGGCCGAGGGCCGCGGCGAGCAGGGATTCGAGGGCCGGCAGGTTCGACCAGTCGAGGAGGACGTCGATGGAACCCGCCTCGGCCCGGTGCTTCGACAGGCTCTCGGGGTCGGGCCCTTGGTAGGGCAGGGCGGCGCGGGCGAACACCGCCCGCTTGGTGTTGAGGGCCACGACCGGGACGTCGTGCAGGCCGATCCGGGCGAGTTCGTCTCGGATGTTCTCGGCGTGCTCGGCGACGGAGCGGGAGAGCCTGCGACGGATCTCCTGCTGCGGCACACGGGTGGGGAAGCGCCACATCGAGCTGCGGTTGTTGAGGACGGCTACCACCGGCTTGCCGTAGTCGGCGATCCAGTCGGCCACCTTGGCGAACTCCCCGTCCTGCTGGCTCTGGCTGTCGAAGCAGAGGATCACCACATCCGCGGAGACCAGTGCCTCACGAGCGGTCTCCTCCAGCTCCGAGCGCGACTTCGTCCGCCCCCAGCCGTTGGTGCCCGGGGTGTCGACGACGCGGCAGCCGCGCCACTGGCCCGGATTGACGTCGGTGGTCCAGTCGGACGCGCCGTCGGGAGAGATCGAGCCGCCGAACCCCTGGGTCAGCGCCTCTGTCAGGCTGCTCTTGCCGGTACCGGTGCGGCCGAACAGGACGAGGTTGAACGTCCCGAGTTCGTCACCGAGCCGGCGCCGCGTCAGATCCTCCAACTCGCGGACGACGGCCCGCACTACGTCGTGGGCGTACGCGCGGAGCGCGTCAGGGCCGGGAGGGGACGACGCTTCTAAGACGGATCGCGCCGTCGTGGCCGACTCGCCGGACAGTTCGTGCCCGACCCCCTGCATGAGCCCGTCGACGAGCCCGTTGATCTCGCGTCGCAGATCCACTGCGACCGGACGGCTCCGTTCGATCGCCTCCGCGACAGCGCGCTCCAGATTTTCCGCCCCCACCAGAGCCTCCCCCGCTCCGTACCCGCCCGTCGCCCTACCGAAGGCCGGGCAACGCGGGACAATCGTGGCAGAAAAACGACCCTCTCGGGAGGCTTTTTCGACATATGCGCGAGCTACTGGACACGCCCGCGTTCTGCGGTTACGCCTGTTTTGGTCAGTGGCGGCGACACGGTTTCGCGTCGACGTCGTTGTCTTGACTCCGCGGGCGCCATGCGCGCCGTGCCGCCCCCGCCCAGCCAGACTGCGTCCGGCGGCGGAGCAAGCGGGGTTCGCACTGCTCGCCCTACGCTGATCGTGCTGGGAGGCAGCTTTCTGCCTGCCGTACGTTCGAGACGCCCGGAGCGACGGCGCGATGCACGCCTCCTGGCCTTCCGCATCCTCCGCCTCTTCGAACGGCGGAGGTGAGCATGGCTACTGAGGTTTTCGGCCCAGGGTGACGGTGATCTCGCTGGTGGGTGTATCCCGGTGTCATGCGGTATCCCGATGGGGGTGGCCTCACCGCGAAGCAGCGGGCGGTGCCACCACCCGCACTTCGGGACGGACGACCTGTGAGCACGTCTGAACCCTGCTCCAGCGGTTCCTCGATGACATGTTCCACCTCGACGTACCCCCGGGACGAGAGACAGAACGTTGGCCCTGATGACGATGGGGGCGATGTCGGCCAGCAGGCGGGCGCGGAGCGTCGTTCTAGCTCAACATGCTGAACTTGACAGGGAAGCGCAGGGCGTGTCGGGCTCGGTAGGTCTCGGGCATGCCGGTGACGGCGGTCCGCTCGCGCCCGAACCGTTCAATGATCTTGTCGTAGACCTCCAGGCGCCGCTCGGACTCCACGTCCAGGTCGATGTCCGGCAGCGACGTGCGCCGCTCGCTGAGGAACCGTTCTTCACCGACCACTGAAACGTGCGGTTCGCTGTTGAACTGGGGTGATGTGTCGCGGTCGTGTCCGTGACGTGCGTCGGTGCTCTTGTGGACGCTGTTGAGAACTGACCGCTGACCGCTGTGGCTCGTGTCCTCATATACGTGGCTGGCCAGTTGAGTTACAGCTCAGCGCTGCAGTGGACCGGCGGTTGCAACGCCTGCTCCGGCTTTCCCGGTAGTCAAGCCTGTCTTGTGCCGTAGCGGGGTCGGCGCGTACGCCGAAATCTGCTCGCGCAGATCGGGGATATCGATGCCCAGATACTCAGCCGTCTCGGGAAGCCGGGCTCCGGGGATCGCGGCCGCCAGACCCGCGCCAGTCGACCATTTCCATAAACTGTGAATATAAAAATGCTATGCTTCGAGCATGAGTCGTCAAGACACCGCTCCTGGCGCGTCCGCCGCCATCGGGGCAGCCCTCTACGGCCTGGCCACCAGGGCCGCGAGACGCCTGCCCCGGGACATGAGCCTGACGTCCGCCGCCACCCTGGCCACCCTGGACCGGACCGGCCCGCGGCGCATCACCGATCTGGCCGCGGTCGAGGGCGTCACCCAGCCCGCGATGACCGCCCTGGTCCGGGTGATGGAGGAGTCCGGCCTGGTCGAGCGGCGGGGCGACCCGTCCGACAAGCGGGTCACGCTGGTGTGCCTGACCGAGGCCGGCGCCTCCTATGTCCGGACACGGCGCCAGGCGGGCGTCCACGCGTTCGAGCGGTTGATCGGCGAGCTCACCGGCGACGAGATCGAGGCGCTGGTGGCGGCCCTTCCGGCGCTGAAGCATCTGGCAGAGCTCGAAAGCCAGGACCGCGAAGGGCCGAAGCAGTGACCGGGCAGCCGGTCGGCGGGGTCGCAGTGAAGGCGTTCCCGGTGGCGCGTTCCGAGCCGCGGCTGCTGGTCCCCGCCCTGATGTTCATCGCTCTGGTCGTGGCGGCGGTCGCCAGCCTCGGGGCGCCGCTCATCACCAGCGTGGCGACCTCGTTCCACGTCTCGCTCGGCAGCGCGCAGTGGACGCTGACCGTCGCGCTGCTCAGCGGCGCCGTCGCCACGCCGGTCCTGGGCCGGCTCGGAGCCGGCCCGCACCGGCGGGCCACGATCCTCGCCACGCTGGCGGTCGTCGTCGCCGGCAGCGCACTCACCGTGCTGCCGCTGCCGTTCGCGTGGCTGCTGGCCGGCAGGGCGGCCCAGGGCGTCGGGCTCGGGCTGACGGCGCTGATGATGGGCGTGGCCCGGGACCACCTCCCCGAGGAGCGCAGCGCGGCCGTGATCGCCCTGATCTCGGTGGTCTCGATCATCGGGGCCGGCGTCGGCTACCCGCTGGCCGCACTGCTCGCCGAACTCGGCGGGGTACGGGCCGCCTACGGCCTCGGCCTGGTCGTCACCGCCGCCGCTCTCCTGACCGCGTGGCGCTCCATGCCCGAAGCCCCCGAAGGCCGCTCCGCCCACGTGGACGTGGCAGGCGCGGTCGTCCTGGCCGCTGCGCTGCTCCTGGTGCTGTTCCTCGCCGGCGAACGGAATCTGTGGAGCCGGCACCTCGCCGTGGCGGCGGGCCTCGCCGTCGTCGCGGTGGCGCTGCTCTGCGTCTGGGCCGTCATCGAGCTGCGCAGCACGACGCCCCTGGTCGATGTGCGGGCGGTGCGGCACCCGGCGGTCGCCGGGGCGAACCTCGCCATGTTCGTCGGCGGGATCGGCATGTACCTCCTGCTCACGCTCATCACCCGGTACGCGCAGACGCCGCACGGCGCCGGCTACGGCTTCGGGCTGACGACCTTCGTCGCCGGGCTGGTCCTCATCCCGTTCTCGGTGCTGGGGTTCGTCGCCGGCAAGCTCACGCCGCGGGTCCGGAAGCGGATCGCCGACCCCCTGCTCCTGGCCGGCAGCGCCGTCGTGGTCGGCGGCGGGTTCGCCCTGTTCGCGGCGGCCCGGTCGGACCTGGCCGAACTGTTCGCGGCGATGGGCGTGCTCGGCTTCGGCGTCGGCGGCTTCTCGGCCGCGATGCCCGGCGTCATCCTGGCCGTCACCCCCAAGGGCGAGACGTCGAGCGCCATGAGCTTCAACTACGTCGTCCGCAGCGTCGGGTACTCCCTGGGCAGCGCCATCGGCGGCCTGATCCTCGCCGCGGGCACCGGCCCCGGCCACCTCTTCCCCGACGACAGCGCCTACACCACCGCGGCGCTGGTCGGCATCGGCGCCATGGCGATCACGACGCTGACAAGCCTCGCTCTCGCCCGCCGACGCTCGTCCGAGACCAACCCGTAAGTCAGATGCACTCATCCCAACACTGGAGGTTCCATGCCCAAGGGCTACTGGGTCAGCGTCTACCGCACCATTTCAGATCCTGAGAAGCTGGCTGCTTACAACAAGCTGGCCCGCCTGGCCGTCGAGGCCGGGGGCGGTCGGGTCCTCGTCCGTGGCGGTCGGGTCGTGGCGCATGACGCCGGAATCGCCGAGCGCACCGTCCTGATCGAGTTCGACAGCTTCGAGCAGGCCGTCGCGGCGCGCGAGAGTGCGGCCTACCAGGAGGCGCTGGTCGCCCTCTCCGACGGCGTCGAACGCGACTTCCGCATCGTCGAAGGCATCGACTGACCGAGGTCCAGTCGGGCGGGGAGGCTTTCCACGTCCGGTAAACCAGAACGTCAGGCCCTTAGAGCGTTCGCCAGGAGGCGTGGAGTCCGGGGTGTGTGATGGCGTGGGGGCAACGGGGTTGATGATCACGGGGTTCTATATGCTTCGTGATCTCCGGGGGTTCCGTGCCTGTCGTACCCGTGTCCGTCATCGATCCGATTCGCGAGGAGTTCCTCGCGCTACTGTCAGATCATGTCGACCCGCACCCGCTGGGCTGTCACAACCTCGCATCCCGGATGCGGTGGTCTTCGACAAGCTCATTCTTGTCCTGGTCTTCGGGATGGGCTACGAGCGTGTCGCGGACAAGACCTGCTCGGCGACCACGATACGCAGGCGGCGGGACGAGTGGATTGCCGCCGGGGCGGCCAACTCTGCGCTTGGCGACACTGGCCGCCTACGATCGCATGGTCGGGCTGAGGCTGGAGCACCTGTCGGCCGATGGCTGCATCACCAAGTCCCCAGCTGGAGGCGAGTGCGCGGGCAAGAGTCCGGTGGACCGGGCCAAGCAGGGCATCAAGCGTTCCCAGCTATACCCCTGGTCACCGAGCCGGCACCCGCAAACAGGCCCGACCACACCCTGCTGCCCGCCACCCTAGACCAACTCACCCTGTTGGAGACGACAATCGGACCGTTGCCGCCCAACCCCCGGCTGAGCCTGGATGCGGGCTACGACTACCGCGTCGTCCACGATGACCTGGCCTCCCGGAAGGTAGTCGCCCAGATCTCCGAACGAGGCGCCAAGACGCCCATCCAGGCCAACAACCGCTGGGTGGTGGAGCGCACGAACTCGTGGATGAACAACTTCGGCAAGCTTCGCCGTTGCACTGAACGCCGCCGGCGATGCGTGGCATTCTTCCTCGCCCTGGCTGCCGCCGTCATCACCGTCCGCAGCCTGATCCGCCGCGCTTGGTTCACCACCGCTGGCATACCCGCCCCCGCAACCACCGCATCCGATAGTCTCGCCCCCCGTCCTCCAAGGGGGCATATGGACACGATCGGCAGCGGGACTCCACGATGGGGCGCATGCTGAGCACCCTCTTCGCCTTTATCGGCGCCTGCACCCTGATCGCGGCCTCGCCCGGCCCGAGCACGATGCTGATCATCCGACAGTCCCTGCGCAGCCGGCGTGCCGGTTTCCTCACTGTGCTGGGCAATGAGACTGGCGTCTTCATTTGGGGTGTCATTGCGGCACTCGGGCTCACCGCACTGCTCGCGGCCTCCCAGTTGGCGTACGACATCATGCGGATCGCCGGTGCCGTGACTCTGGTCGGCTTCGGTATCAAGACGCTGCTGGACGCCCGTGGCGAGCAGGGAGAAAAGGAGAGCCAGGATGCACAGGCAGTGCACTCGGGCTGGGCTTCGTACCGCTCGGGCCTACTGCTGAACCTCGCCAACCCCAAGGCCGCAGTGTTCGCGATGTCCTTCCTGCCACAGTTCGTGCCCGCAGGCGCCCCTCATCTGCCCACCATGATCGGCCTGGCGGCCATCTGGGCCGTCTTCGAGGTCGGCTACTACGGACTATACGTATGGTTCGTCGGCCGAATGAAGAAGATCATCTCCCGAGCCAAGGTACGCCAGCGCCTCGAGCGGGTCTCCGGCACTGTGCTGGTCCTTCTTGGTGTTCGGATGGCTATCGAGAGCTGACGACGGCTGACGCCATGGTCAAGTCTGACCAGACCGCCGAGGCGTAACGTGCTCAACCGTTCTTCCGGCCACTACCTACTGGCGGAGGCTCTTAGAAACAGCTCAAACGAGTGACCCGGACACGCTGAAAGCGACCGGTAAACCGTTCGAACAAGAGACGGTGCTCCAGGGGTTGGCCGTGGCCACGAACAGCGCATGGTTGACCATCGAGCCGACGCCCGAGCCGCGCGCGGCGACCCGGATCCCGAGCGCCCGGTGTCGGCGACTACCTGGGCCACGGCCAGGAAGTAACCCTCGAAGCCGAGCCGGCCGATGACGCCCAGCTCGTGGTTGAGCTGCCGGACGGCGCGCCCGTCCGTGTCCAGGCCGCGGGCAACCATCCCGGCCTCGCACCGCTGCCGCAGCAGCCGCATCGCCGAGCCCGGCTCCGAACCGGCGCCCACGACGGACGGCTCGGGAAAGTGCGGTCGGCCCATTCCTAGTGCCGCATCAGGCAACGTTCGCCTTGGTCTTGCCGGGCGAGTGCGGATCGCGCGGTCCGCGTAGTCTCGCGGGGTGCACTCTCATCTGAGCTTCGAGAACCCTCCTGCGCTGCCTCACGAGGTCGTGGTCCAGATGTTGGAGCGGGCTCTACTCGACCGCTCGGCTGAGGGTGAGGCGGCGAGTGTCCTGGTCGGGACCGCGTTGAACGACGACGACGCAGAGTTCGTCGAGCACTGGTGCGTGCAGATCGGGACGCGGGCTGTGCCGGGAAGTCCGCTGCTCGGGCTGGCCGGCCTGTGCCTGGGACACGCCGCCCGACGCTTCGGGCGTCTCAGTGATGAAGCCCTGGCACTGGCGGAGGCGCTGGCGGCGCGGGCCGAGGCGGACCCGACGGACGTGGATGGTCGGGCCCTGGACGGCTATGACGACGTCCGGAGCTTCCTGCACCGGTGGTGACGTGCAGGTCAGGCTCATTGACCCGGTTCACGAGGGCTTTGAGGCGCTTGTCGGCAGCGTTCTTGTTCCGCCAGATGATGTAGCGGCGGATCATGCTGCCCTGGACCTTGTGGGTGGGGTGGTCGGTGCCGTCGAGGGCGAAGTAGCGCAGGGCGGTGAACTGGGCCTCGATGCGGTTGAGCCAGGAGCTGTTGGTCGGCGTGTAGGCGATCTCGACGTTGTTGGCCTCGGCCCAGTCCGCGACACGGTGGCAGCGCTTGGTGGTCAGATGCGGGGAGTAGTTGTCGCAGATGACCGCGATGCGCTTGCCGACCGGGTGGAGGGAGCGCAGGTAGCGGCAGAACTCCAGGAACTTGAAGCGGTCCTTGGTCTTCTTGATGTGGCCGTAGAGCTGGTCTTTGTCCAGGTCGTAGGCGGCGAACAGGTGCCGGACCCCGTGCGGGCGGGTGTAGGTCGCGCGGCGACGCGGGCGCGGTTCGCGGTCGGATTCCTTGTGCCTGCCGCCACGTGCGGCCCACTGGCGGCCGGGGTGGGGCTGGAGGTTGAGCGGCCCGAATTCGTCCAGGCAGAACACAACTTCGGGTTCGCCCGGCTCAGGCAGGACCTCGCCGTCGGCGATGGCGTAGAGGTGCTCGACGCGGGCCTTCTTGACCGCGTAATCGGGGTCGCGGGAGGTCTTCCAGGTCTTCAGGCGTTGAAAGGTGACGCCTTCCTCGCGGAGCAGGATGCGCAGGCCCTCGTGGCTGATGTCATCGACCACCCCCTCGGCGACCAGGAAGTCAGCCAGTTTGACCAGGCTCCAGGTCGCAAACGCCTGCACACTCTGCCGCCTCCCGTGGACGCGTCCGGCGCCGCATCGGCGTGACGCCGTTGCTGGGTGGGGCCTGGCTACCGCGCTGGGGGCCGAGGGCGATCCGGGGTCATCCGTCTTCCTCTCGGCGTGCAGCCCTCCACGACGGCACGAAGCCAGGCTGGTCAGCACGAAGCCCGCCCCGTGCGCCAAGCGCGGTGGATGACGGTGCGGCTCTGCTGGGGGTGACCGGAGGAGACGGCCCGCAGGCACTTGTGGCCGAGGAGAGCGGCCTGCCTTTCTTGGTCGTTCCGGCGGGTACCAGCAACCACTTCGCGATGGACCTCGGCCTGGACCGCGAAGACCCTTCGGCCGCACTGGAGGCCCTGTCGGACGGCGCCGAGCTGTGCGTGAATCTCGGGTGCGCGGGCGAGCGGGCGTTCGTCAACAGCGTGTCGTTCGGAGCGTATGCCGCCCTGGTGCAGGACCCGGGAGGCCAAGATCGGCACGATGGTACGGATCCTCCCGGAATTCCTGGCCCGCCACGGGGGCCCGGAGCTGGCGGTACGCGCCGGGCTGCTCACTGTGGACCGGCCGGATGCCGTGCTGGTGAGCAGCAATCCCTACCAGGTCGACGACCCGGCCGGGCTCGACAGGCGTGCGCAGCTCGGCTCCGGGCTCCTGTGAGTACTGGCCGCCAGGGCGAAGACGCCCGCCGAAACGGCCGCCAGGCTGCGAAGCGGGCAGATTCTCGGGCCTAGCCGGCTGGCGACACCCGACGACCTCGTCATTCACGCCGATGCCCCGGTCGTCCCCGTCGGGCTGGACGGCGAAGCCGTCACCCTGCGGACTCCCGTGCGGTGCCGGATCAGTCCCGGACGCTGCGGGTATGGGTTCCCCGCCATCAGCCGGACGTCGTACCCAGCGGATGGCGACCGCCGGGATGGGCCGTCGTCCAGCGGGCTGCCTCACCCGTCGGGCGCTCTCCTGGCCGTCACAGCGACTGACCGGAGCACGCCGAACGATGGGCAGCAGGTCCCCCAGACAGGGCCCGAATGACCCATGGGGGCGTGAGCGGCGAAGGGTGGAAGGTGGGAGTGTGAGGCCACTGCCAGATAGTCCGTGTACTGGGCCGTTCCCCCGCCCGCTCAGCACTGCCAGACGTTCGTCCGGCCCTGTGCCGACGCGTTCCCCTGTGTGGGAGGGCAGAAGCCCGGCCGGTGGTCGCTGATGGTGACCACTGTCGGGGCGAGGCCGGTGGCCGGGGGGCGTGCCGTCTCGGCGGCCGCCCTGCCCACTGCGCAGGTGCTCCGTGATCTCGAGGTGACCGCCGACGGCCTCTCGTCGGAGGAGGCAGCACGGCGGCTGAAGCGCTGGGGACCGAACGCCGTCCACTCCCACCGGGCCCGGACGTGGCTGGTGCTGTGGCATCAAGTGCGGTCCCCGCTGCTCGGCCTCCTTCTGGCCGCGGCCGTGGTGTCGTACTTCGTCGGGGAGCGCAGCGACGCAGTGATCATCGGGGTGATCGTGGCGCTCTCCGTCGGTCTGGGTTTCGTCAACGAGGTCCGGGCGGAGAAGACCGCCCAGTCGCTGCACGCGAAGATCCGGCACCAGGCGGTCGTACTGCGTGACGGGCGACCACAGGAGGTGGAGGTCACCGCCCTGGTCCCGGGCGATGTGGTCGAGTTGCGGCTCGGCGACATCGTGCCCGCAGATCTGCGGTTGCTGGCGACCGCGGGGCTGGAGTGCAGCGAGTCGGTGCTGACCGGTGAGTCACTGCCGGTCGCGAAGGACACCTCTGCCGTGCCGGCCGGCACGGCACTGGCGGATCTGACCGGCTGCGCTCTGATGGGCACCGTGGTGCACTGCGGAAGCGGCCGCGGTGTCGTGGTCGCCACCGGCGCCGAGGCCGAGTTCGGGAAGATCGCCGCCGGTCTGAGCGGACACCAACTGGAGACCGAGTTCCAGGTGGGGCTGCGCCGCTTCTCCATGCTCTTGGTCTACGTCGCCGGGGCACTGACCACGTCGATCTTCATCATCAACGTCGCACTGCACAAGCCGCTGATCGACGCCCTGCTGTTCTCCCTGGCCATCGCGGTCGGCATCACTCCGCAGCTGCTGCCCGCCGTGGTCTCCACCAGCCTCGCCGCCGGCTCGCGGCGGATGAGCCGACGCAAGGTGCTGGTCAAGCGGCTGGTATGTATCGAGGACCTCGGCGACGTCGATGTGCTGTTCACCGACAAGACCGGAACACTCACCCAGGGACGTATCGACTTCATGCGGGCCGTACCCGTCGCCGGTGCGTCTGCGGAAGAAATGCTGCGCTTCGGCCTGCTGTGCACCGAGACGGACGTGGACGACCAGGGCCGGCCCGTGGGCGGAAACCCGCTCGACGACGCTCTGTGGAACTCCCCGGCCGCGGCCGCCCAGCGCTCGTCGCTGAGCGGCTGGACGCGGACCGGCGTCCTGCCCTTCGACCACGAGCGGCGGATGGTCTCCGTCACCGTCACCGATACCGCCGGTGACACCGTGCTGATCACCAAAGGCGCTCCGGAGACGGTACTGGAACGCTGCGTGCAGGTGCCTGGGCCCACCCGTCAGGCCCTGGAAGCTGAGTTCGCCGCCGGGAACCGCGTCGTCGCGGTGGCGACCCGTCCCGCCGAGGCGGGTACCGCACCTGCTGCTGCCGACGAACACAACCTGCGCCTGACTGGACTGCTGGTCTTCCTCGACCCGCCCAAACCCGACGCGGCCGAGGCCCTGAAGCGGCTGAACGCGCTCGGCATCACGGTGAAGATCGTCACCGGGGACAACCCCGCAGTCGCCGCCAAGGTCTGCCACGACCTGGGTTTGACGGACGCCGCCGTGCTGACCGGGACCGACCTGGACGCCATGGACGACGAGCGGCTCACCGACGCCATCGGCCGCACGACCGTCTTCGCCCGGGTCAGCCCCGAGCACAAAGCCCGCATCGTCCGTATCCAGCGGAAGACCGGCGGCGACGTCGCCTTCCTCGGCGACGGTGTCAACGACGCCCTCGCGCTGCACGCCGCCGACGTGGGCATCTCGGTGGACTCGGCCACCGACGTGGCGAAGGACGCGGCCGACGTGATCCTGCTGGAGAAGGACCTCGGAGTCCTGGCCGATGGAGTCGCCGAGGGACGGCGCATCTTCGCCAACACCATCAAGTACGTCTTGATGGGCACCTCGAGCAACTTCGGCAACATGTTCAGCGCGGCCGGAGCCTCACTCTTCCTGCCGTTCCTGCCGATGCTGCCCTCTCAGATCCTGCTCAACAACCTGCTGTACGACACCAGCCAGCTCGCCATCCCCACCGACGAGGTCGACGAGGAGCAGGTGCGGCGGCCCGCGCACTGGGACATCGCCTTCATCCGGCGCTTCATGATCTGCTTCGGACCGATCAGCTCCCTGTTCGACTTCGTCACCTTCGCCGTGATGCTGGGCGTCTTCCACGCCGACGCCGCCCAGTTCCACACCGGCTGGTTCGTGGAGTCCCTCGCCACACAAACCCTGGTCATCTTCGCCATCCGCACCCGCCGCACCCCCTTCTGGCACAGCCGCCCCAGCCAGCCCCTGACACTGACCGCACTGGGAGTCGTCGCCCTGGGCGCCGCCCTGCCGGCCACCCCCCTGGCCCACGTCCTCGGATTCGCCCCCCTGCCGACCGCCTTCTTCGCCACGGTGGCGGCCATGGTCGTCGTCTACCTCCTCCTCGTCGAGCTGGGCAAGCAGGTCTTCTACCGGAGGACGCGGCCACCGGCGCGCCCAGAACCTGCCCTCGGCCACCGGCACCTACGCCGCCGCGCAGCACGGTTCAGCACCATCACCCGACTGCCACACCCGCGAGCCCCCGCCGTCCGCCGGTGAACGGTCCACACTCGACGGGCATCACCGCGTCACTCCACTCGCCGACTTCTCGAACCCCGATTTTCGGCCGGTCGAGCCTCTACGGCCGACGCACTCGACGGCGGGCTCGACGTCCGGGTCCTCGACAGCAGCGGCCGTCCGCGACGCCAGCGGCCCGGGAACGAACCGGCTGGCCGGGACGGCCATGCCCCATGCCTGGTGAGGCCGCATCCGGTTGTAGTCCTCCAGCCACGCATCCACCACCGTTTGCGCAGTCGCAAGGTCGACGAAGGGATCGTGGCCGTCGAGGAGTTCACGGCGCAGGGCCTGATCAGGCCCCCATCACTTCGTCATCGACGGTGAGCGTGCTCTCGACGATGACCGCCGGCCAAGTCCAGAGTTGATGAGCCGGATTCCAGCTCCGCCTCCTGTCGGCCAGCCGCGGCGCAGTTGCGCTGCGTGAGCAGGGCTGACACGAGTGTGCCCCCGATGCCCAGAGCCGCGACTGCGATCTCGCTGATTGAACAACTCATGCCGCCCCCGGCTCCGATCAGCTCACAGAGACTGTACCGGGCAGCCGTCGTCCGCTCCCGGGCACGCGTCGACGCGCATCCGTCCAGCCTTGCCATGACCAGCGTGCGGGAGCAGCTGACATCGGCCATCACTCCCGCCAGGCAGCGTGAGGGTTCGGATGCCGAAGGTACGCGACGAGTTGGGCCGGCACAGCGCGCCTCGCCGCGGTCACCCGGCACTGCGTTCCCGGTCCCCCGGGCTCTCGCCAGGGGCCGAACACGCCCACCGCATCCATACGGTGCCGGTGGACCCAGCGGTCGAGCACGTGACAGGTGGGAGCGCACAGCACTCCGTCGGAGATGGCCAGTCCGCTGTCACGCAGCCATTCCGTGCGCGGTTCGCCGCCCAAGCCGAGCACGCCGAAATCGGCGTGGAGCACCATCAGCAGGGGGATGCACGTCACCCGCGCGGAAGCGGAGGGTCCCGGAGTACCTCTGGAACTCGCCGGGCAGGGCGGGGTGGCGACGCTCGCCGTGGACCCGTGCTCGCGGCCACCGGCCATCGCCTCGACCTGGACGCGGTCCCGTTCCTGTCGCGCGCGGTGCGCGCCGCCCTGACCTGTGTCCGTGGCTCGAAGGCACCCCAACTGTACGCATCGCTCGAGTCATCGGTGCCGGGCCTGCACTTCAACGGTTCGCTCGCCGCCCCGGTGTCCGGCCCGATGATGCGGTTCGTGGCAGGGACGGAGTTCGTCGCCAGGCGCATCACCCGGCATGCCTCCCGGCTCGCTGTACCCGGCTGATCGACGGCGCCGAGAACGAGACACGCCATACCGTCGGGTCAGCGAAGGGCGGAACCCTCGCACAACCAGCGTTCATGAGCCGGGCGTCACGACACCTGTCGTGCCGTAAGGCGCCGACGTACGCCGTAGGCCGCCGCTCCGAGGGCGAGCACCGCCGCTCCCCACGCCACCGACGTCGCGGGCAGGGTGAAGGCCAGGACCAGGCAGCCGGCCAGCCCGACCGCGGGGATGATGCGCGGCGGCCGGTTCTCCTCCTGAGTCAGGGTCCAGGCGGAGGCGTTCGCCACGGCGTAGTAGGCGAGTACGCCGAACGACGAGAATCCGATCGCGCCGCGCACGTCCGCGGTGGCGGCCAGGATCACCACCACCGTGCCCACCAGCAACTCCGCTCGATAGGGCACCTTGAACCGTGGATGCACGGCGGACAGAGCATGCGGCAGGTGGTGATCCCGGGACATGGCCAGCGTGGTCCGCGAGACGCCCAGGATCAGCGCGAGCAACGACCCGAGCGCCGCCACCGCCGCTCCGACCCGAACCACCGGGACCAACCCCGGCAGCCCGGCCTGCCGTACCGCCTCGGCCAGCGGCGCACTCTCTCGCGCCAGCCCGTTCGGGCCGAGGACCGCCAGCACGGACACGGCGACCGCCGCGTACATGCTCAGCGTGATACCCAGGGCCAGGGGAATGGCCCGGGGAATGGCGCGGGCCGGGTCCCGCACCTCTTCGCCCAGGGTCGCGATCCGCGCGTACCCGGCAAAGGCGAAGAACAGAAGCCCGGCCGCCTGCAACACCCCGGTGACGGAGGCGTCCGACCCGATGTCCAGCCTCCCCGCCTGAGCGTTACCGGAGGTCAGGCAGGCCACCACCACGGCAGCCAGCACGGCCAGGACCACGGCGACGATCGCCCGCGTCAGCCACGCAGCCTTCTGCACACCCACGTAGTTCACCGCGGTCAGCGCCACCACGGCAGCGACCGCTACGGCGTGCGCCTGCCCCGGCCACACATACGACCCCACGGTGAGCGCCATCGCCGCGCACGAAGCGGTCTTGCCCACCACGAAGCCCCAGCCGGCGAGGTAGCCCCAGAACTCGCCCAGCCGCTCACGGCCGTACACGTACGTCCCACCGGACTGCGGATAGCGTGCCGCCAGCCGGGCCGAGGAGGTGGCGTTGCAGTACGCCACCACGGCGGCGACGGCCAGCCCCACGAGCAGTGCCGAGCCCGCCGCCCGAGCGGCCGGCGCCAGGGCGGCGAAGACCCCCGCACCGATCATCGAGCCGAGCCCGATGACGACGGCATCGAAAACGCCCAGCCTCCGCTCCAGCCCAGCGGCTCCACCGCCCTGCGACGCCTGACTCACTCCACACCACCATCTGCCGACATCCGGGACCGCGAGACGATACCTGTCGGGGATGAACAGCAGGTCGCGCGCGTCGTGATCCTCGACTCCCGAAGATCCGACGGGAGTTGTCCTCGCTCCCGGAGACGGTCACGAGCCGGACACGAGCCGGCCGGGCGTGGTGCCGCTGACCCGCCTGCGCCTGCTGACGGTGGCAGTGCCTGCATGCGTCTGCCGGCTTTCCGCTTCCAGTCCCCGGCCCGGTGTGACTGCAGCTGCGCGCGCTACCGCCATTTGCGACCCGGGTCTGTGACCGCGATGCCTGAGTTGCGGCGTGGATCGGGTCCCGGCAGGCTGTAGCTGGCGATCGACCTTGATGACGTGAGGAGGTGATCGGGTTGCAGGACCATGCGCGCCCGTTCAGCCCTCCGAAACGTTGGTGTGGGTGACGTGTGCAGCCTTGATGGCCGGTGTCCCGGTGGGTCCGGTCATGATTCTGCAACGACCGGCCCAGCCCAGGTATCAGCCGGACGAGAACCGGCTTCGCAATCCCCGTCCCGCTCCGGAGCGGATGCGCGGAGTGCTTCTTTGTGACATGCGCTGCGGACTCACCGTTCGATCCGTGGTGTCCGCCCACCATGTGGCCGTACACGTGACCCAGATGGGTGACGTGTACGGCAACGGTCGCCACAACCCGCCGCCGGCGATAAGGAGCCGCAGAGCATGGGTGGAAAGCAGGGGACACTCGTCATACTGGCCGGAATCGCGCTGGTAGCGGGACTCACCGGCCCCGCCTTCGGGTCCGGCGCCGCTCACTCGCCGGCCCCGGCCACCGCGGCCACGAGGTCAGGGACCTCGGTCGTGGAATGGAACCGCGAGCTCATCACCATCCTGGGCGATCCGAAGGCGCAGCCGGCCACCGTCCAGCCCACGCGCAGCTTCGCCCTCCTCCAGGCTGCCGAGTACGACGCGGTGGTGTCGATCACCCGGTCCGGCTCCGCCTACGTGTTCTCGGTTTCGGCACCGCGAGGCGCTCGTGCCGATGCCGCAGCGGACCAGGCAGCCCACGATGTGCTGGTCGCCCTGTACCCGGCCGAACGCGCAGGCGTGGACCTGCGGCTGACCAGCCAGTTGTCCGCGATTCCGGACGGCCCGGACAAGCAGGCGGGCATGACGGTGGGAGCCACGGTCGCCCGCCGGCTGATCAGCCTGCGGTCCCACGACGGGTCCTCGGCGAAGCCGCCTCGCTTTCACCCCGGCGACAAGGCCGGTGACTACCGGCCCACCCCTCCGGACTTCCCGACACCGGTGTTCACCAACTGGGGCTCGGTCAAGCCGTTCGTGCTGACGAGCGGACGCCAGTTCCGCCCGGCGCCGCCGCCGGCCGTGAGCAGCGTGGCATACGCCACCGCCCTGAACGAGGTCAAGAGTCTGGGGAGCAAGACCAGTACCACCCGTACCTCCGATCAGACGGCAGCCGCGAAGTTCTGGGCGGCGGCGCCCGTCTGGAACGTCTGGAACGAGATCGCGCAGAACCTCGTCACTTCCCAGAACGCGAGCCTGGACCGGGCGGTGAAGGTCTTCGCCCGGCTCGACCTGACCCTCGCCGACACCACGATCGCGATGTACGACGCCAAGTACGCCTATCGCGTATGGCGGCCCGTCACCGCCCTCCGGGTCGGCGGTACGCACTACAACCCGCACATCGTCGGCGATCCCCACTGGACCCCCCTGCTGACGACCGCCCCCGACCCGTCGTATCCCAGCGCCCACGCCGCTCTCAGCCAAGCGGCGGCAACGACGCTCACCGGGTTCTACGGCGCGCGGCATCATCTCGCGGTGACGTCGAAAGGCACCACCCGAACCTATGCCGGCTTCCAGGACGCGGCCACCGAAGCGTGGCTCAGCCGGACCTGGTCCGGCCAGCACACCTCGATCGACAACCGCGCGGGCCGACAACTCGGCACCCAGGTAGCCGACTTCGTTGCAGGTCGCCTCTGACCGTCCGCACCGAGAGACATTCATGCGCAACACGGCGGCGGCCAGAAGCCAGTGGCAGCAAAAGCATCGGCACCACTCATGACCCTTCTGCGCTGGTCCTGATGTCTCCTTTGGCTCCGGGTGCGGTCGGTCGTGCGAGGACGTCTCACATCAGCTGCATCAGGCGGCGCATGGGTCAGCCAGTACCCGCCGAGTATGGACGACTGTGACCAGGCCAGGCCGTCGGCCACCGGCCAGAGAGTGAAGGTGCGCACCGGCACGCCGAGTGCTCCGGCCACCGGATTGAGGACGGTGCGCACGACCGGGATGAACCGTCGGAGCAGGACCGCCTCGGCGTACCCGTAACGGTCCAGCAGTACTTCCGCTCGGTCCGCCCCCGCTCGAAGGCAGTGGTTGCGCACTCCGGGGAGAGCGACGGGGTCCGCTCGCCAGCCGTTCCAAAACCCTGTGCAACGGCGATGGTGCCGGCTGCGGCGCAGACCAGGACGGGGCAGCAAGGGCAGGTGCCGACCCGTGCGGGCAGCGGAGCGCACGACAAGCCGGCTGGCACCAGCAAGGGGTCGCCGGGCAGGAAGAAGCCGCCGCTCCGGCCGCCGTTCCAGGCCCGCATCGCCCTGCTGTCGGCCGGACCGGGACAGCGGCTTCCCGCTGAATCCGGCGACGATCGCTCTACGAGACCCCTACCGCCGGTAAGGGCCACTCACCGTCGGCCCTCCGTACGGAGACCCTTTCCCGTACGGTACCGAGATCCTTTCCCGTATCCGGGCCGAAGGGCCAAGGCCAGCCGGCCCTGTTGTCCACCCACAGTGTCCCGCCGCCATGAGATACCGCTGCCGCCGTGGTACGAATCGGCCCGTCGGCCCCTCATCAGTCAGGAGCCATGGCCCTGACACTCCGATAGCCGAACGGGGCGCCGCACCGCCCAAACCCGAATCACGCCACCCCACAGAGTGAAGGTCCAATGGCCCCCCTGTTGGGGCCCGGCAGCCCTGGGCCAGGACCGGTGCCCGCAGAAGTCTGGAGCCGCTGCGAAACGATCAGAAGGAGCGGAGCACATGACTGCCAAGGACACCGGCACCAAGGTCACCAGCGCCGTCGCCGTAGAGGTGCGCGTGGAAGGTGATGTGGACGAGGAAGCCGTCGCCTACCTCCGGGAGAAGGTCGACGCGGTCCTCGGCCGACCCGGAGTTCCGGCCGTGAGCGGTGCGGTGAGGGTCACCAGGGCGGTGGCGCACCACGCCGAGCGGCCCTGGTCCGCCGGGGCCGAGCTCGTCGTGGGGAACACCCTCGTGGTCGTGCATGCCCAGGAGGCCACGGCACATGAACTGGCGGACCGGCTGCGGGACCGGCTGCGCAGCCAGATGAACCGTGCCCTGCACCGCAAGGAGGAGGCCCGCAGGTCGGCCACTCCTCCTCCGTGGCGCGGCGGCGGTACCGACAGCGGCCGAGAGTAGAGCCCTTCGTGAGCCTCCGCTGCGGGGCGGTCGCCCTCCTTCGCGTAGGTGTGGTTCCTGCGCCTCGGCGAGGGAGCTGCCCGGACGGGTCGCCAGGCCTCGCCGGACCAGTGCCGGTCAGCCCCCGGAAGGGACCATCGGCACCTGGGAGTCGGGATCAGGCGGGACGAGAGTGGAGGCGTGAGCGGCACCGAATCCCCCGCGGTGCCGCTCCGGTCCGCACACCGTCGGCCAACGCCGGCGGATCTCGTCAACGGAGGCGCTCCCCAATGACCCGTCATCAGGCCGGAATCCAGGCAACAGCAGCTGCCGACGCGCCGTCCGACATCACCATTGCCGTGGACCAGCTGGTCACGAACGGACTCAAGGCGCTCGCCGACTACGACGCCCTCACCCAGGAGCAGGTCGACCACATCGTCAAGAAGGCCTCGGTCGCCGCCCTGGACCAGCACACCGCGCTGGCCCGCCTGGCCGTGGAGGAGACCGGGCGTGGGGTCTTCGAGGACAAGGCGGCCAAGAACATGTTCGCGTGCGAGCACGTCACGCACAGCATGGGCCCGATGAAGACCGTCGGCGTCATCGCCCGCGACGACATCGAGGACATGATCGAGGTGGCCGAGCCGGTCGGCGTGGTCTGCGCGATCACACCGGTCACCAACCCGACCTCCACCGCCGTCTTCAAGGCCCTGATGGCGCTGAAGACGCGCAACCCGATCGTGTTCGCCTTCCACCCCTCGGCCCAGCGGTGCAGTACGGCGGCGGCCCGGATCGTACGGGACGCGGCCGTCGCCGCCGGCGCGCCGGAGCACTGCGTGCAGTGGATCGAGACGCCATCGGTGGAGGCGACCGGCATCCTGATGCGCCACCCCGGCGTCTCGCTGATCCTCGCCACCGGCGGCAACGCCATGGTCAGGGCCGCCTACTCGGCGGGAAAGCCCGCGCTGGGCGTCGGTGCGGGCAACGTCCCGGCATACGTGCACAAGAGCGCGAAGCTGCACCGGGCCGTCAACGACCTGGTGCTGTCCAAGTCGTTCGACAACGGCATGATCTGCGCCTCCGAGCAGGCCGTCATCCTGGACGACGAGATCTACGACGCGGCACTGGCCGAGTTCCGCACTCTGCACGCTCACCTGGCGACCGCCGAGGAGAAGGCGAAGCTGGAAGCCTTCCTGTTCCCGACCGGCCGCACCAGCGCGGGCTGTGAGCCCAAGGTCAACGCTGGAGCCGTCGGTCGGAGTCCGGCATGGATCGCCAAGCAGGCAGGCTTCACCGTCCCGGGCGACACCTCACTGATCCTGGTCGAGGCCGAACGGGTGGGCCCGGATGAGCCGCTGACCCGTGAGAAGCTCTGCCCGGTGCTCGCCGTGCTGCGCGCGGGCTCCGAGCAGCAGGGCTTCGACCTCGCCGCGGACATGGTCGCCTTCCACGGCCAGGGTCACACCGCGGTCATCCACACCGAGGACCAGGCGCTGGCGGAGGCGTACGGCCGGCGCATGAAGACCGTACGGATCATCGTCAACGCCCCGTCGTCGCAGGGTGCCATCGGTGGCATCTACAACAGCCTGCTGCCGTCGCTCACCCTGGGCTGCGGCTCGTGGGGTCACACCTCGGTGTCCAACAACGTCTCCGCAGTGCAGTTGCTGAACATCAAGCGGGTCAGCGCGCGCCGCAACAACCTGCAGTGGTTCAAGGTGCCGCCGAAGATCTACTTCGAGCCGCAGTCCCTGCGCTACCTGTCCTCCATGCCGGACGTCCACCGCGTCACGGTCGTCACCGACGCCACCATGACCCGCCTCGGCTTCGTCGACCGCGTCAGCCGCGTCCTGCAACGCCGCCACGAACCGGTCACCCTCCAGATCATCGACAACGTCGAGCCCGAGCCGAGCATCGACTCCGTGCAGCGCGGCGCCCAGCTCATGCGCGACTTCGGCCCCGACACGATCATCGCGTTGGGCGGCGGCTCCCCGATGGACGCGGCCAAGGTGATGTGGCTGCTGTACGAGCACCCGGACGTCGACTTCGCGGACATGCGGCAGAAGTTCTCCGACATCCGCAAGCGAGCCTTCCGCTTCCCGGTCTTCGGCACCCGCGCCCGCCTGGTGTGCGTACCCACCACGTCCGGCACCGGCGCGGAGGTCACCCCCTTCGCGGTGATCTCCGACCCCGCGAGCGGCAAGAAGTACCCGCTCGCCGACTACGCACTCACCCCGAGCGTGGCCATCGTCGACCCACTGCTCACCGCGGACCTGCCCCCGGTGCTGGCGGCCGACAGCGGCTTCGACGCCCTCACCCACGCCATAGAGTCGTACGTGTCCGTCTACGCCAACGACTTCACCGACGGCCTGGCCCTGCACGCGATCCGCCTGATCTTCGACAACATCGAAGCGGCGGTGAACGACCGCAGGGGCCGACCCGACGCGCGGGAGAGGATGCACAACGCCGGCACGATCGCGGGCATGGCCTTCGGCAACGCCTTCCTGGGCATCGTCCACGCCATGTCGCACACCCTCGGCGCCACCTTCCACATCGCACACGGCCGCACCAACGCGGTCCTGCTGCCGCACGTCATCCGCTACAACGGCACCGTCCCGGCAAAGCTCACGGGCTGGCCCAAGTACGAGAGCTACCGTGCCCCCGAACGCTTCCAGGACATCGCCCGCGCCCTCGGCCTGCCCGCCTCCACCGCGCAGGAGGGCGTGGAGTCGCTGGCCCGCGCGGTGGAGCGGCTACGCGATGCCGTGGGCATCGAGCCGTCCTTCCAGGCACTCGGCGTCGACGAGCGCGCCTTCCTCGCCGCTCTGCCCCGACAGGCCTTGAACGCATACGAAGACCAGTGCGCGCCCGCCAACCCACGCATGCCGATGCTCGACGACATGCAGGAGATCATGCGCGTGGCCTACTACGGCGACGAACCGGTGCGGCCGGACACGGACAAGGGCCGAACGGCCCTGGCATGAAGAGCCCCGAGGCCGTTCCAATGACCTGATCGAGCCTGCCCACGGCCCCCGACCTGGTGCGCCGCGGACAGGCAGCCGCGCAGGCCTCGAAGGGACGTCGCACATGCCCTACCGGCGCACCGCCCGTCGCCACGGCGACAGATCAGCCATCCGCCTGGTCACGCCCGCCGAAGACACACAGCAGTGAGCAACGAAACCGCACGGAAGCCACCCCATGACCACTGACACCACGCAGACTCTCCCGACCGGGCCGCGCCGGAGCATCGAGCTGGACAGCGACGAAGCCCTGCGGCTGCTGGGCAGCGTCTCCTTCGGCAGGATCGTCTTCACCCGCCAGGCACTGCCGACCGTCCGCCGGGTCAACCACGTCCTTGACAATGGCGACATCGTCATCCGCACCCACGAGGGCACGGCACTGACCGCACGCACCGGGCAGGCCGACAGCCAAGGCGTCGTGGTGGCATATGAAGCCGACTCCATAGACCCCGACACCCACCTCGGCTGGAGCGTCGTGGTCACCGGCTACGCCCACCTGGTGACCGACTCGCACGAGCTGGCCCGCTACCAGGAACTGCTCACCCCCTGGGTGAACCAGACCATGGACTATGCCGTACGCATCCGACCCGACCTGATCACCGGGGTCCGGGTCACTGCGGACGAGGAGGGCGCCCCCGCCTGATCGCGGTCTCGTTTCTGACTGAAGGCGGCGTGAGAACCCTCCGGTTCTCACGCCGCCTTCAGTCGGAAACGGGCTCTGGCTCGCCAGGCAACCTGTCAATCGTGGGGGACCACCGCGACCGGTGCGGTGGCATGGTGCAGCACCGCATGGGCGACCGGGCCGATCACCGTGCCGATCGGTGTCCGGCGCCGACGGCGACCGATCACGACGAGGGACGCGTCGCGCGAGGCCTCCACGAGGTGCGAGCCGGCCTTGCCGATCACGGCCTGCTCTGTCACCTCGACGCCGGGAAACTTGTCCCGCCAGGGCTCCAGCGCCTCGGACAGGGAACGGTGCATCTCCCCGGTGAGTTCGTCGTGCAGTTCGGCGTTGAGGTCGCCGCCATTGTCGTAGTAGGGCAGTTCCGGGCTCCGGCCATGGACGACGCGCAGCCTCGCCGCGCGCTGTGAGGCAGTCTCGAAGGCGAATCCGATCACGCTGTCGTTCGGGGCCGCGGAGTTGAGGCCAAGGACGACGTCGCGGAACGGCGTGACCCCGGAGCCGAGGGCGCCGGGCTGGTGTTCGTCCTCGGGGCGCAGGCCGCCCCGCACGAGGACGACAGGCCTTCGGCTGCCGGCCACGACCGCCTGGGCGACGGACCCGACCAGGAAACCGGCCACGCCGCCCAAGCCCTGAGAGCCCAGCACCAACAGGTCGGCTTCCCCGGCCGCGCCAAGCAGGGCGGGCACGGGTTCTTCGGTGACACGGTCGGTGGTGATCCGCAGGCCCGGGTGGCGCCGCGCGATCGTCGCTTCGGCCTCGCAAAGCATGCGATCCGCCCAGCGACTCCACTCGTCCGGGCTTGGTGACGGCTGGAGTATCCCGCCCGGCGGCGCGTACGTGTACGGCTGCCGCCCGAGGGCGTGGACCAGGCGCAGCGGGGCGTCGCGGAGCAGGGCTTCCCTGGCTGCCCATTCAGCGGCGGTCAGGCTCTCCGGGGATCCGTCCAGGCCTGCGGTGATGGTGCGGGACATCTCGGCCTCCTTCAAAGTCACGAATTCAGTGTCGACGCCGTGTACTTGGGGCAGGAGAGGTCTCAGGTCCCTGTGCGGAGCCCGAGTGGCCCACGCGTGGTGAACGCGCGACGGATCGGCCCATTCACAACGCCCGCAGCCCGTGCTCCTGGAACTGCTCGCGCACGCGTTCCGTCAGCTCCGGATCGGGCACGGGCGTGTCGCGTAGCGGGAAGTCGATGCCGAGGGCGTCGTATTTGTAGGCGCCGAGTTTGTGGAAGGGCAGGACGTCCACCCGGTCGACGTTGCTCAGCCCGGCCAGGAAAGCGCCGAGGCCGTCCACGGCGGACGGGTCGTCAGTCCAGCCGGGGACGAGGACGTAACGGATGTACACCGGGACGCCCAGCCGGTCCAGGCGCGTGGCGAAGCTGAGCGTGGGAGCCAGACCGCCACCGGTGAGCTTGCGGTAGGTGGTGGCGTCGAACGACTTGATGTCCAGTAGCACCAGGTCGGTGTCGGCGAGGAGTTCGTCGGAGGCACGCGTGCCGAGGAAGCCGGAGGTGTCCAGGGCCGTGTGAAGTCCGGCCGCCTTGCAGCGGTGCAGGACGGAGCCGGTGAATGCCGGCTGGAGCAGCGGCTCACCGCCGGTGATGGTCACTCCTCCCCCGGCATTGGTCAGGAAGCCCCGGTACTTCTCGATCTCCCCCATGACCTTGTCGACCGAGGTCTCCCGGCCGTCGCGCATGTGCCAGGTGTCCGGATTGGCGCAGTACAGGCAGCGCAACGGGCAGCCGCTGACGAACAGGACGAACCGGGTCCCGGGACCGTCCACGCCGGTGGACAGGTCCCAGGAGTGCACCCGGCCCGTGAGCGGTCCCGTTGCCGGGACCGCCTGCCGTGACGCGGAGGTCGCCACGGTGTTCACAGCGACCCGTGGAAGGTGCGACTGATCACGTCGAGCTGCTGCTCACGCGTGAGCCGGACGAAGTTGACCGCGTATCCGGAGACCCGGATCGTCAACTCGGGGTATTTCTCAGGGTGTTCCATGGCGTCCTCGAGCGTCGCCCGGTTCAGCACGTTGACGTTCATGTGGAAACCACCGAAGGTCATGTACCCGTCGAGGATGCCGACCAGGTTTCCGGCACGCTCCGTGGGATTGAGGCCCAGTCCCTCGGGCGTGATGGTCGTGGTCAGGGAGATCCCGTCGCGGGCCTCCTCGTACGGCAGCTTCGCCACCGACAGGGCCGAGGCGACGACCCCGTGCCGGTCCCGGCCGTTCATCGGGTTGGCGCCGGGTGCGAAGGGCTGTCCGGCGCGCCGTCCGTCGGGGGTGTTGCCGGTGTGCTTGCCGTAGACCACGTTGGAGGTGATCGTCAGGACCGACTGGGTGTGCTCGGCGTCCCGGTAGGTGGGGTGCTTGCGCACCTTGGCCATGAAGGACTCCACCAGGTCGACCGCGAGGCCGTCGGCTCGGTCGTCGTTGTTGCCGTACGCCGGGTACTCGCCTTCGACCTGGTAGTCCACCGCCAGCCCGGTGTCGTCCCGGATCACCTTCACACGGGCGTACTTGACGGCTGCCAGGCTGTCGGCGGCCACGGAGAGCCCGGCGATGCCGCATACCATGTAGCGGTGGACGGGGTGGTTGTGCAGGGCCATCTCGATGCGCTCGTAGGCGTACTTGTCGTGCATGTAGTGGATGACGTTGAGCGTGTTGACGTACGTCTTCGCCAGCCAGTCCAGCATCCGGTCGTACGCCGCCGACAGCTCCTCGTAGTCCAGGTACTCCCCTGTCAGGGCGGGCATCTCGGGGGCGACTTGCTCGCCGGTCATCTCGTCCCGGCCGCCGTTGATCGCGTACAGCAGGGCCTTGGCGAGGTTGACCCGGGCGCCGAAGAACTGCATCTGCCTGCCCACCGCCATCGCCGACACGCAGCAGGCGATCGCGGTGTCGTCGCCGGTGCGCGGGCGTATCAGGTCGTCGGACTCGTACTGGATGGAGCTGGTGTCGATCGAGACCTGGGCGCAGAACCGCTTGAAGTCCTCGGGCAACTGCGGCGACCACAGCACCGTGAGGTTCGGCTCCGGTGCGGGCCCGAGGTTGTAGAGCGTCTGCAGAAAGCGGAAGGAGCTACGGGTGACGAGTGTGCGGCCGTCGGTGCCGATGCCGCCGATGGACTCCGTCACCCAGGTCGGATCGCCGGAGAACAGTTGGTCGTACTCGGGTGTGCGCAGGAAGCGCACGATCCGCAGCTTGATCACGAAGTCGTCGATCAGCTCCTGGGCCCGGGGCTCGTCGATACGCCCCTCGTCGAGGTCGCGCTGAACGTAGACGTCCAGGAAGGTCGAGGTGCGGCCGAGCGACATCGCGGCGCCGTTCTGCTCCTTCACCGCGGCCAGGAAGCCGAGGTAGAGCCACTGCACCGCCTCGCGGGCGGTGGACGCGGGGCGGGTGACGTCACAGCCGTAGGAGGCGGCCATCCGCGCCAGCTCGCCCAACGCCCGTATCTGCTCTGCGAGTTCCTCGCGATCACGGATGACGTGTGGAGCGGAGGGCCGGCTGTCCAGCAGAGTCCGCTCGGCCCGCTTGGCCTCGATCAGCCGGTCGGTGCCGTACAGAGCGACGCGCCGGTAGTCGCCGATGATCCGGCCCCGGCCGTAGGCGTCCGGGAGCCCGGTGATGATGCCGGCCTTGCGGGCGGCTCGCATCTTGGGGGTGTAGGCGTCGAAGACGCCGTCGTTGTGGGTCTTGCGGTAGGTACCGAAGACCTTGGTGACGAACGGGTCGGGCTCGTATCCGTACGCCTTCAGGCCGTTCTCGACCATCCGGAGTCCGCCGTTGGGCATGATCGCGCGCTTCAGCGGGGCGTCGGTCTGGAGTCCGACGATCAGATCGCGCTCCCGGTCGATGTAGCCAGGGGCGTGCGAGGTGATCGTGGAAGGGGTGGCGGTGTCCACGTCGAGGATGCCCTTGCGGCGTTCCTCGGGGAACAGGGCGCTGACCTTGTGCCAGACGGCGAGTGTGCGCTCGGTCGGACCGGTCAGGAACTCCGGGCCGCCTTCGTAGGGCGTGTAGTTGGCCTGGATGAAGTCGCGTACGTCGATCCGTTCGCGCCAGCGTCGGCCGGCGAATCCACGCCAGGCCTCGGCGGGAGCGTCCACGTCAGGACGGGTTGCCACGGTCATCACTGCCTCCGCATCGTTCGCGACACCGCACACGGAAGGTTCCGTGGGCGGCTCCGCCGACGATGCTCCTCGCGTGCCCCTGCCGGGGGCAGGGCCGGCGGGAACCGTCGCCGCGCCGTCCGGCCCCCGCGCCGTAGGGCCGTTCGGGCCAGGTCGCAGGCGCCCGGCGGTCAGGCGGACAGGTGCAGGCCGTACATCGTGCGGCCCGCGACGAGTTCGCGCCCGGTGACCAGTTCAGGCTCGATGCGCACGAAGACCTCCTCGGGTGAGGGAGCCCAGGAGCGCGGGCCGACCCGCTCCAGGCGTGCCGCCTCGGCCGGATCCGTCACGATCTCGGCCCGGCCGGTGACGACGACGCTCCAGCCGGAGTGTGCGTCCACGTCGACCGCGTCTGCCTCGAAGGCGACGACCGCGGCGTCGACCGCACGGGCCCGTGCGGATGTCCTACGAGCGTGACACCGCGGCAGAACGGTGAGGGGCCGATGGTCTCCTTGCCGGGCCCGTTCAGTGCACACCGACCACTGCGCACGGGCACAGCACCACGGCGGGTCAACGAGCCGTACGAGTGCTGGGCCGAACGGCCCACCGCGGCCTGGGCTTGGCCCCATCGGCCCTCCGCTTCCACCTGACCGGCCCATGTCACCGCAAGGCGGCCGCTGTCACCTTCGTGGGTGTGACGACGAGGAGGTGCGGAGACATGCGCGAGGACGGGCCCGCGAACAGGAGGCGCAAGCGAACGAGGGTACCGCTGTGGCGATGGCGGAGTAACCCGATCCGGCGTCGCGACGACGTCCTCGAGGCATGGCTCCTGCCGGCCATATGGGTGCTCGTCGCGGTGGGTGGCACGGCGGTCGGTGTGGTGACGGCCCATGCGGCCGACCAGGTCTTCGCCCGGCAGCGGGCCGAACGGACCCCCGTCCGCGCCGTTCTCCTCGATGACGTCCCTCACACCGCGACCTCGGGGACGGGCAGAGCCCTGGCCTCGGCAAGGGTCCGCTGGACGACTTCGGACGGCTCCCCGCACAGCGGCATGACGCTGGTGACCACCGGGAAGAAGACCGGCTCCACGGTGAGGATCTGGATCGACACCCAAGGGAAGCTGAGCGCACAGCCGCCGACGCCCGGCAAGGCGGCCGTCGAGGCGGGACTCTTCGGAGCCTCCGCCGCCCTCGCCCTGAGCGGCGTGGTGTTCGGGTTCGGGAGCGTCGGCCGTAGGTACCTCGACCGTAGGCGCATCAAGGAGTGGGACAGGGAGTGGACCCTGGTCGGGCCGCAGTGGGGCCACAAGACCAGTTGACCGTCGGAAACCCCATGCACGAGCGACCTCGGTCATGCCGTCGGAGAGGGACACCACCGCCGAGGTGGCGTCCCTCCGGGCGTTCATCACCTGCAGGCTGTTGATGGTCTGCGACATCATCCTCGTGCTGAGCGGCCTCCGTGGGCAGCCAGCTTGATGCCGTCGGACAGCGACCGCTCCGGAACCGCAGACATCCTTGCCTCCGGGAATGTCGTGGACCGAGCGGACGTCGGGCAGGTCGGCCGGCCCCACCTCGTGGACCGCGACAGCGGCGGTGCGATCTGGCCGGCTCAACCGGAGCCCTGCACGGCTGCTGACCGCGTGGGAAGCGCCACCCGTAGGCAAAACGCACTCACTTTGTTTCGGAAGCGATCGAATAGAGCTAAATCCCCCGCCTCCCCGGCCGCGTCCCTAGGCTCGCCGAACAGTCCGCCGACATATGACTCACGGAGGTTCTGCGTGCTGCACCCACCCCCAGAGGACGCGCAACAGCTCGTCCTGCCCAACGGGTTCGATGCGGTCGTCCGCGTGCTCGACCGTTACGTCGCCGACCGACGGGCCGGCCTGCCGTGGCGGGCACGCTCCCGCGGGCGCCGGCTACCGGCCGTGCTCCTCGCACGCGAACCGGAGGGCGACCCGGCGGCAGGCGCCGCCGAACCGGACCCAGCACTCACCGCTCTGGTCCTGGCGTACCGGCAGCGGCTGCTGTCCACGGGACATGAGCCGGTCCAGCACCTCGCCGGCCTGGCACCGCACGCGGTCGTCGACGACGGACTTCTCGCCAGGGGCGGCCCGCGGGAGGAGGAGGCGGGCGGGCCTCACGTGCTGCTCCTGGACGAAGTGGCCCGTCAGCTGCGCACCTCCATGCCGGACCAGGCCGGGGCGTTACGGCTGCGCGAGTTCGGCACACTTCTGGCGGTACTGCGTGCCCCGCTGGCACCGGGGGACGACACCGAGACCGGCCGGAAAGCTCTGCGGGACATGCTGGTCGACAGAGAGGCCCGTAGGTTCCAGCCGGCCCCTGGAGCCGCGCAGCTCGGTGAGGCCGTCGGTGGAGCGTGGGCGACAGCCGTGCGGTGGGTCACTGCTGTACCGGTCGGATGGCTCTGGCGCCTGTGGTACGGCATACGTGTCGACCGGCAGCAGCCTTGGCTGGGTTCCCGGCTGAACCAGCCCGGCCGCAGTTTCCTCGATGCGGCGCTGGCCCTGCGCGCGGCGCACCAGTACTCAAGGGCCCATGACACGGCACAGATCCAGCCCCCGGAGTCGGCCGCCATGGCGGCCCGGGACGAAGCGGTGGTCCGCCAGGTACTGCTCATCGCGCTGATCCACGACCTGGCCAAGGCGGCACGGCCCCCGGTGTGGAGCCGGCGCCGCCCGCGGCGCGGATGGTCGTTCGTCCTGCTGCTGCCGACCGTGGGCGGCGAGGGGTCCGCCTGCCGCAAGCTCCTGGACACCTATGCCGCCACAGCCGGCGACGCCGGTCCCAGCCCTCTGCTGGTTCTGGGCGCTGCCACGGATGACATCCCCTCGTACGCCACGCCTCCCCCACGCCAGGCCGTACCGGACCAGAGCGGTTCCCGCGCCCACCGAGCAGGCCGCGCGGTGGCCGCGCTGTTCTCTGCGGCGGTGGCCGGCCGGAGCAACGAGGCCGTGCACGTGCTGCCGCTGCCCCGGACCCCGGACGACGGCACCGCGGCGGAGTGGCTCGCCGGGCACCGTGTCATCGGGTCTCGTCGCGCCGGCGCCTGGGACTGGTGGCGGCCTGTGGCCGCCGCCCTCGCGGCCACCTTGTTGCTTGCCGGTGGCTTCGCCGGCTACCGGGCGGTGCTGTCCCTCCTGCCCGGCGGACGCTCCGCCGCCTCCTGCCGGCAGGAGGCGACCGGGCAGGTCGTGGGCCTCACCGACGGTAACGACGGCTGCGACCTGGCGCATGGCCTGTACGCGCCGGAGCTGCGGAAGCTGGAGCGGACGCTCGGTCAGCAGAACGAACTGGTCGACACGAACCGCCCGTACCGCACGCTCGTCTTCTTCGCACCGCTCAGTGTGGGTTCGGAGTCGAAGCGCACCGTTCCCACCGGATTCCAGATGCTGCGTGGCGCCCTGCTGGCCCAGAAGGAGGTGAACGACCGGCATCTGAAGTCCCAGGTGCCCGTCCGGCTGCTCGTGGCCAACGCGGGCGAGTACTTCAGCTACGGCTCGAGCGGCGGTCTCAACACCACCAATCACACCGGCGTGGACGTCGCACAGATGATCCTCGACAGGGCGAGCGCGGACCACATCGCGGCCGTCATCGGCCTGACCCAGAGCCGTCCGGAGTCCCAGCAGGCCGCGATCGAACTCGGTACCAAAGGCCTCGCCGTACTCGGCACCGGTGTCACGGGCCAACGGATGGTGGAGGGCGAATCGCCCGTGTCCTACTTCCAGCTCTCCCCGCCCGACGCGCGCATCGCCTCGGTCATGGCCGCCTTCGCCCAGCACTCGCCCCGGCTGGGTGCCCTGGCCAAGCCCACCGCAGGCCACTCCGCACCGGCCGCCGTGGTCGTCTACGACCCGAGCGACAAGTACTTCAGCAACGACCTGGCCAACCGCTTCGACACGGACTACCACGCGGCCGGGCCGGTGTACCGGGTGCCGTACGGCGAGGTGGACGACCGGCGAACCTCTGACGTCGCCCAGACGGTCTGCGCACTGGTTCACCGGACCAACGGGTTCGTCCTGTACGCAGGCCGCTCCGGCGTCATGGAGGACCTGTTCCACTACATGCAGGGCGACCCGGGATGCCGCGCCCGCCAGAACCGGGTTGCGGTCATGGCCGAGAGTCCCGCCCCGGACCTGACCCTGCATCCGGAACGCATGCAGCAGGAATACGACGCACTGACGCTGTTCTACAACCAGTTCAGCCTGCCCGACCCCCAGGGACCGTTCGCAGGACTCTTCCAAGCGGCATTCCACCTCTCCGCGGAGAACGACGCGGCCGTCGGCTACGACGCGGTCAACGTCCTCTCCGACGTCATGGACGCCATCTTCACCACCGATCCCGAGTTCACACCCAGTTCCCTGGTCACCCAGCTCCAGGACCCAGGCGTGTCCCAGTACGTCGGCGAGTCCGGCGTCATCACGCTGAACAGCGACCACAACTACCCGCCGGACAAGGAGATCCACGTCCGCGAGATTCCCCCCAACGGGGGACCACTCACCGATCTCACCTGCGGTGTGCTCGCCAAGGGCGCGCAACGCGTCACCCACTGGGGCCCCGATGACCGCTTCGCCTGCCCGACGGACGACGCATCCTGATGCCCCGGGTGTGCGCATTGGTCTGCCCCTGTGGGGCGCCATACGCGCCGGTCGGACCACAGTTGCCCGCATGAAAAGTGGGGGACGGGCCCGGACTCATGACCTGGGCCGTCAACTGCTGGATACGCTCGACCGGCAGCTGGAGCGTGACCAGCACGGCGTCCAGGACGTCGTCACGGCCGAGGTAGTGGCCACCGGAGGCCAGATCGGCGCAGGCGCGTATCAGCGCTGGGTTGGTCGGAGGCGCCAGTTGCTCGCGCAGCGAGCGATCAATCGACGGAGTCGGTCTTGCCCTGCTGGCGCCGGGCGGTCTTGTCGGGCCGGTTGACCTCGAAGACCTGGATGTGGACGACAGTGCCCGGTGCCGCCCCGTCAATGGCCCGGCGCAGGCGCAGCAGGAGGGTCACGCAGAGCAGGCCGGTGCCGTCCACGGTGAGTCCGGCACCGGCAGGCTGGGCGGGCCGGGTCACCGGCTGCTCGCGCTGACGGCGACAGCGGGGAGGACGGCGAGGGCCAGGACGCCGCCGACGAGGGCGAGGACGGGATAGCCGGCGGCGGCCACGACGATGCCGGAGCTCAGGCCGCCGGTGGCGCCGGCGATGGCGATGGCGACGTCGACCATGCCCTGGGTCTTGGCGCGGGTGGCCAGCGGCACGGCGTCGGTGATCATCGCGGTGCCGGAGACGAGGCCGAGGTTCCAGCCCAGCCCCAGCAGGGCGAGGGCCAGGGCGAGCAGGGCGACGGAGTCCGCAGGCGCCGCAGCGGCCGTGATGCCGGCGGCAAGGAGGGTGAGGCCGGAGGCTACGGCGACTGCTTTGGGACCGTGGTGGTCGACGAGCCAGCCGGTCAGCGGTGAGGGCAGGTACATGGCGCCCACGTGTATGGCGATGACGAGGCCGGAGGCGGCGGTGCCGTGGCCGTGGTCGTGCATGTGCACGGGGGTCATCGTCATGATCGCGACCATGACGAGCTGGGTGAGGATCATCGTCAGCGCGCCCGGTATCAGCCCTGGCCCGCGAGTCTTCGCCGTGGTGACCTCCGTCGGCTGCTGGAGATCGAGGCTGCGGGCGAGCAGCAGGGGGTCGGGGCGCAGCCGGACGGCGAGGACGAGAGCGGCCAGCGCGTAGGCGACGCCGGCGAGCAGGAACGGCCCGGCCAGGGTGGGTATGCCGAGGTGGCCGGCGAGGTCGCCGGTGGGTGCGGCGAGGTTGGGGCCGACGACGCCGCCGAGGGTGGTGGCGACCAGGACGGTGGAGACGGCACGGGCGCGGTGGGCAGGGGCGGCGAGGTCGGCTCCTGCGTACCGGGCCTGAAGGTTGGTGGCGGTGCCGGCGCCGTAGACGAACAGGGCGATGAACAGCAGTACGGGGTTGTGGGCGACGGCGGCGGCGATGACGCCCGCGCTGCCGACGGCGCCGGTCAGGTAGCCCGCGGCCAGGCCTGGTCTGCGGCCCCGGGCCTGCGAGATACGGCCCACCGCGACGGCGGCGAGTGCCGAGCCGGCGGTGAACAGGGCGCTGGGCAGGCCCGCGAGGTCAGTGGAGCCGAGCATGTCCTGCGCGAGCAGGGCTCCGACGGTGACGCCGGCCGCGAGCCCCGCCCCGCTCAGGATCTGGCTGCTGACCAGGACGGCGAGGACGCGGCGCTGTGCCTCGGGCCGCGGGGACATAGCGGCGGTGATGTCCGGGGCGGTGCTTGTCACGGGTGAGTCTCTCCCTACGGCTACAGGACGTCCACGACGAGATAGCCGTCGATACGGCGCAGGTGCTCGCTGTCGGGGTCGGGCGGCAGTGCGTGGCCGAGGTTGTCCGCGCGGACCTCGCTGATCCACTGGTCGTGCTGGTACTCGTGGTTGATGAGCACGGTGAGCAAGTGGCTGGTGACGATGGTGAGTTGGGTGGGGGCTCCGACCCGGCCGGCGGCGATGTCGCCGATGCGGGCGTGGACGCGTTCGGCGACGGTCTCACGGAACTCGGTGAGCCGCTTGACGGTGGGCAGCGTGCCGCGGAACTTCTCCGGGTTTGCCGAGTCCATCAGGGCATCCAGCTCCGGGTCCGGGCTGGGCTCGGCCGCGGTGAGGTTGCGGACCATGAAGTGGGCGACGTGGGCCTGGTGGCCCAGGTGCCAGCCGATGGCGCTGGAGTTCTCATGCGGGCGCCAGGTCACCTCGTCCGGGGTGAGGTCCTTCCACAGGTCGTCGGTGTAGGCACGAGCGCGGTCGTACTCGCGCAGCAACACGCTTATCGGGAGCATGAGTTCGCCTCCTTCGTGATCAGGGACGCGGTCACCGCTCGCTCGGCGGCGGCCAGGGCGCCCTCGATGTGCCCGGCGTACTGGGTGGCCGTCTCGGTCGAGGCCCAGTGCAGCCTTCCGTCCAGCGCGGGCCGTTGGTAGAGGGGGTGCCCGAACAGGGAGTAGTCGGTCAGGCGGTGGACGGCGGGCGGCGCGGTCCACCGCTCGCCGCTCCAGTCCTGTATGAGGAGTGTCTCGGGTTCGGCGGCGGCAGGGCCGAAGAGCTGGGCCAGCGGGGCGGTCACCGCCTGCTCGAAGTCGGGGCCGACGTCCTGGGCGGCGGCGAAGCCGAACAGCGCGGCGGGCCGCCCGTCGGGACCCGACATGTCGTGCAGTTCCTGCAGCGGGCCGGTTCTGCTGACCGCCGCCCCCGCGAGCCCCGCGACCCGCCACAAGGGGGCAGGGTAGCGTGCGACGACCTTCGCGACCGCCCCCATCCACACCGGGGTCGCCCGGGCGAGGCGAACCAGTTCCGGCGACATCTGCGAGCCGAAGTCGATGCGCGCGAGGGCGAGTGCGGTAGGTATGGCCACCACGACCTGCCCGGCGTGCAGCACCGCGCCCGGCGTACGGACGTCGAGCCCGCCGGTGGCGCGGCGGTGGATCGCGCTGACGGGACTGTCCAGTCGTATGACGTCCGCGGGAAGTTCGACCGCGAGCGCGCGGACGAGGGCTTCGCCCCCGGTGTGAAACGGCGGGCGGGGGCGTCGACCAGGTTGCCGTGCAGCCGTCGCACACCCGTGGCGTCCTGCACCAGGGTGTCCCCCACCAGATGCTGCTCGAAGGTGTCGATGCCGAGCCGCGCAGCGAGATCCGCGCCGCGCCGCTCCCCGTCCCAGAACCAGATGGCCCCCAGGTCGAGGGCCCCGGGTGGAGCAGGCCTGCTGAGCAGACGCCCGCCGACGCGCTCGCGAGCTTCCAGGCACACGGTGTCGCGGCCGGCGGCGACCAGGGCGGCGGTCGCGGCAAGGCCGGCGATCCCGGCACCGACCACGACGACGTCGTGGCCATGATGGTGGAGCATCTACGGCTCCCTCTCTGCTTCTGTGGCGGCGGTCAGGCGCCGGGAATGAGGACCATCCGGAAGCGGGCTTTGCCTTCTTGCTGGGTGTCGAGCGCCTGCTGTGCCTCCTCCAGCGGGTGGGTCTGCACCTGCGGGCGGACACCGGTGGCGACCGCGAAGCGCATGGCCTGTTCGGTGTCGGCGGGGCTGCCGGTCAGATGACCGGTGACACTGCGCGCGCCCATGACGAGCTTGGCCAGGGGCAGTTGGAGGGGAGATCCGTCGAAGCCGACGACGGTGAGCCGACCGTGCGGGGCGAGTCCGTCCACCAGCTCCGTGAGCGGCTTGCTGCTGGAGGCCGTGGACAGGATCAACCGCGCCGCGCCCAACTTGCCGAGTGCGGCTCCGGGTTCCTCCCGCTCGGTGTCGATGTAGTGCCGCGCTCCCAGCTCTTCGGCGAGCTTCCGCTTCTGCTCGCCCCGGCCGATCGCCACCGTCTCGAATCCCATGGCTGCGGCGAACTGCACCGCCAGATGCCCCAGACCGCCGATCCCGAGGACGGCGACCAGGTCACCCGGCCCGGCACCGGAGTGCCGCAGGGCGTTGAAGGTGGTGACGCCCGCGCAGCCGAAGGGCGCGGCCTCCGCCGCGGACAGGCCCTCGGGGATCCGGGCGAGGGTGGAGACGGGAACCGTGATGGTGCTCGACCAGCCACCGGGATACGACATGCCCGGGACCTTCCGTTCCGGACAGTGGACGACATCGCCGGTACGGCAGGCGGAGCAGTGCCCGCAGCTACCGCCGAACCAGCCGACGGTCACCCGCTCCCCCACGTCCCACCCCTGCACCTGGGGACCCAGCTCCGCGATCACACCGGCGACCTCATGGCCCGGAGTGATGGGGAAACCGGTCGCCGGAGCGGGATTGCGGACCGTACCGATGTCGGCGCCGCAGATGCCGGTCGCCTGCACGTCGATACGCACCTCGCCGATCCCGGGTGCCCGCTCCCGCACCGGGACGACCTGCAGGGCGGCCCTGGGCTCCGCGACTTGTGCGGCCCTGTGAACATGGTTAGCGTCTGGGGACACGAAAATCCCTCCTTGAAATAGAAAAGGAAGCGGATATCCACGGAAATACCTCGGACGTGACTCCGTCTGCACCGTAGAGCGTCCCGGACGAGCCCGGTAGAGGATCAAGGTGAATGGAGGTATAAAGAGCGGCTATAGCCACGAGGAGGGCAGTATGAACATCGAGGGGCTGCGCTACGCCCGCGCCGTCTCCACGACGAAGTCGTTCAGTGCGGCAGCCCGCGCCTACGGCGTCACCCAGCCCGCCCTGTCCAACGGCATCGCGCGGCTGGAGCAGGAGCTCGGCGTGACACTGTTCGAGCGCTCGCCGCGCGGGGTGCGGCCGACCGCGGACGGCACGCGGATCCTGCCCATGATCGACCAAGCCCTCGATGCCCTGGACGCGGTCGTCGCCGAGGCCCGCCGGCTGGCCCAGCCGGCCTCCGACACGATCCGGATGGGCGTCTCCCCGCTGATCGGGGCCGACCTCGTCGCCCGGGCCTTCGACGCCGCCCGCAACCTGGACCGTCCGCGTGACCTGGTGCTGCGCGAGGCGGATCTCACACACCTTCGCGAGGACCTCAAGGCAGGGCTCCTGGACATCCTCCTGGTGCCGGCCGTGCAGGCCATGCCCACGTTCCGGCATCGCGTCATCGCCCGCGAACCGGTCGTCGTGCTCGACCCTGCCGACTCCCGGACCAAGAGCCCGGTCGAGCTGCAGGCCGCGGCCGGCGCCGCCTACATCCTCGTACCGGACAGCTGCGGACTGACCACCTTCACCACCGAGCTCTTCCGCAGTCACGACCTGGCGCTGCGCACCTACCCCGGCGAAGCCTCCAACTACCGCGTGCTGGACGAGTGGGCGCGCATGGGCGTGGGCGCCGCGCTGCTACCCCAGTCCAAGATCACACACGACCACGGCAACTACCGCCCCCTCATCCAGGCCGGGGCTCCCGTGGAGATCGCATATGAAGCCGTCTGGGACAACCGCACCCCGCTCGCAGCCGACCTGGAGGACTTCGTCGCGGCCCTCATCCAGCGTGCCGGTGAGGGCTCGGGCGATTGACAGAGATTATGACTCCATGACCCTGGCGCCTTTACCAGACTCGTCCGCAGGAATCCGCGTTGGGGATATGGTGTATCTCGAAATCATTCCGGTAACCGTCCCGAGCGGTTCCCGGTGCGTGACATCTCCGAGCCGGTCCGAGAAAGGCCCGGCGCGATGAGGAGAGAGGACGCCGCCGTTACCGATCACAGAAGTTGAGTCAGAACCCGAGAACGGACAGTGTTTGTCCACCGGTGCGGGGAGGCAGCGGGCGCCGACCACCGAATCGAAATGTTGATCGGTTGCGACAGCACCACCGTGGTTACTGCAGCGCCGGATGCGACGTCTCGCGGCGGGTCCACGGCTCCTGGTCCACGCCCACGCTGTCCATCGTCATCCCGGCGCAAAGCCCCAAGGCCCCGGAGAACACGCCCAACAGCAGGCTGGCCCAGTACGGGACGACATCCAGCAGGAACGGTACGGCCAGGAGGGCGCCGACCATTGCGACGCGCAAGTGTGAGGCGTGTGGGATGGCCGCATCGCCCTTCGGGCCGGTGAAGAAGCTGTGGTCCTCCACCTGGACCGGGTCGCCCTTCGGCCGCCACTGGCGGCCGACGTTCGGCAGCTGGCCGAGCATCTCCTTCTTCGTGTCCACGCTGATCACCGGCTCGCCGTCAGCCTGGTGGTACTTGACCTGCTCGTTGATGCAGCGGAACTGGGCGTCTCGGTCCGGGTTGCTTGCCCTCCAGCGTCTTGGCCTGGGCCTGCAGGCTGAACCCGTTCTCCTTCAGCAGCCGGCTCACCGTCATCGCCGAGACGGGGTGACCCTGGCGGGTTCCTGGGCCAAGCTCCGCAGCGATTTCGTCGTCCAGCGCAGTGGCGACATCGGATCGCCTCGCTCATCCGGCTCGACCAGCGCCATCAGCGTGGGCAGTGCCCCGGAATCGGCCTCCTCAGCGCGTTTGCGTCCCCCGCCCGGCCTGCGTACCCGACCTTCAGGAAGCATGAGCTCGCCGGACTCCAGCTCGACGACGCCTCGGCGGACCGTCGTCTCGCTCACCTTGGCTGCACGGGCGACGGCTCAGATGCCGCCGTGCCCGAGCAGCCGGGCCTCCGTCGCACACGTCAACCGTCGCTGCCGCTCGTTCAGGTGCGGCAGAATCGCCTCGGACTTGGCTGCCAGCGCGGTCCGTTGGCCATCCAACCCGCTCATGCCAGACCAACGAATCAACAAGCAGAAAGCCACGAGTTAAAGATCTGCACGCCCTTAGAGGAGCTAACACATTGCCTGGACTCGCCTGTAGGTGATCACACAGCAGGCGAGCTTCAGGAACGCCTCGTGGATGTCGTCGCGGATCTCCCAGCGGATCCGTAGCCGTCGGCAGCCGTGGATCCACGCGTTCGTCCGCTCGACTACCCAGCGGACCGAGCCCAGGCCGGAGCCGTGCGGAACTCCGCGTCGGGCGATGACCGGCTTGATGCCGCGCTTCCACAGGAGCCGACGGTACGTGTCAAAGTCGTAGCCCCGGTCGGCGAACCACTGCCGCGGCCGGTGACGGGGGCGACCGGTCGATCCGCGGATCCGCGGGATCGCGTCGAGCAGGGGCAGCAGCTGGGTGATGTCGTGGCGGTTGCCACCGGTCAGGGTGATGGCGAGCGGGGTGCCGCCTGCGTCGGTGATGGCGTGGTGCTTCGAGCCGGGCCGTGCACGGTCGACCGGGCTCGGCCCGGTTTTGGGCCGCCCCGACGGGCCTGGTGGTGGGAGCCGTCGATCACCGCCCGGGACCAGTCCAGCTTCCCGGCACGGTGCAGCTCGGTCAGCAGCACCTGGTGCAGCCGGTCCCACACCCCGGCCTCGTGCCAGTCCCGCAGCCGACGCCAGCACGTCATCCCGGACCCGAAGCCGAGCTCCTGCGGCAGCCACTCCCACTGGATCCCGGTGTGCAGCACGAACAGGATGCCCTGCAGGCAACCACGGTCGTCCAGTGGCAGCCGGCCGGGATGGCGCGGACGCCGCTGCCTGACCGGCAGCAACGGCTCGATCCGCCCCCCACAGGTCATCCGGCACCATCCACGGAGGACCGTTCCCCTACCCCATGACTCGTTCAACGAGCCAGCCAGGAAGGGGATATGGCTACGACCGGGCTTTCTATTAGGTGCTCCAACTCCCGCAGCTGACGGCCTGGAAAGTAGGGTGCGGTCGGCTGAGCTGGGGTGATAGGTAAGCGATGTGACAGAGAGTCTTGAGTATTCCGCCCTGCTGCAACTGATCGACGAGCGGTCGGCCGCGTTCCGGAGTGCGGTTGCCGCCGCGCCCAGCCTTGACGCGCCGGTGCCGTCCTGCCCCGAGTGGACGTTGTTCGATCTGGTGCAGCACCTGGGTACGGGCCAGCGCTGGTGGGCCGCGATCGTCGCCGCGGGCCCGGCCGAGGCTCCGCCGACCAAGGATGCCGCGGAGGTTCCGCGCGAGCTCGAGGCGCTGCTGGCCTGGTACGCCGAGTCGAACGAGCTGCTGCTGAGTGCGCTGCGCGAGGCTGGCCCGGAGCGCGAGTGCTGGGCGTGGTGGGGCGCCGGCGTGTCGCCGGCGAATTCCTGGGGCGTTGCCCGGCGCCGGGTGCACGAGGTGCTGGTGCACACCTACGACGCCCAGCTCGCCGCAGGCGCCGTGCAGCCGATGCCGGCGGACGTCGCGATCGACGGCGTGGCCGAGTTTCTCGACACCTGCAACTCCACCCCGGCGGCCTGGCCGCACGAGGCCGCCACCATCCACTACCACGCCACCGAGGGCCGCTCCTGGCTCCTCGCGCTGGACGGCACCGGCGCCTGGCCCGCCCCCCTCACGGACGACGCCGCGCCCGCCTCCGCGTCGGCCACGGGCACGGCCGAGCAGCTGCTCCTCTTCGTCTGGGGCCGACTCACGCTGAGCGACCTGAAGATCGAGGGCGACCAGCAGGTGTTCGAGCAGCTGATCGCCTGGGAGCCCGAGGAGTAGCCAGTCAATACCGCCAGCGGACGGCCTCGATGACGTCCGCGTCGGTGAACATCGCGAACAGCTCCGCCTCCACGCGTCGGACGGCCAGTACGGCCTCGTACAGCTCGGGCCCGCGCGCCTCCCGCAGCACTGCTGACTCAGCCAGGAAGGGGATATGGCTACGACCAGGCTTTCTGTGAGGTGCTCTTAGGGATCGCGAGGTCCAAGTCGCCGGCCTGGGTGCTGAGCGTCTTGTCGCGGTTGCCGTTGCGAAGCGCGGTGCGCGTCTCGTTCCGGGCGTCCGCCCAGTCCTGGGCCCGTTCGCGGGTCCACGGGTTCTGCAGGTGCTCGTTCCACTCCGCGCCGATCCGGGCCGGGGCCTCGGCCTCGATCAGCTCCTGGAGCATTCGCTCGGCCACACCCCGAACGAGTTCGAGCCCGTCCGTTGAACGTAGTGACTCCAACAACCGGAGTAGGTCATGCTGAGACAGGGCCACCCTGCACCTCCCGCGTTGAACTGGCCGTTCACAACGGAGAGTTGCACGGTAGCCCGCCCTGCGGGCAGGAAGCGGAAATCACGTCAGCACACGCCCCGGCGCACTCCCCAACCGTGATCGGCTACACCACCACAAGGGACGCCATCCTTGTTCACGGCGCAGGACCGCATCCGTGAGTTGCGGCGCCAGAAGAGCCAGCCGAAGAAGACGGCCTGAGGCCGCCCAAAGCCGTTCGACAGTCCATCGCCGCAGATGGCAGGCTCCCGCCACATGGAGCTACTCGACGTCCTGACGGAACTTGCCCGGTCGGGGCAGCTGGGTCCGGTCGCGAACGGCGCCGCCTGGGGCGCGGTCACCGAAGCGCTCGGCGAGCCCTTTGAAGTGGTCGTCGGGAAGCGTCGGTCATGGCCGCGTCTGTTCGCCTACGGCGACCTTGAGCTGAGCGTCTGCCGCTGCCAGAAGATCGTCCTGATCTGCCTCCAGACCTGGCGAGACACCGTTGAACTCCCTGCGGAGCTGGTCGAGAAGCGGGCGTTCACCGGCCACCCCACGTACGCCGAAGTGATCGAAGCTCTCGGCCACGTCGGTTGCGCCTGGCAGCCATACACACCCCTGACCTTCGCCAACCAGTGCGCCGTCCAGGCCACCCCCTCCGGCGTCGTCTTCGTCTTCGAAATCCCGGAAGGAGAAGACCCCATCCTCAACGTCGTTAGCCCCCAGCCCCACCACCACGACTGTCCGGCCGCCACGCGCAACAGCGAAATGCCAGGATGTCCGGGTGGTCAGCGCTGAAGAGTGGATTCGAATCCGTCGCGGCCTGCGGTTCGGGCAAAGGTTCCGAGGGACGGTGACGGCAGTCCCGAGGCCGGGTGCGATCGGGATCTTCGTCGACATCGGTCTTCCGGTCGGAGGGTTCGTCGATGTTCTGCTTCTGCCGACGGTCGCAGAACGCTGGCCAGGCAATGGAACCGAGGCCGAATTCGAGGTCTGGTGGGCCGATCACCGACCGCAACTGCGACTCAAGCCAGTGGACCCGCAGTTCCTCCGTGACGACTTCGCCCAGTGGCAGGCGAACTGGCGGCCAGGCTGGCCCGAGAACGTGCCGGTGGACCAGGCATGGGTCGATGCGGCTGCGGTGTCACTACGGGAAACCGGCGTGATCGAGGACACTCTGCGCACCGCCGGCTGGTGGCCGGGACGGCGCATCCCGATCGACCGCTGGCGCGAGACGCTCGAGAAGAACGGCTTGGTCCGCATGCACGATGCCGCCGAAGCCTTCCTGACGGAGTTCGGCGACCTGGACGTGCAGATCAGCGGACCAGGCATCACCTGCGCGAAGACCCCCTTCAACTTCGACCCTGACAACCTGATCGGCGAGGAGGACCGCTTCGCCGACTGGAGCGCGACAACCGGGCGCGCAATCTTCCCCATCGGCGAACTCGATCAGGGCAGATTCTTCCTCGGCATCGACGAGACCAGCGAGATCTACCTGGTCGAGACCTGGCTGGCCACATTCGGCCCCGCCCCGGAGGCGCTTGAGAAACTCATCCTAGGCATCGCTCCGCAGCGGATCGAGACCGCCGACTGAACCGCTCCCGAGGCCACTCCGGGACGCCCACCCACACAACGACCCGCCCCGCAAACACCCGTCCGTTCGGGACGTCACCGGCTGGCTCACCCGACACCCCGACCGCCTCGACGACCAGACTCAGCACCTCAAGAAGATCCTCGCCCGCTGCCCAGAACTCGACCGCACCGCCGAACACGTCCGCGCCTTCGCTGAGTTGATGAACAACTAGTGACAAAATCGGCATATCAGGCCTGGCGGGCGGGAGGGAAGCGTGGATCTGGACGCTGTTGCTGATGAGCTCTACGGCCTGCCGCCGGGCGAGTTCACCGCTGCCCGCGACGAACGGGCGCAGTCGGCCCGCGCTGCGGGGACCGCGAGCTGGCCGACCAGATCCGGCGTCTGCGACGCCCGACCCAGGCGGCGTGGCCAGCAACCTGCTGGTGTGCGAACAGCCCGACAAGGTGCAGCGGCTGCTGCAGTTGGGTGAGACGCTGCGACAGGCCCACCGGGATCTGGACGGTGAGCAGCTGCAAAAGCCGTCGGCGCAGCGGCACCAGCTCACGTTCGCTTGGCTCCGGCAGGCCGGCGAGCTGACGGCCCACGCGGGGCAGCGCATCAGCGACGACACCCGGCAGGAGGTCCAGGACACGCTGCACGCGGTGCCGGCCGACCCCGAGGCGGCCGAGCAGTGGGCGAAGGGGCGCCTGACGAGGCCGCTGAGCGCCCCGGTCGGCTTCCCCACCCCATCCCGGCAGCCGGCGCCGGCTGCCGGCCGATCCGAGCCGGCGGGCGAGGTGGCCGTCGCACGGGAACCACGCACGTTGCCGCCGTCGACCCGGTCGGCTGAGCTAGCCGGGCTCGGGGTCGTCGTGGATGGTCAATGCTCCAGCGAGGTCGAGGTCGCCGTTGGTGCCGTGTGCCCCGGCGCGGACGAGTAGCACTGCGCCGAGCGCGGTGCTCCAGAACGTCCTCGCCTCCACGTCGAGTGGTCGACGGGCCCTCCAGCCGCGACCGTCGATGAGCTGGCTCACGAAGCGCTCGGATTGCCGGAACAGCAACTGGAGGTGCTGGTCGACCACGGGGGCGAGTTCGGGCTTGGAGATCCCGGTTGCGAGGGCTCGCGCGACCGATGGGAGCGAGGGCATGGCCAGTACGGCGCGGGCGATGTTGCGCCGAAATGTCGCCGCATCCGGGGCTTGGCGACCGATGCGCTCAATCCGTCGGGTGTCGTGCAGCAAACCGAGAAAGGCGGCGTGTACGAGCAGCGAGTCCTTGGAGCCGAAGTAGTAGGTGACCTGATTGGGGAACGCGCCTGCCGCGTTCGCGATCTCCGCAACACTCACCTCGGCGCCGGGCCGCTCCTTGCATAGCCGGGCAGTGACCTCAATCAGCCGGCGCCTCGTTGCGCGACCACGGTCGAGCGCCGGAGTCGGCGTTGCTCGGGCTTCGGTTCGCTTCTTCTCCACCCCTCGATTGTATGTGATACAACAAAGCCCGCCAGCTTGTATGGCATACAAGAAAGGTCGAAGCACATGCAACGCACTGAAGTCGTCGTGACCGGGCTCGGCGCGATCACACCACTCGGTGGAGACGTGGTGTCCACCTGGGACGCCCTGCTTGCCGGCGAGTCCGGCATCCGCGGCGGCGTCCTGCACGGCCACGAGGACGCCGGCCTTCCCGACACCGTCGTGGGGACAATGGCGATCGACCCCGCAGAGTTGCTGCTGCCGGTGCAGGCCAGGCGGCTCGACCGCGCGCAGCAGGCGGCCTTCGCCGCGGCGGCCGAAGCCTGGGCCGATGCAGGTGCCCCGGGGGTGGACCCGGACAGGCTCGCATCGGCGATCGGCACGGGCATCGGTGGCGTACGCACGCTGTTGAAGCAAGACGACGTACTGGAGGCGGCCGGGACTCGGCGCGTCTCGCCACGCACGGTGCCGATGCTCATGCCCAATGCGGCGGCGGCGCTGATCAGTATCGAGTACGGCGCACGGGCTGGTGTCTACACGCCCGTCTCGGCGTGCTCTTCCGGTGCTGAGGCGATCGCCCTGGGGGCCAGGCTCATCCGTGCCGGCGAAGCGGACGTGGTCATCGCGGGCGGGACCGAGGCCGCGATCACCCCGATCACCGTCGCCGGCTTCGCCCAGGCACAAGCACTGTCGCGGCACACCGCCGAGCCCGCGTCAGCGTCCCGGCCGTTCGCCGCGGACCGCAGCGGATTCGTCCTCAGCGAAGGCGCCGCTGTCGTGGTGCTCGAAAGCGCCGAGCATGCCAACGCCCGGAGCGCGCGCGTCCATGCGGTGCTCGCGGGCGCCGGCATCGCCGCCGACGCTCACCACATCACGGCGCCCGCTCCCGACGGCTCCGGTCAGATCTCGGCTATGCGAAAGGCCCTCGCGCAAGCCGGCTTGGCTCCCGAGCAGATCAGCCACATCAACGCCCACGCCACCGGAACTCCGGTCGGCGACGTCGCCGAGGCACACGCGATCGGGAAGGTCTTCGGCCGCGCCACCGTGACAGCCCCCAAGGCAGCGCTCGGCCATCTCTTTGGCGCAGCCGGCGCGATCGAAGCGCTCATCGCCGTCCTCAGTGTGGAGCACGGCGTCATCCCACCGACCCGCAACCTCACCACGGCTGGCGTCGGTCCCGACATCGATCTCGATGTCGTCGCAGAGCGACGAGACGTCCCCCAGGAGGCCGTGCTCAGCAACTCCTTCGGCTTCGGTGGACAGAACGTCTCACTTATCGTCACCGGCGCACGGCACCACGCATCCCATACAGCCTCGACCACATCGTGACTCACGCGAACGCACCCTTGTCCGTGGAGGGTCGGCCGCCATGTGGAAGGGTCGGTATGGGGCCGGAGAACGGCGGCGAACGGCACGCGTGTTAGGTTTCCTTCCCGTGTTAAACCACCAGGACGAGACCAGGGCGGCCTACGACGGGGTCGTCGAGCTGTATGCGTCGATGTTCGATAATCGGTTGGAGACGCGGCCGTTCGCGCGGAACATGATCGGCATCTTCGCCGAGCTCGTGCGTGGCACGGGGAATCTGCGGGCAGCCGACGTCGGGTGCGGACCCGGCCATCTGACCGCCATGCTGCACGACTTGGGGTTGGACGCCTTCGGGCTCGATCTCTCCCCGGCTATGGTCGCCCACGCCCGGCGGGCCCATCCGGCGCTGCGGTTCGACGAAGCGCGAATGGAGGCCCTGCCGGTCGAGGACGGCGCGCTCGGCGGAGTGCTGGCCCACTACTCGATGATCCATACCCCACCTGGAGAATTGCCCGCGCTGCTCGCTGAGCAGGTGCGTGTCCTGGCACCAGGGGGCCTGCTCCTGGTGTCCTTCTTCGGGACCGAGGGGCCGGAGCCGGTCCGGTTCGACCACAAGGTGGCGCCCGCCTATAGCTGGCCGGCGGAGCAGTTTGCCGAGTTGCTGGCCGGGGCCGGACTCATCATGGTGGCTCGGTTGCTCCACGATCCAGCGTCCGAACGGGGCTTCCTCGACACCCATTTGCTGGCCCGCCGCCCGTAGAGCGTGGCCCGTGGACGGGGCCGGGGTGGTGTAGATCATCCGCGTGGATGAAGCTCGTCCGAAGCGCCGCGTTCTGTGCCGGCGTCCGCTGAACATCGCCGGAGGTGACAACCGTCCAGGTCACGAAGGCTCCGGCGGTGCGGCCACCGCGGCGGTGCGAGCAATGGCCCGCTCTGCGGTCCTCCCCGCCGATGCGGGGGTGGTCCGCCCTGCATACCTGAACCATGGCGCCTTCCTCGTCGACGCGCTGGCGCCGGTAGGCGACGACCGGGGCGACAAGAGCGCCGGCCCCTGCGACCACTCCGAAGGACAGCTTCACCAGGATCGAACAGAGTCTTGGAGTCGATGCGGTGCTCGCGCTTGAGCCCGCGGGCGCGAGCAGGTCCCACGCGACGTCCTGAGCCGTCGTCACCACGACTCCCCAGGGCGGCATCGAGGTTGTCGAGCGGTTGCTGGTGACGTTGTAGCTCGGGGCCGTCCCCCAGTCCCCATCCCTTCGCCCTGCTGGCCTCCCACCGTCGGTGGGTCACCGCTACTGCCGGGCATGGTCATGCCCCGTTGCGTCGAGGACCACCTGCTGCCTGCGGCTGGGGCCGCGCGCCGAGGGTCTCGGTATGCGACGTCGTACGAGGAAGCACTCACCACCGCAACGCGGACCCTGCAAGCCGGTTCGTGGCAGATCACCCAGCCGGACGTGGATGCGGCGGCGGTCATCTTGCGCCGGCTGTGGCAACCGTACTCTGACCTGCTCCAGACGCAGGAGCCCGATCCAGATCAGGTGATGGCGCGGCGGGCGGCGGTCCCCGCTGCGTGCGAGGAAGCCCGGGCCGTGGCGGAGATCGACGCCCGGTTCGCCGCGCTGCTGAGTACGGTGCTGGCCGCGGTAGCGGAAGCCGGGGACGACCAGGCTGCCATGTGGCGGTTGGGTACTTTCGGTGAGACCGTCTTCGCTGTCGGGCAGGGCCCGGAGATCTGGATCTGCCCCACCACGGCCCTGGCTCAATCCACCGGCGCCCTTCTGCCGCGCCGGGCCGCAGGCGGCGCGATGGGCGCCCTCTTTGGTGGTGTTGCAGAGCACTCACCGTAGAACAGGCCCCACACGCAGCGCAGTCGGTTCCCCGCAGCCTGAACACGCTGACCAGCCAATCACGGTCACAGCGGACCGCGTTCGGTCCATCGTTCCGATCTCCTCAGCGCGAAGGGCAGCAGAATGCGGTTCTGTAGGTGGAAGTACGCTGTGAGGAGCCGGATCTGCCGGCCATAGGTCATTTCGCGGATGTCTGTTTCCAGTCTGAGGCGGTCCTCCTCCGAGCGCGCCCGAAGCGGGATACCCTTGTGGATCATGGCCCGGATGATCTTCGCGCGACGGCGGTAGTAGCGATGCACGTTCGCGTTCTGCGCCAGTGAACGCAAGAGCTCCGGTGCGCGCTTATCGTCGAATTCGGCGAGAACTCTGGCTGCCTTGACGTGGACGAAGGACTTGATCAGAACACTGCAGTCCGAACAGCTGGCAGGATTGGCCAGTTCCAGAAGAACGGTCCGGGCCCGTGAATCCTCCAGCCTGGACAGCGAATGTGCGGCGTTGACACGTGATACGGGATCGAGGCCCTGGTCGCGGGTCATGGCCACGAGTATCGCGCGGGCGCGCGGGTCGCCGAACCGCACCCCGAGCAGGCGAGCCGCAAGGGCACGCCCGGAACCGTCGAAGCGGCTGTCTTTGGCCAGGGACAACAGCAGCTCCTGGGCGTTGTCGTGCCCGAGCTGGGAAAGGCCGCCTGCCGCGAAGACCCGGGCGAGCGGATGGAGACCGTCTCCGTGCACCAGTTCCAGCAGAATCTTCGCTCCGCGCTCGTCCCCGCCTTCGGCGACCCTGAACGCCGCCTGGACTCTGGCCAGGCCGTTGAACAGAGGCATGAGTTTCCCGGCTGCCTCGTTGGACCGGATGACAGGCAGGGGTGAGAGGCCGGCCGCGTTCGCGTCCCGGGCGATGCCGAGGAGGATCGACTGTGCACGAGCATCATTGAGATCGGCCAGTGCCAGGGCCGCCCGGAGCGACGAGTTGTGCAGGAGGTTCGGTCGGCCGGCTATCGAGGCCAGCGCTTCGGTCGCCGTCGTCACCGTTTCTCGCTTCAGCCGGGTCCCCAGCCGTGCCTGGGAGGCGATGAACTCCAGGTCCGAAAGCTCTCCGTCGCGGGCCAGCCGGTGCAGCGTACGGCCGCCGCTCCCGTCCGCCGCTTCCGCGTCCAGCAGGAAACCGATGTACGACATGTGGGCGGTGCGACGGGCCGTCCGGGCTCGGCGGCCACCCGGCAGATCGGGAAGGAGGCCGGGGCCGAGGAACGCACGGAGTTCCTTCTTCCACTGCTTGGCGGATCGGGTGGCGGCCTCAGCCGCGAGGTAGTCGGCGAGTGTCTGGTGGAGAAAGTGGAACCCGGATTCGTCCTCCGTGAACAGGCCGCTGTGTCTGAGGAGATCGCCGAGGAACTGCAGCCAGGTCTCCTCCGGGACGGGGTCGGGCCGTGTCGCCTCCGGGCGCCCGCGCACGGCGTCGAGGACGCTGAAGTCTCTGCGGACCGGGGCGGCAGGCGCGATGAGGGCGGCGGAGAGGGCGATCTGCCTGGAGGCGACCTCGGCCACCATCGTGAAGAAGCTGTCGACGGTCAGCTGGGCCTGGTGCAGCACCGCGTCTCCATAGCGGCCGAGTGCCTGGCGTGTCTGCTCCCTGATGCCTGCGAGGCCGGCGGCATGATGGCGGTCGGCGAGAGCTCCGACGAAACGCCGGAAGAGGTCGCCTCGGTCGGCCGGTAGAGGCTCGTCCGGTGCTGCCAGGCGAAGAGCACACAGGAGGGCGCCCATGAGGGGGACTGTGCCCATCCCGTCCGTGGCCCAGGGGGACCGCACCGATCCTGGCGCCATCGGCTCAGCACTGGCACGGCCGAACGCGCGGAACCAGTTCACCGCGAGCTGGTGGAGTTCTATCGCGTCGAAGGGGAGCAGTTCGAAAGCTTGAGTGTCCGCTCCCAGGATGCTCAGGTGGTCTTCAGGGAGGGGTCTGGTGGTGACAAGGAATCGGAAGGGGCTGCTGCCGTGTTCGGCCTGGTCCCGGCAGCCGAAAGCCGCGATGGTCTGCAGCGCTTCGCGTCGTTGCTCCGGCAAAAGGATCTCGTCCAGGGCGTCCACCATCACCAGCCATGGAACGCCGCGTTCCGGCTCGGCGCGGAAGACGTCCAGGGATGGCTCCTCCAGCAGCCCGAACCTGCTCAGGTCCCGGGTGACAGCGCGGCAAATGGCCTGCGGTAACGACTCCTTCCTCACCAGGTCGCTGGCTCGGAGGAGAACCGGCAGCACAGCCACGTCCTCACCTGCGAGACGTCGTGCGGCGAGGGATGCCAGCACCATGCGCAGCAAGGTCGACTTGCCGCCTCCCGACCCGGCCGTCAGTAGCGTCACACCCTCGGGCTGGTGGAGCAGGCGATGCATCAGCTCGTCCGCGGAAAGTTCGGCCGACACGATGGCAGCGGCCCCTGATCCGCGCGGGCGGGCTCGCTGACCGACATGGATGTCGGTCAGCGGTGGGGCCGCGCCCAGGATGCTGCCGATGTACGGGTGTTCTCGCGTCGAAGCGAGTGCCGCAGACAGGTAGGCGTGAATACGCTGTGCTCGCGGGTCGGTGTCTCTCAGCCTGCCCGGGTGGTGGGGCAGGCCGATCAAGGTGTGGAGCGTGTCGCGTTCCTCGCGGGAGAGCTTCTGATGCCACCGGTCGACCCGGCTCGCGGTCAGAGTCCCCGCGCCGTCGGTGGCGCGGTGCTCGCTGACGACACCTATCAGACAGCCCCCGCTCCACACCGCTGCCCCGGACATGCCCTCCCAGGGCGAATGACGGGCGGAGTCCGGGATGTCGCCGGGAGGTTCGACGGTGATCTCGAGCGTGCCTTCGCGCCGCCCCGACAGACCGGCGGCGTGCCCGTACGCATGCCGGGTGTCACGATACTCGATCCCGCTCTCGCGCGTGCCCCCTTCACGGCGAAGCTTGAAGAGGGGAAAGCCCATCGCTTCGCACGGCACGGCACCGCTCAGCCGCCCGTACCGAGGAGCCCCCTGCACCTGCGGCGGGACATCGTCACCACCGGCGCCCGATACCGAACGAAGCCTCAAGACCGCGATATCAAGCCCGGAGTGCAGAAATTCCGTGTCGGCCTCGATGTCGCTGGGGGCGCCACCGTCGTCCAGAAAGCGAACCCGGACATGGCACGCGCCGTCAAGGACATGCGCAGCGGTGAGCACCCGGCCCGATGCGACCTGATAGCCGGATCCCCGTCTGCCACCACCGTCTTCGCTCACGGTGACGATCTGGACGACCTGACGATCGTCCAGCCCGCTCAGAACACGAAGTCCGCCTGCGTCACTGCTCATGAGAGCCGGCCGTACCGGAGACGAAGGGACGCGTTCTGACACCACCCGACTCGACCGTGGGCTGCAGAGACAACTTCACCCGCTGGACGGCATTGTGGTTGAGCGATCCGTCCACGCCGAGATCCACGACCCAGAACTTCACCTTCGCAGAGGTTCCGGCTTTCTTCTCCAGCGCGAGCGACACCTCCAGCTCGACCGATCCCAGTTCGAATTTGAGGGCCTGCCCGTTGGCTGCTGCGATGGACTGCTCAAGTTCTTCCCGCAGATCTCTCAGAACGGCCGACAGCTCGATCATTGCTCTCCCCCTTGGACCGACTCGAACTCCGGGCGCTGAAATGGTACGCACTACGCCCCCGGCATGCCGATCGTTTCGGCATAACGCGGTGGGTTTCCGCAGAAGTCTCTCCTTCTGGTGTCGGGAAAGTCGTACGTCACGATGGGATATGAGTTCGACGCGGGAACGGGTTCTCACCGCCTGCGGCTCACCGCCGAACGGGTGCCTCTCCTGTCGCGCGGTTCCCCGTCGGCCTTCGGCCTGCCGTCGGCACCGGACTGCGGTGCCATGGCTTCTTGTTGAGTGGCACGCTGCCTGCCATGACGTCGACCCCGTACGAGCTGCCGGAGTCGCGCTTCCCGTACGGGCCGCAGTGTGCGGTGGAGATCGTGGCCGGGTCGGCTCCCCGGCCGGACGGTGTTCTACAGGTGGCGCCGGTGCCAGGTGACCATGGAGCGCCTCGGTGCCCGTGACCACGGCATCCTGGCCGCGTACGACGCGTCAGTGGTCGTGATGCGGGCGCTGGGCCCGGTCGGCCTCTAGACGTGGACCAGCTCATGTGGCGCGTGCGCGGATGCCTGGTTACATGGGCGTTCGAGCCGGAGCGGTGCGTGGTGGCCGTGCTCGCCGAGGATGACCCTGTACGCCGCGGCCACCAGTTCGAGGTCACGGCCGAAGAGAACGTCCCGGCCCTGGTGCCGTTGTACTCCTCGGCCGTCCAACTGATCGTTTCAGAATGGGCGCCGGACAGTCATTCGTCGTCGAGCCGGTGAAGGACCTGCGCGAAGTCACCGCAGTCGAGCAGGCCGGTCAGCACCTGCGTGATGTTGTCGATGCCGGGGTCTCGAACGATGAGGCCGTCGGAGCACCAGAAGTAGCGGCCGTCCAGGTCCTCGCCGGTTCGGGAGCCCTTCTCCATGAGGCGTTCGACCTCGGCAAGGGTGAACACGGTCCCGCGCTCCAGCGTGACCCGTCCGCCGCCCCGCCTGGCCCGCCCGGCCCGTCGGTTCCGACCAGTTCGCGAATGGGCGTGCGACCCCGGGTGCGGAGCGATCCTATGGCCGCCGGATACGCGGTCTCGCACCCCGCGCTGCTGTATGCGCCGCCTGCGCGGGCCCGTTTGAGGAAGGCTGGGAGCAGGACACCGCCGTCGCCTTTCGCCGCCGGTTTGTCACGCAGAACCATGCACCGCCTGCGGCGTTCCCAGACCGACATCACCATCGATGCCGAGGCCGTCCGCGCCCAGGTCCAGCACGACTGCTCCACCGCCCAGGCCTGCCAGGGAAGCCGACGCGACGTCGCGAGGCAACACGACGTCGACGTCGCCGCGGTCGCCACCGTGTGACTCTGCGACGACAGCGCTCCCTCGGCGCGGTTCACGCCGGTCGTGCTGCTGTGCCCCTTGCCGGAGTCGACTGTTCCCCTGAAGCCGCGGGCAGACCTGCCGCATGACGACGGCAGAGTACGACGACCAGCGGCGCGACGCAGACGCCCGTCTGTGGGAGCACCACCTCCACACCGACACCATGATCTTCGAGCGCGGAAACCTGTTCCTCCTCGCCCAATCTCTCCTGGCGGTTGCCTACAGCACCACTGCCACATCGGGCACCACTCACGCGGCAGCACGTGTCTTGGCCGGCTTCGGGCTCGCTCTCACCGCCATCTGGGCATACGTAGGACACCGATATCACCGCTACAACCGGGCGATCCAACGACGTACTGCAGAGCGCCTACCGGACTACGCGGAAACCTATACAGCCAGCCGCATCTCTGGTCCCAGCGCGATGCCGCTGATCGCCTATGCGCTTCCGATTCTCGCCGCCGTCATGTGGATCGTCCTGCTCATCGTCACGTAGTTGGCGCTGCTACTCCGCTGCCGCAGGGGCCCGACGGTCAGTGGCAGTCCGGGCCTCCATTGTGCGTCAGCGGATGCTCTTGCCGGCGTTCATGGCCTGCCGTACTGCGGCTCACAGCTTGTGGCTTTCTGCATAGGCGAACTGAGCCGAGACTGGTCGGTCGACGCCGACCGTCCAGGACGTGCCGCGCTCCGGGCGTTGGCCATCACGCCGGCGTTCACCGCCTCGGTCATCCCCCGTGCCCGCCGCATCCGGCGCCGGCCGCGACCGGCACACCGACGAGCAGAACACCGCCGTCGCCTTCGCCGCCGGCATCAGCGCAGTGCCGCCCCCACGGCACAGCCGCGGCCCCGTGTCGTCGTCCACGGCCACAACCCGCCGCAGCCGGGGAACGCCGTCCCTGCCCGTACGGGCACTGATGTACGGCACCGGCCCCAGCCAGAAGGGAAGCCGTCAACTGGCCCCTCGTACCCGCCCCGGGACTCCAGCTGCTGCCCGAGCCGGCCGCGTCGTTCCACCCCGCCGACCTGGACGTCGCCGTCACCACCGACGGCGAGCCGCAGCCACTGCCGCCCGGCACGGACCTGGCCGCCTACCGCATCATCCAGGAAGCCCTGACCAACGTCACCAAGCACTCCGCTGCCACCACCGCGAAGGTCCGGCTCACCTACACCGGCTACCGACTCACCGTCACCGTCACCAACCCCGGCGACACCCCGCTGGTTCACACGGAAGTCACCCCGGCTCCCGCTACGGTCTGATCGGCATGCGCGAACGGGCCGCGGCCCTCGGCGAACGGTTGCACGCTGGCTCTCGGGCCCGCGTGAGAGCCTCGTCGTCGGCGTCGATGACCGGCGTGCAGCCGATGTTGCACGCCCGGGAGGTCGGAACGCCGCCCGCGCCCGAGGGGCGACCGGAGGGCATCTCCCCGTCGCGGGCATCCGGCACTCGCTTGCTCTGGGCATGGCCGGTGCGCCTCACAATTCCCTCGCTGCGCAGGGTCCGCGAGCGGGACCCCGACCGTGCCACCCAGTCCTTTCCGAGGGCGAGTTCCGCGGATACGCGAAGTTAACTTCCCGGACTCGGGGGTGAGACCGGTCCGGCCGACGATCGCAATACCTATCAAGCGACAGGTATCTGTCGAACGATCGGAGGTGCGGCGATGAGCCGGCCCGAACTCCCTCTTGCGCAGAGCCCTGGCGGCGGTGGTACGACCAGCCCGGCCCTCTTCGGCTATCAGCAGGAACTCCGCCGCGGCGTGGGCAGCTTCGCGTCGTTCGCCGCGGGGTTCTCCTTCGTGTCGATCCTCACCACCGTCTTCCAGCTGTTCGGGTTGGGCTTCGGTCTCGGCGGCGCGGCGTTCTTCTGGACCTGGCCGCTGGTCTTCGCGGGCCAACTGCTCGTCGCGCTGTGTTTCGCCGAACTGGCCGCACGCTGGCCCATATCCGGGGCGATCTACCAGTGGTCGAGCCGGCTGGCCGGCACCACGACGGGCTGGTTCATCGGCTGGATCATGATCATCGGGCAGATACTCACGGTCGCGGCGGCCGCGATCGCGGCGCAGGCGGTACTGCCGGGTATCTGGTCCGGTTTCCAGATCGTCGGCGGTCCGGGTGCCGATCCGTCGGTCGGCTCCCCGACCGGCGCGCAGAACGCGGTCCTGCTGGGATGCGTTCTGCTGGTGATCACCACGGTGGTGAACATCCTGGGCATCCGCCAGATGGCCGCCGCCACCAGCTTCGGCGTCACGGTCGAGATCATCGGCGTGCTCGCGCTGGTGCTCATCCTCTTCTTCCTGCCCGAGCGGGGTCCGCAGGTGGTGGCCCACCCCACCGGCTGGGCCGGCCACGGCGGCTACTTCGGGGCCTTCCTCGCATCCTCACTGATGGCGGCGTACGTGATGGTCGGCTTCGACTCGGCGGGCGAGCTGGCGGAGGAGACCCACAGCCCGCGCCGAACCACTCCCCGGACCATCCTGCGGGCCCTGATCACCTCGGGTGTCGGCGGCGCGTTGCTGATCCTGTCGGGGCTGATGGCGGCGCACAGCCTGACCGACGGAAAACTGGCAGCCGGTGGTCTGTCCTGGGTGCTCACCGACCGGCTCGGCGGGGTTCTGGGCCGCCTGCTGCTGTGCTGCGTGGCAGTCGCGGTGTTCGCCTGCACCCTGGCCGTACAGACCTCCGGGGCGCGGATGATGTACTCCATGGCGCGCGAAGGCGCCCTGCCCTTCCACCGGCACCTCGGCAAGGTCTCGGCCCGCACCGGTACGCCGATCAGCACGTCGGTCGTGGTGGGCGTCGGCGCCGCGATCGCGCTCGTGGTCAACATCCGCCAGTCGGCGATCTTCACCGCTCTCTCCAGCCTCTGCATCGCCCTGCTGTACCTGGCCTATCTGGGCGTGACGGTGCCGCTGCTGGTCACCCGGATCCGGCGAAGGCGCAGCGGCGGGCTGCCGGTAGGCGTCGACGAGACCGGTCGACCCCTGTTCTCGCTGGGCCGATGGGGAGTGGCGGTCAACGCGCTCGCCGTGCTCTACCAGGCCGGCATGACGGTCAACCTGATCTGGCCCCGTGCGGAGATCTACGACCTCACCGGCGGCACGTGGTGGTTGCGGTGGAGCGCCCTGCTGTTCATCGGGCTCAGCCTCGCCGCCGGTGCCGGCTACTTCCTCGCCCGCCGGCTGCACCGCCGTATCGAGCTGAGGCACGTACCCCACACGCACACCGAACCGTCCCTGGACGCGCAGGCCGTCGCCGAGCCCGCCTGAGGGCCCGTGTGACGCGAGGGGACGCACCGATGACGTACCGACGAAGGGACGACGGGACATCCATGACCACCGCCGAGAGCTCGACGGCCGTACCGCAGCACGGCCGCTACCCGACCGGGCAGGCTCCCGCCCGCGCCCGTGATCTGCACCTGACCGACAGCGTCCGAAGTGCCCGCGAGGACGCCCGCGCCCAAGGCGGTCAGGCCGGCGCATGGATGCCGTACCTTCCGGCGTCGGACAGCCCGTACTGCCCGCCGGGGGTGGACGCGGCCGCCCTGGTGTGGGCGGAGACGGTGGCGCCCGGCGGCTACACGCACAAGGTACTTGCCCGCGGCACGCGGCTGCGCTTCGACGACCCGAGCGGTGACGCCTGCGCCCACCTGCTGCTCTTCAACGCCCTGGAGCCGGTGGAGCGGCTGAACGTGGCCGACACCCAGAAGGTGCCGTGGCAGGCGTATCCGGGCCAGAACCATCCGCTGCTGTCCGGCGACGGCCGGGTCCTGGCCGTGGTCAGCGGTGACTCCTCCGGTCGGCACGACGCCTTCTGCGGCACCACCACGGACGCCTGGAACGAGCGCAAATACGGTGACGCCCGCCACGAGGGGCCGTCGCCGTCCGGCCGCGGGCTCTTCCTCAAGGCGGCCGCCAAGCACGGTCTGAGCCGGCGCGACCTGCCGCCCAGTCTCTCCTTCTTCCAGGGCGTGCGCGTCGAGCCGGACGGCACCCTGGCCTGGCAGGGCAGCGCGGGTGCGGGCACGCATGTCGAACTCGTCGCGGAGATGCCCCTGCTGGTGCTGCTCGCCAATGCCGCCCATCCGCTGGACCCTCGTCCCGGCTACGTCGTCGGCCCACTGCGGGTGCACGCCTGGCGCGGTGCCCCGACCGGCCCGGACGAGCCGCGGTTCACGGCGACTCCGGAACTGCACCGGGCGTACCTCAACACCGTCGACTACTGCGAAGCCCGGGGGCTGTGACATGGCGACCACACGGACCGGGACCACGCCCGTCAGCTACCCGGCCGCCGACGGCGGCACGGTCGCCTCCACCGTCCCGGTCGGCGCCGTCCACGCGGAGGGATCCCCCCTGGACTGGGGAGCGAGCCTGGTCGAGGGCGGCATCGTCCTGGACGAGACGGTGGCCCCCAACGCGCCCTGGTCGGCGGTGGTGCGCAAGGGGCACGTCCTGACGATCGTCGACGTCGGCGGCAACCAGTCGGCCGACTGTCTGCTCTACAACGCCGACGATCCCGAGGAGCGCTACAGCGTCCCCGACACCCTGGCCTGGCAGGGCAACGCCTACGTACGCACCGGCACCGTGCTGCGCAGCAGCGAGGGCCGCCCGTTGATGACCGTCGTCGCCAACGAGGTCGACCGCCAGGACACCATCGGCGGCGCGTGCGGCAAGGAGTCCAACACCCTGCGCTACGGACATCATGTGATGTTCCAGCACGGCTGCCGCGAGAACTTCCTCGCCGAGGCCGGCCGGCATGGCCTCGGGGTGCGGGACATCGTCTCCAACCTCAACTGGTTCATGAACGTGCCCGTCGAGGCGGACGGCGCGCTCGGCATCGTGGACGGCATGTCGGCGCCGGGCCGCCGGGTCGCGGTGCGCGCCGAGAGGGACGTGCTGGTGGTGGTGTCCAACTGCCCGCAGATGAACAACCCCTGCAACGACTTCAACCCCACTCCGCTGCGGATGATCGTCGTGGAACCGGCACCGGTCGACGTCGACGCACGGTCCGCGCAAGCCGCTCGCACCGCGGAGGGAGCCGCGTGACCCGCCCCACCGCCGTTCTCGTCGCCAACCGCGGCGAGATAGCCCGCCGCGTGATCCGCACCGCCAGGAGGATGGGCCTGGGCACCGTCGCCGTCTTCTCCGACGCCGACCGCGCCGCCCCGCACGTCCGCGAGGCCGATCACGCGGTCCGCCTCGGTCCGGCGCCCGCCCGCGCCTCGTATCTGCGCGGGGAGGCGATCATCGAGGCCGCGCTCGCCCATGGCGCGGGCATCGTTCACCCCGGCTACGGCTTCCTCTCCGAGAACACCGCCTTCGCCCGTGCCGTGGAGGAGGCCGGTCTGCGTTTCGCGGGACCGACCGCCGACCAGATCACCGCCTTCGGCGAGAAGCACACCGCGCGCGCCCTGGCCAAGGCCGCCGGGGTGCCGCTGCTGGCCGGGACGGAGCTACTCGCAAGCGCCGAGGAGGCCGTCACCGCGGCCTCCTCGATCGGGCTGCCCGTGATGGTCAAGGCCACCGGCGGTGGCGGCGGCATCGGCATGCAGGCCTGCGCCACCGCCGATGAGGTACGCGGGGCCTTCGCCCGCGTCGCGGCGCTCGCGGAGTCCAACTTCGGGTCCGCCGGGGTGTTCCTGGAGCGCCTGGTGCGCCCCGCCCGCCATGTCGAGGTGCAGGTCTTCGGCGACGGCTGCGGCCGGATCGCCGTCTTCGGCGACCGGGACTGCTCGTTGCAGCGCCGCAACCAGAAGGTGATCGAGGAGGCCCCGGCCCCGGCCCTGCCTCCCCATGTGCGGGAACTGTTGCACGACTCCTCGCGCCGGCTGCTCGCCTCGGTCGGCTACCGGGGCGCGGGGACCGTGGAGTTCGTCTACGACCCCGTGCGCGAGGAGGCTGCCTTCCTTGAGGTCAACACCCGCCTCCAGGTCGAGCACCCGGTGACTGAGGAGGCGTACGGCGTCGACCTCGTCGAACTCATGCTCGTCCTGGCCCGCGACGGCTGGGTCGAGGACGCGGTGTTCGAGCGGAGGTGGACGCCCGCCGGCCATGCCGTGGAGGCCCGCGTCTACGCCGAGGACCCCGGCAAGGACTCGCTGCCGTCCTCGGGCCTCATCACCAGGGCGGCCTTCCCCGGCCAGGGCGCCGGCGAGATCCCCGGCGTGCGTGTCGACGGCTTTGCCGAAACCGGTCTGGAGGTCTCGCCGTACTACGACCCCATGCTCGCCAAGGTGATCGCGAAGGGACCCACCCGGGAGGCCGCGTTCGAGGTGCTCGGCCAGGCCCTGGCCGCGAGCCGGGTCGACGGCATCGTCACCAACCTGGGCCTGCTGCGCGAGCTGACCTCGCGGGGCGAGGTGCGCGAGGCCGTGCACAGTACCAGCACGCTCGCCACCGCGGCCGACCCCGAGCCGCGCATCGACGTCCTGGTGCCGGGGACGATGACCACCGTCCAGGACCTTCCGGGCCGGCTCGGCCACTGGCACGTGGGCGTGCCGCCGAGCGGCCCCTTCGACGCCGTCTCCTTCGCCGAGGCCAATCTGGCCGTCGGCAACCCGGCCCAGGTGCCTGGCCTGGAGGTCACCGCGGGCGGGCTGAGCCTGCGCTTCTCGGCCACCACCGTGGTCGCCGTCACCGGCGCTCCCGTCCCGGTCACAGTCGACGGCTGCGCGGTAGCCCTCTGGGAGCCGGTCACGGTCCCGGCCGGCGCCACCCTGGTGCTCGGCGCCTGCCGAGGGCCGGGCCTGCGCAGCTATGTGGCCGTCCGGGGCGGCATCGACGTACCCGAATACCTGGGCAGCGCCTCCACGTTCACCCTCGGCGGCTTCGGCGGGCACGCCGGTCGGGCGCTGCGCGCCGGAGACGTACTGCGGCCCGGAGCTTCGTCGACCGCCGGCGGCGGCCCCACCCCGCCCGGGCGCCGGCCGGCGATCACCTCGCACTGGCAGATCGGTGTCACCGAAGGGCCGCACGCGGCGCCCGAGTTCTTCACCCGCGAGGACATCGACACCCTCTACGCCACCGACTACAAGGTCCACCACAACTCGGCCCGCACCGGCGTCCGCCTGATCGGGCCCAAGCCGCGGTGGGCCCGCCAGGACGGCGGTGAGGCCGGGCTGCACCCCTCCAACATCCACGACACGCCGTACGCGGTGGGTGCCCTGGACTTCACCGGCGACACGCCGATCATCCTGGGCCCCGACGGTCCGTCCCTCGGCGGTTTCGTCTGCCCCGCGGTGGTCGCCAGCGGCGAACTGTGGAAACTCGGCCAGCTCCGCCCCGGCGACACCGTCCGCTTCGTACCGGTCCGGGAGGCCGAGGCGGCCGCTCTCGATGCCCGCCGCTCCTCCCCCACGCTGATCAGCACGGGCGGAGACGGCGACGACGGCGTACTCGGCCGCCTGGAGGCCACCGGCGCCCGCCCCGCCGTCACCTACCGCCGGGACGGCGACGACAACGTCCTGGTCGAGTACGGCCCCATGGTGCTCGACCTCGGCCTGAGGATGCGGGTCCACGCCCTGCAGGAGACCCTCGCCGCGCACGCGCCCGACGGCATCCTCGACGTCACCCCGGGCATCCGCTCCCTCCAGATCCACACCGACGCCCGCCGGCTGAAGGCACGTGATCTCACCGCCCTGCTGCGCGAACTGGAGGACGAAGTCCCGCCCAGCGACGAACTGGTGGTTCCCTCCCGCACGGTGCGGCTGCCGCTCAGCTGGGACGATCCGGCGACCCGGCTCGCCATCGAGCGGTACATGGCCGGTGTGCGCGACGACGCCCCGTGGTGCCCGTGGAACATCGAGTTCATCCGCCGAGTCAACGGCCTTCGGACCGCCGACGACGTCTACCGCACCGTTTTCGATGCCTCCTACCTGGTGCTCGGCCTCGGCGACGTCTATCTCGGCGCCCCCGTCGCCACCCCGCTCGACCCACGGCACCGCCTGGTCACCACCAAGTACAACCCCGCCCGCACCTGGACCGCGGAGAACTCCGTCGGCATCGGCGGCGCCTACCTGTGCATCTACGGCATGGAAGGCCCCGGCGGCTACCAGTTCGTCGGCCGCACCGTGCAGATCTGGAACCGGTTCCGCAAGGGCGGCCTGTTCCAGGACTCGCCGTGGGCGCTGCGCTTCTTCGACCGCATCGAGTGGTATCCCGTCACCGCGGAGGAACTGCTCGAACTGCGGGCCGAGACCGACGCCGGGCGTGGTGACTTCCCGACCGAGGAGGGCACCTTCTCGGTCGCCGAGTACAACGCGTTCCTGGCCGCGGAGGCCGACTCGATCGCCGCGTTCCGCCGGCGGCAGAGCACCGCTTTCGAGGCCGAGAAGGAATGCTGGCGAGCCGCAGGAGAGTTCGACCGCGACGACGATCCCGACCCCCCGACCGCCGCCGCTGCCGTCACCGTGCCGGACGGGGCGATCCCGGTCACCGCGCCGTTCACCGCCACCGTCTGGCAGATCGCCGCCGAGCCAGGCGCCACCGTAGCGAGCGGCGATGCGATCCTCTCCCTGGAGGCGATGAAAATGGAGTCCCCCGTGAACGCCCCCGCCGCCGGGACGCTGCTGGAGATCTACGTCAAGCCCGGGGAACAGGTCGCCCCCGGCCAGATCGTCGCGGCGGTGCGGGCATGAACGCCATGGCACCGGCCGCCCGCGTCCAGGCCGCCTACGACCGCATCGAGGGCGTCGGCCGGCCCGAGATCTGGATCCGCCTCAGGCCACGCGAAGAGGTGCTCGCCGAGGCGGCCGGCATCGACCCGGCGCTGCCGCTGGCCGGCCTGGTGGTGGCCGTCAAGGACAACATCGACGTCGCCGGCCTTCCCACCACCGCGGGCGCCCCGTCGTACGCCTACGAACCGCAGACCGACGCGCCGGCGGTGGCGCGGCTGCGCGCGGCCGGCGCGGTGGTGCTCGGCAAGACCAACCTCGACCAGTTCGCCACCGGCCTGGTCGGCACCCGCAGCCCCTACGGTGCGGTGCGCAACGCCTGGGACGCGGCCCGCATCTCCGGTGGGTCGTCCTCCGGATCCGCCGTCGCGGTGGCGCTGGGCATCGCCGACATCGCGCTCGGCACCGACACGGCCGGCTCCGGGCGGGTACCCGCCGCCCTCAACGGCATCGTCGGCGTCAAGCCCACCAAGGGCCTGGTGCCCGTGACCGGGGTGGTCCCCGCCTGCTACACCCTCGACTGCGTGACCGTCTTCGCCCGCGATCTGCAACTCGCCCGCACTGCCGCGGAGTTCACCGAGGGCCCCGACCCGGCCGACCCGCTCTCCCGCACCGGCATGCAGCTCCCGCCGCCCCCAGCGCGCGCCCGGATCGCCGTACCGGCCGGGGAACATCTGAAGGGCATGGCCGACGGCTGGCGCGAGGCCTTCGACGCCGCCGTCGCCCGCATGGCGAGCACCGGGGCGGAGATCGTCGAAACCGACATCACCCCGCTGCTTCAGGCCGCGGAACTGCTCTACGGCGGCGCGTTCGTCGCCGAGCGGTACGCCGCCGTCGGTACGCACCTGGAGAAGCACCGCGACCTGATCGGGGCGGACCTGGATCCGACCGTCGCCTCCATCGTGCTGGCCGGCCGGGAGAAGACCGCCGCCGACTGGGCCGCCGACACCGCCAGGCTCGCCCTGCTGGGCGCCGCCGGACGCGCGGTGCTCGACGGCTGCACGGCCCTCCTGACCCCGACCACCACCTGGCACCCCACCCTCGAGGAGGTGGCGGCCGACCCGGTCGGCGCCAACGCCCGGTTGGGACACTTCACCAACTTCGCCAACCTGCTGGACTGTGCCTCGCTCGCCGTTCCCGCCGGGTTCGTGGACGGCCTGCCGTTCGGCGTGATGTTCACCGGACCGGCCTTCTCCGACCGCGCCCTGGCCGCGCTGGCCGAGCGGTTCGCCAACCCCGGGCTCGACCTGTTCGTGGTCGGCGCCCACCTCACCGGTCAGCCGCTCAACGCCCAGTTGGTGCAAGCCGGCGCCACCCTGGTCGGCCCGGCTCGCACCGCAGGCGGCTACCGGCTGTACGCCCTGGCCACCGAGCCGCCCAAGCCCGGCCTGCTCCGGGTCACCGGGGGCCGGCGGGCCGCCGGCACCGGGGCGGGTCACGGCACGGCGTCAGGCGGCGACGTGGGCACGGGAATCGAAGGCGAGATCTGGCGGCTGTCGGCTTCCGGTTTCGGGGCGTTGACCGCCGCCGTGCCCGCCCCGATGACCATCGGCACCGTCGAACTGGCCGACGGGCGGCACGTCTGCGGCTTCCTCGTCGAGCCGTATGCCGTCGAGGGCGCGCCCGACATCACCCGCTTCGGTGGCTGGCGGGCCTACACGGCGTGCGCGTGATGCCTACACGGCGTGCGCGTGACCGGAGGCCACAGAGCGGAAACCCAGGTGGCAGGATGGGGGCATGACGACGACGCGTCCCCGTCAAGGCAGGCCCCGGCACACGCCGCCGTCCGACCCCGGCACCTCGGCGCGGGAACAGATCCTCGATGCTGCGGGGGCGCTCTTCGTCGACCATGGGATCACCAGCACCAGCACCCGCATGATCGCCGAGCGGGTCGGCATCAGGCAGGCCTCGCTCTACTACCACTTCGCCACCAAGGAGGAGATCCTCGCCGAGTTGCTGGCGACGTCCGTGCGGCCCAGTCTGCAGATGGTGGACCGAATCCGGGCACTGGTGCCCGAGCGGGCGAATCCGGCCGCCGCGCTGTACGCCGTGGCCGCCATGGACGTACGCACCCTCTCCCGCACTCCGTACAACATCGGCACGCTCTATCTGCTGCCGGAAGTGCAGGCCGAGCGGTTCGACACCTTCCGGGCCGAGCGGGGCCGTCTGCAGTCGAGCTACGGCACCCTCGGCGCCCTGGCGGCGACCGAGGACGTCGCGCGCGGCATGCCCGCCGAGCGGATCGGAGAACTGCTGATCCAGCTGGTGGAGGTCGTGATCCAGATACGGCGCTCCCGTGAGCCGGATGCGGCGGACACCGATGCCATCGCGTCGTCATGCCTGCGCCTGTGCGGGCTCGGGGAGCCGGCGGTGGCTGCCGCCCGGGACGACGCACGGATGCTGCTGAGCAGCCTGTACTGACCGCCGACCCACCGCACCCTCCCGCGCCGCCACCCGGCGCCGTTGAATGCCTCGCGCAACGCGGCCACGCTGGGGACACCGGAGACATTGCCGTCGGCGCCCCGGTACAGGCGGCAGGACACGCCCGGCACCGCCGCGGCCGGCGCGAAGGGGTCCACGCCGTCCAGCAGGATCGTCGGCGAGCCGGTCATCCCTCGCGCGGCTGCCTGCCTCTGGTCATGGACCTCGACCAGCTCCACCTCCGCCGCCCGGCCTGCCAGTGCCGCGGTGACCCGCTCCATGGCCAGCGGGGCGTTCGGGCACTCCGGAACCGTCAGCACCGTGATCCGCATCGTGATCGTCCTCCCGGCTCATCGTCTGCCGCGACGTTAGACCTTCCAGCGCACTGGAAGGTCAAGGCCTAGCCTGGCGGCATGCGCATCGGCGACCTCGCGGCGGTCAGCGGACTGACCACCAAGACCATCCGCTTCTACGAGCAGGCCGGCCTGCTGCTCGCCCCACCCCGCACCCCCGGCGGATACCGCGACTACCCCGAGCAGACCGCCGCCCGGCTCGCCTTCATCCGCGACGCCCAGGGCGCCGGCCTCAGCCTCGCCGAGATCCGCTCCGTCCTCGGCCTGCGCGACTGCGGCCAGGCCCCTTGCGCACACGTCACCGCGCTCATCGACCAGCACCTCGCCGACATCGAACACCGCCTTGCCGAACTGACCGCCACCCGCGAGGCGCTGCGCGGCCTCGCCCGGCGTGCCGCCGCCACCGACCCGGCCGCCTGCACCGACGACGACATCTGCACCATCCTGATCCCACCGCGCACCCGGCCCGCCGCCTCTCACAGATGACTGCTTCCGAGAGACCTGCTCGGCAGGGCCGCACAACCCGGCGCGGGCCGGGATTGCGTGAACGGCCGGGGAAGTGGTCAGTTTCTCCGAAGTGCTAGTCGATGGCCGGTTGTCCTGTCGGTCACGGCCCTCGATCCGAGGACGTTGTGCAGGGCAACCCGCGTGGGCCCGAATCGGGCATCAGCCGGGCAGACGAAGCCAGGGCGCATTCGTGTGGTGACCTGCACGGACAGAGAGACAGCGGTTGGGGTCTCGAACGCACGGAGGCGAGGGGCTTCCTCGCACCCGCCCCAGTCCACCATGACCGTGAGGATGCGATCGTCGCCGCTCACTGTGACCGGTCCGCTGATCGGCTCGTTCCTTGATTCAGTCCTTGTGGTTCCTCCCATTGTTGAGCAGCCTGTCAGGACAAACAGCGTGACGATGGCCACCGGCACGACGTGATGATTGAGCGTCTTCGACTTCACGTGAGTTCGACGCCCGCGGGGGCGGTGAGGTTCGGCCGTCCCGCCCCGCAAAGCCGAACCCGAGCCGCATTCCTCATGACCGGGTGAGAATCCGGGCCCGGAGGAGTACGTACGAGGCCCGGCCGCGCATCTCTCGCTTCAGCGTCTTCACGCGGCGCACGTGCCCCTCAACGGCACCGGAACTCCATGGCAGGGGTGGGCCGGCAGTGACGGCGTCGACGCCCTGGCGGAGGAGGCCGGCGAAGCCCTGTATCGGCTTCGGCTGACTTGCCCAGCTTGACGGAACCACTCCGGCAGCAACTCCCCGCCGGTGACGCACCAGATCGGCGAATGCGCTGCCGTTGACCAGGGAGTGCAGGGCGGGCAGGTCATCGGTGAGGACGCGATCCGTCCATGCGGGCACGTCCTTGATACGCAGATCGCGCAGCATGCGGGCGAAATCGCGGGCGTGGCCTGCGGGGTCAAGGTGGGGCAGGCGGCCCGTATCGCTTTGAGCTCGGCTGCGTCGGTCTCGGAGAGATGTCCGGCGTCGGTCATGATCCAGCGGACACGTTCGCGTGCCGAAATATCGACGAACCGATCAGGGAGTCCCCACGGTGCAGGGTACTCCCTGGCCTTTTCCCGAACCCCGATCAGGCGTCTGATCGTCCTCAGCGTATGCACGCCAGGGACGTCAGGGAAGTTGTGCCAGAACCTTGGATCTCGCCGCCCGTGCTCGGCGTAAGAAGTGGGGCGAAGAGCGACTCGGAACCCTTCAGCCGCGGGCCGACGCAGGCCGCCAGTGCGCGCGTAGTCCCTCAGCTGCCGCGCCCGCCTGTGCCCTGCCCGCCTGGTAGGCCGCCTTCCACGCTTCAGGGTCGCTCTGCTCGGCGTCCAAGAGGCGCACCGCGGCCGGATCGGGGGCCAGGACGTGGGCGCAGCCGGCTGTGGGGTGGGGGTGGCGATGGGCGAGCGGGTCGACCACCACCGTGCGGGCACCGCCCGCCAGGTCGGCGTTGGTGCCGGCTCGCAAAGCCCCGTCCAGGTAGCGGCGGCCGTCGACGGCGACGGGTGGCTCGATCCCGGGGAAGGCGCTGGACGCGGCGACCGCGCGAACCAGTGGGACGCCCGCGGCGGCGTCCCACACGATCGGCTCGCCGCTCTCGGCGTCAACGGCCGGGATCAGCAGAGGGCGTCGCGGCCAACTGTCGGCGGCGATCAGTGCGGCGCGCTGGGCGATCAGCTGGTTCTCCGCCTCCGCGTCGACCGTTTCCAGTGCGATGCGGCCCACCCGGCGACGGGCATCCGCAGGGTCAAGGCCCGGGTCGCCGAGGACGGCGAACACCGCGCCTGTCACTGCCGAGTCGGGGCGGTGCGGCGCGGACGAGGCGCTGGCGGAGGGCCGGACGGTGGCGAGGCGGGCGGGGTCCTGCCCGGTGGCGAGGACTGCGGCGACGATCGCCCCGGCAGAGGTGCCCACGATGAGGTCGGCCTCGCCCAGGTCCACCCCGAAGCTGCGTAGGCCCGCCGTCAGTCCAGCCGTCCATGCGGTGCCAAGACGCCCGCCGGGCCCCAGGACCAGTGCCCGGTCGAGGTCGTGCGTGCCGTCGGTGTCCATGACTCTCCGTCCGTTATTGAAACGCCCGTGTCATATACTTGCACAGCGCTATCGCACGAGAGGACGGTGGACTGTGGGACGACCTTCCGATCCCGACCGACGCGACCGCGTTCTGGCGCAGGCCACCGACTACGTCCTCGCCCAGGGGCTGGCCGGATTGAGTCTTCGTCCGCTGGCCAAGGCACTGGGTACCAGTCCGCGGATGCTGCTGTACGACTTCGGCAGCAAGCAGGAGTTGGTGGCAGCGGTTCTCGCCGAGGCGCGCCGGCGCGGCGCTGAGCGCCTGACGCACGACCTGCCGCCGAGCGGCGCCGACGTCGAGGAGCGGCTGCGCGGGATCTGGACGTGGCTGAGTGCGCCCGAACGAGCCCCGTTTGTTCGACTCTTCTTCGAAGTCCACGCCGACCTGCTGGCTCACCCCGAGCTCTACCCGGACCAGGCGGGGGCCGTCACCGACTGGTTTGGCCCACTGCGCACCGTCTTCGCCGACGTCGCCACCGGGAACGACGACACCGCCACCCCCACCCTCGTCATGGCCGTCATGCGAGGCCTGCTGTTCGACCTCACTACCACCGGCGAACGCGAGCGCACCGATCTCGCCCTGGAGCAGTTCGCCGCCCTCCTGCAGAGGCCCACACCCTGACCCGCCCCTAGACGGGCAATCAACACTTCGAACGAGGACACCTCGTCGAACGTCCCGAAGGCGCAGCCTGACACACCTCAACGGATCCGGTGTCCGTGCCGACGATTAGTGTTCGGCCACATGCGAGAGTCCGGAGGGGCAGTCATGGCTGAGGATCCGATCGACCTGATCCGACTGGAGGGAGATGGCAAGAGCGTCATTCTCCGCATCGTGGGCATGGAGGTGCGGAAACGTCCCACCGAAGCCGATGCCCTGGTCGGAGAGTTCCTGGTCGATACGCCCTTCGTCCGTGGCACCCTCAAGACATGGGTCTTCCCCGAGGACCTCCGGCAGTGGCAGCAGGCTCTGGACTCGCTCGACGCGGGACAGGACATCGCCTGGCGCGAGGGGAAACGCAGTCCGTGGCTGTTCATCGAACTCGACGAGGACGATGACCGGTGCCAGGTCACGATCAAGGACCAGTCAATGTCCCTGACGACGGTGACGGTCATCGTCCCACTGGTCGATGCCTGGTTCGACGACGCATACCAGCGCCTTGACTTGGTCTGGGAGACCTGGCCCATGACCGATTGAACCATGGCCAACGAACGAGATCGCCTGCGTCGCGGCGCTGCCGCCGTCCACGCTGATCTGCACACGCCGCCCGCACCGGTCCCTGAGAGGCCGTACCGCTCGCCCCGGGCTACGCTGCCAGCGGGGGGCCGTCGTGGATCATGGAGCCAGCCATGCCGAAGCCCGAGCTGTCGAGGAACCGGTCGTCTCTGGGGCACAAGCTCCGATATGCCGTACGGCATCCCGGGCGGATCCCTCCGTATCTGCGCCGGGCCGCGCGGGACACCTGGCTGGGCTTCCGCCACCGTGACCACGTCGCGTACTACCGCGCCGTCATGGCCTCCGACACCGCGCGCAGCCCCGAGCGTGCCGTCGGCAGCGGCTCGGAGGCACGGTGGCTGGCGCTCGGCCAGATGCAGTTCGACTACCTGCTCGAACACGGACTGAAGCCGCAGGACCGGATGCTGGAAATCGGCTGCGGGAACCTGCGCGCGGGGTGGCGGTTCATCGACTACCTCGACCCCGGTCACTACTACGGGATCGACATCTCGCCGGACATCCTCCTCGAGGCACAGCGCACCCTCGTCCGCCGGAGCCTGCAGGGCCGCCTCCCCCACCTGGCCCTCGTCGAGAACCTGACGCTCGACTTCCTGCCCCCGGGCTGGTTCACCGTGGTGCACGCCCACAGCGTCTTCTCACACTCGCCGCTCGAGGTGATCGACGAGTGCCTGTCCAACGTCGGGCGGGTGCTCGCCCCCGGCGGCTTCTTCGACTTCACCTACGATCGCACGGAGGGCCCCGAGCACCAGGTGCTCCGCGAGGACTTCTACTACCGCACCGAAACCCTCCTCTCGCTGGCCGAACGGCATGGCCTGACAGCCCGCTTCATGGACGACTGGGAACGGCGCCCGCACGGCCAGTCGAAGATCCGGGTCACGCACGCGGTGGCGGCGTAGCCGGTTCAGCAACACCCCGCAGCGCCTCGAGGAAAGGTCTTCCTGCTGTGCATACCGCGCTCCCCCACTCTCACACTGCTGAACGCTGACGAACCGACAGCAGGAGCCGTAATGGGCCGGTAGTCAGCGGGCCCGGGTCACGGTGACGGGAACGTCCGGGCAACTGTTCAGGACATCAGCGAGCGCGGCCTGCTCGTCAGCACCGACGCTCAAGCCCCAGCGGGTCCGCCTTGGGCCGGTTTGACGCGACCGGTGGTCAACCAAGTCGTTGGCGGCGATCATCAAGCGCCCAGATTGAGTTCGGGAGCCCGCGCGGGCCCCCGCTCAACTCGTGCCGCCTGCGCGTCCTGACACTGGACGGGCCAAGGCGCTGGCCGCCGGCATCGCGAGCGCCTGGAGGCCGAGGATCTGCGGGAGGCGGGTGACGGAGGGCGTGAAGCATCGGCGCGGTGTGCCGCTCGGGACGATGGTCGCCCTCGGCCGGGACACGGCGGCGGGGCGCCTCACCGTCACCGGGGAGCGGCACGGGCCGACGCGCTACCAGACGCCCGACCCAGCGGCGGCCGCAGTGCTCGCAGGGCGGCGCGCCCTGCGGCGTGTAGGGGTCGGGAACGGCGGTGTTGTCGCCCTGGAAGACCCCCACTCGTCCCTGGTCTCGTCCCGGTAGCGCTGCACGTCGTAGTCGACGGTCCAGCTGTGCCAGCACGAGCCGCAAGTGAACTCCACACGCTCGACGGCGATCTCGGTGATCACCGCACAGCACCTCCCATCCGGTGCACGGGCGCGGTCCGGGGTGCTGACTGAGCCGCGTCGAGGCTCTGTGTCGGCATGGGCCAGCTCGGACAGGTCCAGGACCAGGTGCTGATGCCGGTGCCGCGCGGTGACGGAGGCCGCGAAGTCCTTCAGTTCCCGGGCAGTGGCCCTTCGCCCACTGCACTGCGTTCGACAAGACTTGACAAGGAAAGACTCAAGTTTTATTTCAGGAAGGTAGGCAAGTCGGTATGAAAGCACAGCTCACCACGGGAAAGGGAGGTGGCCGGACGTGCCGACGCGGGAGCCGGTATCGGACCTGTACGCGGTGTTGGGAGTGGAGCCCTCGGCGACGGCCGAGGTGATCACCTCTGCCTTCCGCGCCCGGGTGCGGGAGCTGCGCCCCGACACCCGCGTGGATGCGGTCACCGCCGCACGGTTCGGTGAGGTGCGGTCGGCGTACGAGACGCTGCGCGATCCGGTCCTGCGGGCGGCCTACGACCAGCGCTACGAGCACACGCTGCCGGCGTCCGATCGGGGGTCTGCCCCTACCGCGCCCGCGCGGCCCGCGTGGTCTTACGTCATGGTGCTCGGGGATGTCCGTCCCGAGCCGCCGCTGCGTGCGGGTCCGGTCCGGTGGATTCCCGGCCGGTGAGACGAAGAACGAGGTGAGGACGAGGAGGGAGAGCACAGATGGCACGTGCGGTTGGTATCGACCTGGGTACGACGAACTCGGTGGTCTCGGTCCTGGAGGGCGGCGAGCCCACCGTCATCACCAACACGGAAGGCGCGCGGACGACCCCGTCGGTGGTGGCGTTCTCCAAGAACGGCGAGGTGCTGGTCGGCGAGGTCGCCAAGCGGCAGGCCGTGACGAACGTGGAGCGCACGGCACGCTCCGTCAAGCGGCACATGGGCGACCACGCCTGGCGGTTCCCGGAGCACGGGGACGTCGACGGCAAGCGGTACACCGCGCAGGAGATCTCCGCGCGCGTGCTGCAGAAGCTCAAGCGCGACGCGGAGGCGTACCTGGGTGAGGACGTCACCGATGCCGTGGTCACCGTGCCCGCGTACTTCGACGACGCTCAGCGGCAGGCGACCAAGGAGGCCGGGGAGATCGCGGGCCTGAACGTGCTGCGGATCATCAACGAGCCGACGGCCGCCGCACTGGCCTACGGCCTGGACAAGGAGAACGACCAGACCGTCCTCGTCTTCGATCTGGGCGGCGGCACCTTCGACGTGTCGCTGCTGGAGATGGGCGAGGGCGTCATCGAGGTGAAGGCCACCAACGGCGACACCCACCTGGGCGGTGACGACTGGGACCAGCGGATCGTCGACCACCTGGTCACGCAGTTCAAGAACCACTACGGCGTCGACCTGGCCAAGGACAAGATGGCCGTGCAGCGCCTCAGGGAGGCGGCGGAAAAGGCGAAGGTCGAGCTGTCGTCGTCCACCGAGACGACCATCAACCTGCCCTACATCACCGCCTCGGCCGAAGGGCCGCTGCACCTGGACGAGAAGCTGACCCGCGCCCAGTTCGAGCAGCTGACGTCGGATCTGCTGGAGCGGTGCAAGGCGCCGTTCCACAACGCGATCAAGGATGCCGGGATCAAGGTCTCCGACATCGACCACGTCGTCCTGGTGGGCGGCTCGACCCGTATGCCGGCGGTGACCGAGCTGGTGAAGGAGCTGACCGGCAAGGACCCGCACAAGGGTGTCAACCCCGACGAGGTCGTGGCCGTCGGCGCGAGCCTGCAGGCGGGTGTCCTCAAGGGCGAGGTCAAGGACGTCCTGCTGCTCGACGTCACTCCGCTGTCCCTGGGCATCGAGACCAAGGGCGGCATCATGACCAAGCTCATCGAGCGCAACACCACCATCCCCACCCGCCGTTCGGAGATCTTCACCACCGCCGAGGACAACCAGCCCTCGGTGACCGTCCAGGTCTACCAGGGCGAACGGGAGATCGCGGCGTACAACAAGAAGCTCGGCATGTTCGAGCTGACCGGCCTGCCCCCGGCGCCGCGCGGGGTGCCGCAGATCGAGGTCGCCTTCGACATCGACGCCAACGGAATCATGCACGTCTCGGCGAAGGACCTGGGCACCGGCAAGGAGCAGAAGATGACCGTCACGGGCGGCTCGGCGCTGCCCAAGGACGACATCGACCGCATGGTCCGCGAGGCCGAGCAGCACGCCGAGGAGGACCGCAAGCGGCGCGAGGCGGCGGAGACCCGCAACCAGGGCGAGCAACTCGTCTACTCCACCGAGAAGCTCCTCAAGGACAACGCGGAGAACATCCCGGCGGACGCCAAGTCCGAGACGGAGACGGCGCTGACCGACCTGAAGGAGAAGCTGAAGGAGGAGGGTGCGGACACGGCGGCAATCCGGCAGGCGATCGACCGTACCGCGCAGGCCGCGCAGAAGATCGGCACGGCTCTGTACGAGAGGTCGCGGGCCGAACAGCCCACCGGTGCCGCAGGCGGCGGCGCGAGCGGTGGTCCGGCTGAGGACGAGGTGGTGGACGCCGAGATCGTTGACGAGGACAAGCCGGAGGCTGGCTGACGATGACCGGAGCCGGGCCGCGGAGCGAGGAGCTGGCACAGCTGCGCACCGAGCTGGCGCAGCTACGGTGCCTGGTTCAGGAGCGGACCGCCGACCTGCAGCGGGTGAAGGCGGAGTACGACAACTACCGCAAGCGGGTGCGGCGGGATCGCCGGGCCGTACGCGAGATCGCGGTGGCCAACGTGCTCAAGGCGCTGCTGCCCGTGCTCGACGCCGTCGACCGGGCGTGTGCCAACGAGCCGCTGACACCGGGCCTGAAGGACATCGCCGACAGCCTGCAGGAGCAGCTCGGCTCGCTGGGCATCACATCGTTCGGCGAGGTGGGCGATCGGTTCGATCCCGCCTGCCACGACGCCCTGACGCACCACGTTGCCCCCGAGTCGGACCGCCTGGTGTGCTCGGCGGTGCTCAGGCCCGGCTACCGTCTTGGCGACCACCTGCTGCGGCCGGCCACCGTGGAGGTCACCGGGCCGGCCCCGCCCGCGCGGAGTGCACCGGGGCGGGAGCGAGGCGTACGGCAGTCCTTCACCCCGGCAGCCAAGCCGCTCCCGCCTGCCGCGCGGAGCTGACAGACGGGCCGCGTTCACGGAGGCGGATCAGGGCGGCGGGGTCGTCCTGGGCGAGGGCTTGGTCGAGTTGGCTGACGGGGAGGCGGGCAGCGGTGGGAAGGTCGGTGAGTGCGGTGATCCGGCCGGCGATGCGGCGCAGGTCGGCGGCGTTGCGGCGAGCCCAGGTGGCGAGAGCTCGGTCGGCGGCGCGGCGTCTCGGGTGGCAGCACACCATCGCTGCCACGGTGTACGACGCCGTCCGCAACGCGGTCATCCGCCTGATCCGCTCCCGCGAGATCCGCCCCGACTCCTGCGCCGGACCGGTCTACTTCGCCCTGTACGACCTGGAGAGCCAGGACAGAACCCGCGAACTCGCCGCCGCACTTCACGCCGCCCTGTACGGCGACCTCGGCCCACTGGCCCAAGCCGTACCCGACGCATCAGCCTGATCAGCAACTGGCCCCAAGCCGACGTAACCAGCGGCCTGCCAGGACGTCCGCCGCCTGCAGGGCGGCCTCCTCCCACGAGCGCCGTCGAGGCCCTCGCCTGCGGCGAGCCTCCCGCCGGCGCTCAAGAAGACGGGCCACCCAGCCACGAACGTCAGCTCAGAACCAAGTTCAATCTCAGCGCCACCGGCGCGCCCACCAGTGCCAAGGCCGGTGTCCATGCGCAGAGCGCGCCGTACATGTCGGGGGCTGTCGGTCGGATGTCGGCGGCTGTCGGTCGGATGTCGGCGGCTCGTCGGCGGAGGCTGACACCTTTCGAGAGACGGCCGACCGGAGGTCACCGGGCGGCCCGATCCCGAAGGAGCCACCATGCACACTCCCGTCACGATCATCGGCGCCGGACTCGGCGGACTCACACTGGCCCGCGTCCTGCACGTCCACGGAATCCCGGTCACGGTCTACGAGGCCGATCCCTCCCCCTTGGCGCGCAGGCAGGGCGGGATGCTCGACATCCACGACTACAACGGTCAGCTCGCCCTCGAGGCGGCCGGTCTGATGGACGAGTTCCGCGCCATCGTCCTGGAGGGCCGCGAGGCGATGCGGGTCCTCGACCGGGACGGGACCGTCCTGTCCGAACAGGCCGACGACGACGGCACGGGCGGACGCCCCGAGGTGATGCGCGGCGACCTGCGGCGGATCCTGCTCGAATCGCTCCCGGCCGGCACCGTCCGGTGGGGGCACAAGGTCAGCAGCACCCGTGCCGTGGGCGAGGGCCGCTACGAGGTGTCGTTCGCCGACGGTGGCACCGTCGTCGCCGGCCTGCTGGTCGGCGCGGACGGCGCGTGGTCACGGGTGCGGCCGCTGCTCTCCGATGCCACCCCAACGTACACCGGTACGTCGTGCGTCGAGTTCTATCTGTACGAGGCCGACACCCGCCACCCCGCCGCAGCGAAGACGGTCGGCGACGGGTCGATGATCGCGCCCTCGCCGGGCAAGGAGATCTTCGCGCACCGGGAGAGCGGCGACACTCTGCACATCTACGTGGGGCTCAGCAAGCCGCAGGACTGGTTCGCCACCATCGACTTCACCGATGCCGCGGCGGCGACCGCGCGCATCGCGGCGGAGTTCGACGGCTGGGCGCCGGAGCTCACCTCGCTGATCACCGACGGTGACACCCCGCCCGTGCTGCGCTCGCTCCACGCCCTGCCGACCGGGCTCCGATGGGACCGGGTGCCGGGAGTTACCCTGCTCGGCGACGCCGCCCACCTCCAGGCCCCGAACGGCGAAGGCGCCAACCTGGCCATGCTCGACGGCGCGGAACTCGCCAAGGCCCTCGCCGCGCACCCCGACGACGTCGAGGCCGCGCTCACCGAGTATGAGCAGGCCATGTTCCCCCGCAGCGCCGAGGGCGCCACTTACGAAGGTATCGAGGTCCACAGGACCGACTCCGACGACAACACAGCTCACGGCCTGATCGACATGTTCACGGAGAAGGGCCAATGAGCCACTCGAGCCCCGCACTGATGCTGTCCTTACCGCCCTCGTACGAAGGTCTCGACCATCCCGTAGCGGGAACGTAAGGCCGGCTGAGAGGTTCTGGCCGCGCTCCCGTGACGGCTACGATCGACGCATCGTCTGTCGGTACCTCGGCGAGTCGATGTTTCACGGCAGCACGGTCAGAACCCGCCAGTTGGCCACCCCGAGCTCGCTGATTGGCCGGCCAGGACCCATCCCTCGGCGAGCGCGTCGACCAGGTCGCGGGGGAAGAAATGCACGGCAAAGCCTCCGTGGTCCCAGATGTCGTCGCCATGAGCGGTGCCGGCGCCGTAGTGGACGTCGCCGGTGTGCCGCACCGTGTGGACGAACACTCCCCCGGTCCCAGGACGCGGCGCACCTGGCCGACAAGAGTGTCGGGGGCTATGTGTTGCGGTCATGACACTGTTGGGTTGGAGGCGGCAGTCGCCAGGGAGGGATCGGTGGCCGCCGGGGGTCTTGCGCGGACGACGGCTTGGTCGCCTCGTGGCCCGAACAAGTGCAGGATCTCCACGGCGCTCGTGTTCGCCGGACCGAACCAGTGGGGTTCTCTGGTGTCGAACTCGGCGACTTCGCCGGGGTGGAGAATGCATTCGTGTTCTCCGAGCATGAGGCGTAGCCGGCCTGCGAGGACGTAGAGCCACTCATAGCCGTCGTGAGTCACCAGCTTCGGCTCGCGGGGAGCCAGTACGTGCTTGAACACCTGCACCCGGCCCGGGTACTGGGTCAGGGGCACGAGGATGCTGCCGTCACCTCTGCGCAAGGGCCTCAGATGCGCCCGGGGGTCACCGGTGGCCGGTGCGGCCACCAGCTGGTCCAGCGCGACATGGTGCGCCCGCGCGAGCGGGATGAGCAGGTCCAGGGTCGGGCGCCGTATGCCCGACTCAAGACGGGACAGTGTGCTCACTGAGATCCCGGTCGTGGTTGCCAGCGCCTCCAGCGTGAGTCCTCGGTCCCGGCGCAACGTGCGAAGCCGTGGCCCGATGTTGTCGAGGATCTGCTCCAGTTCTGCGTCCACATGGCTCAGTGTGCGGTTCTTTGCGGTCCTCGCAAAAGTGCTGGTCGGTGCTTGTCGGCCTGACTGAGCCTTGCCGGGCAGGTACTCCCGGACGTGAGAGGCAACCAGTGACTGCGACGACGACTCACTCTGTTCCGCCCCCTCTGAGCGCGCGCAGGCGCTGGACGGTGCTGGCCGTCTGCTGTCTGAGCATGTTCCTGGTGGGCCTGGACACCACCATCGTCAACGTGGGCCTGCCCGCCATCGGGCACGGCCTGAGCGTCGGCACTCGCAGTCTCGAGTGGACCGTGGACGCGTACACCATCGTCCTGGCTGGTCTGCTGATCTCCTCCGGCGCGCTGGCGGACCGGTTCGGACGCCGACGGATCTTCCAGTCCGGGTTGGTCGTGTTCGGGGCGGCCTCGCTGGCCTGCGCGATCGCACCTTCGGTTGGCGCGCTCGTCGCATCCCGTGCCGTTCAGGGCATCGGCGCCTCGATGCTCAGTCCCGTGGCTCTCGCGATCGTGGTGAACGCGATGCCCGACCCGAGGGAGCGCGCGCAGGCGATCGGCGTCTGGGCGTCCGTGTTCGGGCTCAGCATGGCCGTCGGACCGGTCACGGGCGGCGCTCTCCTAGCGGGGTTCGGCTGGCGGTCACTGTTCTGGATCAACGCCCCGGTCATCGCGACCGCCCTGGTGCTCAGCGCGCTGTTCGTGCCCAATTCCCGGGCGCCGCGGGCGCAGCGGCTCGACGTTCCGGGGCAGACCCTGCTGACCGTGGTCATCGGCGTCTGGGTCGGGGCCCTCATCGAAGGGCCGCGCATCGGCTGGACGTCGCCCGCAGCGCTGACCGCCTATGGGTTGGCCTCCCTCGCGACTGCCGGATTCGTATGGGTGGAGTCCCACCGACACGCGCCGCTGATGGATCTGCGCCTCTTCCGTAGTCCGGTGTTCAGCAGCGCGGTGCTGGGCGCCATGGCGGTCTTCGTCGCGCTGAACGTGACGCTGCTGCTCAATACTCTCTACCTGCAAAAAACGCGGGGATTCACGCCACTTGCCGCCGGGGTGGCGACCCTGCCCATGGCCGTCGGCGCCACCGTGTGCGCACCCTGGTCCGGCCGTCTGGTCGGTCGCATCGGACCGCGGCTGCCGCTGACCCTGGCCGGCGGCTTCATCACGGCAGGCGGACTGTGCCTGGTCGGGCTTGATCGGCACACGGGCATACCTCTGCTCCTGCTGGCCTACCTGCTCATCGGCATCGGCTTCGGCTTCGCCAACGCCCCGCTCACCAACACCGCGGTCAACGGGCTGCCTCCCACCCGAGCCGGCGTGGCCGGGGCGATCACGTCCACCGCACGACAATTCGGTTCTGCGCTCGGCATCGCCCTCGGCGGCGGCCTGGTCGCACATGCCAGGCCGGAGGAACTCGCGCACGCCTCGCACCCGGGCTGGATCGTGGTCGCCGCCTGCGGACTCCTCCTGCTCACCATGGCCCATGCATCACGGCCGAAGACGTGAAGAAGCCTGCCGGCGCCGTCGACGCACACGCCGCGCTTTGCGGTCACCTCACGCAATGTCTCCAAGCAGCCCAGGACCACAACTGGAGCCTCCTCAAGGACAGCGCCAGTCAAGTCGCTCGACCCGCTGCGCATCTGGAAGCCGAAGCCGGCTCACACCGGATGACCCTGCCGGGTGAGGCCACCGCCAGGCAGCCGGAGGCCTGCCGCGCGAAGTTCGGCCCCGGCTCGGTCGGCCCCGCCGCCACCGCGAATCTCCGCCGCGCTTCATGACCTGCCGGTCCATGGCCTCTTCGGTCACAAGCCGGGACTCGCGCGCCTCATCGAGGCTGATCTTCTGGGCGCACCCGGTGGCATCGAGGAGGTCCTCGCCCCTGAGAGTGATACCGGTCAGTCGAGCGCGCTGGAGGCCGGTGGCGTGCATCAGTTGGTGGGCGAGGGTGCGCGGGTCTTCGTCGTGCGCGGAGGGCTCGGGCAGTCGACGGGTCTTCTCCCAGCTGGTGCCGCCGCAAACTTCAGAGTCAGGGTGAGCACTTGGAACGGCCTGTCCGCGGCGGCGCAGCAGCAGTTCGAGCTGGACGACGAGATAGAGCAGGGCGGCCCGGACGGTGGCGCCGTCGAGGGTGTGGCGGGCGAAACGGTGGCGCACCGCAGCGGAGGCCGACAGCGCCGTGGAGAGGAGAGGGAGCGGTTCGATACCTCGGGCGTGGTCGGCGGCCAGGCGGCCGGCCTTCTTGCCGAGCAGGCGCTGCACGGTTTCCGATGAGACGGCTGCCAGCAACCCGACGCAGTGGATGCCGTAGTCACCGAGTACGGCGGCCTGGCAGGGGCCGATGCCGGGCAGGACCTCCACCGGCAGCGGCCCGAGCCAGCCCCGTGACCTGGTCGGGGGTGATGGCGAGGACGCCTCCGGTGCGGGCGTCGGTGCCGGGGTAGCGCAACGATTCCTTGAGTTCGACCGGCGCGCAGGTCGGCGGCAGCGCTTGGATGACCGGGGACAGGTGGGCCAGCAGCTCCAGCACCTGCCGGTAGAGTCGTTCAAGTTTGAGTGGCCCGACTTACAGTGGCCAAGGCTGTACCGGGTCAGCCTGCGGATCTCGCCTTCATCGAGAACAACGACCTGATCTCCTGCAACCTATGCTGGACAGAGATCACGGGTCCGGCTCATCGCCCCGAGACGGTTTCGGACCGGGGCCGGCGAGTTCAAGCCCGACGGCATGCGTCCGCAGCCTCACGGAATCGTGAGCCGTCTCGCAGACGAAGAGACGCAGCTCGGGCTGACGCTGCCCTCAACCTCTCGCTCTCGCCGTCGTGTGGAGCGCCGACATCGTGCCGCTATCTCGGACGCGTCCGCAAAGCGCCCCGAACGCGGTGAAGCCGTTGATCGTCTCGGTGGTCGGCCTGTCGGCGGGGTTGGTGTTCGTGTTGGTGGGACCAGGATGCACCAGCTTCACGGTGATCCCACGCAGGCAAGGGGCAGTTGCAAACGGCTATGGCGCCGGATCGGCGCGCGCCCCTGGGAAACCGGCAGGCTCTGCCAGGGTGGGTCATGAGAAGGTGCAGTTCGACCTGGCAGAGGGGGAAGAATGGGGCTGACCTACGGCTACGACATCTACCTGCGTCCCCGAAACGTCGCCAAGGCGCTGGCCAATCTGGCCGAGCTGGCGCCACCGGCCCCTCGCGTGCCGCCGCTCGAGCTCACCCTGCCCGGCGGTGAGCGGCTCGTCCTCCCGTTCACGTCCCACTTCAAGAGCGAGCCGGTCGACTGCTCCACGAGCAGCACGCTCGAGCTCGACACGTCCATCATGTTCGACGTCGATGACGTACTGCGCGAGTACGCGGAGACGCACGGCCCTGAACCCGAGGCGGACGGGCGCATCCAGATCGGGTACATCTACGCGACGATCCGGTTCGAGTCCTTCCTGCACCCTGGTTATGCGTCGGTGGAGTTCTGGGCAGCGACGTCGGGGATGAGCCGCTTGTTCGCGCGGTCGCCCAACATCAGGAGGGTGTTCACCGACCTCACCGCCGCCAGCGGCGGAGTGTGTTGCCTGTTCGACACCGGCGACGCCGGCCCCGAGCAAGTGTGTTGGCTCAACGGTGAGATCACCCAGGAGACGGTCTCTGGTCCCCGCTTTCCAGATCGGCGAGCCCTTGTGGCGACTTGGCCCGCCCCCGAGAGATGAGCACCGGTGTCCCTTGACCCTCTTGCGGGGTAGTTCGAATCCGGCTCGCTCAGGGCTGTGGGGTGGCGGGTAAGCCAGCCGGTGACCCGTCGCCCACCGTCGGTGGCGGAGGCGGCGCCTGCGGCGGGGTGGCGCGCAGGGTGGCGATGTAAGCGTGGACCATCTCGTAGGTGATGGGAGCGTTCTCGGCGAGGAGTTCGCGGTGCAAGCGGGTGACGCTCGTGCGTCCCGCGGCGAAGCGTCGCTCCAAGTAGGGCTTGTAGGGGGGGCCAGCCTGCTGGGCCGAGGCCGGTTCTCACGGAGGGTGTCCTGCCAGTGCGCGGCGCGGGCGTATCGCAGCACGGTGTTGAGCCCCCTGCCCAGGTGGCGTGCGATCGGCCGGCGCGAGCAGCTCGTGGAGGCCGGGACCTGCCCTCGACGAGCAGCGTCCTGGCCAACACGGCTTACCGTCTGTTGGTGGCCTGACGGCCCGGCCTCACTTCAGGTGCCGGGCGAAGAACCGGGCCCCGGCGTCGAGCTCGAACTGCGGGACGCCGGTGTGCCCGCCCAGATTGGCATGCAGCGTCTTCTCCTTCGAGCCGAAGGCGTCGAACAGGTCCAGGGCCGCCTGCCGGTCGTTGCCTTCATCGTCCCACTGCAGCAGGACCTGCAGCGGAATGGTGACCTGGCGGGCCTCCTCGAACATGGCGGCGGGTACGAAACTCCCGGCGAAGAAGCCGGCGGCCACGATGCGCGGCTCGACCACCGCCAGCCGGACGCCGATGGAGATCACTCCCCCCTCGTACCCGACCGGGCCGCCGATCTCGGGCAGCGCAAGGAGAGCGTCCAGGGTGGTCCGCCATTCCGGGACCGCCTTCTCGACCAGCGGGAGGACAAGGGCGTCGACGATCTCGTCGCCGACCGGCTCACCGGCCTCCATCGCCCGGCGCAGGTCGGCGCGAGCCTGCTCGACGGCGGCCCAACGGGGCCGGTCACCGCTCCCGGGGAGCTCGATGGTGGCCGCGGCGAAGCCGTACTCCGCCGCGTAGTACCGGGCCCGCCCCGCCAGCCGGGGGTACATCTTGTGCAGTCCCAGTGGGGGGTGGCCGATCAGGATCAGCGGCGCCGGTGCGGACACGGACGCGGGCGTCCACAGGATGCCGGGGATCTCGCCGAGGGTGAATTCGCGCTCGAGGACACCGTCGTCGAGACGCTGTTCAGAAGTGAAGTGCATGGTCGTGCCTTTCGGGAGTGCTCATGAACGGCGCTCCCGGACGACCTATCGCCCGGCCGTGACCCCGGAGGGGAGCACCCATGTCGATACTGCGTTCACGGGTACCACCTCCTCGTTCTCCAGCACGGCCTCCGGAAACGTAGCAGTGGTCGCGGTGGTCCGCCAAACGGTTTCTTGCGGGGGCTCCGTGGCCGGATGCCAAGAAGTCGCAACACTACGCAGAGCTACTTGGGGCCTCATCGCGGCTTCCCAGGGCGAGGCCCTGCGACCGCGGGTCGCGTGCACAGCGCAGGCCGCCGCGGTCGACGGAACACGGTGGCCGCTCCCCGGGCAGGGAGCGGACCACCGCCCGGCGGCCGCCTTGGCGAACTCCTCGCGGCTCAGGCCGCTTTCGAGGAACTGCTCGTAGGAGGCCCGGCACAGGTGCCGGGTTGCGTGGACCGCGACGTGGCATCCGGCGCTGTTGCACCGCCAGATCGCGGCCTCGTCGTTGTCCAGATCGCCGGTGAACAGCCAGTTCGTCGAACATCGTGAGCTCACTACGCTCGTCGAACAGACGGAGGAGCGGGGGTACCCATACAACGCCCCGGACGTGCGCATGCTCCCTGCCTACGACAACTAACTGGTCGGCTACCGGACCCGCGAAGTCTCCGTTCCCGCGGCGCACCAGGCCCGCGTCTGGCCAGGAGGCGGAATCATCCGGCCCACCGTCATCGTCGACGGCCTGACCATCGCTACTTGGAGTCGTCGTGACGAAGGGCGCTCCGTCACGGTGGATACGTTCAAGCCCCTGTCGCCTCAGGTGAAACGCGGACTGGACACTGAAATGATCGAAGTGAGTCGCTTCTGCAGTCAGCCTGTTTGACGGGTCCAGGCCCATGGGCGGCGGCGCCGCCATCGGCCCGGCGCTTGCCGCCGGGCCGGTCCGACGCGCTGACGCTGTACCTGGCGCCCGTCGTGCTGGGCGCCGGGGCGCCGCTTTTCACTGGCGGCGCGACGTCGTAAGGAAACGCTCAACGTTCGATGCGACAGATCAACAGTTTGTTCCGTGCAACCAGATCTTGAGCCTGCGCTGTCGAAGTTCGAGTGGTGCAGGGCGTCTTCGGCCGATCCCCAGGAATCCTCGGACCCAGCATCATCGGCGGGTTACTGTACGGACACGCCGCGCTGCTCACGGTCAGCTGAGGAGGAATCCTGTGCCATCGCCCTGCGACCCCCAGCACGCTCCCGTCGGGGATGTGGGCGCAGCGCTCATGATGATCGACTCTCGGCTCAAAGCCATCTATGCGGCATCACGGAACCCGATGAGTGGACTGGCGTGGTCTGCCTCCGCCCCGATCCCTGCCGCGTGACAGTCCAGCGGCTCGGTGTCCAAGGGATCACGGCATCCTGACTGCGGAGGTGCAATTACGCAGACGGAAGTACCGGACTGCACAGCAATGTGTGGGTGCGCGTGGCCGATAAAAACGGGTGCATGGCACGCGTCAGGGCTGGTTGTCATCTGTTTCTCGGCGCCTCAAGCGGCGAGCGTGCATATGAGTTGGCGTTGGACATCGCTGCTGCTCTCCGAGCGATGTGGACCGACTGCCGGTGCCGGATGAGACTGCGGATGAGCCTTTTGATGCTTCAGACCCGGCGGACGCGCAGCACGCCGGTCAGCATCGGGAGGGTGAACTCGCCGCGGGCGGTCTCCGGTCTGCTCGCAAGGAAGGCGCGGATCCGGCCCAGCGTGGCCTCTTGTTCCTGTTCCGGCATGACCAGCACCCCCGCGCGCGTCGCGATGGTCGCGACGAGGGTGTCGGCGGTGCGGCGCTGCCCGTGCGGGAACTCGGCCTGCTCCGGCGAGCCGAACCGGGCGGGCACACCGGTCTTTGGAAGGTGCATGTCCGCCGTCTCGGCGCGCCAGCTGGTGGGCGTGTCACGCGGGCCGATGGCCGCGCTCCCGCTGATCCGCGCGAGCCCGGCAACCCACTCGACCTGGTCGTCCATGACGTTCCACAGGCCGGCCAGGATGCCGCTGGGTGCGAGGACCCTGGCGATCTCGGGTCCCGCGACGGCCATGTCGAACCAGTGCATGGCGTTGCCGGCCAGCACGGCATCGACGGACGCGTCTGGTAGCGGTATCGCCTCGGCACTGCCCGGCAGGGCACGGACAGCCGGCAGCGAGCGGCGCAGTTCGGTCAGCATCGCCGGGTCGGGCTCGACTGCAATGACTTCGGCACCCAGTGCGACCAGCGTGGCGGTCAGCTTGCCGGTTCCGGCGCCGAGGTCGAGCACGCGCGGGCCGGGCGCGGGCTCGAGCGCCCAGCGCACCGCGGCATGCGCGTAGTCCGGTCGGTGCTCGGCGTATGCGACCGCCGCTGCGCCGAACGACGAGGCGTGAAGCAGCCGTTCATCCCAGTCCATGCGGTTACGCTATCCGTGCTGCTGACGGTCGGCTGCCTCGCCGCACCACTTCGGCGAGGGCCACCCGCACACTCGAGGAGGCACCGCGGGTAGCCGCGGACACCTCCGCACGCACCTCCCCGTGGGTCGACCCCGCCCGCCGCTGCCCAGCGATACGCCACAGACGTCGACCGCGACCGCGACGCCGCATCGACCGGGTTCACCCTGCGCCGGAGCACTGGCCCGGTCGAAGGCCACGTGAACCCGATCAAGATCCTCAAGCGCCAGATGCTCGGCCAGGCGCTGGTCTGGGTGGTGGAACTCGCCTGGGGCTCGCACGTACTGGGCGGGCGGGCATGCCTTCGCTGGGTGAAGCTGAAGGCGTGAGCATCAGTAGCGAGCGCCCGGTAAGTACTGAGCAGATCTACGCAGCGCTGGCCGCTCTGGCGGCTGAGCCGGTTGCAGATCCGGAGAAGCGACCCGAGGGGCCGCAGGAAGAAGACCGCCTGCACCTGCTGGGCAGTCTGCTGGCGAAGACGGAGCTCGAGATCACCGCAGCAACCCGTCTGACCGAGGAAGGGGAGATCGAGGACGTGCTTGAGACGTTGCTCGGCTGGGGGGAGCAGGTGGGAGCGGATCCCGGCCTCGCGGTCAACGTCCTGACAAACCGGCTGCAGCGCACCGCGGTGCAGGTCTCCGAACCCGAGGCGGAAGAACTGCCACCCGGCCGGGAGGCCGCCTTCGCTGCCGTCATGACAGCGGTGTACACCCTCAGCGCTCAGGTGCACGCCGAGCGCGGCGATACGGAGGGAACACGACGCGCTCTGAGCGGGGCGGAGGAAGCCCTCATCGACATCCTGCAAGGCATGCATGACCTGCGCGTTGCCATCGGTGACGCGGCCGGACCGGAGGACCAAGCCGACGGCTGACCCGCGAAATCACGGTCCGCGGCGGCATCCTCAAGCCGGACGTGGTGTTCTTCGGTGAAACGGTTCCGCCGCAGCGGGTCGAACACTGCTGCTACCTGGTTCGTGAACCGGCCTCGCCACTGGTCGTGGGCACTAATCAAGCACGCGGACGATGACGGAGTCACTCGAGCCGGCTCCTTACCAGTCGCTGACGTGCCGGTCATCGGCCGGTCCTGCGCTGTACGCGCCTGGCATGGTGGTGTGGTGCAGTGCAGGGCGGTCCTGCCACCGCACATCCGCCGCGCTCCCCGCGTCAACACAAGGCCAAGTCCAGGCCGTCTCGGCAGCAAGGATTGTCGGCCTGGCCGGGACGGTATGGTCAGCGGCCCTACGGTCCGTCTGACCGGACAGCAGGCCGTCGCTGCGGCATAGGAGAAGCGGCTGCTGCAGTGACAGGGCGCCCCGGACTGCTGCCCGGGGCGCCCGCATCACGAGGAGCATGCCATCTGCACCTCGGGTGGAGAGAGGCGCCGGCGTCCTCGGTTGCCGAGCAACTCAACCGGGTGAATCATGACATAGGTGCACTTTCTCACCTTTCGTGCAATGAGGATGTGGCTTTCGTCGGGGCTTGCACGTGCGACCTGTGGAGGACTCATGTACACGACTCGATCCGCCGCCCGTTTCACCGCCGTCTGCGCCGCCACTCTGTGCCTTACAGGCGCCACGTCGATCCCGGCTCTCGCTTCGTCGACGGTTTCGCCGTCGGCGGTCTCCACCCTGGACAGGCAACTCCTGACCGCAGCCCACCAGGGCAACCTGTGGGAGATCACGGCCAGTCAGCAAGCTCAGAGCGCCGCCACCACCGCCTGCGTCAAGCGGGTCGCCGCCGACTTCATCCGCGACCACCGCACCCTCGATGCCGGTGTCGTCAAGACAGCGGCACGACTCGGGGTGAGACTGCCGACCGGGCAAACGGGCGCGCAGCTGAGGCAAACCGCCACCCTCAAGTCCCTCGCCAGGACGCCCGCGTACGACACCGCGTGGCTCAAGGCTCAGTACCCCGCCCACGTGCAGACCCTCGCGCTCATCGACAAGGAGATCGCCTCGGGCGCCAACCCGCTCGTCAAGTCCCTGGCCAAGAGCGCACGCCCGGTCGTGGCACGCCACACCCAGATGGTCAACCACGGCGTGTGCCACGCATAGCGCCCGTCGGCTCAGGGTCCGGGACGCTATCGACGGCGCTCGCGGCCCGCATCTGAGGTGATCGTGCTCAACAGCTCCGCACAATGCCACGGCGCCCGCACCGGGTCTCCGGGACGGGCGCCGTGCTCGCGGGGACAGTCAGGGCTTTCGGTGCCGTCCGGTGCCGGCGCCATCGGTCGACTCCCGCCGGCATGCGGCTTGATCTGGGTCACGTCGTCGTTGATGCCGTGCAACATCCGCTGTACGGCGGCGTAGTTGTCCACCGCGGTCACCGGAACCCACTGGTAACCGTCCCACTCCACGATCAGCCGGGGCGTGCCGCCCATCGGTCCAGAGGTTCGTCGTCGTCCATCGTCGCGACCTCTCCTTCGGCGATTCGGGTCAGACCCCAGCCCAAGTGAAGTCGGTCCTTCGGGCGTGACGCTCACCTCGGACCGGTCGACCCCCGGGGCCCGTGCACACGCCAGCACGCCAACTCGTCCTCTGCGGCGTCCACAGGCGTTCGTCGCCTGCCTGCCGGACGGTCCAGGTGGTGCCGTCCTGGGCACGGGCCGTTTGACCGGATGGGTGTGGGCGCCGCGCCCTTGCGGCCTGCTCGGGCCGGGCGTCGGCGGTGGCCAGCCGGCCGGACAGCCACCGCCGAGTGGTGCCCGGCCGTTCGTCTCGCCGAGGCTGCCGGGGCTCAGTGACCGGCAGAACCCTCGGGGCGTGCGCGCCGCGGCAGGAGGAAGGAGAGCAGGAACGTCAGGACGAGCATGCCGTCGACGATCCACAGCACCGTCTTCATCACGGAGCCGAAACCGCTGCGGAAGGCCGACTTCGCGGTGGTCTCCAGCGCGGCGGGTATCCGGACGCCGGCCTGCGGCGACGTGACGGCGGACCGGGTGTCCTTCTCCAGGCGGGCGCAGGACGCCGGGGTGGCGGCAGGGTCCTTGGCGACGGCACGGTCCGAGGCGCACCTCCGCAGGTCCGCCACGACGCGGTCCTGCGCGGTCGGCGCCATGTGCGCGGCGCTCAGCTGACCCCGCAGGCCGGCCGAGTGGTGGTCGACGGCGGTGGCGATACCGCCGCCCAGCAGGCCGAAGAACACGGTGCCGAGGAGCGCCACGCCGAAGGCGCCGCCGAGTTGCTGCATCGCGGTCATCGTGCCGGACGCCGAGCCCGTCTCGTGCTGCTCGACGCTGGCGAGCACGATGTCGAAGAAGGGTGCCATGAGCAGGCCCATCCCGATGCCGGTGACGAGCAGGGCCGGCACGAGCTGCCAGGGGCCGACGCCGCCGCCCACCGTCTCGAGGGTCAGCCACACGCCGAACACGCCGAGCGCCATGACCACCGTGCCCGCCTGGAGCACGGCCCGGCCGAACCGGGCGACAGCCTGAGCGACGCCGAAACCGACGATCATGCCGCCCGACCAGGGCACCATCACCAGACCCGCCTTCAGCGGCGAATAGCCGAGGCCGATCTGGGTGTAGAGGTTGAAGACCAGCATGAAGCCCTGCATGGTCGAGAAGAAGACCAGCCCGAGCGTCATGCCTCCGCTGAACCCGCGCTTGCGGAAGAGGCTGGGTACGACCAGCGGGTCCCGGCCGGCCTTGCTGCGGCGCGACTCGTAGGTGGCGAAGGCGACGAAGACGGCCACCGACGTGGCCATCATCGCGAACGTCCACCCGGGCCAGTCGTACTCACGGCCCTGCACCAGCGGGAAGATGATGAGCAGTGCGGCCAGCGAGACGAGGAGCATGCCGGGTATGTCGAGGCGCGGCCTGTCGCCGGACCGGCCCCTGGGCAGATAGCGCTGGGCCCCGAGGAAGGCCGCGGCACCCAGCGGCAGGTTGATCAGGAAGATCATGCGCCAGCCGGTACCGAAGTAGTCGGCGTCCACGAGCCAGCCCGCCAGGATCGGCCCGCACACCGCGGACAGCCCCATGATCGGGCCGAACATGCCGAAGGCCTTCTGTGACTCCTGCGGCGGGAACATCTCCTTGATCATGCCGAGGCCCTGTGGCAGCATCACCGCGCCGAACAGGCCCTGCACGACACGTGCGGCGATCAGCATCTCGGGCGACACGGAGACCGCGCACAGCAGCGAGCCCAGGGTGAAGCCGGCGGCTCCCACCAGGAACATCCGGCGTCGCCCGTGGATGTCCCCGAGTCGGCCGCCGGTGACGAGTCCGACGGCCATGGAGAGGGTGTACGCGGCGGCGAGCCACTGGAGGGTGGAGGCGCCGCCACCGAGGTCGGCCCGCATGGAGGGGCCGGCGATGTTCGTGACAACGGCATCGAGGAGATCCATCACCTCGGCCGCGAGGATCACGAAAAGCGCCGCCCAGCGCCACCGGTAGGGCGCTGGCGAGTCGGTGGGCGTCTCAGCGGACGCGACACCGGTGGTGGACATCGGAAACTCCTCACAGAAGGCCGCGTTGCGTCGAGGTTCCGCGGGCGCGGTGGGATGGCTGGACGAAAACTGCCCGGCTCGCTGATGCAGCCCAGAAAGACAGGCGACCGGACACTCGGGAGAACACTGTTCAGACTGACAGAACAGTGCTCACCAAGAGAACGGCGTTCATTAAGATATAGCGCCATTGCTCGTCTCTGACAAGATATATCGCGTCTTTGTCAGTGCGGGGACGCCGTCACCCCGAGCAGAACACTGTTCTCCGCGTCCCTAGACTTGTGCCATGAGCGACGTGGCCGCCGGTACCCCAGCACCCCCTCCGCCGTCCCCGTGGGAGCGCGAGCGCCCTGCTCGCGCCCACGTCGCACCCGTACGCACGCCGCTGTCGCGCGAGCGCGTCGCCGAGGCCGCCCTCACCGTGCTGGACCGGCACGGGCTCGACGGCCTTTCGATGCGTCAGGTCGCGGCCGAACTGGGGGTCGCGGTCTCCGCCCTCTATGCCCACGTCAGCTCCAAGGACGATCTCCTTGAGCTCATGTACACGCGGCTCTTCGACGGCTACGCGATGCCCGCACCCGATCCGGAGCACTGGCAGGAGCAGCTGCGGGACTTCGCCCGCGCATGGCGCCGACGTCTGCTGTCCCACCGGGACATGGCCAGGATCTCCATGGGGCACGTCCCCTTCACCGCCGAACTGCTGCCGCACGTCGAGGCGTTGCTCGCCATCTTCCGCACCGCCGGGCTACCCGGCCGCATCGCGGCGGAGGCCGGTGACCTCATCTCCACCTACATCGACGGGTTCGTACTGGAGGAGGGCATGTGGCGGGACCGGGCCACTCAGCACGGCGGTCACGCTGCCTCACCGGCCCGCCCCGACTGGCGCGAGATGACCAACGAGATGCAGAACCACTTCGCGTCCCTGCCCGCGCAGGACTTCCCCCACCTGCGCGCCCTGGCGGGGCTGATGGTGACGGACTCCTCCGACGAGCGGTTCGACATCGGCCTGGAGATCATCCTGCGCGGCCTGGCGAGCTACCTGCCGGACCCTGCGACCGGCCCGGTCCCGGAAGCCGACTGAGTCCCGGAAGCCGACCGAGTCCCGGGCTCCGGCGCGGCCCGGGAAGCCGGCGGCACATGTGGCACGGCCGGGTCTGATCGCCGTGGATGTCTCTGCCGCTGATGACCAGACGCCACTGGCGTTCCAGGAGGCGATCGCCGCACAGTGGGCGACCACAACAGCCGCGCTCACCACCCGAACACTTGGATCAGTTCGGGATGGTGGGTGCGGCGCCCTTCTTTCAGGTCGCGGGCCGCAGGTCGTCTCCTCCTCCGGCCAGGGCGACGCGGCATCCGGCCCTCACGAAGCACACGTGACAGAAGGAACCTGACGAAGCAGAGGCGTACCAGACAGCACTCCGGCAGGTGGTCGACCGCGGGTGCTGTCCGAGGCTTTCCGCGTCCTCCAACAGCCATGGGTCGAGCGTGCTGTCTTCCGGTACCAACCACACCCGGCATCCGACCCAGCCGCGGACCTCGGCGCCGTCCGGCACCCAGCCGAAGAGTTCGTACGTCCCGCGCCTGGGTTCCCTGAAAAGTCCGTCTACCTCCCTACAGACGCCCCAGACGTGGCGGTGTTCCGACTCCGTCAGGGCGTACCGTGCCTGCCCGTGATGGCCCCTGTCTTCATACACGGTGGGAATGTTGCCTGGACCAGGAGAAGACGGCGAGGCCCTTTTCACGTTCGGCGGGGGTGACTCCGGCTGAGCGCTCCAGCTGACGGACGGTGCCCTCATGCAGACGGGACAGGAGTCTCCGGCGGGGCGGGAAGCGTCCGTCCCAGGCGGGCGAGTGGGGACAGGGCCATCAGTGCCGGCGACAGCAGCATGCCTGCCGCTGTCACCAGGAGGCTGGTGCGCGTCCCCCACACCTGCGCGAGAAAGCCTCCGAGCAGCGAGCCGAGCGGGGTCAGCCCCATGCCGACAAAGTTGATCGTCGCGGCCGCGCGGCCTTGCATCCCGTCCGGAGTGACGGTCTGCCGGACGGCCATGACCGTGACATTCACCAGCTGGCTGAAGGTCCCGAAGACGAAGTTGACCGTAAGGAGCGCGGGAACCGTCACCACGGAGGAGCCGTGCAGTGCAGGCACGAACAGGAACACGCCGTCGCCGAGCGCTGCCGCGGACACGAGCACAGCGCCATGTCCGAAGCGGCTCGGTAGTCGGGCGGCCAGCAGCGAGCCCAGGAGCGCGCCCGGCCCCGTCGCCGCGAGTGCCAGCCCGACGGCGGCGCCCGACAGGTGCAGGTCCCGTGGCAGGAGCAGCAGATAGCCGGTCATCGCAGCCGCGAAGAAGAACTGGAAGGCGGCTGATGCGAGGCACACAGTCCGCAGCGAGGTGTCGCCGGCGACAAAGCGGAGGCCCTCATGGATCCGCCGCCAGAGCCGAGGAGGACGTTCCGAGCGTTCCGGGACGGATTCGCGGCGACCGATTCGTCTGATCGACAGGAATGACACCACGAAAAGCGCTGCGCTGGAGGCGGTAGCGACGGCGCCGACAGCATAGACACCAACGCACCGCCGAGGGCGGGACCGCCGATCTGCGCAGCGGACCGACTGCCCTCGAGCGCGCTGTTGCCCGGCACCAACTGATCGCGCTTCACCAGCCGTACCAGTGAGGCCTGATATGCCACGTCGAAGATCACGGAAAGAGCCCCGACGGCGAAGGCAACCACGAGCAGCGCCGGCAGGCCGAGCCCACCGAGCAGGCCGGCCACGGCCGCGGCGCCCAGTGCCAGGGCCCGACCGGCGTCCGTCAGCACCATCAGCGTGCGGGTCCGCCACCTGTCCACCCACGCGCCGGCGAAGAGCGACAACAGCAGGATCGGCGTCTGCCCCACCGCGCGCAGGGCGCCCAACTGGCCGGCACCGGCGTTGAGCGTCAGGACGGCGAAGAGCGGCAGAACCACCAGACTTGCATGTTCGCCCAGTTGGGAGGCCGCCTGGCCCACCCAGAGCCGGCGGAAGTCGCCGTCCCGCCACAGGCTCGGCGGCACAGGTCGACCGGAAGGGGAGACAGCGGAGGAAGAGGACGGCACAGGGACCCCTCGGATGACCGAAGACGAGACCCGCCAGCCGGCGCACGACAGGTGCTCGGACCATTTCAGGCAGCGGGAAAGGAAGGCTCGCTGTGCCGCGCATGAAGGGCAGCACGCGATGACAGAGGCCGCTCACGGCCTCGAACGTCAACGCGTGCTCGGACGACCGACCATGTCTTCGCTCCTCGTGAGTCACTCGCTGCGCGAACACCAGCTCCTGCGCGGCAGGGTACGAAAGGCGATCAAGAGGGTGTCTCAGTTGGTCGGGTACGGACTGTCGTCTGAGACGAGTTGAGCCAGTTGGTGCAGTTGCTGCCACATTCGAGGGTTGTCTGCCTCGGTGAGCTGTGGCAGGACCTGCTCAAGCTCGCGGATGCGCCGGTTCAGGATCCTGCGGCGGCGTGCGTCGAGGAGACCACCGTTGTTCAACCACGTGTCCACGCACCCGGCGAGGTCGGCGTCGAGCATCACGAGGTCGATGCCGGCCAGCTCGGCACCGTTCAGCCGGGCGGGCCACGGCTCACTCCTGAATTGCTGCCACAAGCGGGCCACCACGAATTCGGTCTCATCAGCTGCACGCACGACACTGATCATCGTGCAGCCGTCTCGGGGTGTCACGTGGTTTGAGGCATCGGCCTTGCGCTCGTAGCGGCGATGGAGTCAGGCAGCCGGTGAGCCATGGCGAGTGTCGTGTCCGCCGCCCCGCAGGAGCCGACCAGATGCCCGGATCGAGCGGGTCCGACGCGGGTGCCGTGGCGGGGGCGGCCGTACTCGCTGTCGGTGACGGAATCCAGCCAGTTGACGTCGTCGGTCTCCCACAGGGCGATGTGGGTCATGAAGTGGTCAGGGGCGGCGCCGTGCCAGTGCTCCTCGCCCGGCGGGGTCTACCGGCCTCAAGCACCTGTACCGCCCCGTCGTCGGCGATCTGACGCTGGCCTTCGACGCCATGCAACTGCCCGCACAGCCTGCTCTGAGCCTGACCGTCATGACCGCCGACCCCGGCTCCCCGGACGAAGACGCCCTCAAGCTGCTGGCCAGCTGGGCGGCCACCACCGATACGGCAGTGCCGCACGGGATCCAGCCTGTCCCTGACTTGTGCAACTCCCGGCGCAGCGCCTCATCGAGGCCGGAGCCGGCGTTGAGCAATCGCTGCTCGCTCGGCAGTGACGGGTACGGGTGCCCTCGGCGGCCGATGGCCCATACGACGAGGGCAAGGCAGCCGAGGCCGACTCCGGTGCGGGCGACAGCCGTCCACCCCCCGGCGGTCCACAGCAGGGACGCGTCGGTGGAGCCGGTGGCACCCCCGACGAAGTTGCAGGTGACGAAGGCCGTGTTGAGCCTGCTTCGGACCTGTGAGGAGACGGCGAACAGGCGTCGCTGGTTGAGGATGTTCACGCCTTGCACAGCAATGTCCAGCACCAGGACTGCCACCAGGTGCCCGCCCACTGCGCCGCAAGGGCACCGGCGGGCTCCACGAGGCCGAACAGGCCGATGAGGTAGACCGGGTAGGAGCGCGGATAGGGCAGGTGTGTTTGGGGAGCAGGCGCTGGGCGACAACCCCCTGCGCTCCTACCGCACGACACCCAAGGGCCGGCGAGGGCCCGTTCAGCGGTTCGACGGGGTCGGTCACAGCTCGCCGTCCACCCGAACCAGGCACCGATGGCGGTCCATACGGGCACCGCTGAACAGGACAAAGCGTGTGGCACGGCTGTGACCTGGGACTTTGGTCAGCCCCTTCAGGCATCATCGGGCAGTTTCAGGCCCACTGTGGGCCGGTTTGCGCGAAAAAGTGATTGGTATAAATGTGCGGCAAGACCGGGCACGCCGCGCCCGGACCGGGTACGGAAGGCGAGGTGAGTGCGATGAACGCCGAAGAGCGTCAGAGCCGGATTCTCGCGCTCGCTCGTCACCAGGGACGTGTCGAGGTCACCACCACGGCCGTCGACCTTGCTGTCGCGCCGGAGACCATCCGCCGCGACCTCAGCGTCCTGGAGCGCAGGGGCCTGCTCCGCCGCACCTACGGCGGTGCCTATCCCGTCGAGGGCGCGGGCTTCGAGACGGGCCTCCCCGAACGAGAGACCCTGCACGTCAAGGACAAGCGCCGGATCGCCGCGGAGGCGGTCAAGCTCCTCGGTGATGCGGAGACCGTGTTCGTGGACGAGGGCTACACCCCCCAGCTCCTCGCCGCACTCCTCCCCGGTGACCGGCCCCTGACCGTGGTCACCGCCTCACTGTCCACCGCAGCCGCGATCGTGGACTCTCCGCAGGTCACCGTGTTGCTCCTCGGAGGCCGTGTCCGGGCTCGGACCCTGGCCACGGTGGGCTCATGGGCCTGCGCCATGCTCGAGAGGTTCGTGATCGACCTGGCTTTCCTCGGGTCGAACGGGATCTCCCGGGAGCTCGGCCTGACCACCCCGGATCCGGTGGTGGCCGACGTCAAGGCAAAGGCGCTGGCCGTGTCGCGCCGACGTGTGTTCATGGGGCACCACAGCAAGTTCGGCGCGAGCAGCTTCTGCCGCTTCGCCGGGGTGGGTGACTTCGAGGCCATCGTCACCGACATGGGACTGTCCAGCGCCGAGGCGCACCGCTACTCACTGATGGGACCCCGCGTCCACCGGGTCTGAGCCGCTCAGCCCTCCCCCTACCGCCAGGGACGGCTCCGCCGGAGCCGCGCCGACGGCACCTCCCTGCCTGCAGAGCCGAACGCAACCGTCTGCCCGATCCCACATCCCCCTTGCCCTTCGCTGCCCACATCCGACATTTCATGAAAGGGACGATCATGACTTCAAGACCGACTGTTCTGCGGCGCGCTGTGCCGCTGGGCGCGCTGGCCGTGTGCGGCGCACTGCTCACGGCGTGCGCGGGCGCCGGTGGCGCAGGGGGTGGCTCCGGCTCGCACTCCATCAACGTGCTGATGGTGAACAACCCGCAGATGGCGGACCTGCAGAAGCTCACGGCGGCCAACTTCACCAAGCAGACCGGCATCAAGGTCAACTTCACGGTGCTGCCGGAGAACGATGTCCGCGACAAGATCACCCAGGACTTCTCCAGCCAGGCCGGCCAGTACGACGTGGCGACGATCAGCAACTACGAGACGCCGATCTACGCCAAGAACGGCTGGCTCGCCCCGCTGACCTCGTACGCGAAGAAGGACACCGCCTTCGACCAGAGCGACATCCTGCCCGCCATGCAGCAGTCCCTGACGGCATCCGGCCAGATATACGCCGAGCCGTTCTACGGCGAGTCGTCCTTCCTGATGTACCGCAAGGACGTCTTCAAGGAGAAGGGGCTGACCATGCCGGCCAACCCCACCTGGCAGCAGGTGGCCGCCCTGGCCGCCAAGGCCGACGGCGCCAAGCCCGGGACGAAGGGCATCTGCCTGCGCGGCCTCCCGGGATGGGGCGAGGTGATGGCTCCTTTGACCACGGTGGTCAACACCATGGGCGGCACCTGGTTCGACAAGGACTGGAAGGCCCGGGTCGACAGCCCCGCCTTCACCAAGGCGACCAAGTTCTATGTCGACCTGGTGCGGGCCCACGGTGAGGCGGGCGCCCCGCAGTCCGGCTTCGCCGAGTGCCTCAACGACATGGAGCAGGGCAAGGTCGCCATGTGGTACGACGCGACCTCCGCGGCCGGGTCGCTCGAAGCCAGTGGGTCGCCGGTGGCCGGGAAGATGGGTTACGCGCCCGCGCCGGTCGACCAGACCAGGAGTTCGGGCTGGCTCTACACCTGGGCCTGGGGCCTGCAGAAGGCGAGCAAGCACCAGGACGACGCCTGGAAGTTCATCTCCTGGGCGTCCAGCAAGCAGTACGAAGACCTGGTGGGCAAGAAGCTCGGCTGGTCCCGGGTCCCGGCGGGCAAGCGGAGCTCCACCTACACCAACCCGCAGTACGTCGCCGCGGCGTCGGCCTTCGCAGGCGCCACCGCGAACGCGCTGAAGGCCGCCGATCCGCAGAACCCTGGTGTGCAGCCCCGGCCCGCGCCCGGTATCCAGTTCGTCGGCATCCCCGAGTTCACCGACCTGGGCACGCAGGTCTCCCAGCAGATCAGCTCCGCCATCGCCGGCAAGACCAGTGTCGATCAGGCACTGAAGTCCAGCCAGGCGCTCGCCGAGAAGGTCGCCGCCAAGTACGCGGCCAAGTGATCCCTGCCCGACCCACCCGACGTTCCCGACCTCCCGGTCCCGCCCACGCGGGACCGGGGGACGGGAGCACAGCGGAGACACACCGATGACCCTCACTCACTCGCTCACCAGGCGTACCCGGGCACCGCAAACCGCCCAACAAGCGGCACCCCCACGGCGATCCCGGGGGGCATGGGCCCGGCGGGCCCCGCTGCTCCCGGCCCTGATCTTCATGATCGTGGTCACACAGCTGCCGTTCGTCGGCACGCTGGTGATCTCGTTCATGCGCTGGAACGCCCTCGACCCCGGCAACCGGGCCTTCGCGGGGCTGCAGAACTACAAGGACGCGGTGACCGACCCGCAGCTGCGTTCGTCCCTGCTGACGACCGTCATGCTGACGGTCACCGTGGTGCTGGTCAGCCTGGTACTGGGCCTGGGGTTGGCTCTGCTGTTGGACCGCCAGTTCCGCGGCCGCGGCATCGTCCGGACCATGCTGATCACACCGTTCCTCGTCGTGCCCGTGGCCTCCGCACTGCTGTGGAAGCACGCGCTGTACAACGCCACCTACGGGCTGATCAACGGATCGCTGACCTGGCTGTGGAGCCTGTTCGGCAGCGACAACGCGCCGCAGCCCGACTGGCTGTCCTCGCTGCCGCTGATGTCCGTGGAGGCATCGCTGATCTGGCAGTGGACGCCCTTCATGATGCTGATCCTGCTGGCCGGACTGCAGAGCCGCCCCATGGACGCCGTCGAGGCGGCCCGCGTGGACGGTGCGAGCACCTGGCAGGTCTTCCGCTACCTCACCTTCCCCCACCTTCGCCGCTATCTCGAGTTGGCCGCACTGCTCGGCAGCATCTACGTGGTGCAGAACTTCGACGCCGTCTTCACGCTCACCGGCGGCGGCCTGGGCACCGCCAACCTGCCCTACACCGTCTACGAGACCTTCTACCAGGCGCATGACTACGGGCAGGCCTCCGCGGAAGGCGTCATCGTCGTCATCTGCTCCCTCCTCGTGGGCAGCTTCGCGCTCAGGACGGTCTCGTCCCTGCTCCGAGAGGAGACCCGCTGATGGCCGTGACCGTCGCCCCCCGCCCCACGGGCAGCCCAGGCAGCACGGCCCGACGCCGACGCGGCGCACTCGGCTTGCTGGCCTGGCTCTGCGGAGTCGCGTTCTTCCTTCCGGTCGCCTGGATGGTGCTCACCTCGCTGCACAGCGAGTCCGACGCCGCGACCAACCCACCGAGCCTGGGGGCACCGCTGACCCTCCAGGGCTACCGGGAGTTCTTCGGCGCGAGTACCGGCGTCTCCCCCTGGCCGCCGCTGATCAACTCCTTCTCCGCGAGCCTCGTCTCGACGCTCCTGGTGCTGGTGCTGTCCATCCCGGCCGCGTACGCGCTGTCCGTCAAGCCGGTGCGCAAGTGGACGGACGCGATGTTCTTCTTCCTGTCCACCAAGATGCTGCCCGCGGTGGCCGGACTGCTGCCGATCTACCTGATCGCCAAAAACAGCGGCCTGCTCGACAACGTCGCGCTGCTGATCATCCTCTACACCTCGATGAACCTGCCGATCGCGGTATGGATGATGCGTTCCTTCCTCGCCGAGGTCCCCGTCGAGATCCTGGAGGCAGCCTCCATCGACGGCGCCGGACTGCCCACCGTCCTCGCCCGGATCGTCGCCCCCGTCGTCGCCCCCGGCATCGCCGCCACCTCGCTGATCTGCTTCATCTTCAGCTGGAACGAGCTGCTCTTCGCACGCGTACTCACCGGCGTCGTCGCCGGCACCGCACCCGTGTTCCTCACCGGCTTCGTCACCAGCCAGGGCCTCTTCCTGGCCAAGGTGTGCGCCGCCGCCGTCTGCATCTCCCTGCCGGTTCTCATCGCCGGATTCGCCGCCCAGGACAAACTTGTCCAGGGCCTGTCCCTTGGAGCAGTCAAGTGAAAGCCGCCATCATCAGCTCGCCCGGCCAGGTCAGCGTCGAGACCGTCGACGACCCCACACCCGGCCCCGGGCAGGTGGTGATCGAGGTCTCTGCCTGCGGCCTGTGCGGCACCGATCTCCACATCCTGCAGGGCGAGTTCGCACCCACCCTGCCCATTGTTCCCGGGCACGAGTTCGCCGGCGAGGTCGTCGCCCTGGGCTCCGGGGTACGCGACCTCGCCGTCGGCGACCGGGTCGCCGTCGACCCCTCTCTGTACTGCCACGAGTGCCACTACTGCCGTATCGGACGCGGCAACATGTGCGAGCGCTGGAACGCGATCGGTGTCACCGTCCCCGGCGGCGCGGCACAGTACACGGCCGCCCCCGCCGCCAACTGCGTCAAACTCCCCGAGCACGTCCGCACCGAGGACGCCGCCCTCATCGAGCCGCTGTCCTGCGCGGTACGCGGCTACGACATCCTGCGCAGCGCGCTCGCCAGCAACGTACTGATCTACGGCTCGGGCACCATGGGCCTGATGATGCTGGAACTCGCCAAGCGCACCGGAGCGGCCACGGTCGACATGGTCGACCTCAACGAGGACCGGCTCGCCACCGCCCGCACGCTCGGCTGCAGCAACGCCGTGACCACCGCCGACGCGCTCGAACGCCCGCGCGGCTGGGATGTGGTCATCGACGCCACCGGCAACGCCCATGCCATCCAGGACGCCCTCGGCCGGGTCGGCAAGGGGGGCACCTACCTCCAGTTCGGCGTCGCCGACTACGCGACCCGGGCCACCATCGACCCGTACCGGATCTACAACGAGGAGATCACCATCACCGGCTCGATGGCGGTCCTGCACAGCTACGAGCGCGCCGCCGAACTGTTCGCCGGTGGAGTGCTCGACCCGGAGATCTTCATCAGCGACCGGCTGCCGCTGGCGGACTACGCCGAGGCGCTGCGGCAGTTCCAGGCCGGGAAGGGCCGGAAGATCCAGGTACTGCCGTGACCTGAGGTACCGAACGCGGAAGCGGCCGGGCCCGCACCGAGCCGGCGCCCGGGGGCCTGATCGGCAGCGGGGACGCAGCAGCCCTCGGGCTCCCGGCGCTCGTCATCGGCGAAGCACTGGTGGACATGATCAGGGCACAGGCTCGAGCTTGTCATTCCGCAACCCACCACATGACACCGCCTCCTGTCGGCTGCCGGCGTCGGCCGGAGGACGTCCGTCCCGGCCGCCCTCGAGCGCCAGGCCGGCCGAGGCGGCGCCACGGCATGGCGGCTTATGCGTCCGTCCGGCACAGCGCGTACAGAACGGCCATGGTGTGCGTCGTGGTCCGGCAGGGCGTCTCAACGGCCAGCGCACGGCCGGCGGCCAGCAGCAAGTCCGCCGCGTCGCGTACCGTGCAGCACGCCTGGAACTCGCCTGCGATGCCAAGCTGCTTCGCCAGATGGCGGACCTCTTCCTCGTGCGCAACGAGCTGACTGCGAATGGCTCCGGTGTCGAGAGGCCGCAAACTCTCTGTATCCATCCGACCACGGTAGCGATGCGGCTGCGCCGATTGCGCCCCTTTCTAGATATATCTGGGAAGGTTTTTGACCAGCATGTCAGCACGCGCCAGGGCCGACCGGCGGCACGACCTGCGCTCCGCCAACGCCCTCCACGTCCCTGTCGACGGCGGCATAGTGAACCGCCAGGCCGACGGCCAAGCGGGGCCAAACGGCGTACCTCCACATGCCTGCCCCTCACGAAGACGCCAAGGTGGGAAAACAGGCCTGTTGGAAGGGAGCATCCGTCCGTGAAGATACCGAGCTCGCCTCGCTTCCTGGGGACAGGCACAGATACAGGGCGGCGCCGGCCAAGGCGCCCCCGATTGCGTGCCACCGCGGTCACGCTCGCGCTCGCCGCCGCCGCGGCGGCGGGCAGTCCCGCCTCCCGCCCGTCGGACCGCAGCGGGAGTCCCCAGGTGACGGCGGACCGGCAGCCGGCATCCGGTGTGATCACCGTGAACCACGCCTACCAGGTACCCGATCCGCTGCCGCCCGCAGAACCGGGCACGCTGATTGCGGCTACAGACCATGGTCCTGATGCGCGGCTGGAGAGCGCGCGGCGCTGGACGGTGCTGTACCACTCCACCAACGCACGCGGCGCGAACGTTGCCGTCAGCGGCACCGTGCTGCTGCCGTCGGGCCGGGCTCCCCGGGGAGGGTGGCCGGTGGTGTCCTGGGCGCATGGAACGACCGGTGTGGCCGACGCCTGCGCACCCTCGCAGTCGGCGAACCTGGGCTCGGAGGCCTTCGCTCAGGAACTGCGCGCGCTCCTACGCGCCGGGTACGCGGTCACCGCCTCGGACTACCCCGGACTGGGCACCCCGGGCCCGCACTCCTATCTGGTCGGCGCGGACGAGGGCAACGCGGTGGTCGACATCGTCACCGCGGCTCGCCGGCTGATACCCGGCCTGGCGCCGGTGTGGTTCGCAGTCGGGCACTCGCAAGGGGGGCAGGCCGCGCTGTTCGCCACCCACGCCGCGCGCCGGACGGGCGCTCAGCGGCTTGGCGCGGCGGTGGCCATCGCCCCGGCCAGCCACCTGGAGGCAATGCTCGCGGGGGTGAAGGCCTCCCATGTGCCCAGCGAGCTGTCCTTCGCCTTCTACTCGCTCGTCGGCCTGGCCGCCACCGAGCCCGGTGGCCCGGTGACGGATCTGCGCTCGCTGCTGGGGCCCTCGGCAGCCGCTACGGCCTCCCGGGTCATCGCCGACTGCGTGACGCACAGCCATCCCGTGCTCAAAGGGGTGAACACCGAGCGGATGCTGCCGCTGAAAGGGGATCAGCTGCGGCGCATGGGTGAGCGGATGGGCGCCTACGGCGATCCGGACCGCTCCGCCATCACCGTCCCCACCCTGGTCATCCAGGGTGACGCCGACCAGGATGTGCCGCCTGCCTGGACCGACGAGGTCGTGGCCCGCCTGCGTCGCCTGGGCTCCCCCTCACTGGTCTACCGCGTCTACCCCGGTGCGGGCCACGATCAGGCCCTGGGCCGGTCGGTCTGCGATCTCCTGGCCTTCCTCCACACCCACGGCGGGAGCCGCCCCGGTGCCTGCACCCCGCCATCGAGCAGCCATGGTTGAACCGGTCGGGCGGGCCGCCGAACCGAGTTTCGGTAGCGGATCGACCGCAACGTTCGGCAGCGCGCGGGTACGGCAGCCGCCGCCCGGTCCACGGTGATCAGCATGGAGGGTGACCGACGCTGACCAGCCGGTATACCGGCAAGGTCGCAGCTGCCAGGGCGGGGCTTCCGGTGGGGCCCGGGGGTGCGCCGCCGTGGTCGGCCCGGCTGCAGGCTGGAAACAGCGGAGACATGTGCCAGAGTGGAGGCACCGAAACGGCGCGGTCAGCGCGCGGACGAGGCAGGAGAGGGCGCCTGTCATGTCCATCAATTTCGATCCGCACAGTGCGGCGACGGCCTACTCCGTGTCCGTCGACCGGCGGGGCGAGGAGTACGCGGACCTGTTCGGACAGGCCCCGGTGATCTTTGCTGCGCTCAGTGGCCCGAGGCACCTGCTGGAAGCGGCGAACTCGGCATTCTTCGAGACGCTCGGATGCGACCGCGGGCGCCTCGGCGAGCCGGTCGGAGAGGCGATTCCGGAACTGGCTCCGCAGGGCGTCCTCGACCGGCTCGATGCGGTCTACCGCACCGGCGTCGCGTACCGGGCCAGGGACGGGCGGCTTCTGCTGGGCAGGCCGGGCAGGCAGCGGGAAGGATTCTTCGACTTCACCTACGAGCCCCGCCGGGATGCCGTCGGCCGGATCGACGGAGTCGTGGTGATCGCGGTCGACACCACCGCGTACCACCATGCGCATCTCCTGGCCGCGGAGCAGCGCGTGCTGCTGGAGCAGATCGCACGGGACGCCCCGCTGGACGAGATCCTCCGAGGCATGGCCACGGCGATCGAGGAGTTCTCCCCGGACATGCTCGTCTCGGTACTGCTCGTCGATCCCGACGGACAGCACCTGCGGCACGGCACCGGCCCGCGCCTGCCCGACTTCTACAACGAGGCGGTCGACGGGGTACCCATCGCCGAGGGCGTCGGCTCGTGCGGCACGACCGCCTTCCGGCGCGAACCGGTGATCGTCACGGACATCGCCACCGATCCCCTGTGGAAGGACTACCGAGACCTGGCACTGAGGGCCGGGGTCGCGGCGTGCTGGTCCACACCCATCCAGGACGCGGACGGCCGGCTGCTGGGCACCTTCGCGATGTACCACCGCACCCCCAAGGCTCCCCAGGACAAGGACATGGCGCTCAGTGCCTCCTTCACCCGCATAGCGGCGCTGGCCATCGAACGCCATGCCGCGGTGGAGGCACGCCACGCCGCCCAGGAACGCGAGAAGGCCGCGCGAGAGGATCTGGCCTTCCTGCTGGAGGCCAGCACCGCCATCACGGGCGAGACACACTACTCGGACAGCCTCCAGCGCATGGCCCGGCTGACCGTCCCGGCCCTGGCACCGCTGTGTGCTGTCCATGTATCCGAGGGCGGCCAGACCCAGCGCATCGCCGTCGCGGCGTCGACCCGGGAGGGGGACGAGCTCCTCTCCTCCCCCGCGCTGTGCGACGAGGTGGACGCCGCCGTCGCCCGCGTGCTGGCCTCCGGCGCGACCGAGTCCGCCCACGCGAGCGGCCTGCGCGGGCAGCTCGGCGTCAAGGATTACGTGTGCGTGCCGCTGACCACCCGGGGCCGTACCTTCGGAGCGCTGACCCTCCTGGCCACCGACCTGCCCCTGGACGAACGCAAGGTCGCCCTGGCCCAGGAACTCGCCCGCCGGGCCGCGTCGAGTGCCGACAACGCCCATCAGTTCACTGACCGCGTCCGGCTTTCCCACGATCTTCAGGCAGGCCTGCTGCCTCCCGAGATACCCAGGATTCCCGGCGCCACCCTGGCGGCTTCGTACCATCCGGCCGGAGAGGGCCTCGATGTCGGCGGCGACTTCTACGACGTCTTCCCGCTGCCCGCCGACCGCTGGGCCCTCATGATCGGCGACGTCTCCGGACGCGGCGCGCTGGCAGCCGCCACCACCGGCATGGTCCGCCACACCGCACGTGCAGCCGCCCGCCTCCTCGACGAACCGGCGGCCGTGGTCACCGCCATCAACGACGCACTGACGGGGCACACCGCCGGTGACGACCAGTTCGTCTCGCTCGTCTACGGCGAGCTGCGGCACACCGCGTCCCGCCTCACGCTCACCCTGATCCGAGCAGGCCACGTACCGCCGCTCGTGCGCCGTGCCGACGGCACGGTCGTAGAACTCACGCAACCGGGCCTGCTGTTGGGTATCGGTCCTGATCCCGGCTTCTGCCCGTGCTGCATCGACCTGTACCCGGGCGACAGCCTTGTCCTGGTCACCGACGGCATCACCGAGGCCCGTTCCGCCGACGGCGAGTTCTTCGGCGAGGAGCGCTTGGCCGATGCGCTCGTCGCCGTCCGGACCACGACGCCGACAGCCACTGCCGTCGTCGAGTCCATCACCACCGCAGTCACCGCATTCGCAGGCAATGCCTCCCTCGATGACCAGGCCGCACTGGTGATCACCGCCATCTGATGGTCACGATCGCACGGCATCCATTCCGCGGCCTCCTGCTCACCGCTGACAGGGTCCGCTCCAGCGGCGTGGTACATGCTCGGACACCTGTGGCGTCCGGCCTGCTGCGCACCGAAAGCATTCCTCGGGATGGCGGGTCCTGCTGGTGCGGGCCCGGCCGTCTCCGGTGCTCGCCGACTCGGTCCGTGCTCCCTCGTCCGGACGATTCTTCCCTCCAGCAGTCGAGTTGCGACCGACTCCGGACCCGGCGTGAGCGATTGCGGTCTTGGTAACACCAACTTAACGTCCGAGGAGTCGGGTTCTTCCGATAAGGCCGATATCGACTTGTATGTCGGCTTCCCCCGTCATGCCATGGAACGGAGCATTCATGTCGGTGATGACCGGTACCCCGCCTCTGCAGCAGTTCGGCCAGCAGATGGGCGGCCCGCAGCAGCAGATCGGCCAGGTGG
>NZ_JBVIEB010000021.1:0-129097 GCF_055572075.1 Streptomyces sp. NPDC030820
CTGGTCTTCGCCGGGCGTGCGGACGCGCAGGTGAAGATCCGTGGTTTCCGTGTCGAGCCCGCCGAGATCGAGACGGTGCTCACCGCGCACGAGTCTGTCGCCCAGGCTGTGGTGATCGCCCGCGAGGACCGGCCGGGGGAGAAGCGTCTGGTGGCGTATGTCGTCCCAGCCGCCGAAGACGCGGCCGACACCGCTGCCTTGCGGGACTTCGTCGCGGGCCGGCTGCCGGACTACATGGTCCCGGCCGCCGTGATGGTGCTGGACACGCTGCCGGTCACCGAGAACGGCAAGCTCGACCGCGAGGCGCTGCCCGCCCCCGACTTCACGGGCGCCGTGGCCGGCCGTGGTCCGGCGACGCCGGTGGAGGAGGTGCTGTGCGGGCTGTTCGGCGAGGTGCTGGGCCTGGAGTGGGTGAGTGTCGAGGACTCGTTCTTCGAGCTGGGCGGCGACTCGCTGCTCGGCATGCGGCTGATCGCCCGTATCCGGGCCGTCCTGAACGCGGAGATCAGCATCGGTGAGCTCTTCACCGCTCCCACGGTGCTCGGCGTCGCCCAGCTGATCGAGAGTGAGAATGCCTCGGCACGGGTGGCGTTGGTGGCGCGGCCGCGTCCCGAGGTGGTGCCGCTGTCGTACGGGCAGCAGCGCATGTGGTTCCTCAACCGCCTGGAGGAGGCCGGTGCCGGTGCGGCGTACAACATGCCGCTGACGATGCGGCTCTCGGGCGACCTGGACATCCCGGCGCTGGAAGCGGCCCTGCACGACGTGACCGACCGGCACGAGAGCCTGCGCACGGTCTTCCCCGAGAGCGGTGGCGTCCCCCGTCAGCAGGTGCTGGAGGGTGCGGCGGGTCGGGCCCCGCTGGTGGTCGACCGGGTTGCGGAGGGCGACCTGGACCGGGCTCTGGCCACGGAGACGCGCCGTGGTTTCGACATGACCCGTGAGCTGCCGTGGCGGACCCGGCTGTACGAGGTGTCCGACGGCGAGTACGTCCTCGCGCTGATCGCGCATCACATCGCGGTCGACGGCTGGTCCATGGGCGTGATCGCCCGCGACCTCGCCGCCGCCTACACGGCACGGCGCCAGGGCCACGCCCCGGACTGGGCTCCGCTGCCGGTGCAGTACGCGGACTACGCGCTGTGGCAGCGCGAGGTCCTCGGCGAACTGGACGACCCGGAGAGCGTGATCAGCGGCCAACTCGGCTACTGGCGCGAGGCATTGGCGGACCTGCCCGAGGAGCTGACCCTCCCGCACGACCGTCCCCGCCCCACGTTCGGCACGTTCCGTGGTGCGTCGGTCCCGGTGCAGGTGGGCCCGCGCGTGCACAGCAGGCTCGAGGAGATCGCGCAGCGGCAGGGCGCCACGATGTTCATGGTCGCCCAGGCGGCGCTCGGGGTGCTGCTGGCCCGTATGGGCGCGGGCACCGACATCCCGGTCGGCACGGCCGTGGCGGGTCGTGGGGACGCGGCACTGGACGCGCTGACCGGGTTCTTCGTCAACACCCTGGTCCTGCGTACCAAGGTGGACGGTGACCCGTCCTTCGCGGACCTCCTGGCCCGGGTGAAGGAGACGGACCTGGCGGCCTACGCCCACCAGGACGTGCCGTTCGAGCGGCTGGTGGACGAGTTCAGCTCCTCCCGCTCGCTGGCCCGCCACCCCCTCTTCCAGGTCATGCTGCTCTTCCAGAACCTGCCGGAGGGCCAGTCGCAGTGGCAGCTGCCGGGGCTCCGGGTGAGCCCGGTGCAGCCCGCCGGCGAGTCGGCGGCCCGCTTCGACCTGATGGTCAGCCTGGCCGAGCGCCGTGACGGCGAGGGCGCCCCCGGCGGGATCGTCGGCGGTATCCAGTACGCCACCGACCTGTTCGACGAGGCGACCGCACGGTCCCTGGCCGAGCGGCTGGTGCGGGTGCTGGAGCAGGTGGCTGCCGATCCGGGCGTACGCATCGGGGACATCGACGTACTGGACGAGGCCGAGCGTCGCACGGCGCTCCTCGACTGGAACGACACCGCTCGGCCGTTGTCCTCCGGGACGCTGTCGGGTCTGTTCGGGGCTCAGGTGGCCCGTACTCCGGACGCGCCGGCCGTGATCTTCGGTGATGTGACGTGGTCGTATGCGGAGCTGGATGCCGCGGCGAACCGGATCGCGCACGAGTTGATCGGGCGGGGTGTGGGTCCGGGCGCGTTGGTCGGTGTGATGGTCGAGCGGTCGGCCGAGCTGGTGGCGGTGCTGCTGGGCATCGAGAAGGCGGGGGCGGCGTACGTTCCGGTCGACCCGGAGTATCCGGCGGCGCGGATCGCGTTCATGCTCGACGACGCGAGCCCGGCCCTGGTGGTGTGCACGACCGCGACGGAAGAAGGGCTGCCGGAGGGCGACAGGACTCCGCGGCTGGTGGTGGACGATCCGGTGGTGGTGGCCCGGCTGGCCGGGCGGTCGCCGGTGGCGCCGTCGGTGGCGGTGTCGGTGCGTGATGCGGCGTATGTGATCTACACGTCGGGCTCGACGGGCAGGCCGAAGGGGGCGGTGGTCTCGCACGAGGCGATCGTCAACCGGTTGTTGTGGATGCAGGAGGAGTACGGTCTGGGCGCGGACGACCGGGTGTTGCAGAAGACCCCGGCGGGCTTCGACGTCTCGGTGTGGGAGTTCTTCTGGCCCCTGATCACCGGCGCCGGACTCGTCGTCGCGAAGCCCGGAGGCCACCGCGATCCGGCCTACCTCGCCGGGATCATCGAGCGCGAGCGGATCACCACCGTGCACTTCGTGCCGTCCATGCTCGCGGCCTTCCTGAGGGAACCCTCGGTGGGGCGGTTGGCGGGTCTGCGGCGGGTGATCTGCAGTGGTGAGGCGCTGGCGCCGGAGCTGGTGGCGGAGTTCCACCGCAGGCTGGATGCTCCGCTGCACAATCTGTACGGCCCGACGGAGACGGCGGTGGACGTCACGTTCCGGCCGTGCCCGGCGGGTGATGTGAGCGGGGTCGTTCCGATCGGTCGCCCGGTGGCCAACACCCGGGTGTATGTGCTGGACGAGTTCCTGCAGCCGGTGCCGGTGGGCGTGACGGGCGAACTCTATGTCGCGGGTGTGCAGTTGGCGCGCGGCTATCTCGGCCGGCCGGGTCTGACCGCCGAACGGTTCGTGGCGTGCTCGTTCGGCGAACCGGGGACGCGCATGTACCGGACGGGAGACCTGGCGCGGTGTAGCGCGGACGGCGAGGTCGTCTACGCGGGCCGTGCCGACCAGCAGGTCAAGATCCGCGGTTTCCGGGTGGAACTCGGCGAGGTCGAGACCGTCCTGGCCTCCCACGCCACGGTCGGCCAGGCCGCGGTGATCGTGCGTGAGGACCGCCCCGGCGACAAGCGCCTCGTCGCCTATGCGGTCCCCGTTCCCGGCGACGACGTGGACCCCGCCGCCCTGCGGGAGTTCGCGGCCGCCCGGGTGCCGGACTACATGGTCCCTGCCGCCGTCGTGCCCATGGAGGCCCTGCCCGTGACCGCGAACGGCAAGCTGGACCGCGGCAGGCTGCCGGCCCCCGACTTCGTGGGGCAGGCCTCCGGGCAGGCCCCGGCCACCCCGGCCGAGGCGGTGCTGTGCGGGCTGTTCGCGGACGTGCTCGGTGTGGAGACGGTCGGACGCGAGGACTCGTTCTTCGACCTGGGCGGCGACTCGCTGCTGGCCATGCGGCTGATCGACCGGATCAGGACCGTACTGGACAGTGAGGTGGGCATCCGCGACCTGTTCACCGGGCCGACGCCGGCCGCCGTCGCCGCCGCCCTGAACGACCGCTCCGACGTGGGCGACTTCGACCAGGTGCTGCCCTTCCGCACCGGGGGCGACAGGCCTCCGCTGTTCTGCGTCCATCCGGGTCAGGGACTGAGCTGGCGCTATGCGGCGCTCACCCGGCACCTCCCGCCGGAGTACCCGGTCTACGGTCTGCAGTCGCGCGGCCTGAAGGGCGAACCGGAGCTGCCGGAGTCCATCGAGGAGATGGTCGCGGAGTACTTCGAGCGGATGCGCGAGGTCCAGCCCACCGGTCCGTACCACCTGCTCGGCTGGTCGTTCGGCGGTGTGGTCGCGCAGGCGCTGGCCACGCACATCCGCAGCCAGGGTGAGCAGGTCGCCCTGCTGGTGAGCCTGGACGGTTATCCGCACCGCAGCGGGGACGCGGCGGCAGGCGGCGCCGTCGGTGGCGGTGCCGCGCCGGGAGAGGAACCGGTGGGACCGGTCGTGCGCATCGAGGACGGCGTCGAGGTGCCCGCCGGCATCGGTGGAGGCGAGGAGCGGGCGGCCGGCGCCGAGGCGCTGCTGGACGTCCACCGGGTGAAGGCCAACAACGAGCGGCTCATGCGGGACTTCACCCCGGACGTCTTCGACGGCGACCTGCTCCTCTTCGTCGCGGCGGAGGGCCGGCCGGCCTTCTCCCCGGCGTCCGGGGCGCCGGACATATGGCGCCCGTACACCGCGGGCACCGTGGAGAGCCACGAGCTCGGCACCGACCACCGCGGGATCATGGACGCGGGTCCGCTGGCCGAGATCGCCCGCGTCATCACCGAGAAGTACTGAGCGCGGGGACGAGAAGAGGATGCCGGTCTCCAGGATCAACGGGATCGATCTGAGTTACGACGTGTACGGGTCCGGCGAGCCGGTGCTGCTGATCGCGGGCACCGGCGCGCCCGGCCGGATCTGGCGCACCCATCAGGTGCCGGCGCTCACCGCGGCCGGCTTCCGGGTGATCACCGTCGACAACCGGGGTGTGGCGCCGAGCGATCTGTGCGAGGAGGGCTTCACCCTCGCGGACATGGTGGCCGACACGGCGGGCCTGGTGGAGTTCCTGGGGGCCGGGCCCTGCCGGGTGGTGGGCTTCTCCATGGGGGCGATCCTGGTGCAGGAACTCCTGCTCGTCCGCCCCGACCTGGTGCGCCAGGCGGTCCTGATGGCGACGCGGGGGCGCAGCGACACCCTGAGCAGAGCCATGACGGAGGCGGAGCTGGAGGTGCTCGACGACAAGACCGGGTTGCCTCCCCGGTACGAGGCACTGGTCCGGGTGATGCAGGGCTTCTCGCCGCGCACGCTGAGGGACGAGGCGACCCTCCGGGACTGGCTGGACATCTTCGAGATGTCGCCGCTGAGTTCGTCGGTGAGCCGGTCCCAGCTGGAAATCGACATACTGCCCGACCGGCTGTCGAGTTACCGGAACATCGGCGCCGACTGCATGGTGCTGGCTTTCGCCGACGACCTGCTGACACCGCCGCATCTGTGCCGCGAGGTGGCGGACAGCATTCCGGGCAGTGCGTACCGGGAAATTCCCGGATGCGGGCACTACGGATTCATCGAACGTCCCGCCGAAGTCAACTCGGCTCTCGTCGAGTTCTTTCGCGGTATTCGGAACTGACCGTGGCGATGTCCACGCGTCACGACAGGGGAGAGACAAGAATGGAATTCGCGAAGACCCGTCGGCGCTTCGGCATGCTCGGCGTGGCGATGGCCGTGCTTTCCGTGACGGCGGTCGCCACGCCGGTCGCCGCGGCGGCGCAGCCGGCGGCGGTGCGGCAGGCGGAAGCGCGGCAGACGGCGGTGCGGCAGACGGAGGGGCGGAACGCCGCGGTCCCGGCGGTCGCCGCCACGGTCCCGGTGGGCCTGGCCCCGGCGTCGGTCGCGGTGAACCCCCTCACGCATCAGGTGTACGTGGCGAACTCCCATTCCGCTTCGGTGTCGGTCATCGACGGCCGGACGAACACGGTGACGGACACCCTGTCCTTCGACGGCGTGCCGGCGGGGATCGCGGTGAACCCGGTGACCAACCGCGTCTATGTCACCAGTGCCTTCGCGGGGAAGGTCCTGGTGTTCAGCGGACGCACCCACGCCCTGCTGGACACGATCGACGTGGGCGGCGCCCCGACGGGCATCGCGGTGAACCCGGTCAGTCACACCCTCTACGTCACCGACCAGAGGCCGGACGGCCACAGCGTGTCCCTGGTCGACACCCGCACGAACGAGGTGCGCGCGAGAGTCCTCGTCGGCAAGGCGCCCGGCGCGGTGGCGGTCGACCCGCACACCGACGTCGCCTACGTCGCCAACGCCGGCGACGGCACTGTCTCGGTGATCGACGGCCGGAGCGGCACCGTCACCGGCACGGTGACGGTGGGCGGCGTGCTGCCCGGCATCACCGTGAACCCGCTCACCAGGTCCGTCTACGTCACCAACGGCACCACCAACACCGTCGCGGTGATCAGCGAACGCACCCGTCAGGTGGTGGGGACGGTGCCCGTCGGCGCCTTCCCGGCGCAGATCGCGACCGATCCGCTGACCGGCACCGTGTACGCGGCCAGCGGCGCCGACGGCGGTGTGACGGTGATCGACGGCCGGACCGCCACGGTGCGGGCGAAGGTGACGACCGGCCAGATACCGTTCGGCGTCGCGGTCGACCCGCTCACCGGCACCGTGTACGTCTCCAACCAGTTGGACAACACGGTGTCGGTGGTCACGCGGGCCGGGCGGTAGACGCCAGGCCCTGTCCGGACAGACCTACTGCGGCACGGCCTTCTCCTCGGGCATCCGTCGGTGCCCCTGGGAAGAAGGCGCCGGAAGCTGAAGCGTGATGACGAGTCCGCCGGTCGGCCTCGGGTGTGCCTGGACGGTGCCCTCATGGGCGTTCATGACCGCCCGTACGATCGACAGCCCGAGCCCGGCTCCCTTGGCGGAGCCGACCCGGTCGGCCCGCAGCCGGCGGAACGGCTCGAAGATCGACTCGGCCTGTTCCGGGGAGACCTCCGGGCCGGTGTTCTCGACCTGGAGATACGACCAGCCGGCGGACTCACGCGTCCAGATCCAGATCTGCCCGTTCATGACGTTGTACTTGATGGCGTTCTCGATCAGGTTGACCGCGCAGCGTTCGAGAAGCACCGGGTCGCCGACGGCCCGTGCGGGGTGGAGAACATGATGGAGCGTCACGTCGGCCCGCCGGGCGTGCTCGGCGAGCTGTTCCACGGCGTGCGACGCCAGGGCGGCGAGGTCGACGGGGGACCGGTCCTGCAGTTCGCGTTCCGACTTCGCCAGCAGGAGCAGACCGTCGAGCAGCCGCTCCTGACGGCCGATGGTGCCCAGCAACTTGTGCCCGAGGGTCTTCACCGCGTCGGGCACCCCGCCCGGCTTGGCCAGGGCCACGTCGATCATGGTGCGGTTGATCGCCAGTGGAGTGCGCAGTTCGTGCGAGGCGTTGGCGATGAACCGGCGCTGGGCGTTGAAGGCCCGGTCGAGCCGTTCGAGGAGGCTGTCGAAGGTGTCCGCGAGTTCCTTGACCTCGTCGCGCGGCCCGGTCAGGCCGATCCGCTCGTGCAGGGTGCTCTCCGACAGCCTCCGGGCGGTGGCGGTCATCTGCTGCAGCGGCCGCAGCATCCACCCCGACACCAGATAGCCGAGCAGCACCGACAGGACGGCCAGGGCCAGCAGCGTGAGCACCGCGCTCTGCACCGTCTGGTCCAGGACCGCTTGCTGCTGCTTGGCGATCTGCTCGGCCATGTCGTTCTGGCCGGTGATCGTCGTCGATCCGGGGACCTCGCCCTGGGGCGGCTCGGTGACCAGCACCTTGAACTCGGTGCGCACGGCACGGGCGGTGACCGCGTAGGTGGCGGCCTCCAGGATGGTGCCCATGACCAGGAACAGCGCTCCGAAGACGACGGTGAGCCGGGTCCGCAGGCTCATGTGCATGCTCTTCACAGCCGGTATCCCACGCCGGTGACGGTCTCGATGACACGCGGTTCACCGAGCTTCTTGCGCAGCGCCACCATGGCCACCCGCACCACATTGCTGAACGGGTCGATGTTCTCGTCCCAGGCCTTGTCGAGGAGGTGCTCGACGCTGACCACCCGTCCGTCGGCCCGCATCAGCTCCTCCAGCAAGGTGAACTCCTTCTTCGTGAGGACGACCGGCCGTCCCTCGCGCTCGACGGTGCGGCGCTGCGGGTCGAGCCGGATGCCCGCGCGTTCCAGGACGGGCGGCAGCGGCGGGGCCGAGCGGCGGGCCAGCGCACGGATCCGGGCCACCAGCTCATCGAACACGAACGGCTTGGCCAGGTAGTCGTCGGCGCCGAGCGAGAGGCCGTCGATCTTCTCCGTCACGTCGTCGGCCGCCGTGAGCATGATGATCCGGCTGCTGCTGCGCTTGGCCACCAGCTGACGGCACACGTCGTCGCCGTGCACCTCCGGAAGGTCGCGGTCCAGCACGATCACGTCGTAGTCCGTGTAGCTGGTGCGGTACAGGGCCTCCGCGCCGTCGTAGACGGTGTCCACGGCGATGGCCTGGTCCCGCAGTCCCTCGGTGATGGATTCCGCCAGGATTTCCTCGTCCTCGACGACAAGCACGCGCATGTTTCTCCCCCGGGGTCACTGTCCGGTCCGATGGTTGCGCAAAGGATGTTAGGTTCCAATAAGGTGGTTCCAAAGGGTATTTGAGGATTTCGAGGACTCGAAAATCCGCGTTCACCGGTCGAAGAGCGCACGGAACGTGTTCGTGCGCCTCCCGTGCCCCGCGCCATCAGATCCATGCGCGTGCGCCATGCCCCGTGTATTCGTCCCACCGTTTCCACAAGGAGTCCCGTGTTGCTGGCTGCCGCTCCGGTACAACCGATCGCCTCCCATGCGCTCCTGGTCTTCCTTCTCCAGGTAGGCCTCCTGCTTCTCTTAGCGATTCTTCTCGGCCGTCTGGCGGCGAAATTCGGCCTGCCGGCCATAGTCGGCGAGTTGAGCGCGGGCGTGATCCTCGGGCCCTCGCTCTTCGGTCAGCTCGCGCCGGACGCCGCCGGATGGCTGCTGCCGTCACTGCCGGACCAGACGCATCTGCTCGACGCCGTCGGACAGGTCGCGGTACTGCTGCTCGTCGGGCTCACCGGCATCGACATGGACCTGCGCATGGTGCGCCGCCGCAGGGCCACCGCGCTGCGGGTCAGCCTGGCCGGACTGGTCATTCCGTTGGTCCTCGGCATCGGACTGGGCTATCCGCTCGCGCGCCTGCTGGGCACCGGCGAGGCCCACACGCATGTGTTCGCACTCTTCCTCGGAGTGGCCATGTGCGTCAGCGCGATACCGGTCATCGCCAAGACGCTGATGGACATGAACCTGATGCACCGCAACATCGGCCAGCTGACCCTCGCCGCCGGAATGATCGACGACGCCTTCGGCTGGTTCATGCTGTCGGTCGTCTCCGCGATGGCCGCCGGCGGGCTTGCTGCCGGAATGGTCGTCAAGGCCCTCCTGTCCCTGGTGCTCGTCGTCGTGATCGCGCTGGTGGCCGGACGGCCGCTCGTCCGGCTCGTCCTGCGGGCCAGTGAGGGGTCCGAGCAGCAGACGGTCGCGGTGACCGCCGCGATGATCCTGCTCGCCGCGGCCGGCACACATGCCCTCGGACTCGAGGGGGTCTTCGGCGCGTTTCTCTGCGGCATGGTCATCGGCTCCAGCAGTGACGTCGCGCGGGCCCGCACCCGCTCCCTGCGCACGGTCGTCCTGGGCTTCCTGGCCCCGGTCTTCTTCGCCACCGCCGGCCTGCGCATCGACCTGACGGCGCTGGCCGACCCCGCGGTGCTGGCCGCGGCCCTGCTCGTGCTCGCCGTCGCCGTCCTCGGCAAGTTCGCGGGCGCCTACCTCGGCGCACGGCTGAGCAGGCTGACCCGCTGGGAGGCCCTGGCGCTCGGCGCCGGCATGAACGCGCGCGGCGTCATCGAGGTGATCGTGGCGATGGTCGGTCTGCGGCTCGGCATCCTCGACACCGCCACCTACACGATCATCGTGCTGGTCGCCGTGGCGACCTCCGTCATGGCACCCCCGCTGTTGCGCGTCGCCATGAAACGCGTCGAGTGCACCACCGAGGAGGACCTGCGGCTGCGGGCACGGACGGAAGCGGCTGCGAACGGCTGAACGTGACGCGGACGAGGGGGTGTCCTCTGGACGTCGGCGCGATCCAGAAGACACCCCCTCGGCAGGGCCCAGGCCTCCGGCGGCCGGCCCGGTGGGAACGGGCGGCCGCCGGAGCCTTGCCCGACGACGGACAGGGGGGACGTCGCCGGGGGGTACGGGGTCAGGCGGTGGCGAGGGCCACCGTCGGAGAGAGCCGGGCCGCCCGCATCGCCGGATAGATGCCGGCGATGGTGCCGATGGCCAGCGTCGCGCCGATGGCTCCGCCGAACGCCCACGACGGTACGACCGGCGGCCAGTCCCGGTAGATCGCGAACACGATCGTGGCGGCCGATCCCAGGACCGCTCCGACGCAGCCGCCGAGCAGGGACAGCAGCAGCGACTCGACGAGGAACTGGGTGCGCACCTGCCCGCGGGTGGCGCCGAGCGAGCGGCGCAGACCGATCTCGCGGCGCCGTTCCAGAACCGAGATCACCATGGTGTTGGCGACCCCGACGCCGCCGACGAGCAGCGCGACCGCGCCGAGTCCGAGCAGCAGACTGGTGAACGTCCCGGCGGCGGCGGCCTTGGCCTCCAGCGCGTCGGAGGGCCGGCTGACCTTCACCTCTTCGGGGTTCTTGGGGTTGACGGTGCGGGGCAGGACGTTGCGGACGTCTTCCACCGAGGCGTCTGTGGAGCGTTCGTAGATCATCGTGGGATGGGCGTCGAAGTCCAGGTACTTCTTGGCGGCGTCCCAGCCGACCAGGGCCGAGCGGTCGATCTCCGGTGCCAGCGGCAGCGTCTTGAGAACCCCCACCACGGTGAACCAGCGGTTCGCTATCCACACCTGGTCGCCCACCCGGGACAGGCCGAGCCGCGTGGCCGCCTCCGAACCCAGCACCACGGCCGGGTACTTGGCGGTGGAGGCGTTCAGCCAGGTGCCCTTGCTGACCGACCCGTCGAGCGTCTTGAGCAGCTCGGGGGTCGTGGCCGAGACCGCGATGCCCTGCGTGACCTCCTCGGGGATCAGGTTGTTGCGCCGGACCGTGGCGTCGGTCTTTCCGGTCGCCGACGCGGTCGTGACCGGACCGATCCGCTTGGTCATCGCGACCGAGGTCTCGGGCAGCTTGGCATCGCCACCGAAGATGGTCTGGCCCGGCTGCACCGTCAGCATGTTGGTGCCCAGCGAGTCCAGCTGACGCAGCAACTGCTCCTTGCTGGACGAGGAGATACCGATGACGGCCACCATGGTGGCGATGCCGATGGCGATGCCCAGCGCCGACAGTACGACCCTGGTCGGCCGCGACCGCAGCCCGGACAGTCCCACCCGGAAGATGTCACTGGGTGCGAGCCGGGCCGGCGACAGCCGCCGCGTGGACCGCGTCGACTCTCTGGTCCCGACGGACGCGGCCCGGTCCGCGCCGCTCATGCCGACACCCCCTTCCATGCCTCGGTCAGATTGCGTCCGGTGCCCGCGCCGCCGTCCGTGACGATCTGGCCGTCCCGGACCCGGACCTGACGGGGCGCCCACTGCGCGATGTCCTGGTCGTGCGTGATGATCGCGATCGTGGTGCCGGAGTGGTGCAGGTCCAGCAGCACACCCAGCACCTCCGAGCCGGCCGCGGTATCGAGGTTTCCGGTCGGCTCGTCCGCGAGCAGCAGATCGGGTTCCCCGGCCACCGCCCTGGCCACCGCCACCCGCTGCCGTTCACCACCGGAGAGCTGGTTCGGGCGGTGCCCGAGGCGGTGGCCCAGGCCGACCCGTTCCAGGGCGGCGCGTGCGAGCTTGCGCCGCTTCGACAGGGAGACCCCGCCGTAGAGCAGTCCGTCGGCCACGTTGTCGAGGGCGCTGACGCCGTCGGCGAGATGGAAGGACTGGAACACGAACCCGATGTGCCGGGCGCGCAGCGCGGACAGCTCGCGGTCCGACAGCTTGGCGACGTCGTACCCGGCGATCTCCACGCGGCCGGTGGACGGACGGTCCAGGGTGCCGATCAGGTTGAGCAGGGTGCTCTTGCCCGAGCCGGACGGCCCGACGATGGCGGTCAGTTCACCCGGCTCGATCACCAGGTCCACCCCGCGCAGTGCCTTGACGCCGCCCGGATACGCCTTGGTCACGCCGGTCAGCTCGACGATGTTCATGACCTGGGCACCTCGACCTTCGTTCCTTCGCCGATGCCGGAGCCGGAGATCTCGACCCGCCCGCCGCCGTAGGTGCCGGTCTTCACGGGCACGATGTGCGTCGTCGTGCCCTCGACGACCTCCACTCCGAAGCCGCCCTCCCGCAGCGCGAGCAGCGCCTCGATCGGTACGGACAGCACGGCCTTGGCGCGCTCGCTCTCCAGCTTGACGGTGACCGGCGCCTGGTCGATGCTGCCGCTCTCCTTGTCGGAGAGCTTGATGTCGACGCCGATGGTGGACTTGCCCTCCTCCTTGGCGGCCTTGGCCACCTTGCCCACCGAGGTGATCTTCCCCTTGACCTCTTTGCCGTCGGGCAGGATGACGCCGACCGTGAGGCCCTCCTTGGCCATGTTCTGCTTGGCGGCGTCCAGGTCGACGTGGACGGTCGGCACGGTACCGGTCACCGTCAGCGCGTTCGCGCCGGCGCCGGCCCTGCCGCCCTTCGCCACGGCCACCTGGCTCACCCGCAGCGGCCCGGACTGGAACACCACCTGGGAGGCGTCGACGACGCCCGTATCGTCCAGTCCCAGGTCGTCCTGCCACTCCTTGACGGCGTTGGCGGTCGCGGAGGTGAACTCCTTGTCGACCGAGAGGCCGTCGCCGTAGCCGAGAGCCTTGAGGTTGCTCTCCAGCTCCTTGACGTCGGCGCCCTCGACGCCTTCCTTCAAGGTCCGGTAGAGCGGCAGGGACCCGTACATGAGGGTGACCGGCTTGTCGTCGATCTTGAGCAGCGGCTTGCCGCGGGTGATGGTCGTGCCCTCGGACGGGACCCAGGTGACCACGCCGTTCGCGGTCGCCGGGATCGACCGCTCGTCGACGTAGGTCAGCTTGCCGTCGACGTCCTCGGTCTCGACGACGTCTCCCCGGGTGACCGGTGCCGTCGCGATGGCCGCCTTCTCGGCCTTGCCGTCCGATGTGCCGTCCTTTTTCAGGGTCAGGGCGGCGGTCGCCGCGCCGGCCACCAGGACGACCAGCACGGCCGCCATCAGGAAGGCGCGCTTGCCCCTGCGCCGCTCCCCGGGCTCCTCCGGCCCGGAGCCGGCCGCGCCGTTCGGGGACGACTCACTGATGGTGTCCTGTGCGCTCACGAGGGTCCCATCTGCATCGAACCGGGCAGGTTCTTCTGGCACTTCTTCTGTGCCTCCTCGGCCTTCGCCTGGGAGCCCTGGGGAACCGTCATCTTCAGGCCCTCGCCCGGCTTCGGGTCGGGAATGTTGACGCCGTTCTCGCGCATGCACTGCGCAAACTTGACCATCTGGTCATGGGCCTTGGTGTCGTTCGCGTCCGCGTCGCCGGGCGCGGCGTCCTGCATGTACTTCTGGCACTTCTTCGCGGCTTCCTCCAGCGCGTTCTTGCCGGGGCCGCCACTGCCGGTGACCCGGAGCGGCTGGCCCGGCTCGGGGTCCTTGACGTCGACGCCGTTCTCGCGCATGCACTGGGCGTACTTGAGCTGCGCCTCCCGGGCGTCCGCCGACTTGCTGGGCTGGGCGGTCGCGGCGGAGTTCTTGCTCTTGTCGGCGCTGGCGACTCCGCCGTCCCCGCCGCTGTTGCTGCTGCACGCGGCCAGCGTCAGCGCCAACGGGATGACCGCCGCCACGGCCATGTTCCGGATCCTCACGGTCCCACCTCCTCACCGGGGCTCCCTGCCTCGGCGAGGACCATTTGACCGGCCACCTGATTAGGCTGAGATTAACCGGCGATGACCTGCGAAAACGGTAGGGAATCAGCCGATCGGGCTCTGTCGGTGAGCGCGGACCAGGCCGCCGTCACAGCGCAGTGGTCCGCCGGTGGCGTAGGAGGCCTGGGCGCCGGCCAGGAACGTGACGGCCGCGGCGAACTCGTCAGGGGTACCGCACCGGCCCGCCGGGATTTCCGCCCGGGCAGCGTCCCGTACCTGCTCTTCGCAGACCCCCCCGGCCTTCGACCACGGCCCCGTACACCTGCTTCATGCGGTTGGTCTCGATCCGGCCGGGCGCGGCCAACGCGACGAGGTTGATTCTCCGAAGGGACACCCGTCCTGTCCGACGTCACCGGCCGCACCGCCCCGCGCTGCGGCCGGCAGACGTCGCTCACTCCTGACGAAGGACGACGATGAAGCATCAACCCGAAGGAACTGGAGTCGTACGCGTCGTCCTGGGTGAGTTCGGGCAGGTCCAGGTAACCGAGCCGGCCGAGGCGGCAGTTGATGGCGACGACCACCGCGTCGGTGAGGCTCGGCGAGTGCGTCCGCCGACGCCCGGGACAGGGCGCCCCCTGACTACATGTCGCGAAGTACGCCTTGCTCTCCAGCATCGGGAACTGCGAACGGAACGCGGCGGCGCGCAGTCGGCGCATCCGGCCGGCGGCGGGCTGCCCGCAGATCGCTGAGCCGCGACAGGATGCCCATGACCACGTCGAGCGGTGGCCCGCTGGCCGTCAGATCCTGGTCCTGTTCACGTGACGTCAGCGTCGTCGGCTCCTGCCTGGCACCGGATTCAGCCCGGCCCGCCCCGGAATGGTCCTCGGTTACGCCGCGCATCCCGTCGACCGGCTACGAGAAGCCGCCCGGCGCATCGCGGCAGCACTGCGGGAGACCGGCTGACGAACCGGCGAGCCGTCGACGCGTTCTTCGTGTGGCCCGGAGACCGGAGAGAGCCCGGTCCCCGCCCGAAGTCCCAGAGAAGTCCCACAGATGCCGCCGCATCCTCTTCAGAGCCGCATTTATGCAGGTCAGAGTGGATGCGGCGGCATTCCGCCGAAGGACTTTCAGATGTCCCGGAAGGGACCGGCGAGCCCTGAAGCCCTCGCCGAATCGTCGCCAGTAACCCGGTTCCGTCTCCCCAGCCTGGGAGGGGGCTTCCTCGACCGCATGCCCCATCCCGCGGGGCAGCGCCAGCGCGATGATCACCGATCCGAGCGCAAAGCAGCCCGCGTTGACGACGAGTCCCGTCAGGGGGCCGAGCAGCGCCACCAGGGAGCCGCCGGCCGCCGGGCCAATGGTGGAGGCGAGCCGCTCGGTCACGCCGGCAAGACCGGTGGCCCGCTCCAGTTGCACCCCGCCGTGCTCGGCCGCCTCCGGGACCATGACTCCCTTGGCCAGGTCGCCGGGGCCCCGCACCGCGCCGATCAGCGCGACCAGGGCCAGCAGGAGCGGAAAGGACAGCAGCTCCAGGGCATGGAACAGAGGAACCGCGGCGGCAGCGGTTGCGCTGGCCAGATCCGTGGTCCAGGAAACGGCCCGCGGGCCGATCCGGTCCACCAACGGCCCGGTGAACGCTTTGACCACCACGTAGGGGGCCATCTCGCAGAAGGCCACCAGTCCGGTCTGGGTGGCACTGCCGGTCGTGACAAGAACGAACCAGGGCAGTGCCACGGCCGAGATCCGAGTACCGGTCAGCGATACGGCCATGGCCGCCAGCACCCCGCCCAGCGCCCGTACGGACCGCCTCCCGGGTATGCCGTCGGCCTCCAGGACATCCTCTGTCACGACGTCTCCGTTACTGTCGCTTCTTGAGAACTGGAACAGGTGGCCGACGGGGCGGACGCATCCAGCTCCGGCAGGAGGTGCGTGACCACGACGACCCGTTCCGCCCCCGCGGGGGCACTCGCCGCCGCCTCCGGCGTATCTCTCCGGTAACCGGAGATGACAGCCCTCAGCTCCTGATGCAAGGCGGCGGCCTCTGCGGTCGTGAGCCGCAGGGCCCAGTCACTCATGTCGAACGTGTCCCGCCAGGCATTGACGCCCAGCCGCTCCGCACGGCGGGTAGCCGTCGACGGGCCGTACTGCCGCAGCAACCCCACCAGCACCGGCAGACCCACCCGCGCGGACGTCGCCCACCGCACAGGGCGCCCGGTGTTCTTCTCGGCCGATCCGGTCGTGTTGACCCCGCGATCGGCGAGTTGCATCGGTGACTGACGGTGGTCGGGCGACACGGCTTCCTCCTCAGGGCCCGCTCCCGGGTTCGGTCTGCGCTCTCGATGCCGGAAAGTTACGGGCCGCGACTCCTGCGCGTCGTCACCGACGGGTGGGCACTTACCGTCTTTGCGGGTCCCCCGAGCGAGCTACCCGGCTGTCCTCTCCCGGGGGACGCAGCCCCCGCCCCAGGACGCTAGGCTCAGAGTGCAAGACGGTCCGGCCCGCGGCGCCGTGTGGTGTTCGATACCGAACAGGTCGTAGCGAACGGGCGGGCGGGTAGCGGACCACGGCCCGGTCCTCATGCCGCTCAGCGCCGGACCCACGGGATCGTGGATGATGATGACGGAAGACCAAGCAGCGCGTGAACCATCGGGCTCGGCGTCCCCCGCGCCAACGGCGCGTGCGCAGGACAGGGGCCCCTCCGCACGCGTGAACCCGGTGGCCGCCGCAGCCGCACGGCTTCGCGTGCTGTTGCGGTGGTGGGGATCACGCCCTGCCGCCACCAGGGACCGCGGAGTCGCGCTTGTCTTCACGGTGCTGTCGTTCGCGGCGCCGCTGTCGCGGGTCGGGGCGCAGTTCGGCGGCCTTGCCACCCACGGCACCTCGGTCGCGAGTGTGCTGCTGAACCTGGGGCAGACCCTGCCGCTTGCGGTGCGCACCCGGTGGCCGGCCGCCTGCCTCGCGGTGGTGGGGGCCTCGTTCGCGGTGCACGAGTGCCTGGGCTACCCGCCGACCTTCGGCAGCCTGGGGGTGTACATCGCGCTGTACTCCGTGGGTGCCCACCAGGAGCGCCTCCGGCGGGTCGTACCGCTGGCGGCGACGGGCGGCTACGTGGTCTTCGGCGTCGTGCTGCATGTGCTGGGCTCGCCCGAGGGACTGACCGACTACCTGCTCTATTACATGGTCCTGGCGGTGGTGTGGGGCCTGGGTGTCCAGGTCCGCGGGCGGCGGGCGCAGGAGGCCGAGCGTCGGCGCCTGTCCGTGCAGGTGGCCATCGCGACGGAACGCAGCCGCCTGGCCCGGGAATTGCACGACGTGGTGACCCACCATGTGACCGCGATGGTGGTGCAGGCAGGTGCAGCACAGTACCTGACCGAGTCGCCGGACCGCCTCCATGAGTCCCTCGACGCCATCAACGGCACCGGCCGTCGCGCGCTGGCCGAACTCCGGTTCCTGCTCGGCGTGCTGGAGGCGACCGGTGATTCGGCGCCCCGGGAGCGGACGCCGCTGCCGGGCCGGGTGCCTGATCTGGTGGAGCAGACGCGAGCGGGCGGCCAGCCGATCGAACTGGTCGAGGACGGAGAGCAGTCGGCCATGGCCATAGGTGCCCAACTCACGGCGTATCGCGTCGTGCAGGAATCCCTGACGAACGCCGTGAAATACGCCCCGGGCCGGCGGACGCTGGTACGGCTCGCGCACACCTCTGACTGGACGGACGTCGAGGTCACCACCGCCGGGACGGCCGACGGCGCTCCCGCGTCCGCCGCCCTGCCGGGCGGCGGCCCGCAGGTCTCGGGCGGCCGGGGCCTGACCGGACTGCGGGAACGGGTGGAGATGCTGGGGGGCGAATTCGCGGCGGGGCCCAGCCCGGATGGCGGGTTCCGCGTGCACGCACGCATCCCCGCGGGAGGTGCCGCGTGAGTGTTCCGCCCGCTGCGATCAGGGTGCTGGTGTGCGAGGACCAGGCCCTCGTGCGTGCCGGCTTCGTCACGATCTTCTCCGCCCAGCCCGACATGGAGGTCGTGGGCGAGGCCGTCGACGGCCGAGCGGCGATCCGCAGCGCGCAGGAGCTGAAGCCGGACGTCGTCGTCATGGACATCCGCATGCCCCTGCTCGACGGAATCGAGGCCACCCGGCGCCTGGCGGGGCCCGACTCCGCCAGCCCCGCCAGGATCCTCGTCGTGACGACCTTCAACGTCGACGAGTACGTGTACGAGGCCCTGCGCGCCGGCGCCAGCGGCTTCATTCTCAAGGACGCCCCACCGCCCGAACTGATCAACGCGGTACGCGTCGTCGCCCGCGGCGAGTCCCTCCTGGCCCCCGCCGTGACCCGCACCCTGATCGGCCGCTTCGCCGAACGCGTACGCCCCTCCGCCGCCCACGCGTCCCCCGAGCGCGAGCGCCTCAAGGTCCTCACCCCCCGCGAGCACGAGGTCCTCCTCCTCATCAGCGAGGGCCTGTCAAACGCCGAAATCGCCACCGAGTTGGTCATCAGCCACGAGACCGTGAAGACCTACGTCTCGCGCATCCTCACCAAACTGGACCTCCGCGACCGCGTCCAGGCGGTGGTCCTGGCCTACCGGGCGGGGTTGGCAGGGGGCGGCAACCGAGCCTGACGGCCCTGAGATGCCGGCCGGGGCGGGCAAGTGCCACGGCCGCGCTCCTCCCCGACCGACCGCCCCGCCGAGGCGGTGTTCCAGACTCATGGACTGGCGGCTCGATCAGCGTGCTCCCCGCCCTGCGCAATGGCTCTCTCAGATGTTCCAAGGGTCCCCGCATCCCCCGAGCGAGCTACCGGATTTGTCCTCTCTGCGGTGACGCGCGCCACTGGTGCTCTCTTGTTGACTCGAACCGTCAACACAACGGCCGGACCAGGCAGGCCGACCAGCCGAGTAGCTAAGGACAACGCCATGACCACGATATGCAGTTCCGCGAAGCACGGTTTTCCCAGAGGCCGCCGGCTTGCCGCGGCTCTGCTGGTTTCCACGCTCGCAGGAACCGCACTGGCCGCGTGTGGCGCCGAGGCCCAGGGCGCGCAAACGGCCAAGGTCTCCGCCAGCACCGGCGAGACCACGGGCGACGCCAAGATCACCTGGGGCAAGTGCCCGGCACTGGCCGAGGGACAAACCCGTAACCCCCACCTGGCCTGCGGGACGTTGGAGGTCCCACTGGACTACCAGAACCCGGGCGGCGCGAAGATCGACGTGGCGGTCTCCCGGCTGTCCACCGCCAAACCCGGGAAGCGACGTGGCGTCCTGCTGCTGAACCCCGGCGGGCCGGCGCTGGGCGGTCTCGACATGCCTGAAACCATGGCGTCCACACTGCCGAAGTCCGTGCTGGACCGTTACGACCTGATCGGCTTCGACCCGCGCGGCGTCGAACACAGCACCCCGCAAAGCTGCGGTCTGAAGGACCCGAGCGTGACCGGGCTGTTCCCCTATCCCGCCGCGGACGGCTCGATCACCAAGAACGTGGCCCTCGCCAAGGCCGACGCCAAGCAGTGCGCCGACACCGTGGGCAAGAACCTGCGGTACTACAACACCGCCAACACCGCCCGCGACATGGACCGCATCCGCCAGGCGCTCGGTGAAAAGAAGATCTCCTACTGGGGCCAGTCCTACGGCACCTACCTCGGCGCCGTCTACCGCTCGCTCTTCCAGAACCACACCGACCGGATGATCCTGGAAGGCAACGTCGACCCCACCAAGGTATGGGCCAACCAGGTCGCGGACACCTGGGGCAAGGGCATGGCCGACCGGTTCCCCGACGCCGCCCGCGTCGCCGCGGCGCAGAACAGCACCCTCCAGCTGGGCACGAACGTCGCGCAGGTGACCCACACCTACCTCACCCTCGCCGACCGGCTAGACCGCACGCCCGCAGCGATTCCCGGCGCATCGGTGTCACTGGACGGGGCGCTGCTGCGGAACATGACCTACGCCCTGCTTCTGCACAACAACACCCTTCCCGTACTCGCCAAGTTCTGGAAGGCCGCCGACGACCTGTCCCACGGCAGCACCACGGCCGCCGACGCCGCGGTTCTCAAGGAGGTGTTCGCCGACTCACCGTCGTCCCCGGGCGTCCCCGCGGACAACCAGGCCACCATGTTCATGGCTCTGACCTGCGGCGACGCCGAATGGCCGCACGACGTCGACGGCTACGCCACCCGCACCGCCGCCGACCGCGAGAAGTGGCCGCTCACCGCGGGCATGCCCGCCAACATCTGGGCCTGCGCCTTCTGGAACAAGCCTGCCGAGGCGACCGTCAAGGTCGTGGCCGGCGGCCCGCGCAACACCCTGATCCTGCAGAACCGCCGGGACAACGCCACCCCGTGGGAAGGCGGCGTCGGGCTGCACAAGGCCCTCGGCGACGGCTCCGCCTTCGTCGGCGTCGACAACGGCGGGCACTACGTCTACAACGAGGGCTCCGCCTGCATCGACAAGGCCACCGTCGGCTTCCTGACCACCGGCCACCTGCCGAAGAAGGACGTCTACTGCACCGACGTCACCCAGAAGTAACCCGCCGGAACCCGGTGGTCCCATCCTCCAGACAGTCCGTGCCCTCCACCCACGCAGTATCCGCGGATCGGGCCGTTGCCCGTCCTGTCGAGCTCGCCGGAAGGAGCCGGGGCGCAAACGGTGCTGGACCAGGCCATGTTGGCGCGGTCCGGCACCGTATCCGATCTCAGCGCGCCCGAGGCATCCGCGTGTTCTTCGCGGTCGGGCACCCCGTCACCGAACCGTGCGCCGAGCGATCCGCGCCGGGTAGCCGCCGGGCCGGGCAATGTTCCGGCTCAAAAGCTGTTACGGAGGGCCGCGAGCGCCTGGTCGCAGTACTGTTCGAGTTCCTCGATCCCGCCCTGGCCGCCGCGTTCGAGCCAGCTGGTCGTGGCGGTGTCGAGGCAGGCCAGCCCGGTGGCCACGATCACCTGCCCGCGCAGGCTGCAGGTCAGTAAGGGTGTAGCGGTGCTTTTCCAAGAACCTTCAGATGTCCCGGAAGATCTCGATCTGCGCCCCGATCGAATTCAGCCGCTCGGCGAGATCCTCGTAACCCCGGTTGATGACATACACGTTCCGCAGCACGGACGTGCCCTCGGCCGCCATCATCGCCAGCAGGACGACCACGGCGGGGCGCAGGGCCGGCGGGCACATCATCTCGGCGGCGCGCCAGCGGGTGGGGCCCTCGACCAGGACCCGGTGCGGGTCGAGGAGCTGGAGGCGGCCGCCGAGGCGGTTGAGGTCCGTGAGGTAGATCGCGCGGTTGTCGTAGACCCAGTCGTGGATCAGGGTCTTGCCCTGCGCGACCGCCGCGATCGCCGCGAAGAACGGGACGTTGTCGATGTTCAGGCCCGGGAAGGGCATGGGGTGGATCTTGTCGATCGGGGCTTCGAGCTTGGAGGGGCGGACCGTCAGGTCGGCCAGGCGGGTGCGGCCGTTGTCCGCGAAGTACTCGGGCGAGCGGTCGTGGTCGAGGCCCATCTCCTCCAGGACCGCCAGCTCGATCTCCAGGAACTCGATGGGGACGCGGCGCACGGTCAGTTCGGACTCCGTGACCACCGCGGCGGCCAGCAGGCTCATCGCCTCGACCGGGTCCTCGGAGGGGGAGTAGTCGACGTCGACGTCGATGTTCGGCACGCCGTGCACGGTCAGCGTGGTGGTGCCGACGCCCTCGACCTTGACGCCCAGCGCCTCCAGGAAGAAGCACAGGTCCTGGACCATGTAGTTGGAGGAGGCGTTGCGGATGACCGTCACGCCGTCGTGCCGGGCGGCGGCCAGCAGCGCGTTCTCGGTCACGGTGTCGCCGCGCTCGGTCAGCACGATCGGCCGGTCGGGACGGACCGTGCGGTCGACCTGCGCGTGGTACTGGCCCTCGGTGGCCGCGATGTCCAGGCCGAAGCGGCGCAGCGCGATCATGTGCGGTTCGATGGTCCGGGTGCCGAGGTCGCAGCCGCCGGCGTACGGCAGCTTGAAGTGGTCCATGCGGTGCAGCAGCGGACCGAAGAACATGATGATCGAGCGGGTGCGTACGGCGGCCTCCGCGTCGATCGCCGCCATCTCCAGCTGGGCCGGCGGCACCAGTTCCAGGTCGACGCCGTCGTTGATCCAGCGGGTGCGCACGCCGATGGAGTTGAGGACCTCCAGCAGGCGGTACACCTCCTCGATGCGGGCCACCCGGCGCAGCACCGTGCGCCCCTTGTTCAGCAGCGAGGCGCACAGCAGGGCGACGCAGGCGTTCTTGCTCGTCTTCACGTCGATGGCGCCGGACAGACGGCGACCGCCGACCACGCGCAGATGCATCGGGCCCGCGTACCCCAGCGACACGATCTCGCTGTCCAGGGCTTCTCCTATGCGGGCAATCATCTCAAGGCTGATGTTCTGGTTGCCGCGCTCGATCCGGTTGACCGCGCTCTGGCTGGTGCCGAGCGCCTCCGCGAGCTGCGTCTGTGTCCAGCCTCGGTGTTGCCGGGCGTCACGGATGAGCTTGCCGATGCGTACGAGGTAGTCGTCTGCCATGAGGTTGAGGTTATCTCAGATATGAGATGGCGCCCGCTGGGGGGTCCATTCGGGTGACGGCACGTCAGTGGCCTGCGGGTTCACGGGGGATGTCGTACATGTGGATGATTCGTCCCTGGGTGTCCCGTTATTCGGCTTCCCGCGCGCACCGTCCGTCATTCCCGCGCGGGCGAGGGAAGCGACACGGCCCGACCTGGCCGGGCATGACCATCCCGCGCCCATGTACTAGAGTTATCTCGACATCGAGATATCTGCCAGGCGCACCGCAGCCGCCACTCACTAAGGGTTACCTAACTAAGCCTTACCTCAGCGGATCGGCCCAGCCGGGGTGGCGGCAGGATTGACGGTGGTACGCGCACATCAATGAAGGAGACTGTCGTGTCGGCGAACAGCTTCGACGCCCGCAGCACGCTGCAGGTGGGCGACGAGTCGTACGAGATCTTCCGGCTGGACAAGGTGGAGGGCTCGGCCCGCCTGCCGTACAGCCTCAAGGTCCTGCTGGAGAACCTGCTCCGCACGGAGGACGGCGCGAACATCACCGCCGACCACATCCGCGCCCTCGGCAACTGGGACTCCCAGGCCCAGCCCAGCCAGGAGATCCAGTTCACGCCGGCCCGCGTGATCATGCAGGACTTCACCGGCGTGCCCTGTGTCGTGGACCTCGCGACCATGCGTGAGGCCGTGAAGGAGCTCGGCGGCGACCCCGCCAAGATCAACCCGCTGGCGCCGGCCGAGCTGGTCATCGACCACTCCGTCATCGCCGACAAGTTCGGCACCAACGACGCCTTCAAGCAGAACGTCGAGCTGGAGTACGGCCGCAACAAGGAGCGCTACCAGTTCCTGCGCTGGGGCCAGACCGCCTTCGACGAGTTCAAGGTCGTCCCGCCGGGCACCGGCATCGTCCACCAGGTGAACATCGAGCACCTGGCCCGTGTCGTCATGGTCCGCGACGGCAAGGCCTACCCGGACACCCTGGTCGGCACCGACTCGCACACCACCATGGTCAACGGCCTCGGCGTCCTCGGCTGGGGCGTCGGCGGCATCGAGGCCGAGGCCGCCATGCTCGGTCAGCCGGTCTCCATGCTCATCCCGCGCGTCGTCGGCTTCAAGCTCACCGGTGAGCTGCAGCCCGGCACCACCGCCACCGACCTCGTGCTCACCATCACCGAGATGCTGCGCAAGCACGGTGTGGTCGGCAAGTTCGTCGAGTTCTACGGCGAGGGTGTGGCGGCCACGAGCCTCGCCAACCGCGCCACCATCGGCAACATGTCCCCGGAGTTCGGCTCCACCGCCGCGATCTTCCCGATCGACGACGAGACCCTGAACTACCTGCGCCTGACCGGCCGCTCCGAGCAGCAGGTCGCGCTGGTCGAGGCCTACGCCAAGCAGCAGGGCCTCTGGCTGGACCCGAAGGCCGAGCCGGACTTCTCCGAGAAGCTCGAGCTGGACCTGTCCACGGTCGTCCCGTCCATCGCCGGCCCGAAGCGCCCGCAGGACCGTATCGTCCTCGCCGACGCCGCCGAGCAGTTCAAGCTGGACGTCCGCAACTACGTCGACGACATCGACGAGGCGGGCAAGGAGTCCTTCCCGGCCTCCGACGCCCCGGCCGTCCACCCCAACGGCTTCCCGTCCAACCCGGTTCCGGTCACCGCCCCCGACGGCACGACCTACGAGCTGGACCACGGTGCGGTGACGGTCGCGGCCATCACCTCCTGCACCAACACCTCCAACCCGTACGTCATGATCGGCGCCGCCCTGGTCGCCAAGAAGGCGGTCGAGAAGGGCCTGACCCGCAAGCCGTGGGTCAAGTCCACCCTCGCCCCGGGCTCGAAGGTCGTCACCGACTACTTCGAGAAGGCCGGCCTCACCCCGTACCTGGACAAGCTGGGCTTCAACCTGGTCGGCTACGGCTGCACCACCTGCATCGGCAACTCCGGCCCGCTGCCGGAGGAGGTCTCCAAGGCCGTCAACGACCACGACCTCGCCGTCACCTCGGTCCTCTCCGGCAACCGCAACTTCGAGGGCCGTATCAACCCCGACGTCAAGATGAACTACCTGGCGTCCCCGCCGCTGGTCGTCGCCTACGCCATCGCGGGCTCCATGAAGGTGGACATCACCCGTGACGCCCTGGGCACCGACCAGGACGGCAACCCGGTCTACCTGAAGGACATCTGGCCGACCGAGGCCGAGGTCAACGAGGTCGTCGCCAATGCCATCGGCGAGGACATGTTCGAGAAGTCCTACGCGGACGTCTTCGCCGGCGACGCCCAGTGGCAGTCGCTCCCGGTCCCCACCGGCAACACCTTCGAGTGGGACGCCGAGTCCACCTACGTCCGCAAGCCCCCCTACTTCGAGGGCATGGGCATGGAGCCGGCCCCGGTCGAGGACATCGCCGGCGCCCGGGTCCTCGCCAAGCTCGGCGACTCGGTCACCACCGACCACATCTCGCCGGCCGGTGCCATCAAGGCCGACACCCCGGCCGGCCAGTACCTCACGGAGCACGGCGTCGAGCGCCGCGACTTCAACAGCTACGGCTCGCGCCGCGGCAACCACGAGGTCATGATCCGCGGTACTTTCGCCAACATCCGCCTGCGCAACCAGATCGCGCCGGGCACCGAGGGCGGCTACACGCGTGACTTCACGCAGGAGGGTGGCCCGGTCTCCTTCATCTACGACGCCTCGCAGAACTACCAGGCGGCCGGTGTGCCGCTGGTCGTCCTGGCCGGCAAGGAGTACGGCTCCGGTTCGTCCCGCGACTGGGCCGCCAAGGGCACCGCGCTGCTCGGCGTCAAGGCCGTCATCGCCGAGTCGTACGAGCGCATCCACCGCTCGAACCTCATCGGCATGGGCGTCCTGCCGCTGCAGTTCCCGGAGGGCGCCTCCGCCGAGTCCCTCGGTCTGACCGGCGAGGAGACCTTCTCCATCTCCGGCGTGACCGAGCTGAACAACGGCACCACGCCGCGTACGGTCAAGGTCACCACCGACACCGGTGTCGAGTTCGACGCGGTCGTCCGCATCGACACCCCCGGTGAGGCCGACTACTACCGCAACGGCGGCATCATGCAGTACGTGCTGCGCAACCTGATCCGCAAGTAAGCGGCAGGCACAGCGGTTCAGGGCCGCATCCCCGGCACCGGGGGTGCGGCCCTTCGCCGTCCGTCCCGCGACCAGGCTATCGGCCCGGCTCAGCCGGAACACAGCCTTCCCCGGCAGTGCCTTCGGCGGGTCGGCCCGGTTCGATGGGCAGCTCTGCCTGACCGGTCCGGTGGTGCCCTACGGCAGTGCCTGTTCCGCCCAGATCACCTTGCCCTGGGGGCTGTACCGAACGCCCCAGCGCTCGGTCATCTGCGAGACCAGGAACAGACCCCGGCCGCCCTCGTCGGTGGTCGCGGCGTACCGCAGGTGCGGCGAGGTGTTGCTGCCGTCGGCCACCTCGCAGATCAGCGTGCGGTCACGGATCAGCCGCACCCGGATCGGCCCGCCGGCGTAGCGGATGGCGTTGGTGATCAACTCGCTGAGCACGAGCTCCGTGGCGAAGTTCAGCTCGTCAAGGCCCCACTCCGCCAGTTTGCCGGACACGGCCAGGCGCATGTCCGACACGGCCGCCGGATCGGTCGGCACGTCCCAGTCGGCGACCTGGTCGGGCGTCAGTGCCCGGGTGCGCGCGACGAGCAGCGCGACGTCGTCCGTGGGCCGCCCGGGCAGCAGCTCGTCCAGCACCGCCTGGCAGCTCGCGTCCGGTGCCCGACCGGGATGGCCCGCCAGCGCCTGCCGCAGCAGCTCCATACCCACGTCCAGATCGCGGGCGCGGTCCTCGATGAGACCGTCGGTGTACAGCACGAGCTCGGTGCCCTCGGCCAGCTGGAACTCCGCCGTCTGGAAGGGCATGCCCCCGATGCCGAGCGGGGGCCCGGCCGGCAGGTCGGCGAAGGTGACGCTGCCGTCGGGGTGGACCAGCGCCGGTGCCAGATGCCCCGCCCGCGCCATGGTGCAGTGGCGCGTCACCGGGTCGTAGATCGCGTACAGACAGGTGGCGCCGGCTATCTCCCCGGTCGTCTCCGCGCAGCCCTCGTCCTGGTCGATGCGGCCGACCAGGTCGTCCAGATGGCCCAGCAGCTCGTCGGGCGGCAGGTCGAGGGTGGAGAAGTTGTGCACCGCGGTGCGCAGCCGTCCCATGGTGGCGGCCGCGTGCAGGCCGTGGCCGACCACGTCACCGACGACCAGCGCCACCCGGCTCCCCGGCAGCGGGATCACGTCGAACCAGTCCCCGCTCACCCCGGACTGCGCGGGGAGATAGCGGTAGCCGACGTCGAGGGCGCTCTGCTCGGGCAGCGCCCGCGGCAGCAGACTGCGCTGCAGGGTGACCGCCACCGCGTGCTCGCGGGTGAAGCGGCGGGCGTTGTCGATGCTCACCGCGGCGCGGGCGACCAGCTCCTCCGCCACCGACAGGTCCTCCTCGTCGAAGGGGTCCCGCTTGGCCCGGTAGAAGTTCGCCATGCCCAGCACGACACCGCGGGCCCGGATCGGGGCGACGATGAGCGACTGGATGCCGTAGTCGAGGATCTCCCTCGTGCGCCGTGGATCCTGGGCCTGCCAGCCCCGCGCGGCCGACAGATCGGTCACCAGCTCCGAGCGGCCGCTGCCGTACCCCCGGGCCTGGGGCGTGGACGGCAGGAAGTCGATCAGCCGGTCCTTCTCGTAGAGCGGATGGTCGTCCCGGACGCCATGGACGGCGATGCGCCGCATGTCCGTGGCGGTGGCCGCCGGCTCCTCGCCGTGCAGCACGGCGTCGGCCAGATCCACGGTGACGAAGTCGGCGAAGCGCGGCACGGCGACCCGCGCCAGCTCGTCCCCCGTGCGCTGCACGTCCAGGGTGGTGCCGACGCCCAGACCGGCGTCGTAGAGCAGCTTGAGCCGCTCCCTGGCGACCTCCGCCCGTCCGGACAGTGCCTGCAGCTCGGTCGTGTCGCGCAGGGTCACCACGGTGCCCCTGGGGCCTCCGGCCCGGTCCGTGGGCCGCTGGTTGACCGCCAGCAGCCGGTCCCCGGCGAACAGCACCTCGTCGGTGGCCACCCGCCCGGAGACGAGCAGGTCCACGAAGTCGGGATCGAGGCCCGAGAGCCCGGCGACATGGTGCCCCTCGGCCTCGGCGGGCAGCTCCAGCAGCCGCCTGGCCTCGTCGTTGACCAGCATCAGCCGCCCGTCGGCGTCGACGATGAGCACGCCTTCCCGCACCGAGTGCAGCACCGTGTCGTGGTGCTCGTACATGCGGGTCATCTCGTCCGGGGCCAGGCTGTGGGTCTGCCGGCGCAGCCGCCTGCCCACCAGCGCCGTGCCCCCGGTCGACACCACGAGCGCCGCGGCCCCGGCGGTCAGGATGATCGGCAGCTGCCGGTTCACCTCGTGGGTGACGTTCTTGACCTTCATCCCGGCGGAGACGAGCGCGACCACCTTGCCGTGGGTGTCGTCGATCGGCACGGTCGCCTGTTCCTCGTGACCCAGCGGGCCGTGCACGCTCTCCGTGTACACCTTGCCGGCCAGTGACGGGCCGATCCGGCCCACGAACCGCTTTCCGATCTTGCTGGGGATCGGGTGGGTGTAGCGGATGCCGTGGGTGTCCATGACGACGATGAAGTCGACGCCGGCGGACTTGCGCCCCGCCTCGGTGAGCGGCTGGAGGATCTTGGACGGGTGGGGCGTGCGCAGCGCCTGCAGGACGCCGGGGGAGTGCGCGAAGGTCTGGGCGACGGCTATCGATCGTCGTCTGGCCTCCGTGCTGGTGTCCCGCTGCGACTGCAGGACGAGGGCCAGGACGGCGCAGAGCACGATTGCCACGACCAGCGCCACCTGCAGCACGAAGACCTGCCCGGCGACGCTCCGCGGGCTTTTGCCGATCACAGACCGCCAGGAGTGACGCCTGAGCCGGTCAGTAATGTCCGACATGCGGCCTTTTTAGCACCGGGTTCACCCGGGTGGCTATGGCCGTTCCACGAGCCGGACGCGTGTTACCTCCCCATGGGTGCGAATCGTCCCTGGTCACGAGCGTCTGGACGGTCCGGAGGTTGCCGGGGGAATCGGTGTCCGAACCGCTCTGGGCGGACCCGGTGTTCGTGCACCGGGTCCGCGAGCCGGGCGGGTGAGGGGGGTGGTGGAAGCCCGCCCGGGTGGTGCTGGCTTGTGAGGAGCGCCGAGTGCGCGACAACGTTGTCTATGGTCTGTGCATGACTCTACCGCCCCAACCGACAACGATGTCAACCCACTTGGAGTAACCCGACCGGGTGATCCAGGCGTGCGCCTGCCGCGCCGTACGTGATCTTCCCGCGGTCTTCCGTGGTACCGCTGGGGCGCGCTACTGTCCCTGCGGCTTGTGCGACCTGTGGTGCGCGACCCGTCCGTAAGGAGGAAGGGCCGCGTATGCGTTTCCGTCCCCTGTCCCTGTTACTGGCCGCGCTTCTCACCACCGGCGCCGCCGCCACCCCCGCCCCCGCGGCGAGCACCGCAGCTCCCGATCTCGTCAAGGATCCCACCGGGTACGTCGATCCGCTGATCGGCACCAGGAACGGCGGCGATGTCTTCCCGGGCGCCGTCGTGCCCTTCGGCATGCTCTCCTGGAGCCCCGAGAACACCAGAGGCGACGCCACCAGAACCGCCGCCCCCGGTGGCTACCAGTACGACGCCACCCGCATCCGGGGCTTCAGCCTCACCCATATGTCCGGCACCGGCTGCGCGGGCGGCAGCGGCGACATCCCGTTCTTCCCGTACGCCGGCGAGGTCACCTCCTCCCCGGCGAGCGACACCGCCGACGCCGTCTACGCCTCCGCCTTCAGCCACGCCGACGAGGCCGCCGAGCCCGGCCACTACAAGGTGGGCCTCGCCTCCGGCGTCACTGCCGACCTCACCGCCACCGCACGCACCGGCTCGGCCCGCTTCACCTTCCCGGCCGGCCGGCCCGCCTCGCTGCTGGTGCGCACCGCCAACTCGGAGCTCGGCTCACAGGACTCGACCGTCACGATCGACCCGGAGAGCCGTACGATCTCCGGATCCGTCACCTCCGGCGACTTCTGCGGCTACCTCGATCCGGAAGGCCGGCGCGCTTACTACACCCTGTACTTCACCGCCCGCTTCGACCGCGCCTTCCAGAGCACCGGCACCTGGCAGGACAGCCGGCTGAACCCCGGCTCCCGCACGGCCTCCGGCGGCACCGGCGGCTTCACGCACGGCGGGCGGCCCGTCACGGGCAAGGGCGCCGGCGGGTACGTCGAGTTCGCGCCCGGCACCGGAGCGGTGAACGTCAAGGTCGGCATCTCCTACGTCAGCCGGCAGGCCGCCGAGGCCAACCTCGCCGCCGAGAACCCGCCCGGCCGCTCCTTCGACGCGGTCGCGAGCGCGGCCCGCCGGGCCTGGCGCGAACGGCTCGGCCAGGTCCGCGTCGGCGGCGGCACGGACGCCGACCGCACCACCTTCTACACCGCGCTGTACCACGCGCTGCTGCATCCGAACGTCATCAGCGACGCCGACGGCGGATACCGCGGCAGCGACGGCAAGGTCCATACGGTGGGCCACGGCCATCAGGCCCAGTACGGCACCTTCTCCGGCTGGGACGTCTACCGCGACCAGGTGCAGCTGCTCACCCTGCTCGACCCGCGCACCGGCTCCGACATCGCCCAGTCGCTGTACGAGCTGGCCCGGCAGAACGGCGGGACCTGGGACCGCTGGCTGCACGGCGCGAGCGGCACCCACGTCATGAACGGCGACCCCTCGCCGACCGCACTGGCCGGCATCCGGGCCTTCGGCGGCACCGGCTTCGACCTGCACGGCGCGCTGGACTCGCTGGCCCGGGCGGCCACCGTCCCGACCGCGCAGGACCTGTCCCCGGCGGGCAAGCCGGTGCTGTCCGCCGGCCAGCGCCCCTCGCTGGACAAGTACCTCGCGCTGCACTACATGCCGAGCGTCTCCAACGCCTGGGGCGGCGCCGCCGAGACCCTGGAGATGTCCACGGCCGACTTCTCGATCTCCCAGCTCGCCGCCGCCGCAGGCGAGAAGGACACGGCCGCCACGTTCGCGCGCCGTGCCCAGTGGTGGCAGAACAACTTCGACATCGCCGCCGACCGGAGCGGCGGCTACAGCGCCAACCGCAAGGCCGACGGCAGCTGGGTCACCGGCTTCACCCCGGACACCGGCAACGGTTTCGTCGAGGGCACGGCCGCCCAGTACACCTGGATGGTCCCGCACGACCCGGCGGGCCTGTTCGCCGCGCTCGGCGGCCGGGACAAGGCGCTCGCCCGGCTCGACGACTTCTTCCACGAGGCCGACGGCGGCTGGGCCCTGACCGGCCACGGCGGCACCAAGTCCGAGCTCGACAACGAGCCGTCGATCAACGTCCCCTACCTCTACGACTACGCGGGCGCCCCGTACAGGGCACAGGAGACCGTGCGGGCCGCCATGCGGCAGCTGTGGTCGACCGCGCCCGGCGGCATCCCCGGCAACGACGACCTCGGCGCGATGTCGGCCTGGTACGTCTTCTCGGCCCTCGGCATGTATCCGCAGGTGCCCTCCCGCGCCGAACTGGTCCTCGCCTCACCGCTGTTCGAGCGCGTGGAGATCAGCCGACCGCAGGGCAACGACATCTCCGTCCGCGCGGCCGGAGCGGCGCCCGACGCGCCGTACGTCCAGTCCCTGAAGATCGACGGCCGCACCAGCGACCGCCCCTGGGTGCCGGCGTCCTTCGTCCGGGACGGCGGCACCCTGGACTACACCCTCTCCGGCACCCCGAACCGGACCTGGGGCAGCGACCCGGGGTCCGCCCCGCCGTCCTTCCGCGAGGGCGAGCAGCCGTACCAGATCGGCGTCGGCCCCACCGCCGCCACGCTCGCCCCCGGAGACAGCACCAAGACCGTCGTCCGCGCGCTGTCCCTGAACGGCGGCACCGGCCCCGAGGTGCGCTTCCGGGTGGACACCCCGGCCGGCGTCACGGCCACGCCCGCCGAGGGCACGGTCACCGACGGCGTCCAGGAGGTCACCCTCACCGCCGCGAAGACCGCCGCACAGGGCTTCGCCGACGTCACGATCACGGTGACCTCGGGCGACACCTCCTACCGGCAGCCGGTCGCGCTCACCGTGGCCGCCCCCGGCACCCTGCTCGCCGCCTACGACAACACCGGGATCTCCGACGACACGGGCGACCACGACGAGGCCGACTACGACGGCGGCGGCTGGAGCTACTCCCGCCAGGCCCTCGCCGCGGCCGGCCTGACGCCGGGCGGACAGGGCACGGTCGACGGCCTCGCCTTCACCTGGCCGGACTCACCCGACGGCCGCCCGGACAACGCCTCGGGAACCGGCCGGACCATCCAACTCGCCACCCCCGCCGACAGGTTGTCCTTCCTCGGCAGCGCGGTCAACGGCAACCAGCAGACCACGGCGACCGTCACCTACACCGACGGCACGACCGACACCGTCGACCTCTCCTTCACCGACTGGACCATCGGCGGCGGAGGCGGCACCGTCCAGTACGGCAACGAGGTCGTTGCCAGGACCGCGTACCGCAATGTCGCGGGCGCCGACCAGGACCCGGTGGCGACCTATGTCTTCGCCACCAGGCCCTTCACCGCGCCGGACGGGAAGACCATCGCGAGCGTCCGGCTCCCGCAGAACGGCGACCTGCACGTGTTCACCCTGGCCACCGGCTGACCGACTCACATGACAAGGGGGGCGGACCCGAACGGGCCCGCCCCCCTTTCCCGTGGCCGGGTCAGGCCAGCAGCTCCACCTCCGCCAGCGTCGACTCGCCGTCCAGGACCAGCCGGTACTTCGAGTACGTGCCCGGCGTGGCGATGGTGAACGCCCGGGTCTGGCGGTCCCAGCTGAACGTTTCGCCGGAGCGGTGGTCCAGGGTCTGCCAGGTCGTGCCGTCCGTGGAGCCCTGGAGGGTCCAGCCGGTCGGCGCCCTGGTGTGGTCAGCCGAGGAGGTCAGCGTGTACTGGACGGGCTTCACGGCCCCGTCCACCGGCAGATCCACCGAGGTGACGGTGGCGTCCGTCGCCGAGGTGTTGTCGAACAGCGCGCCGTCGCCCTTCAGGACGTCCGAGCGCGGCGCCGGCACCTTGTCGTCCTGGGTGATGGAGACCGGGGCCGCGTTCTTGCCCGTGCCCCACGCCGACGGCCTGGCGCCCATGGAGAACTGCAGCACCCCGCCCTTGGACAGCAGCGAGTGGGGCAGCGAAGTCGACGTCCAGGGGCGGCCGTTGAACGTCACGCCCTGGACGTACACGTTCCTGGCACTGCTCGCCGGCGCCTTGATCACCAGGTCGCGGCCGTTCTCCAGGTGCACGGTGACCTTCTTGAACAGCGGGGAGCCGATGGAGTACTCGCCACTGCCCATCACCAGCGGATAGAAGCCGAGCGCGGAGAAGAGGTACCAGCCCGACTGCTCGCCGTTGTCCTCGTCGCCGTGGTAGCCCTGCCCGATCTCGCTGCCGACGTAGAGCCGGGAGAGGATCTCCCGGACCGCCGCCTGCGTCTTCCAGGGCTCGCCGGCCGCGTCGTACATGTACGACACATGGTGCGCGACCTGGTTGGACTGCCCCAGCATGCCCATCCGGACGTCCCGGGCCTCGGTCATCTCGTGGATGACACCGCCGTAGGAGCCGACGAAGTCCGGGGAGGCGGTCTCCGGGGTGGAGAAGAACGCGTCCAGCTTGTCGGCGAGACCCTGCCGGCCGCCGTACAGGTTGGCCAGGCCCCGGCTGTCCTGCGGGACGCTGAAGGCGTACCCCCAGCCGTTCGTCTCCGTGTAGTCGTAACCCCAGACGCGCGGATCGTACGTCGCGGAGTCCACCCGCCAGTCACCCTTGACGTCACGGCCCTGGAAGAAGCCGCCCGACGCCTTGGAGTCGAACAGGTTCACATAGTCCCGGGCGCGGTTGAGGAAGTACGCGGACTCCTCCTTGTAGTGCTTCTCGCCCGTCTTCCTGTACAGGGCCTCGCCCATCTTCGCGATGCCATAGTCGTTGACGTAACCCTCCATCGCCCAGGACATGCCCTCGGAGGTGGCGGTGCTGGTGTATCCGAGGAACGGCGAGGTGCTCATGCCCTTGCGGCCCACGCCCGGCATCGGCGGCACCACGGTCGCGTTCTTCAGCGCCGCGTCATAGGCGGCCTTCGCGTCGAACTTCACGCCCTTGACGTACGCGTCGGCGAACGCCACGTCCGAGGAGGTGCCGGTCATCAGGTCGGCGTAGCCGGGGGAGGACCAGCGCGAGGTCCAGCCGCCGTCCCTGTACTGCTGCACGAACCCGTCGACCATCTCGCCCGCCTGGGACGGCGTGAGGAAGGAGTAGGCCGGCCACGTGGTCCGATACGTGTCCCAGAAACCGTTGTTGACGTACACCTTGCCGTCGACGATCTTCGCGCCGGTGTGGGTCGGGGTGTCCTGGCTCGGCATGGGGGAGAAGGGGGAGGCGTACTGGTCCTTGCCGCCCACCTTCTCGAAGCCCGAGTTCGGGTACAGATACAGCCGGTACATGCCGGAGTACAGCGTGGTCAGCTGGTCCTGCGTCGCGCCCTCCACCTCGACCCTGCCGAGCAGCTCGTCCCAGGTGCGCTGGGCCTGCTCCCTGACAGTGTCGAAGGAGGTGCCGTCCGGGATCTCCTGGCGCAGGTTGTCCTTCGCCTGGTCGATGCTGATCAGCGAGGTCGCCAGGCGCAGCGTGACGGTGTGGTCCGCGCCGGCGTCGAAGCGCAGATAACCCTTCACCCCGCCCGATCCGCCGTCCGTCACGGGCTTGTCGAACTCGCCGTACACGAACAGCCGCGTCGCACCGGTCGACAGGCCCGACTTCACGTCCGAGAAACCGGTGACGATCCCGTGCTCCTTGTCGAGCGTCAGGCCCGCCTGCTCGGTCACGTTGTCGAACAGCACGCTCGCGTCGTCGCCGGGATAGGTGAAGCGCAGCATCGCCGCATGGTCGGTGGGCGTCATCTCCGCCTTGAGACCGTTCTCGAAACGGACCCCGTAGTAATACGGCCGCGCGGTCTCGTTCTCGTGCCGGAACGGCAGCTCGCGCGCCTGGCGACCGGTGTCCGGAGTGCCGGACGCGGCCGACGGCATCACCTGGAAGGTCTGCCGGTCACCCATCCACGGGCTCGGCTCATGGCTCGCGCTGAACGCCTGGATCGTGGGCAGGTTGTCGGCGTTGTTCGCATGTGCGTACTCGTACAGCCAGCTCAGCGATGACGCGTTGGTCACCGGCGTCCAGAAGTTGAAACCGTGCGGAAGAGCCGTCGCCGGGAAGTTGTTGCCGCGCGAGAAGCTGCCGCTGGAGTTGGTGCCGCGCGTGGTCAGCGCGTAGTCCGACAGATGCGCCTTCGGCTCCTGGGGCGCTGCGGGCCTGATCGCCACGTCGTCGATCCAGCCCCGGAACTTCGTCGGCCCGGCGGGGGAGTCGTACGCCACCAGGATCCGGTCGACCGTCTTGCCGGCCGCCACCGAACCGATCCGCGTGACAACGTTGTTCCACTGGTTGACGTACAGCGACTTCGAGTCGCCCTGCCCGCGCGGCGACAGCGGGAACCCGTGCTGGTCCAGCGCGCCCAGATCGCTCAGAGAGGTGCCGTCGGTGAAGGCCAGGTCCAGGGAGACGTTCGTGGCGTCGTAGTCCCGGTCGCCGTCGGCCATCTGCGGGAAGATCCGGTACGACAACTCCGTGTCGCCGCCGACCTTCACGTTCACGTCGAAGACCTTGTTGTACGAGTACGCCCGGCCGCCCGCCGTGTGCCGCCCGGCGTAGCGCAGCGCCCGCTTCCCGGTGAACCCGACCCGGGCCCTGGCCGTCGGTGAGGCGGTCGGGCCCTTGTCGACCAGCGTCAGCATGTCCTGCGGCACCGGGCCGCCCCCGCCGCCGGTGGAGAACTGCACATCGGCGAGCTGCAGGATGTCGGCGCCGGAGTTCTTCGTGATTTCCAGCCGGAAATGCTGGTACTCGGCGGGCTCGGCCAGGTCGTAGGACTTGGTCTGGAACCGCTCGGAGAAGGTCTCGCCCGCCCGGGTGTCGACCGTCTTCCAGTCCTTGCCGTCGGTGGAGCCGAGCAGCGTCCAGTCCCTCGGGTCGCGCTCGGCGTAGTCGTTGGCCGAGGTGAGCGCGTACGTCACCAGCTTGATGGGTTTGTCGAGGTCGAACTCGACCCAGCCGGTGGGCTCGAAGGTCAGCCACTTGGTGCCGGACTCGCCGTCGACCAGGTTCTCCTTGACCTCGCCCGGGCCCGTGTTCTCGCCGCTCGCCCGGACCTCGGTGACATGGTCGTTCACATTGCCCGGAATGCCGGTGCTGTAGCCGCCGTCGACCCCCGAGGCGCGCTTGGTGCCGTCGGGCGCGGTGTCGACGGTATCGAGCCAGTCGGGCGCCGGATCGCCCGTCTCGAACGAGGATGCGAACTCCCGGTCGGCTGCCGGAGCCTTGGCGGGCAGGGCGACCGCCGCGCCCTGTGCGCCGACGGCCAAGACAAAGGCGGCCGTGAGAACGACCGCCGGACCCCATCTGTGCCGAGTTCTCCGCTGCATCTACGGATTCCCCTCCTGCGACCGCTCTGGACAACGTTGTCAACTTCGGTGCGCAGGAACCAGTAGGGCGTCAAGTGGCCCATGGTGTCAAGGGTGTTGGCTGTGGCATTCGGGCACTTATGCCGCGGGTTTTTCTGCCGGGCACTCCACAGGGGCCTCATATTTCCGCCAGGTCTCAACTCGGAAAAGACCCATCGCGAACCCTGTATTCGATCTTGCTCCGCCGACGGGAAGTGGACTATACCTGTCGGCACTTCCAGCAAGACCCAGCACTACTCTGCACGACCCAGCACTACCCGACCGCGGTGCCGGGGAGGATCCGGTTCACCGCCTGAGTCCTGGAGAAGGCGAGGACTTGAGCATGGGATCCACTGAGCACCACGGTGGCGAGGGTGTCGGCCGCCGCGATCTGATCAAGCGTTCGGCCGCATTGGGCCTGGTCGCGGCCCCCGCAATGGGCCTGCTGTCCGCCTGCGCGAGCGGCGGTGGCGGTGGCAACTCGGACGAGGGCAACACCAAGGGAAAGGCGTCCAAGGACAACCCCTTCGGTGCGAAGAGCGGCAGCAAACTCGATGTCGTCGTCTTCAAGGGCGGATACGGCGACGACTACGCCAAGGCGTGGGAGGCCGACTTCAGCAAGAAGCTCGGCATCACCTCGACCCACACCGGCACCCAGGAGATCACCGGCAAGCTGCAGCCGCGCTTCAACGCCGGCAACCCGCCGGACATCGTGGACGACTCCGGCGCCCAGCAGATCAAGATCGACGTCCTGTACAAGAACGGCTCGCTGCTCGACCTCTCCGAGGTCCTCGACGCGCCGTCGGCCGACGACCCGAGCAAGAAGGTCCGTGACACCCTGATCCCCGGCACCCTCGACCCGGGCATCCAGGAGGGCAAGGTCGTCGCCCTCAACTACATCTACACGGTGTGGGGCCTGTGGTACTCCGGCAAGCTCTTCAAGCAGAAGGGCTGGACGCCGCCGAAGACCTGGGACGACTTCCTCGCCATCTGCCAGGACGCCAAGAAGCAGGGCATCGGCGGCCTCGCCCACCAGGGCAAGTACCCGTACTACATCAATGTCGCCATCATGGACATGATCGCCAAGAAGGGCGGCATCGACGCGGTCAAGGCGATCGACAACCTCGACCCGAAGGCGTTCGTCGGCTCCGACGCGGCCCAGGCGGGCGTCGAGGCGATCTACGAGGTCGTCGAGAAGGGCCTGTTGATGCCCGGCACCAACGGCCTGACCCACACCGAGTCGCAGACCCGCTGGAACCAGTACAAGGCCGCGTTCATCACCTGTGGCTCCTGGCTGGAGAACGAGCAGCTGAAGCAGACGCCGACGGACTTCGACATGAAGTTCCTGCCGATGCCGCTGCTGCCCGGCAGCAAGATGCCGTTCGAGGCGATCCGGGCCGGCTCCGGTGAGCCCTTCATCATCCCGGCGAAGGCGGCGAACCTGCCCGGCGCCAAGGAGTTCATGCGGCGGATGCTGTCCAAGGAGTGGTCGACGCTGTTCGCCAAGGAGGCGAACTCGCTGACCATCCTCCAGGACGGTGTGGACCCGAGTGTGAAGCTGCGGCCCGGTACGCAGTCCACGGTGGAGGCCTCCAAGGCGGCCGGCTCCAACACGTTCCGGTATCTGTACCCCGACTGGTACAGCGAGATGGACACGGCGATCCAGAACGCGTCCAATGAGCTCATGGCGAAGCGTATTCAGCCGAAGGAATGGCTGAAGAGGTGTCAGGCGGCGGTGGACAAGCAGGCGAAGGATCCGGCCAGCAAGAAGAACGTCCACAGCTGAGCCGGCTCGACCATCGGATTCCGGACCGGGAGTTCTCGTGACTCCCGGTCCGGTCCGGCACACCAGGGGCAGGTATGCGCAAAGGGCAGTACCGGTTCGTCGCGGGGTTTCTCTTCGTTCCCGTGGCGCTCTATCTGATCTTCGTGATCTGGCCGTACATCCAGACGTTCGGCTATTCACTGACCGACTGGAAGGGGCAGTCGCAGACCTTCAGCTTCGTCGGTCTGGACAACTACAAGGCGCTGTTCCAGGACGATGTGTTCCTGGAGGCGATCTGGCACAACATCCTGTTCCTGATCTTCATCCCGGTGATCACGATTCTGCTCGCCCTGTTCTTCGCCTTCATGCTGAACGCGGGCGGGCGCAGCAGGGCCGGCGGAGTGCAGGGCGTGGCGGGGTCGAAGTTCTACAAAATCGTCTACTTCTTCCCGCAGGTGCTGTCGCTGGCGATTCTCGCCGTGCTGTTCAACGCGGTGTACCGCAGTGACGGCGGCGGTCTGCTCAACGGCGTGCTGATCAAGATCGGCCTGGTCGACACCGACAACCCGGTGGAGTGGCTGAACGAGCCGAACCTGGTGCTGTGGGCGCTGATGGTGGCCGTGATCTGGCAGGGCGTGGGCTTCTATCTGGTGCTGTTCTCGGCCGCGATGCAGTCCATCCCGAGGGACATCTACGAGGCAGCGCTCATCGACGGCGCGAGCCGCAACCAGTCCTTCTTCCGCATCACCCTGCCGCTGCTGTGGGACACCGTGCAGACCGCCTGGGTCTACCTCGGCATCGTCGCGATGGACATGTTCGTGCTGGTCTCCTCCATGACGCAGAGCATGGGCGCGTACGGCGGCGGTCCCGACCATCACAGCGATGTGATGGCGACCGTGATGATGCGCAACTTCCTCTACTACGGGAAGAGCGGTTACGCCTGTGCCATGGGCGTGGTCATGCTGCTGCTCACCCTGGTCCTGTCCGTGGTCACGCTGCGCGCCACCCGCCGCGAGCGCATCGAGTTCTGAGCCGGAGCAACGACGATGACTGCACTCAAGGAGACCGCCCCCGCTCCGGCCGAGGGGCCTGTGGCGAAGGTGCCCGTCCGGTCCGGTGACCGGCGCGGCGAGGGCGTCGTACTGAACGTCTTCTCGCACGGGTTCCTCGCCCTGTGGGCGCTGCTGATCGTGCTGCCGCTGCTGTGGCTGGTGCTCAGCTCCTTCAAGACCGACGCGCAGATCGGCGGCTCCGCCTTCGGCTGGCCGCACAGCTGGTCCTTCGACGTCTTCCACCGGGCCTGGAACAAGGGCATCGGGGACTACTTCCTGAACACCGTGATCGTCCTGGTGTTCTCCGTGCCGCTGACCATGCTGTTCGGGTCGATGGCGGCGTACGTGCTGGCCCGGTACCAGTTCTGGGGCAACCGGCTGCTGTACTACTTCTTCGTGGCCGGCGCCATGTTCCCGGTGTTCCTGGCGCTCGTCCCGCTGTTCTTCATGGTCAAGCGGCTGGACATGCTGAACACCTACCAGGGTCTGATCCTGGTCTACGTCGCCTACTCGATGCCGTTCACCGTGTTCTTCATGCACGCCTTCTTCCGGACCCTGCCCACGGCGGTGTTCGAGGCGGCGATCCTGGACGGTGCCTCGCACACCAGGACCTTCTTCCAGGTGATGCTGCCGATGGCCAAGCCGGGCCTGATCAGCGTGGGGATCTTCAACACCTTGGGTCAGTGGAACCAGTTCATCCTGCCCACGGTGCTCATGCAGCCGCAGAGCGGTTCCGATCCGGAGCGCTATGTCCTCACCCAGGGTCTGATCCAGCTGCAACAGCAGCAGGGGTACGCCTCCGACCTGCCGGTTCTGTTCGCGGGTGTGACGATCGCGATGATCCCGATGCTGGTCGTGTACCTGTCCTTCCAGCGCCAGGTGCAGGCGGGTCTGACCTCGGCCACCCTGAAGTAGCGGAACGCTCCGCGACCGTCCGTGTGCACGCCGTTCCGGGCTCCGGAGCGGTGTGCACACGTGTGTCCGGGTACCCGGAAACGGTTCAACCTCTTGACGGAAGACACCCCGAACGGCTCAGCTTAGAGTTCACTAGTTGGACATACGCGGGGCCTCGCCGAAGCGGCCTCGCGCTCAGGAGGTCGTCGTGGAGACTCCAGGGTCGCAGTCGTCGCTGCACCGAGCCAACCTGGAGCGGGTCGTACGGGCCGTGCGCCTGGCCGGGTCCCTCACGCAGGCGGAGATCGCGCGGACGACCGGTCTGTCCGCCGCGACGGTCTCCAATATCGTGCGGGAGCTGAAGGACGGCGGAACCGTCGAGGTCACGCCCACGTCGGCGGGCGGGCGCAGGGCCCGCAGCGTCAGTCTGAGCGGGGACGCCGGGATTGTGATCGGCGTCGATTTCGGGCACACCCATCTGCGCGTCGCGATCGGGAACCTCGCCCACCAGGTGCTGGCCGAGGAGGCCGAGCCGCTGGACGTCGACGCCTCCGCCGCGCAGGGCTTCGACCGGGCGGAGGAGCTGGTCAGCCGCCTGATCGCGGCCACGGGCGTGAACCGGTCGAAGGTGGCCGGCGTGGGGCTCGGTGTGCCGGGCCCGATCGACGTGGAGTCGGGGACACTGGGATCCACCGCGATCCTGCCGGGCTGGACCGGCACCAAGCCCGCCGAGGAGCTGCGCGAGCGGCTCGGTGTGCCCGTGCACGTGGACAACGACGCCAACCTCGGCGCTCTCGGCGAGCTGGTCTGGGGTGCCGGCAAGGGGGTCCGTGACCTTGCGTACATCAAGGTCGCGAGCGGTGTCGGCGCCGGTCTGGTGATCGACGGGAAGATCTACCGGGGGCCGGGCGGCACGGCCGGGGAAATCGGACATATTACACTCGATGAATCCGGCCCGGTCTGCCGTTGCGGAAACCGCGGCTGCCTGGAGACCTTTGCGGCCGCACGCTATGTGCTGCCGCTGCTCCAGCCCAGTCATGGCCCGGACCTGACCATGGAGGGCGTCGTGCGGCTGGCCAGGGACGGAGACCCGGGCTGCCGTCGGGTGATCGCCGACGTCGGCCGCCACATCGGCAGTGGAGTGGCCAATCTCTGCAATCTCCTCAACCCGAGCCGGGTGGTCCTCGGCGGTGATCTCGCCGAGGCCGGTGAGCTGGTGCTCGGGCCGATCAGGGAGTCCGTCGGCCGCTACGCCATTCCCAGCGCGGCGCGCCAACTGTCCGTTCTCCCGGGGGCACTTGGCGGTCGTGCCGAGGTGCTCGGGGCGCTCGCCCTCGCCCTCAGCGAGATGGGCGATTCGACCCTTTTGGACGGTTCGCTGTCCATGGCGGCCCCTGCCTTCACTTAGAGAACGGATGGCACCGTTGCCATCTCGTTAAGGATTTACTTCTTGACGTCGCACGTGTGGCCGAGTTGACTTCCAGCCACCTCGGCCGCAACGACGCGGCCTCGTCAGGGAGGTTTCTGAAGTGAACATGCGTATGCGTCGTGCGGCCTTCGCCGTTGCTGCTGGTGCCATGGCCGTCTCGCTCGCCGCCTGTGGTAGCGCCAAGCAGTCCGGTGGTGGCTCCTCCAAGTCGTCCAGCCCCAAGAAGGGCGACGCGATCACGGTCGGTCTGCTCCTGCCGGAGAACCAGACCGCTCGTTACGAGAAGTTCGACAAGCCCTTGATCGAGAAGAAGGTCCAGGAGCTCACCAACGGCAAGGGCAAGATCGTCTACGCCAACGCCAAGCAGGACGCGACCCTGCAGAACCAGCAGGTCGACACCATGATCACCAACAAGGTGGACGTCCTGATCGTGGACGCGGTGGACGCCGCGGCCATCAAGAACTCGGTCCAGAAGGCCAAGGACGCCGGCATCCCGGTCGTCGCCTACGACCGCCTGGCGCAGGGCCCGATCGACGCGTACACCTCGTTCGACAACGAGACGGTCGGCAAGACCCAGGGCGAGGCCCTGCTGAAGGCCCTGGGCTCCAAGGCCAAGTCCGGCAAGATCGTCATGATGAACGGTTCCTCCACCGACCCGAACGCCGCGCAGTTCAAGAAGGGCGCCCACGAGGTGCTCGACGGCAAGGTGAACGTCGGCAAGGAGTACGACACCAAGGAGTGGAAGCCGGAGAACGCCAACTCCAACATGGAGGGCGCCATCTCCGCTCTGGGCAAGAAGAACATCATCGGCGTCTACTCCGCCAACGACGGCATGGCCGGCGGTATCATCACCGCCCTCAAGCAGGCGGGCATCAAGGTCCCGGTCACCGGCCAGGACGCGGAGCTCGCGGGTGTCCAGCGCATCGTCGCCGGTGAGCAGTACATGAGCGTCTACAAGCCGTACGCTCCCGAGGCCGCCGCCGCCGCCGAGATGGCCGTGGACCTCGCCCAGGGCAAGTCGCTCGACTCCGTCGCCAAGGACAAGGTCGACAGCCCGACCACCAAGCAGGTGCCCTCGGTCCTGGTGCCCGTCACCGCGCTGACCAAGGACAACATCAAGGACACCGTCATCAAGGACGGCGTCTACACGGTCGCCGACATCTGCACCCCGCAGTACAAGGCCGCCTGCGACAAGATCGGTCTGAAGTAAGCAGCCGCACGCGCCTTTCCAACTAGGGGAATTCACCCTTGAATTTCCCTAGCGGGAGGAAGGCGCCACAAGCTCCTCCGGCGCCCCGCACAAACACACAGCCCCGCAAGCTCGGTGCGGGGTGCCGGACGGAAACTACCCCCCAAACTTCTGCACAACCTCCCGCCGGGTCAGGCGGCGAAGGAGATGGTTCACGTGTCCGCTACGCCCGTGCTGGCGTTGCGCGGGGTCTCCAAGCGGTTCGGTGCCGTTCAGGCGCTCACCGACGTAGAGCTTGAGGTCCACGCCGGTGAGGTGGTCGCCCTGGTGGGCGACAACGGTGCCGGAAAGTCCACGCTGGTCAAGACGATCGCCGGCGTGCACCCCATCGATGAGGGCGTCATCGAATGGGAAGGCAAGGCCGTCCAGGTCAACAAGCCGCACGACGCCCAGAACCTGGGCGTCGCGACGGTGTACCAGGACCTCGCGCTGTGCGACAACATCGACGTCGTCGGCAACCTCTTCCTCGGCCGCGAGATCCGCCGCCGCGGTGTGCTGGACGAGGTCGAGATGGAGCGCCGCTCGCGCGAGCTGCTGGACCAGCTCTCCATCCGCATCCCCAGCGTCCGCATCCCGATCGCCTCGCTCTCCGGCGGTCAGCGCCAGGTCGTGGCGATCGCCCGCTCCATGCTCGGCGAGCCCAAGCTGGTCATCCTCGACGAGCCCACCGCCGCGCTCGGCGTCGAGCAGACCGCCCAGGTCCTCGACCTGGTGGAGAGGCTGCGGGAGCGCGGTCACGCCGTGATCCTCATCAGCCACAACATGGCCGACGTCAAGGCCGTCGCCGACAAGGTGGCCGTGCTGCGTCTGGGCAAGAACAACGGCGTCTTCGAGGTCAAGTCGACCTCGCAGGAAGAGATCATCTCCGCCATCACCGGCGCCACGGACAACGCCGTGACCCGTCGTGCGGCGCGCAGCAATGGGGAGATCAAGAAGTGAGCATCGACAAGACCTCCACGCCTCCCGAGGACATCCCCGTGGAGAACCCCGAGGCGGCACGCGGCTCCGACGTCGCCGTCGACCCCCGTCTGCTGGTGCGCGAGCAGGGCCTCGCGGGCTACGTCACCGAGTTCAAGCGCAAGATGAAGGCCGGTGACCTCGGCTCCATCCCGGTCGTCATCGGCCTGGCGGTCATCTGGATCATCTTCCAGAGCCTGAACTCCAACTTCCTGACCGCGGGCAACCTCTCCGACATCTCCGTCGCCATGGTCGGCACGGGCATGATCGCCGTCGGCATCGTGTTCGTCCTGCTGCTCGGCGAGATCGACCTGTCGGTCGGTTCGCTCTCCGGTGTCGCCGGCGCGACCTTCGCGGTGCTGAACGTCACCCACGGCATGAACGAGATCCTGGCCCTGGTGCTGTCGATCCTCACCGGTACGGTCGCGGGCGCCGTGCAGGGCTTCTTCTTCGCGAAGATCGGCGTGCCGGCCTTCGCGGTGACCCTGGCCGGTCTGCTGTTCTGGAACGGCCTCATGCTCAAGATCCTGGGCGACAACGGCACGATCAACCTGAACGACAGCGGCCTGGTCGCCAAGCTGACCAGCTACTACTTCTCCGACGTGGCCGCCGCCTACGGCCTGGCCATCGCGGTGACGGTGCTGTTCTTCCTCAGCTCCTACTTCGGCAACAAGCGCCGCGAGGCCGCCGGTGTGCCGTCCCGCCCGCTGAGCGAGACCATCCTGCGCACCGCGCTGCTGGCCGTCGTGGCCTTCGCCGCCGCGGTCGTCTTCAACCAGTACAAGGGCCTGCCGCTGGCCGTGGTGGTCTTCGTCGCCGTGCTGTTCATCACGGACTTCGTGCTGCGCCGCACCTCCTACGGCCGCAAGGTCTTCGCGCTCGGCGGCAGCGTCGAGGCCTCCCGCCGTGCCGGTATCAACGTGGACATGGTCCGCATCTCGGTGTTCGCCATCTCCGGTACCTTCGCGGCGATCGGCGGTCTGTTCATCGCCTCCAAGATCGCGTCCGCCAACCAGGGCGCCGGCGGCGGCGACCTGCTGATGAACGCGATCGCGGCGGCCGTGATCGGTGGCACCTCCCTCTTCGGTGGCCGTGGCCGCACCTGGAACGCGCTCCTCGGTGTGCTGGTGATCGTCTCGATCCAGTACGGCCTCGCGCTGGAGGGCATCGCCTCGCCGGTGCAGTACATGATCACCGGTGGTGTGCTGTTGGCCACGGTCGTGATCGACGCGGTGACGCGCAAGACCCAGAAGACAGCAGGGCGTGCATAACGCCTGGTCTTCACAGATTGACCAGCGCCCGGCACATCGAAACGTGCCGGGCGCTGTCGTGTCGTGCAAAGCCGGAACATTAGACTCTGGCGAGCCCGGCGAAAGCTCGATCAGCTCTACTGCAAGGAGGCACGGGTGCCGCTGCTGACCCGCATCAGGGGACCGCGCGATCTGGACCGGCTCAGCCTGGAGCAGCTGGACCAGCTGGCAGAGGAGATCCGGACCTTCCTCGTCGACGCCGTCTCCAAGACCGGCGGCCACCTCGGCCCCAACCTCGGTGTGGTGGAGCTGACCATCGCCCTGCACCGGGTCTTCGACTCGCCGAAGGACAAGGTGCTCTGGGACACCGGCCACCAGTCCTACGTGCACAAGCTGCTCACCGGTCGGCAGGACTTCTCCAGGCTGAAGATGAAGGGCGGCCTGTCCGGCTACCCCTCGCAGGCCGAGTCCGAGCACGACGTCATCGAGAACAGCCACGCCTCCACGGTGCTCGGCTGGGCCGACGGCATCGCCAAGGCCAACCAGTTGAAGAAGCGGGACAGCCATGTCGTGGCCGTCATCGGTGACGGGGCGCTCACCGGCGGCATGGCCTGGGAGGCGCTGAACAACATCGCCGACGCCAAGGACCGCCCGCTCGTCATCGTCGTCAACGACAACGAGCGGTCGTACGCCCCCACCATCGGCGGCCTCGCCAACCACCTGGCGACCCTGCGCACGACGGACGGCTACGAGCGGTTCCTCGCCCGCACGAAGGAACTCCTGGAGCGCACCCCGGTCGTCGGCCGGCCGCTGTACGAGACCCTGCACGGTGCGAAGAAGGGGTTCAAGGACTTCATCGCCCCGCAGGGCATGTTCGAGGACCTGGGCCTGAAGTACGTCGGCCCGATCGACGGCCACGACATCGAGGCGCTGGAGTCCGCCCTGGCCCGAGCCAAGCGGTTCGGCGGGCCGGTCATCGTGCACTGCCTCACCGAGAAGGGCCGCGGCTACCAGCCCGCCCTGCAGGACGAGGCGGACCGCTTCCACGCCGTCGGCAAGATCCACCCGGACACCGGCCTGCCGATCGCCAGCTCGGGCGCCGACTGGACCTCCGTCTTCGGCGACGAGATGGTCAGGCTCGGCGAGGAGCGCGAGGACATCGTCGCCATCACGGCGGCCATGCTGCAGCCGGTCGGTCTCGACAAGTTCGCCAAGCACTTCCCCGAACGGGTGTACGACGTCGGCATCGCGGAGCAGCACGGCGCCGTCTCCGCGGCGGGCCTCGCGTACGCCGGGGTGCACCCCGTCTTCGCCGTGTACGCCACCTTCCTCAACCGCGCCTTCGACCAGGTCCTCATGGACGTGGCCCTGCACAAGTGCGGGGTGACCTTCGTGCTGGACCGGGCCGGTGTCACCGGAACGGACGGTGCCTCGCACAACGGCATGTGGGACATGTCGATCCTGCAGGTCGTGCCGGGGCTCAGACTGGCCGCCCCGCGGGACGCCGAGCAGGTGCGGGCCCAGCTGCGGGAGGCCGTCGCGGTGGACGACGCCCCGACCGTGGTGCGCTTCTCCAAGGGCGCCGTCGGTCCCGCCGTACCCGCTGTGGGCCGGGTCGGCGGCATGGACGTGCTGCGCGAGCCCGGCACCGACCGGCCGGACGTGCTGCTCGTCTCCGTGGGCGCCCTCGCCCCGATGTGCCTGGAGATCGCCGGCCTGCTCGACAAGCAGGGCATCTCCACCACCGTCGTCGACCCGCGCTGGGTCAAGCCCGTCGACGAGGCGATGGCCCCGCTGGCCGAGCGGCACCGGGTCGTGGTCACCGTCGAGGACAACAGCCGGGCCGGCGGTGTCGGCTCCGCGATCGCCCAGGCCCTGCGCGACGCCGCAGTGGACGTGCCGCTGCGCGACTTCGGCATCCCGCCGCGCTTCCTCGACCACGCCTCCCGCGGTGAGGTCCTCGCCGAGATCGGCCTGACCGCCCCGGACATCGCCCGCCAGGTCACCGGACTGGTCGCCAGGCTGGACGGCCTCCCCCACTCTCGGCTTCGCCCGAGCGGGGGGACCCCCACCGACCGTACGGCCGCCGAGGTGGACTCGGTCGAGCCCGCGCGCGACTGACACGAACGCGTCCCTCACGGGCCGGTCACGCCACTCCTTGCGGTGGCGGAACCGGCCCGTCTGCGTGAACCTGCCTGTGCCGGGGCATACGCATCCCGACCCTCTCGATCATGTCGGGCCACGGCGAGGTCCCCAAGCGTGGGAGGCAGGTACGTGAGCAGCGCGCTGTTCAGGACGAAGAACGTCGAGCAGTCCATCCAGGACACCGAGGAACCCGAGCACTCGCTCAAGAAGTCCCTCTCCGCTCTCGACCTGACCGTCTTCGGCGTCGGCGTCATCATCGGCACCGGCATCTTCGTCCTCACCGGACAGGTCGCCAAGAACAACGCCGGCCCGGCGGTGTCCCTGGCCTTCGTGGTGGCCGGCGTGGTCTGCGCGCTCGCCGCCCTCTGTTACGCCGAGTTCGCCTCCACGGTCCCCGTGGCGGGCTCGGCGTACACGTTCAGCTACGCCTCCCTGGGCGAGCTCCCCGCCTGGATCATCGGCTGGGACCTGGTCCTGGAGTTCGCGCTCGGTACGGCGGTGGTCGCGGTCGGCTGGTCCGGCTACATCCGTTCCCTGATGGACAACGTCGGCTGGCATCTGCCCGGTTACCTGGCCAGCCGGGACACGGCCTCCGGCTTCGGCTTCGACATCCTCGCCGCCGCCCTGGTGCTGGTGCTCACCGGAATCCTCGTCCTCGGCATGAAACTGTCGGCCCGGATCACCTCGCTCGTCGTCGTCATCAAGGTGGTCGTCGTCCTCATCGTGATCGTCGCCGGCGCCTTCTTCGTCAAGTCGGCGAACTACTCGCCGTTCATCCCGCCCGCCAAGTCCGCGGCCGCCCAGGGCAGTCTGAAGGCACCGCTCATCCAGCTGATGTTCGGCTGGGCACCGTCCAACTTCGGTGTGATGGGCATCTTCACCGCGGCCTCGGTGGTGTTCTTCGCATTCATCGGCTTCGACATCGTCGCCACGGCCGCCGAGGAGACCCGCAACCCGCAGCGGGACATGCCGCGCGGCATCCTCGGCTCGCTGTTCATCTGCACCGTGCTCTACGTCGCCGTCTCCGTTGTCGTCACCGGCATGGAGAAGTACCGGTACCTCAAGGTGGAGGCCCCGCTCGCCGACGCCTTCAAGGCCATCGGACACCCCTGGTTCGCGGGTGTGATCAGCTTCGGCGCCGCCGTCGGCCTGACCACCGTGTGCATGATCCTGCTGCTCGGCCAGACCCGGGTGTTCTTCGCGATGAGCCGCGACGGACTGCTGCCGCGCTTCTTCTCCCGCGTCCATCCGCGTTTCCGCACCCCGCACCGGCCGACCATCCTGCTCGGCGTGATCATCGCGATCGTCGCCGGCTTCACCAGCCTCAGCGCGCTGGCCGAGCTGGTGAACATCGGCACGCTCTTCGCGTTCGTCGTCGTCGCGATCAGCGTGATCATCCTGCGCCGCACCCGGCCGGACCTGCCGCGTGCCTTCCGCACCCCGTGGGTCCCGGTCGTCCCGGTCCTGTCGGTGTGCGCCTCGCTGTGGCTGATGCTCAACCTGCCGGCCGAGACCTGGCTGCGGTTCGCCATCTGGATGGTGATCGGTTTCGCCGTCTACTTCTTCTACGGCCGCACCCACAGCCGGCTGGCCCCGGGCGGACAGACCGCCACCGGAGAGACCCAGCGGCCGCCCGCCGGAAACGCTCCGTAACCGCCTCCACCCGGCGGCTCCTCGTGCAGGCTGCCGGCGCAGACCGTGACCGGTTCCGCCGCCCACGCCTCCTGCACCGGCTCCGAACTCCACGTCCTCGCCAACGACCTTCGGGGGCTCACGGGCCTGGTGCCGTACCGCACGGGCGTCCGGCCCGGCGCCGTACCGCACGGACGCCCGGCCCGGTGCCGAACCGTGCAGCCGGCCGGGTCAACCCAGTACCGCGCGCGGCCCCGTCACCTGTGCCCCGTGTTCCTGGACCCGGTGCCGCAGTTCGCGGTCGGCCGTGACGACCAGGCATGGGCGGTCGCCGGCCGCCGCCGCGAGGTTCACGATGTGGTCGTCGCCGCTGCCGGGGGCGTCCTCGACGCGCACCCCGGGCACCGACTCCACGCCCCGGGCCGCGCCCTCCACCACCAGGACCAGCTCCAGCGGACCGGGCAGGCCGGGCAGGCCGGACCGGGCGAGGGGCGCCAGCCGGTCGCGCAGGCGCTCGGCGGCGCCGCGGCGGTCGCGCCACCAGCCGTCGGGCACCGACCCGACGACGTTCGCGCCGTCGACGATGAGCAGCGGGAGCGACCCGCGCGCAGCACCCGTAGTGTCCGTCATGTCCTTGACAGCCCTGTTCTGCCGTGTTCCTGGCGGACTCAGTCTGTCACGGGTCTGCTCGCCCACCGCCGGGTGATCCCGGCGATCGCGGCGGCCGCGCGCTCCGCGGGCCGCCCGCCCGCGCGCACCTCGGGGGAGAACTCGACGTGCAGGAACGGCACATGGTCGGCGTCGGCCGCCTGGCCCTGCACGTTCGTCCGGCCCTCCAGCGGACACGAGCGCGCCCAGGCCCGGCACACCCTGAAGCCATGGCCGCGCAGGGCGTCGGCCAGGTCGCGGCCGTCCTGCCGGCCCGCCGACCCGGCACCGGTGGAGGCGACCACGTCGTAGCCGGGCGCGGCGGAGGCGGCGAAGCCGTGCAGCTGGATCCCGGGCATCCCGCGGCGGGCCAGCTCGGCGCAGACCGCGTGGAAAACGGTGTCCAGGCGGTGCGCCACATCCGCGGAATTGCCGACTCCGGCTTTGCGATGTGCTCCTGCGATCACCAGGACCCCGCCGGGTGAGCCGCGCAGCACCCGCACGCCCAGCTGCTCGGTGCCCAGATCGAAGCCGGGATGGGGGACCTGCACCGACCAGCTCGGGCGGTGGTCCAGATCGAGGTAGACCCGGCCCCAGCCACGCGGTCTCACCGCGGAGTCGGTGCGGTCGGCCACCTCGGCATAGCGGTGGCCGGAGGGCCGGTCGAAGACCGTGCGTACGGTGAAGTCCCGTTGCGAGAGACGCTGTTCCGCTTGTGCGCGGTGACCGTCGAGCAACAGGCCGATGGCCGCGGCGATGTCCTCGCGGTCGGCCCGGCCGGGCGGCAGATAGCCCCGGCCGGGGGCGAACCGGCTCGTGTAGTCCGCCACCTCGCGGGCCAGGTCGATCTGCTCGACCCCCTTCGGCGCGGGCCGGCGGGCGTCGTCCACGGTGCCGCGCGGGGTGCGGAGCAGGACGGTCAGACCGGCGGCGAGACCGGTGACGACCAGCAGCAGTGTTGCGATCGTTATGAGACGTGAGCGATGGGCTCTCATGGTTGTATCAAGATATCCCGGTGAACAGACGCCGTAGCCGGACCCTGCTGTCCCTGCTGACCCCGCTCTCCCTGCTCGCCGCCGTCTCCGGATGCGGACTCCTCTCGGACGACGCCGGGGCCTCGGGGCGCTCCTTCACCGTCGCGGCCGCGGGGGACATCCTCATGCACCCCGAACTGGTCGACCAGGCGCGCAAGGACGCCAAGCGCACCGGCAAGGGCGTGGACGGGCTGGACTTCGGGCCGATGATGGCCGGCATCAAGCCGTTGATCGGCAAGGCCGACCTGGCGATCTGCCACTTCGAGCCGGTGATGGGCCCGGCGCAAGGCCCGTTCGAGGGCTTCCCGGACTTCCAGGTCCCGCCGCAGCAGGCCAGGACCATCAAGGACATCGGCTACGACACCTGCTCCACCGCCTCCAACCACACCCTCGACCACGGCTACGACGGGGTGAAGCGCACCCTCGACGCCCTGGACGCCGCGGGTCTGAAGCACACCGGCTCCGCCCGCACCGAGAAGGAGGCGAACACCCCGCTGATCATGGACGTCAAGGGCGTCAAGGTCGCGCAGATCTCCTTCGCCTACGGCTTCAACGAGCCGCACACGCTGCCCAAGGACAAGCCGTGGCTGGCCAATCTGCAGGACCTGGGCCGGATCAAGGCCGCCGAGCAGCGGGCTCGCAGGGCCGGTGCCGAGGTGGTGATCCTCTCCCTGCACTGGGGCCGTGAGCACCATCCGGAGCCGTCGGTCTCGCAGATCTCCTTCGCCCGGCAGATCGCCCGCAACACCGGCATCAACCTGGTCATCGGTCATCACGCGCACGTCGTGGAGCCGATGGAGAAGGTCGACGGGACCTGGATCTCCTACGGCCTCGGCAACCAGATCGCCCGGCACGAGGTGCCGACGGGTCTGACCGAGGAGGGCGTGATCGCCTGGTTCACGTTCACCGAGCGCGGCAAGGGCCACTGGGACGTCCAGCCGCGATTCGAGCCGACGCTGCTGACGATACCGCCGGACGCCGAGAACGTACGGGACGGCGGCACCGCCGCGTACACCGACGACGACGTACGGGACTACCGCCTGCTGGACGTGCCGGCCGCGCTGCGTGACGAGCACGACCTCACAGACGCTCAGAAGGCCCGGCTGCGGCTGGCTTTCGAGCGCACCGAGGGCACCCTGCTGAACCGCGGCGCGGGCCAGGACGGGCTGAAGCCGCTCACGCCGCTGCCGGAATAAGCAGGGCATTTGTCGCAACTTGTCCGCCGGTTGCGCGATGTTGCCTAGATCACGTGGGACTTACTGCAACTTAATGCCTCTCTTATCTGTCTGAGGTTTCGGGGTGCGGGGTCTTACCATCGGCGCGCCCGGACCGCATTCATGAGAGGACACCTCCCTTGGCGTCACCGCCCCCGGCGCGGCACCACCGAGCCCGTCGTCGAGCCGACATGTCGCTGATCGGAGGCATACGCCCGCCGATCGCGGTCCTCTCGGCGCTGTTGCTGACGCTCGCCGCCATCACGGCACTCGTGCTGGGCCGGGTCGACGACGCCGGGGTGCCGAAGGCGGTGCTGACGTCCCAGCAGCACTTCGCCGAGGACGGCGCCATCGCCATGCGCGCCTCCATCGACGTGTCCGTCACGGACGTCACCCGCTCCGCCGCGCTGTTCAGCGCCGGACAGCCGGTCTCCGGTGACGCGGTCCTCGACAAACTCGGCAGCACCTACCAGAAGTGGATGGGTACGGCCGTCGTGGAGATCCGCACCGGCAAACTGGTCGCGGCCCGCGGCGAGACGGTGCCGCTGACCTCCGTGGACTTCTCCTCCCTCAACGGCGAGGACGGGCTGGCCCCGCGCATGGTGCGGCTGAAGAACGGCGAGGTGCGGCTGCTGTCCTTCGGGCTGCTGACCTGGCCGGGCAAGCCGCAGCTGCTGCTGGTGGCCTCCCGGAACCTGAAGTTCCCCGGCATCAGCCTCGGCCAGTTCCGCTCCATCGCCGTCGTCGACGCGGCCGGCACGATCCTCAGCAGCGACGGCATCGCCGAACCCGAGTCCGCCCGCAACAGCATCGACCGCAAGGACATCACCGACTCCCGCAAGCAGCTGAAGGCATTCGCCGTGCAGGCCGCCCGCCGCGCGCAGCAGGATCCGCGCAGCAGCAAGGAGCCCGGCAGCGGCGGCTACCAGGGAGTCAGCGGCAGCCTCCTGGGCGGGAAGCTGCTCGGCGACCGGTCCGTCGCCGGATACGCCTCGCTCGCCGCGGCCGAGCCCTCCGGCGCGACCACCACCGCCACCGGGCTCGGCCTCTCCGTGGTCGCCATGGTCAAGGTGACCGAGGAGTCCGGCGGGACCCAGTCCCCGGTGTTCGGGCTGGCGGCGGGCGCCGCGCTGCTCGTCGTCGGCGCCCTGGCCGTGGCAGTGCTGCTGGGCACCGTGCAGCGCCCGCTCATCCGGCTGTTCCTGGAGTCCCGCCGACTCACCCGCGGCGATCTGACCCGGCCCGTCACCGTCCCGGGCTACGGCGAGGCGCGCCGCATCGGCGGCGCCCTTGAACGGCTGCGCCGACAGCTGCTCGGCGAGAGCGCCGAGGCCACCGGAGAGGCCGAACGCCCGCGCGGGCCGCGCCGGGTGGGCACCCGTGCCCTCCTCGCGGTCTGCGCCGTGCTGCTGCTGGCCTGGGCCGCGCCGCTGATGCTGCTGGTGAACCGCGCCGACAGCACGGCCGACGTCCCCCGGCAGCTCGTCAACGACCAGCGCGAACGCACCGACACGCTCAGCGACCGAGTGCGCCGCGCGCTGGACGAGGGCGACGCCGACCTGCAGTTGGTCGCCTCCATGATCGGTGACAAGACCTCACCCGAGGCCATGAACGAGGTGCTGGAGCGCACCTACAACGAGAACAAGCGCTACCGCTCCCTCTACGTCGTCGACTCCTCCGGCGAGATCCGGGTCCGCGAGGGCAAGGACCCGAAGCTGATCCGGGCCAACCGCGTCTCCGACAAGCCCCTGCGGCTGCTGGGCCGCGGCGGCAAGGAGCCCGTGGTCGTCGCCTCCGCCGAGATACCCGGCCGGGCCGGGGAACGGCTGGTCGGCGAGTTCCGCGTCGAGTTCCTCAACGGCCTGCTGACCCGGCCGGGCCTCGGCGCCGTCCGGCTCGTGGACGACCGGAACGGGGTCATCGCCGGCAACACCGGCTTCCTCGCCTTCCAGTCGCTGCCCGACCAGCACCTGAAGGACCTCGTCGAGGCCAGCTCCCAGCGGCTCGGCAAGAAGCCGCGGCCCAACGGCGTGCTGTACCGGGAGAACGGGATACGGATCGCCGCCGCCGCGCCGTTCTCCGGCAGCGGCTCGGCCGAGTCGCTGCACTGGAGCGTGGTCAGCTGGCAGCCCGTCGAACGGCTCGCCATCCCGGAGTACGACACCCAGAACCGCACCGTCCTCGCCGGTCTGCTCGGCGCCGCCGCGGCCGTCGCCTGCCTGGGCTGGCTGCACATCGTCGTGGCCCGGCCGCTGCGCACCCTCGCCGACCGGGCCGAGGCCCTCGCCGGGGGCGACCGCAAGACCGTGCTCTTCCCGCAGCACCACGACGAGGTCGGCGCCGTCACCCGCTCCCTGGAACTCATCCGGCAGCAACTGCAGGGCCAGCGCAAACAGCAGCCCCGCCGGACCCCGCCGGCCCCGCCCTCCGCACCGCGGCAGGACCCGCCCGAGCAGTACGAGCCGCCGTCGTACCCGGACCCTTACCCGCCTCAGCAGTACCCGCCCCAGCAGTACACAAGGAACTGATCACCCGTGCTCTTCCTCTACACCGTGCTGCTGGTCTGCTGCGCGATACTGCTCGCCGCGGGCATCGTGGAACAGCGGCGGCACTTCACCAACCTGGACCACATACCCACCCGGGTGCTGGTCAACGGCATCCGCGGCAAGTCCTCCATCACCCGGCTGTGCGCGGGCGCCCTGCGCGGCGGCGGCCTCACCACCGTCGCCAAGACCACCGGCACCGCGGCCCGGTTCATCCACCCGGACGCCACCGAGGAACCGGTCTACCGCAAGTTCGGCATCGCCAACGTGGTCGAGCAGATCGGCATCGTGCGGCGCGCCGCCGCGTACAAGCCGGACGCGCTGGTCATCGAGTGCATGGCCGTCATGCCGGCCCTGCAGGAGGTCAATCAGTCCAAGCTGATCCGCTCCACCATCGGCGTGCTGTGCAACGTGCGCGAGGACCACCTCGCCGAGATGGGCCCCACCCTGGACGACGTGGCCCGCTCGCTGTGCCGCTCGATGCCCGAGGACGGCATCTGCGTCACCGCCGAGAAGGACCGCTTCCCCATCCTCCAGGAGGAGGCGGACGCCCGTAACTGCAAGCTCATCTACGCCGACCCGGAGACGGTCACCGACGAGGAGCTGCGCGGCTTCAGCTGGTTCACCTTCAAGGAGAACGTGGCCATCGCCCTCGCCGTCGCCGAACTCCTCGGCGTGGACCGCGAGACGGCCCTGCAGGGCATGTACGACGCCCCGCCGGACCCCGGTGTCCTCTCCGTGGAGCGCTATCTGACGCACGAGGGCAAGAAGCTGCGCTTCGCCAACGTCTTCGCCGCCAACGACCCCGAGTCGACGCTGATGAACATCAACCAGCTGCTCGACCTCGGTGCCATCCACCGCCCGCTCAACGTGGTGATCAACTGCCGCCCCGACCGCGTCGAACGCAACGGGCAGATGGGCGAGATCATCCCCGACCTCGACCCCGAGCGCGTCTTCGTCATCGGCCACCCGGCCAAGTCCGCCATCGACGCCATCCCCGCCGAGTTCCGCTCGCGCGCCGTGGACCTCGGCGGCGACCGGCGCGACCCCGAGGAGTTCATGGGCAAGATGCTGGACATGCTCGGCCCGGACTCGTCGATGGTCGCGATCGGCAACATCCACGGCCAGGGCGAGATCCTGCTGGAGCACCTCGCCGAACTGCCGCCGGACGAGAGCGCCGACGAACCGGTGGCCACCGCCCCGGCCGACCGGACCGGGACGGCACCCGCCGCGGTCGACTCCTCCGAGACCATGCAGCTGTACGCGCCCCGCATCGACCCGTACCAGCACTACTCGGAGGCGTACGAGACGCGCTACGCGCAGTACCAGCAGCCCTACGCCCCCCAGGCCCGGGTGCACCAGGCAGGGTACGAGCAGGCGCCGTCGTACGAGACCGCTCAGGACACCTGGACCGAGCCGCAGCCGTACCCCGGCGGGTCCGCCCCCGCCGCGCTGCAGGCACCCGCCGACACGGGCCGGGCGGCCGAACCGGACCGGTCCCGCGGGCTGTTCGAGCCCCGCATCCCACCCCAGCCTTCCGCCGACGACAGCCAGCAGTGGCACAGCCCAGGAGAACAGCGTTGATCCCCTCCGTCCTCACCCCCGAGATCGCCGCGATCGGCATCGGCCTGGGCCTGATGTTCTCGCTCATGTGCTACCTGACGACCAACCTGTCGCCGGGCGGCATGATCACTCCGGGCTGGCTCGCGCTCACGCTCATCGAGGACCTCCAGCGCGCCGCGCTCGTCGTCGGTGTGACCGTGCTGACGTACCTCGCCACGCTGCTCATGCAGAAGTTCGTGATCCTGTACGGCAAGCGGCTCTTCGCGGCCGTCGTGCTCAGCGGTGTGCTGATCCAGGCCACCGTGATCATCGTGCTGCAGATGGAGTTCCCGCTGCTGTACGCGAACCAGACGCTCGGCTTCATCGTCCCCGGCCTGATCGGCTACCAGCTGGTCCGCCAGCCCAAGGGCGCGACCCTGCTGTCCGTCGCGTCCGTCTCCCTCGCCACGTATGTGGTGCTGACCGCCGGCATCCTCCTGGGTGCCATGCCGACCGCCTGAACCCGCCCGTATCCGACGCATTCCTGGAGCCCCCACCATGCCGAAGCGCAAAGGCCGCCCCGTCGTCCACACGGTGACGGTCCTGGCGCTGCTCGCGGGCAGTGCCTTCTTCACCTACGAGCTGCGCAAGGACCAGCAGGCGAAGCTCCCGGCCGCCCAGACCATCACCGAGAACCTGCACAGCTCGGGCGGGGCGACCGGCAAGCAGACCTGGGAACGGCTGAACAACCCGGCGCGCTCGGTGCTGCGCGACGGCAAGGGCGCGGTCATCGCCACCTTCACGGACGGCGCCCGCACCGCCACCCTCAAGGGCCCGACCCGCACCTTCAGTGAACCCGCCAACACCACCACCAAGGTGGTCACCGACGACTGGGTCCGCCTGATGCCGGAGACCTGGACCAAGGGTTCCGAGAAGCAGCAGTGGTTCAAGGACTGGTTCAAGCAGTACTACGGCAGCGAGGAGGACGACGTCTTCGCGTTCGCCTTCCAGTACATCGTGGGCGCGCCGGCCAAGAAGGACGACCAGGGCGTCCAGTACGCGGGGCACGCCACCTACGGCCCGCTCAAGACCGACGGCGTCGACCGCTACGAACAGACCGATTTCTACGACTACCTGGGCATCCCGTACACCTTCCGGGACGGCGTCACCAAGTACCCGCAGAAGGACCGGCTGCGCGCCGTGGACTGCTCCGGCTATCTGCGCCTGGTCTACGGCTACCGGGCCCGCTACCCGCTGATGTCCGACAACGACCACGGCGACGGGCTGCCGCGCACGGCCGACGGCATGGCCCGCGGCAAGGAGGGCGTGGACATCATCAAGCTCCAGGGCCCGAGCCCCTGGTACGTGCGGCCGCAGAACATCGACGTCCTCCAGCCCGGCGATCTGCTGTTCTTCAAGATGGACCACCGCACCGGCAACCACATGGACCACTCCGCGATCTACCTCGGCCCGGACACCGAGGGCCACAAGGTCTTCATCTCCAGCCGCAAGGAGCAGAACGGTCCCACGATCGGCGACCAGGGCGGTGTCTCGCGCCTCGACGGAAACGGTTTCTACGCCGGGCTGTTCCGCAGTGCGAAGCGGCTGTGACCAGGGGCGCCGAGGGCGTCCGTGCGGCCCGCGGCTAGAGTGAACCGGTGAACGGCGACTGGCTCCTGCGCGGCCGAGACGGCCGGCTCAGTGTCTACCAGCTGTCGGGCGACGCCGTCCTGTGCCGGGCGGAGCGCGAACCCGGCGGCCCCTGGACCACCCCGCGCACGGTGGGCGGCGACCAGAAGCTGCACCCCGTCCTGGCGATCGGCCAGGGCGCCGACGGCTACGCCCATCTGGTCTCCTGGCGCCCCACCGTCAAGGGCGAGTCGGGACTCGTGCACTCCACCCACTTCCGCCCGCGGCTGGCGGCCCTTGACTGGAACCCGCTCGGCCACCCGCTGAAGAAGGGCGACCGCACGGGCACGCCCGCGGTCGCCGTCGACGCACAGGGCCGCGCCCATGTCTTCGTGCCCGACGGCCAGGGCGGGGTGCGGCTGCTCGCACAGAAGGAGAAGGGCGGCTGGGAGGCCTGGCGGGACCTGAAGGGCGAGACCGTCCGGGACGGTCTGGCGGCGGTGACGGGGGAGTCCGGCCGGGTCGAGCTGTACGCGGCCTTTTGCGACGGAATCCGCCACTGGCGCCAGGAGGAGGCGGGCGCCGAGCCGGTCCTGACGGAGTCCCTGCGCACCCCGGTCCGCCCCGGCACCCTGTACGCCCTCGCCACGTCCGCCGACAGCACGACGCTCTTCTACACGGACACGGACGGTGACCTGTGCGCCTGGCGTCCCGGCACCAAGCCGGCCGTCCTTCTGCCCTCGACCGGTTCCGGCCCGGTCTCCGCGGTCCGCTGCGAACTCGACGGCCATGACTGCACCCTGCTCGCCCAGCGCTCGGCGAGCGGCCGCGTCGCCTTCGCCGCCTACCCGACGGAACTGGAGTCGGCGGGCGCCTGGTGGACGGAGTCGGGCCCGCGACTGCCGGTGGACGCGACGGTGTCCCTCACCACGGACGCGGACGGCCGGGTGGCGGCGGCAACGTTGTCCGCGTCCACGGGCCAACTCCTGCTGACCCGCCGCAAGTCCGAGCCGGGACTGGCACTGGAGGCGTGGCGGCAGGTCTGAGTGCGCCATGATGGCCGGCGTGGACACCGAGACTCTCATCGACGCCTGGCGGCGTCTCCTCGCCGGCTCCGGAAAGACGTGGGTGCTGTTCGAGCACGGCACCTGCGTGGTGCTCGAACGGCCCACCGGGGACCTCGCCGCCCAAGCCACCGAGATCCTGCGGGAGTTCGGGCCGGTACGGGTCGGGGGCCCCGCGGGCGACTTCCGGGTGCTGGAACTGAACAACGGCGAGGGCTGGCTGGTCACCGGCCACCACCCGGACGTCGTCACCTTCGTCCCGCTGGACGACTCCCCCGATCCCACGCACCTGGCCGTCGGCATCCTCGGCCGCTCCCGGCGCGGTCTGGACGGCACGGAGCTGCACGTCGTCCACGTCGAGGACGGCCGCCGGTCCGCGGGCTGACACGCCTCACGCAGACGCCGGTGCCTGCACTCCGACAGGAGCGCAGGCACCGGCGTTCGTCAGCGAAGCGTTACGCGGGGACGCTCGCCACGCCCTGCGCCAGGAACTTCTTGCCGTTCACGCGCTCCGAGACGCCCTCGCGGTCCAGGTACGGCGTGATGCCGCCCAGGTGGAAGGGCCAGCCGGCGCCGGTGATGAGGCACAGGTCGATGTCCTGGGCCTCGGCGACGACGCCCTCGTCGAGCATGAGCCCGATCTCCTGCGCCACCGCGTCCAGGACCCGGGCGCGGACCTGCTCCTCGGTCAGCACGACGTCGCCCTGCTTCAGCAGCGCGGCGACCTCCGGGTCCAGCTCCGGCTTGCCGCTGTCGTAGACGTAGAAGCCGCGCTTGCCCGCCTCCACGACCGCCTTGAGGTTCGGGGAGACCTTGAAGCGGTCCGGGAAGGCCCCGTGCAGGGTCTCCGAGACGTGCAGGCCGATCGCGGGACCGACCAGCTCCAGCAGCACCAGCGGGGACATCGGCAGACCGAGCGGCTCGACGGCCTTCTCGGCGACCTCGACCGGGGTGCCCTCGTCGATGACGTTCTGGATCTCGCCCATGAAGCGGGTCAGGATGCGGTTCACGACGAACGCCGGGGCGTCCTTGACCAGAACCGCGGTCTTCTTCAGCTTCTTGGCGACGGCGAACGCGGTGGCCAGCGACGCGTCGTCGGTCTTCTCGCCGCGGACGATCTCCAGCAGCGGCAGGACCGCGACCGGGTTGAAGAAGTGGAAGCCCACGACCCGCTCGGGGTGCTTGAGCTTCGAGGCCATCTCCGTCACCGACAGCGAGGAGGTGTTGGTCGCGAGGATCGCGTGTGCCGGGGCGACAGCCTCGACCTCCGCGAACACCTGCTGCTTGACACCGATCTCCTCGAACACGGCTTCGATGACGAAGTCCGCGTCGGAGAAGCCCTCGGCCTTGTCCAGGACACCGGTGACCAGCGCCTTGAGGCGGTTGGCCTTGTCCTGGTTGATCCGGCCCTTGCCGAGCAGCTTGTCGATCTCGGAGTGGACGTAGCCCACACCCTTGTCGACGCGCTCCTGGTCGATGTCGGTCAGCACGACCGGCACCTCCAGGCGGCGCAGGAAGAGCAGGGCGAGCTGCGAGGCCATCAGACCGGCGCCGACGACGCCGACCTTGGTGACCGGGCGGGCCAGGTTCTTGTCCGGGGCCCCGGCGGGACGCTTGCCGCGCTTCTGGACCAGGTTGAACGCGTAGAGACCGGCGCGCAGTTCACCGCTCATGATCAGGTCCGCGAGGGCCTGGTCCTCGGCGTCGTAACCCTGCTGCAGGTCGCCGTTCTTGGCGGCCGCGATGATGTCGAGGGCGCGGTAGGCGGCCGGGGCCGCACCGTGCACCTTGGAGTCCGCGATGAACCGGCCCTTGGCGACGGCCTGGTCCCAGGCCTCACCGCGGTCGATCACCGGACGCTCGACCTCGATGTCGCCCTTGAGGACCTGCGCGGTCCAGATCAGCGACTGCTCCAGGAAGTCGGCGCCCTCGAAGATCGCGTCGGCGATGCCGAGCTCGAAGACCTGCTTGCCCTTGAGCTGCTTGTTCTGGTTCAGCGAGTTCTCGATGATGACCGAGACGGCCTTGTCGGCGCCGATCAGGTTCGGCAGCAGGGTGCAGCCACCCCAGCCGGGGACCAGGCCGAGGAAGACCTCGGGGAGCGAGAACGCCGGGACGGCCTTCGACACCGTGCGGTAGGTGCAGTGCAGACCGACCTCGACGCCGCCGCCCATCGCCGCGCCGTTGTAGTAGGCGAAGGTGGGGACGGCCAGGTTCGACAGACGCTTGAAGACGTCGTGGCCGCCCTTGCCGATGGCGAGCGCGTGCTCGTGCTCCTTGAGGACCTCGACGCCCTTGAGGTCGGCGCCGACCGCGAAGATGAACGGCTTGCCGGTGATGCCGACGCCGACGATCTCGCCGTCCGCCGCCTCCTTCTCGACCTGGTCGATGGCGGTGTTCAGGTTCGCCAGCGAGCCGGGGCCGAAGGTGGTCGGCTTGGTGTGGTCGAAACCGTTGTCCAGCGTGATCAGCGCGAAGCGGCCGGCGCCGAACGGCAGGTCGAAGTGGCGTACGTGCGCACTGGTGACGACCTCGTCGGGGAACTGCTGTGCGGCCTGCTTCAGAAGCTCGGCGGTGGTGCTCACTTGTCCCCCTCGAAGTGCGGGTTCTCCCAGATGACCGTCGCGCCCATGCCGAAGCCGACGCACATGGTGGTCAGGCCGTAGCGGACCTCGGGCTGCTCCTCGAACTGGCGGGCCAGCTGCGTCATCAGACGGACGCCGGAGGAGGCCAGCGGGTGACCGAAGGCGATGGCGCCGCCGTACTGGTTGACGCGCTCGTCGTCGTCCGCGATGCCGTAGTGGTCGAGGAAGGCCAGGACCTGGACGGCGAAGGCCTCGTTGATCTCGAAGAGACCGATGTCGGAGATGCCGAGGCCCGCCTTGGCGAGGGCCTTCTCCGTGGCCGGGATCGGGCCGTAACCCATGACCTCCGGCTCGACGCCCGCGAAGGCGTAGGAGACGAGCCGCATCTTGACCGGGAGGCCGTTCTCGCGGGCGAAGTCCTCGGAGGCGATGATCGAGGCGGTGGCGCCGTCGTTCAGACCGGCCGCGTTACCGGCGGTGACCCGGCCGTGCACACGGAACGGCGTCTTCAGACCGGCCAGGCTCTCCAGGGTGGTCCCCGGGCGCATCGGCTCGTCCGCGGTCACGAGACCCCAGCCGGTCTCGCCGCCCTCCGGGTTGGTGCGGCGCACCGAGATCGGCACCAGGTCCTGCTGGATCTTGCCGTTGGCGTACGCCTTGGCGGCCTTCTCCTGCGAGCGCACCGCGTACTCGTCGGCGCGCAGCTTGGTGATGTGCGGGTAGCGGTCGTGCAGGTTCTCCGCGGTCATGCCCATGAAGAGGGCGGACTCGTCGACCAGCTTCTCGGAGACGAACCGCGGGTTCGGGTCCACGCCCTCGCCCATGGGGTGGCGGCCCATGTGCTCGACACCACCGGCGATGACGGCGTCGTAGGCGCCGAACGCGATCGAACCGGCGGTGGTCGTCACGGCGGTCAGGGCGCCGGCGCACATGCGGTCGATCGAGTAACCGGGCACGGACTGCGGAAGCCCGGCCAGGATGCCGGCCGTGCGGCCGAGGGTGAGCCCCTGGTCACCGATCTGCGTGGTCGCGGCGATGGCGACCTCGTCGATCTTCTTGGGGTCCAGACCGGGGTTGCGGCGCAGCAGCTCCCGGATCGCCTTCACGACAAGGTCGTCGGCGCGGGTCTCGTGGTAGATGCCCTTCGGGCCCGCCTTGCCGAACGGGGTGCGGACGCCGTCGACGAAGACGACGTCCCTGACGGTACGAGGCACGATGGCTCTCCTCCAGGGTGCGGGATGCTGAGCGCTTGCTTAAACACATGCTACTTGTGAGTAATGTTGCTGCCCAGTCCCCTCCGCTGGAGCGGCGAAGGTCACACCACCGCGGCATGCGGTATGGCTTGATCTCGACCCGCAGGCGCCGAACGCGATCAAGCCCTACGGCGGTCAGGCACCCTGGTTCTTGGCCAGCGCGGCGACCAGCACCGGCGTCACCAGCTCCACCTGCCACGCCCGCGCCCCGTATCCGGCCAGTGCGGTCTCCACCGAGCCGGCGTCGATCACCTTCGGTGGTTCCCAGCAGATCCGCCGGACCGTGTCCGGAGACACCAGGTTCTCCTGGGGCATGTTGAGCTGCTCGGCAAGAGCAGTGACCCCCGCCCGGGCTGCGGAGAGCCGGGCCGCGGCGGCGGGATCCTTGTCGGCCCAGGCGCGCGGCGGCGGAGGCCCGGTCACGGGCTGACCCGGCTGGGGCAGCGCGGAGTCCGGCAGGGCCTTGGCCCGGTCGACCGCCGCCTGCCACTGCTCCAGCTGCCGCCGTCCCACCCGGTGCCCGAACCCGTTCAGCGCCGCGAGCGCGTGGACGTTGGCCGGGAGAGCGAGCGCCGCCTCCACGATGGCGGCGTCACTGAGCACCTTGCCCGGCGAGACGTCCCGCCGCTGTGCGATCCGGTCCCGCGTCTCCCACAGTTCCCGTACGACACCGAGCTGCCGGCGCCTGCGCACCTTGTGCATCCCGGACGTGCGGCGCCACGGCTCCTTCCTCGGCTCGGCCGGCGGCGCGGCCGCGATCGCGTCGAACTCCTGCAGGGCCCACTCCAGCTTGCCCTGCCGGTCCAGCTCCTTCTCCAGGGCGTCGCGCAGGTCGACGAGGAGTTCCACGTCGAGCGCGGCGTACCTGAGCCACGGCTCGGGCAGCGGCCGGGTCGACCAGTCGACGGCGGAGTGGCCCTTCTCCAGGACGAAGCCGAGCACGTTCTCGACCATGGCACCGAGGCCGACCCGGGGGAACCCGGCGAGCCGTCCGGCCAGCTCGGTGTCGAAGAGCCGGGCCGGGGCCATGCCTATCTCGCGCAGGCAGGGCAGGTCCTGGGTGGCGGCGTGCAGCACCCACTCGACGCCGGACAGCGCCTCGCCGAGCCCGGACAGGTCGGGGCAGGCGACGGGGTCGATCAGCGCGGTCCCCGCGCCCTCGCGGCGCAGCTGCACCAGGTAGGCGCGCTGGCCGTAGCGGTAGCCGGAGGCCCGCTCCGCGTCGACGGCGACCGGGCCGGAGCCCGCGGCGAAGGCGGCGACCACCTTGGCGAGCGCGGCCTCGTCCGCGACGACGGGCGGAATGCCCTCGCGGGGTTCGAGCAGCGGTGTCGGCGCCCCCATCACAGAAGATCCGGCGTCGTCCGGAGGGGTGCCTCCGGTGGTGCGCAGGGAGCTGTCTGCTGCGGTCTCTTGGGCGTCGGTCACCTGTCAAGGGTATCCGTGTGTGGACGGCGCCCGTCGACGGAACGTTCCGTCGACGGGCGCCGGAGGGTCGTAAACCAGTCAGGTCGGTGAAAGGTGCGGTTCACGTGAGTGAACCGTCTGCTGCTCTGAACGGCTCAGTGGGGCGGCTCGGTAAACGATGATCGATTGGTCGGCTCGGCTCAGTGGATGATCCCCGTGCGCAGGGCCACGGCCACCATGCCGGCCCGGTCGCCCGTGCCCAGCTTGCGGGCGATGCGGGCGAGGTGGCTCTTGACGGTCAGGGCGGACAGGCCCATGGAGACGCCGATCGCCTTGTTCGACTGGCCCTCCGCGACCAGCCGCAGCACCTCGACCTCGCGGCCGGACAGTTCGCGGTAGCCGCCCGGGTGGCTCGGGGTACCCGGGGGGCGGCGGTGCATCCGGGCGGCGCCGAGGGGAGCGGCGCCGGGCCGGGTGGGCAGGCCGAGGTTGGTACGGGTGCCGGTGACGACGTAACCCTTGACCCCGCCGGCCAGGGCGTTGCGCACCGCGCCGATGTCGTCGGCGGCGGACAGCGCCAGCCCGTTGGGCCAGCCCGCGGCGCGGGTCTCGGACAGCAGCGTGAGGCCGGAGCCGTCGGGCAGGTGGACGTCGGCGACGCAGATGTCGCGCGGGTTGCCGATGCGGGGACGAGCCTCCGCGATGGACGAGGCTTCGATGACATCGCGTACGCCGAGCGCCCACAGATGGCGGGTGACGGTGGAACGGACGCGCGGGTCGGCCACGACCACCATGGCGGTCGGCTTGTTCGGGCGGTAGGCGACCAGGCTTGCGGGCTGCTCGAGGAGAACGGACACCAGGCCTCCTGGGTGGGGGGACGGGGCCGGCTTGTGGGGAGGAAGCCGGGACGAACCGTGCTTTCAAGGTCACAGTCGTCTTCGGCAGCAAAGTCGTCCGCCTTTAGAGAATGATCACGATCTAGTGAGTAACAATCTGCGCAATTCGGACGCGCGATCGATCATCCGAAGATCGAATCGGTTCGAGCCGATTCGATTCGGGGTCGGAAAGTGGCCGTATCGACAAAGAGATGGTCAATATGGCGCCCATGCGGATGAACCGCCGGTTCGACGGCTTCGCTCAGCGTGACTGCGGGCCCCTGCGCTGCGGCAGCGTCACCACCGAGGCGTCGCCCGGACCGGCCGGCGGCAGCCCCGCGACCTGGGCCAGCAGATCGCACCAGGAGGCCAGATGGGAGGCGGTGTCCGGCACTCCGCCGAGACCCTCGCGGGGCGTCCAGGACGCCCGGATCTCGATCTGCGAGGCCGCCGGCCGCTCGGCCAGCCCGCCGAAGTAGTGCGAACTCGCGCGCGTGATCGTCCCGCTCGGCTCGCCGTAGCCGAGCCCGCGCGCCTGCAGCGCCCCGGTCAGCCACGACCAGCAGACCTCGGGCAGTAGCGGATCGGCGGCCATCTCCGGCTCCAGCTCCGCGCGCACCAGCGTCACCAGCCGGAAGGTCCCGCGCCAGGCGTCGTGCCCCGCCGGGTCGTGCAACAGCACCAGTCGTCCGTCGGCCAGCTCCTGCTCGCCGTCGACCACCACGGCCTCCAGCGCGTACGCGTACGGGGCGAGCCGCTGCGGGGCGGGCGTGGGCTCCACCTCGACCTGAGGCCGCAACCGGCTGCTGCGCAGGGCGTCGACCGCGGCCTGGAACGCCGGCGGCCCCGAAGTTCCGGAACGCCGGTCCGCCTCCTCGGTGTCCTTCACATCGTCCATTCCGTCAGCGCTGTCCGACATTCGTCCGTGAGCCGCAGCCATGCGGGGAAGAGTAAGGGGAACGGGGCCTTCGTGCAGGGCAAGACACCACCGCGACGCACGTGGCTGCGGGCGAGCGCCCCGACTCCCGGCCGGCACCGGTCGGGGGCGAGACGCATCCGACGGCATGCGAAACTTGCCCTTGTGACCGCCAAGACCAGCATGCAGCCGACAGCGACGTACGACAGCGCCTTCCTCAAGGCGTGCAGGCGCGAACCCGTGCCGCACACCCCCGTGTGGTTCATGCGCCAGGCCGGCCGCTCCCTGCCCGAGTACCGCAAGGTGCGCGAGGGCATCCCCATGCTGGAGTCCTGCATGCGGCCCGAGCTGGTCGCCGAGATCACGCTGCAGCCGGTGCGCCGCCACCACGTGGACGCGGCGATCTACTACAGCGACATCGTCGTCCCGCTGAAGGCCGTCGGCGTCGGCCTCGACATCAAGCCGGGCGTCGGCCCGGTCGTCGAGGAGCCCATCCGCACCCGCGCCGACCTGGCCCGGCTGCGCGACCTCACGCCCGAGGACGTCCCCTACGTCACCGAGGCCATCGGCCTGCTCACCAAGGAGCTGGGCGCCACCCCGCTGATCGGTTTCGCGGGCGCGCCTTTCACCCTCGCGAGCTACCTGGTCGAGGGCGGCCCCTCTCGCACGTACGAGAACGCCAAGGCGATGATGTACGGCGACCCCGAGCTGTGGGCCGACCTGCTGGACCGCCTCGCCGACATCACCGCCGCCTTCCTGAAGGTGCAGATCGAGGCCGGCGCGAGCGCGGTCCAGCTGTTCGACTCCTGGGTCGGCGCCCTCGCCCCGGCGGACTACCGGCGCTCGGCCATGCCCGCCTCCGCGAAGGTCTTCGACGCCGTCGCCGGCTACGGCGTCCCGCGCATCCACTTCGGTGTCGGCACCGGCGAGCTGCTGAAGCTCATGGGCGAGGCCGGCGCGGACGTGGTCGGCGTCGACTGGCGTGTCCCGCTGGACGAGGCGCAGCGCCGCGTCGGCCCCGGCAAGGCGCTCCAGGGCAACCTCGACCCGACGGTCCTGTTCACCGACAAGGACACCGTCGAGGCCAAGGCCCGCGAGGTGCTGGACGCGGCCGCCGGTCTGGAGGGCCATGTCTTCAACCTCGGCCACGGCGTGCTGCCGAACACCGACCCGGACGCGCTGACCCGGCTCGTGGAGTACGTCCACACCGCGACCGCGCGCTGACTCACCAGGTGTAACGGGGCCGTGCCCGCCTGCCGAACAGCAGGCCGCGCGGCTCCGGCGGGGGAGGTGTGCCGGGCTTGAGCGGCCAGGCCAGCAGCATGCCGGCCACGAATCCGACCACGTGCGCCGCGTACGCCACGGTGCCCGCCCCGGACACGCCGTGCCCGGACGAGTAGGCCGCCTGCAGCAGGAACCAGAAGCCCAGCACCAGCCAGGCGGGCAGCCGGAGCGGCAGGAAGACCAGGAACGGGACGAGGACCCAGACCCGCGCCCTGGGCCACAGCACGATGTAGGCGCCGAGCACCCCCGCGATCGCGCCGGACGCGCCGATCAGCGGGTCGCCCGAGGTGTCGTTGAGCAGCGCGAAACCGTATCCGGCCGCGTAACCGCAGACGACGTAGAAGAGGAAGAAGCGGATGTGGCCCATCCGGTCCTCGACGTTGTTGCCGAAGATCAGCAGGAAGAGCATGTTTCCGAGCAGGTGCAGCCAGCTGCCGTGCAGGAACATGGCCGTGAAGACCGACAGCGGCGGCGACTTGTCGTAGGCCGGCGGTGCCGCGACACAGCCCGGACCGTGCGGGCCCACACCGACGCCGCCCGTCGGGACCAGTCTGGGCATCTGATGGTGGATCAGCTCTCTGGGGACCGCCGCGTAGTGGTCCATGAAGGCCTGCAGATGGCACAACTGCGCCAGGTCGCTGCCGCCGGCCACCGAGCCGGCTATGCCGGGCGTGGTGACGAACACCAGGACGTTGGCGGCGATGAGGGCGTACGTCACCCAGGGGGTGCGGCGCACCGGGTTCACGTCATGGACGGGGATGACCACACAGAAGTAGTGCCCGGGATGCGGCGGGCGAATCGGTGAACAGCGCGGGGTGAGTGTGCGTATCTCTCGTCAACCGACGTGAGGACAGGCGATGAGCGAACGAATCATTCCTCCGATGCATGCGCTGCCCGACGGCGAGGCGGAGATCTCCCTGGTCGTACGGCTCCCCTGGGAGGACGTCGCACGGCTCGGCCAGGACGCCGGACGGCTGGCTTCGCAGATGCAGCGGCCCGTGACGCTGGACGAGGCGGTCAGCTATCGGCTGCGGTCGACCCGGCCGACCGCCACGCACGCGAAACCGGCGGGGGAGCAGCCGCCCGCAGCCGTCTCCGCTCTGCCCCGCATCAGCGGAACGGCCTAGGAAGGGGAACAGCCTGGGGAACGCGCATCTTCGCCGTCGCCTTTCTCGCCGCCACCAGGACCGGGTCCCACACCGGTGAGAAGGGCGGGGCGTAGCCCAGGTCCAGGGCTGTCATCTGTTCCACCGTCATCTGCGCGGTCAGCGCCACCGCGGCGATGTCGACCCGTTTCGCCGCGCCCTCACTGCCGACGATCTGGACGCCGAGCAGCCGGCCGGTGCGGCGTTCGGCGAGCATCTTGACCGTCATCGGGGAGGCGCCCGGGTAGTAGCCGGCGCGGCTGGTGGACTCGATGGTGACCGTCTCGTACTGCAGGCCCACCCGGTCGGCGTCCTTCTCGCGCAGACCGGTGCGGGCGATCTCCAGGTCGCAGACCTTGCTGACCGCCGTGCCGACCACGCCCGGGAAAGTGGCGTAACCACCACCGGCGTTGGTGCCGATGACCTGGCCGTGCTTGTTGGCATGGGTGCCGAGCGGGACGTACTGGTCCTGGCCCGAGACGAGGTTGAGCACCTCCACACAGTCGCCGCCCGCCCAGATGTTCCGGTGGCCGCGCACCCGCATCGCGAGGTCGGTGAGCAGGCCGCCGTGCGCGCCGAGGGGAAGACCGGCGGCCCTCGCGAGGGCGGTCTCCGGGCGGACACCGATGCCGAGGACGACCACGTCCGCCGGGTACTCGGCGTCCTCCGTGGCCACCGCACGGGCCCGGCCGTCCTCCCCGGTGAGGATCTTGGTGACCTCGGCGTCGTTCACCATGGTGATGCCTAGGCCCTCCATGGCCCGGTGCACCAGACGGCCCATGTCCGGATCGAGCGTCGACATGGGCTCCTTGCCGCGGTTGACGACCGTCACCTCGAAGCCGCGGTTGATCAGCGCCTCCGCCATCTCCACGCCGATGTAGCCGGCGCCCACGACCACGGCTGTGCGGCCACGCGTGCGTGCCAGCGTTTCCAGCAGGGCCTGGCCGTCGTCCAGGGTCTGCACGCCGTGCACCCCGGGGGCGTCCACGCCGGGCAGGTCGGGGCGGACGGGGCGGGCGCCGGTCGCGATGACGAGTTTGTCGTACGGCGTCCAGGACTCGGCGCCGGAATCGACGTCACGCGCGCGTACCCGTGCTCCGGCCACGTCGATCTCCGTGACCTCGGTGCGCAGCCGCAGATCGATTCCCCGCGCCCGGTGCTCCTCGGGGGTGCGGGCGATCAGGTCGTCCCGTTCGGGGACGTCGCCGCCCACCCAGTACGGGATGCCGCACGCCGAGAAGGAGGTGAAGTGGCCGCGTTCGAAGGCCACGATCTCCAGTTCGCCGGGCCCCTTCAGCCGGCGTGCCTGCGACGCCGCGGACATGCCCGCGGCGTCGCCGCCGATCACGACCAGTCGTTCCGTTCCGCCCCGCCCGCCGCGCATGCTCATGGCACCACGCTACGGGGCGCGGGCAGGTCAGTCCCGGTCGGGCTGCTCCTCGGCGGACTCCGGCGCGGGGCGGGCCGACGGCAGCGGCCCCAGCGCGCTCATCGCGGGCGCGGGCTCCCGCCGGCGCGGCAGCCGGGGCCGTACGACCCGCAGCCACAGCATCGTCAGCAGGGCCGCGCACGCAGCGAACGGCAGGGCGGCGCCGAGCGCGAGGACGATCCAGCGCAGCATGGTCACGAACACGTGCCAGCCGCCGGACAGGGCGTCCACGAAGCCGGGGGAGTCGTCACCGGCCGCCTTCCGCACCGGCGTCCCGGACAGCGACAGCGTGATGGTGGCGAGGCTCGTGCGGTCCTTCAGGGACGCCTGCCGGGCCAGCAGCGCCTCCAGGTCGGCCTGACGGCTGCTCAACTCGCCCTCCAGCTCGACCACATCGCTCAGCTTCGTCGCCCGGGCCATCAGCGCGCGGATCCGGTCGACGCTGGCCCGCTGCGACCTGACGCGGCTGTCCACGTCCACGACCTGGTCGGTGACGTCCTGCGCCTGGGCCGTACGGTCGATCAGCCGGCCCGTGCCCTGGAGTCCGGCGAGCACCTCGTCGTACTTCGCGCTGGGCACGCGCAGCACGACCCGGGTGTGCTCATGGCCGGCGGCGTCCCGGCTCGTGCTCTCCTCGCCGACGTAGCCGCCCGCGTCCTGCGCGGTGGTCCGGGCCTGGTCCAGGGCCTTCGGCACGTCCCTGACCCGGAGGGTGAGGGTCGCGGTGCGGATGATCGCGTTCTGGGTGAGCCGGGGTGTCTTCGGTGCGGCGGGCCTCGCGCTGTCGGCCGTGCCCGGTCCGGTGGCCACGTCGGCGCCGTTCGCCGCGGACTTCGCCGAGGAACCGCCCCCGGAGTCGTCGGCGCCGCCGCACCCGGCGAGAGCGAGGGAGGCGGCGAGCAGGATCCCCGCCAGGGCCCTGGCGGGACGTGCGGGTCGTGCGGAACGTGCTGTGCGCATGGGCGGTACCCCCGAGGGCTCTGCGGCCTGTGACGTTCCTACGACGGCCCAAGGTGCCGGAACGTTCGGCCAACAGTCCCCCTGCAGGAGGACCTCGGGCCCTGGCCGGAGTGTCACTGGGGTCTGAGAAAGTGGGGGCATGAGCGCAACGGGTACGCCCACGGGGCATGTCGTCGTCATCGGAGCCGGTGTCGCCGGGCTGGCCGCCGCCCACCGGCTGCTCGGGCGCGGCGCGCGGGTGACCGTGCTGGAGGCCGCGGACCGGGTCGGCGGCAAGCTGCTGCCCGGCGAGATCGCGGGCGTGCGGGTCGACCTCGGCGCCGAGTCGATGCTCGCGCGCCGCCCCGAGGCCGTGACCCTGGCACGCGAGGTCGGTCTGACCGAGCGTCTCCATCCGCCGGCCACCGCGACCGCCTCGATCTGGACCCGCGGCGCCCTGCGCCCGATGCCCAAGGGCCATGTGATGGGCGTCCCCGGCACCGCCGCCGCGCTCTCCGGCGTGCTCTCCGGCGAGGGCCTGGCCCGCATCGAGCGCGACGCCGACCTGCCGCGCACCGAGGTCGGCGACGACGTGGCCGTGGGGGAGTACGTGGCCGCACGGCTCGGCCGCGAAGTCGTCGACCGCCTGGTCGAGCCCCTGCTCGGCGGGGTGTACGCGGGCGACGCGTACCGCATCTCGATGCGCGCGGCCGTCCCCCAGCTCTTCCAGGCCGCCCGCACCCACACCTCCCTCACCGAGGGAGTCCGCGAGATCCAGGCCAGGGCGGCGGCGAACCAGCAGACCGGGCCGGTCTTCATGGGCATCGAGGGCGGGGTCGGCACCCTGCCGCTCGCGGTCGCGGAGTCGGTGCGGGCGCGGGGCGGGGAGATCCTGACCGGCACGCCGGTCACCGAGCTGCGCCGCGAGGCGTCCGGCGGCTGGCGGATCACCGCCAGGGAGCGCGTGCTGCACGCCGACGCCGTGATCGTCGCCGTACCCGCCCCGGCCGCCGCGCGGCTGCTGCGCGCCGAGGCCCCGGCCGCGGCGGCCGAACTCGCCGCTGTCGAGTACGCCTCGATGGCTCTGGTCACCCTCGCCTACCGGCGTGCGGACGTGGACCTCCCGGAGGGCAGCGGCTTCCTCGTGCCCCCCGTCGACGGCCGCACCATCAAGGCGTCCACGTTCGCCTCCCGCAAATGGGGCTGGATCGCCGAGGAGGGCCCGGACGTGCTGGTGCTGCGTACCTCCGTGGGCCGGCACGGCGAGACGGAGATCCTCCAGCGGGACGACGCCGCCCTCGTCGAGGTGTCCCGGCACGACCTGCGGGAGGCCACCGGCCTGGACGCCGTGCCCCTCGAGACCCGGGTCACCCGCTGGACCGACGGCCTGCCGCAGTACCCGGTCGGGCATCACGCGCGCGTGGCCCGCATCCGCGAGCACGTGGCCAAGCTGCCGGGCCTCGCGGTGTGCGGCGCGCAGTACGACGGCGTCGGCATCCCGGCCTGCGTCGCGAGCGCGTACGCGGCCGTCGACCAGCTCGGCGGCGACCTGAGCGGAATCCGGGAGCTCATGGCCAACCCGGTGCAGAGCCTCCACGGCGGAGCGGGAGAATAGGGACCATGAGTGACGATGCCCCCACCACCGAGTCCGGCAGGATCCCGAACAAGGGCAAGCTGGCCAAGGACCTCAACGAGGTCATCCGCTACACCCTCTGGTCGGTCTTCAAGCTGAAGGATGTGCTGCCCGAGGACCGCGCGGGTTACGCCGACGAGGTCCAGGAGCTGTTCGACCAGCTCGCCGCCAAGGACGTGACGATCCGCGGCACCTACGACCTCTCCGGCCTGCGCGCCGACGCCGACCTCATGATCTGGTGGCACGCCGAGACCAGCGACCAGCTGCAGGAGGCGTACAACCTCTTCCGCCGCACCAGGCTGGGCCGCGCCCTCACGCCCGTGTGGTCCAACATGGCGCTGCACCGCCCCGCCGAGTTCAACCGCTCGCACATCCCGGCGTTCCTCGCCGACGAGACCCCGCGCAACTACGTCAGCGTGTACCCCTTCGTGCGCAGCTACGACTGGTATCTGCTGCCCGACGAGGACCGCCGCCGCATGCTCGCCGACCACGGCAAGATGGCCCGCGGCTACCCGGACGTGCGCGCCAACACGGTCGCCTCGTTCTCCCTCGGCGACTACGAGTGGATCCTGGCCTTCGAGGCCGACGAGCTCTACCGCATCGTCGACCTCATGCGCCACCTGCGCGGCTCCGAGGCCCGCATGCACGTCCGCGAGGAAATCCCGTTCTTCACGGGCCGCCGCAAGGACATCGGCGACTTGGTGGCGGGCCTGGCCTGAAGCGCCCCCGCAAGGGGCGTCAGCGCCGGCCGCTCCTCAAAAGGCCTCGCTGAGCCTCTTTTGCCGGCCGATCCGCCGGAGGCAACCGGTGCGGCGCGCACGACGTGCGCCGCCCCGGAACCCGCCCCTCCAGCAGGTACGCGTCGAGGTGGCCGTTGACGCACTGGTTCGGCCCGCCCCCGATCCCGTGCGTCCCCGCGTCCCGCTCGGTCACCAGCACCGAGCCGGCCAGCCGCCGGTTCATCTCCAGCGCCCCCGGGTACGGTGCCGCCGCGTCCCGCTCGGCCGCCAGGATCAGCACCGGCGGCAGCTCACCCGGCCCGGTCCGCACGTCCAGCGGCTGCTGCCGGGGCGCGGGCCAGTACGCACACGGCAGGTTCGTCCAGGCGTTGGCCCATGTCTCGAACGGCGCCGACCGGGCCAGCCGGGTGTTGTCCCGGTCCCACACCTTCCAGTCCGTCGGCCAGGGCGCGTCGTTGCACTCCACGGCCGTGTAGACCGCGCTGCCGTTCTCCGCCTCGGCGGCCGTCTCCGTGCCCGGCGCGGCCAGCCGGACCAGCGGCTTCGAGTCGCCGTGCAGATAGGCCGAGAGCGCCTCGGCCCTGCTCGGCCAGAAGTCGTCGTAGTACGTGGCCGTCAGGAACGCGTTCTGCAGCTGGCCGGGACCGACCTTTCCGCCGGCCGCCTTCCCGCCCAGGCGTCGGCGGGCGGTGTCGTAGCTGCGCTGCACCTTCTCTGCGGTGTTCCCGAGCTTGTAGACGTCGTCGTGGCGGGCGATCCAGTCCCGGAAGTCCGCCCAGCGGTCCTCGAAGGCGGCCGACTGGTCGAGGTTGTCGCGGTACCAGACCTTCTCCGGGTCCGGGTTCACCGCCGAGTCCAGCACCATGCGCCGTACGTGCGAGGGGAACATGGTCGCGTACAGCGCGCCGAAGTAGGTGCCGTACGACGCTCCGACGAAGGTCAGCCGGTCCTCGCCCAGCGCGGCCCGCAGCACGTCGAGGTCCCGGGCGTTGTTCAGCGAGGTGTAGAAACGCAGCCTGCTCCCCGAGCGCCGGGCGCAGCCGCGCGCGTACGCCTTGGCCTCGGCGATGCGCTGCCGCTTGAAAGCCTCCGTAGGGTGGGTCGGCGCCGCGGTGGGCGCTTTGACGAAGCGTTTCGGGTCCGCGCAGGACAGCGGCGCCGAACGGCCCACGCCGCGCGGGGCGTAGCCGACCAGGTCGTAGGCGGCGGCGATCCGCTGCCACTGCGGGACCGCGCCGCTCAGCGGGAAGTACATGCCGGACGCGCCGGGGCCGCCGGGGTTGTAGACGAGGGCGCCCTGCCGGGGGACCTTCCGCTTGCTGTTGCGCGGGTCCTTATGCGTCGCCGGGAGCCGGCTGACGGTCAGTTCGATCTGGGCGCCGTCCGGGTGGGCGTAGTCGAGCGGGACGGTCACCGTGCCGCACCGCAGAGTGCGGGGCGCCTCCGGTACGTCGGCGGCGGAACACGTGCCGAAGTCGATGCCGGCCGCCCGGGCGTGGGCCACGGCCACCTCGGTGCCGCGCAGCTCGGCCGTGCCGGGGGCGGCCGGCCGCCCAGCCGCGCCGACCGCACCGCCCGCCGGGGCGGCGGCCAGGGTGGTCAGCAGCAAGAACCCGGCGGCCGAGTACAGGGCGGCAGCTCTCATCGCGTATCCCTTCGGTGCGGCGGCGGCGATGGCACGGCTGCCAGGCCCCGGCGACAACAAAAGGGATATTTCGTTCGGTCCATGGTGAAGGCAAGCACCACCCGGTCGGTGTCGGCGTCAATGCCCCCTATGCGCCCCTGGAACGACCCTGTGGAGAGACCGCGGCCGCTCTCACTCCCGCCAGGGCTGGTCGCGGTGGGTGAAAGCGGCGCGCAGTTGCGGCTCACCGATCGCACGGATCCCGCGTACCGCGACCGAGGTCAGGAACGACCGCTCGTCGCCGGCCGGCCTGCGCACCAGCGCGCCCAGCAGCCGCTGCCCGGCCGGGGAGGCCCAGCGCGAGTACGGGTGCACCTCGAACCGGGCGATGGCCAGACAGCTCAGGCAGAGGACGAGGGGCAGGGCGAACCACAGTGCGACCAGCAGCCGTGGCGTCCCGGTCTGGATGGGCAGCAGCAGCGCGGTCACCCCGAGCAGCGCCACGGCCGGCACGGCGGTGCGCACCTGGCGGACGGCGGCACCCACGGTCGCACCGGTGCCGTCGGGGACGGCGAGACCGGCGCGCACCAGCCGGTCGGCGAGCCGTCGTACCGCCTCGGCACCTGCCGCCCGGGCCCGCACGGGTGCGATGCGCGACTGCCCCTCCGGACCTATGGCCCCTATGACGGACTGCTCCATCTCGTCGCGCCCCTGGGGGTCCACCACCGTGGCCCAGCCGGTGTGCGCGAGCAGCAGGCGCCGCTGGCGGGCCATGGCCACCATCGTCACATCGGCGACCCGGGCCGGGCCGCCGGAGAGGAAGGCCGCCTCGTACAGCGTCAGATCGCGCTCCCGGTCCGCCGTCGCGGCATCCGCGTCCAGGGCTGCCGCGCGGACGGCCGCCAGGCACAGCCGGGTGCACGCCGTACCGGCGAAAGCCCAGGCCAGGAGCAGGAGAAGGACCCAGAACATGACGTGTTTCTATGCCAGAGGCCTGGGTGGACGCCATGCCGTGTTCAGCATCCGGACACAGTGTCGGCGATCTGCGACGTTCCGTTCCGCGCCCGGGTCAGGGATGTCAGGACCCGCCGGTCGCCGGCGGCGGGCTGGTGGTGGCGGGCGGCAGGGAGTACGACTCGGCCGGCGAGGGGATGACCGGCACGGCGGCACTCGGGTCGACGGCGGGCGGGGTCGGTACGGGGCTGGGCGAGGAGGCCAGCTCCCTCGCGAGGGCCGCGAAGTCGACGTAGCCGGTCGCCTCCAGGACCTTGATGTGATCCAGGACGGTCGCGTTCGCGTCGTCGGCGAGATCGCGGACCAGGGAGTTCTGGGTGCCGGCCCGAACCTCGGCGACCAGCGCGAACACCCGGCCGTGGGCGAGCCGGAGGACGCCGGCGAACCGGCGGTCGAAGTCCTGGCCCTGCGCCGTGTTCAGGGTGTCGAGCCACTGCTGCTGCTGTGCGTTCGGCTCGTTGGGCAGCGGTACCCCGAGCTGGGCGGCGACGGTGCGGACATGGGCGTCCAGCGAGGTGTGCCCGTCGACCAGGTGCTGGCCCGCCGTGCGTACGGCGGCCGTGGTCCCCTTGCGCTCCGCCAGCTCGCCGGCGGGCAGCTCCCACAGTCCCGCCAGCCGGACCTTGGTGATGAAGTCCCGGTCCTGCGCGGACAGGGGGCCGTAGGGGGTCGTCACGGTCTGCGTGCTCAGGACGGTCGCACCGGCCGCCGGGTTCTGGCGGTCGGCGTACGACCAGAGCGGATAGAGCAGCGCCGCCGCGGTCGCCGCGAGGGCCGCGATGACGAGGCCTGTGCCGCTGAATATGCCTCGGCCCTTGACCGGGGGTCGGGGTCGCATGACGCCTCCTGTAGCGCACCGCACGCGACTGTGCATGGGGGGTGGGGTGCGGGCGGCATATTACTCGGCTGCGTGCGGCTGCCGCCGGGCTCGGGGGTGCGCGTGGGGGCCATGGGGGTTGCGGTGTGTTGGCGTCTGCGGCGGCGTTGTGGCCGGCCGCGCAGTTCCCCGCGCCCCTGGGGAGTTGCAGTTGCCGCACCTGAACTCGCGCCGTAGCTGCGGGCAGTCGTGCCGCTGGGGCGGCACCCGTCCCACAGATAGCGGCACCCTGCCGGCGCCGGTGAGCGGCCCGACCCCGGCCGGCACCGGTACCGGGCGCCATGTCACGCCCTCCGCAGCAGTACCCTCCGCGCCGCCCGAGCCACCCGTCCGCCGGACCTCGGTGCCGGACCCGCCCGGTCCAGCCACCACTCACGGAGCTGCCGGCGAGACACCGGCTCCTCCGGCCGGCCCGCTTTCACCAAGTGCCCGGCGAAATCCAGCGCGTCGCGTCGATAGCCCCCGGTCATCGGCCGCACCCGGGCGTAGTCCAGGAACGCCGCCCGGTACTCGGCGCCGAGAATCACCGGCAGCTCGGGCGCCACCTTGGCCACCACGTCCGCCCGCTTCGAGGCGAGCGCCCGTGCCTGCACCCCCATCCGCACCCGGTCGAACCCCTCGGGCACCGGCGTCCCGGCCACCAGCGAGGACAGTACGGCGGCCTGGGCGACGGCGAGCCGCTCCCGCGCACGGACCGTCGGCCGCGCCAGGACGGCGACACCTCCGCCCGCCGAGCCACCGGCGGCGCTGGCCCCCGTACTCCCGGCGGCCCGGGTGCGACCAGCCGCCACCGCGTCCCGGATCATCGTCAACTCCCGCTCCAGCTCGGCCGGTTCGGGGAAGTTCTCGTCCCGTTCCAGGAGGACGCCGGGCGGCGCGGTACGGGAGGCGAGGCCGGTCAGGATGTCGAGTACCGGGCGGGGCACGGGGTGGGCGTGGCTGTCATGCCAGACGCCGTCCCGCTCGAAGCCGCCCGCGACATGGACGTAGGCGATCGCCTCCACGGGCAGCGCGGCCAGCGCCTCGGTCGGGTCCTCACCCCGGTTGACGTGGTTGGTGTGCAGATTGGCCACGTCGATCAGCAGCCGTACGCCCGTGCGCTCGACCAGCTCGGACAGGAACTGCCCCTCGGTCAGCTCCTCGCCCGGCCAGGAGAACAGTGCGGCGATGTTCTCCAGGGCCAGCGGCACCGGAAGGGCTTCCTGCGCGATGCGCACGTTCTCGCAGAGGACGTCCAGGGCGTCCCGGGTGCGCGGTACCGGCAGCAGGTGCCCGGCCTCCAGGCGCGGGGAGGCGGTGAGCGGGCCGCCCGCGCGGACGAACGCGATGTGCTCGGTGACCAGGGGGGAACCGAGGGCCTCCGCACGCTCCGCCAGTGCGGTCAGCCGGGCCTCCTCGGGGCGGTCGGCGCCGCCGAGGCCGAGGGAGACGCCGTGCGGGACCACGGTCACGCCGCGCTCGCGCAGCCGCAGCAGCGACTCGGGAAGGTGGCCGGGGCAGACGTTCTCCGCCACGACCTCCACCCAGTCGATGCCCGGCATGCGCTCCACGGCGTCCGCGATCTCCGGCCGCCAGCCGATCCCCGTGCCCAGTAGCCGCATGGCTCCTCCCCTCCGTCGAGCGAACCTCTCCGCCGAATGACGGGGGTATGGCCCCGGCGTCCGGACCTGAACCTCCTCCCTGCCGTGTTCAGAGCAACATTTGAGCTTCAGCCCCGGGCCGGCCACCGATCCGGACTGCGTCCCAGCACACGCAGTGCCTCCTCCAGCGGGCTGGCGCCCTCGGGTACCTCCAGCGCCGGGGCGAAGGCGAAGCCCGGGCCGCGCCGGGCGGGGTCGGTCGGCACCCGGCGGGCCACGGCGAGCGCTGCGACGAGCACATGCTCGGGTAGTTCCACGGTGATGCCGAGGGCGGCGGCGACGTCCCAGGCGTGGACCACGTAGTCGATCAAGTGGAAGCCGACCGCCCGGTCGCCCGGGAAGTCACCGCCCAGCTCCGGCAGCGCGAACTCGCGCTTGGTGGCGCCCGGTTCGGCGAAGGCCGACAGGACCGTGGCGGCTGCCGACCGGTGGACCCGGGCGGGCTCGCTCATGTCCTCCGGCTCCCGCCAGTGCTCCGGCTCCCGCCCCGCCCCGCGTGCCGCGGCGGCGAACCCGAAGTGCTGTGCGGTCATGTGCGCGACGAGCTGCCGCAGGGTCCAGCCCGCGCAGGGGGTGTCCCGAGTCCAGTCGGCGTCCGCGGCCAGGTTCACCACGCGGACGGCCTCCTGGACGGCGATCCGGTCGAGTTCGACGAGGTCCGCTCCGGTGAGAGTCATGGCCCGAGCATAAAACAAAGCGAACGGACGTGCTTATTTTTTCGGCGGCGTCCCCCCCCTCGCCAAGTCGTTTATCTCTCAGGTGAATTGGGGAAGCCGGACGCCGTCCACGGCCGCACCGCGCAGCCGTTCCGCGATGGCCACCCGCGCCCTGCGGTACCCGGTGTCCTCGTCGTGCAGCACCGACAGCGCGTTCGCCGTCTCCAGCAACGCCACCACCTCGAAGGCGAGTTGCGCGACATCGGTGTCGCCGCGCAGCTCACCCGCCGTGCGGGCCTCGTCGATCGTGCGCTCGACATGGGCAGACCAGTCGCGTTGTGCACGGACCACGGCGTCGTGCACCGGCCCGGTCCGCGCGTCGAACTCGGCCATGGCGCCGTAGAAGAAGCAGCCGCCCGGGAACACCCGGCCGCGCGAGTACTCCAGCCACAGCTCGCACAGCCGCCACACCCGGCCGACGCCGGGCGGGCTCTCGGCGGCGGGCCGGAGCACCCGCTCGGTGAAGATCCGCGCCGCTTCCCGAATGGTGGCCAGCTGCAGTTCCTGCTTGGAGCCGAAGAGCGCGAACACCCCGCTCTTGCTGAGCTCCAGCTCGGCGGCGAGCCGGCCGACGGTGAGCGCCTCCAGGCCCTCGACCGAGGCGATGTCCACCGTGCGGCGCAGCACCAGCCGGCGGGTGCGGTTGCCCCGTTCGACCCGCCCGTCGACCCGCGTCATCGGCCCCTCCTAGCGCAGCGCCGGATGGTCGGCGACGACCGTGCAGCTGCCCGGCGCGATCTCCGTGAAGCCGGCGTCCCGCACCATCGGCAGGCCGCCGCCGGCCAGCCGTGCCCAGTCGGCGGGGTCGGCCGTACGGACGGCCAGTGCGTAGCCCGCGTCCCGCCAGGCGGTGCGCTCGGCGTCGGACAGCGCCCACCAGGCCAGCTGGGCGCCGTGCCCGGCCTGCGCCATCGCCTTCCCTGCCGACATCTCCAGCTCCGGGTTCAGCCACAGCACGGGCTGGGCCGGGTCGGCGGCGACGGGCGGCTCCGGGTCGTCCAGTTCGGTGCCGGACACCTGGAGCTTGGCCAGGTCCTTGGGCCAGCCGTCGAGCGGGACCGGCGGGAACACCCGTACCTCCGCGGACTTGCCGGTCACCGTGATCCCCGGCAGCGCCCCGGCCCGCCGCCACTCGGCGCCCCGGGCCCGCCGTACGACCTTACGGATCCGCGCGTCCTCCCAGCTCCGCACCGCCTCGGCCCACTCGCCGTCCCCGTGCGCCCGCTCGTCTCCGAGCAGCACCAGCACCGCCCGGGCAGCCGTCTCCAGCGCGTCGGTACGCGCCGGTGGCGCGCTCTTCTCGATCCGTACGACGAGGGGCAGCACGAACTGGGGCGCCTCGTCGCGCGGATTGCGCTCGGCCTGGAAGGGGCTGTCTCCGGGGGAGGCTGAAACACGGCTCACATCAGCCAACCTTAAGGGGCACGGGGCTGTGTCCGACCGGCCGGCCGGCCGATCGAGCCCGAGGGCGAGACGGACCAAAATACCCTCATGCAACGTGATCTACGTCTGACCGGAGTAGGCCGCCGCTACGGCCTCCGCGGCCCCTGGGTCTTAAGAGGCGTCGACCTCACCGTCACCCCCGGAACCCTCACCCGCGTAGAAGGAGCGAACGGCACCGGAAAGTCCACCCTGCTCCGCCTCCTCGCAAGGCTCGACGCCCCCAGCGAGGGCCGTGTCACCGGCCGCCCCCGCACCGCGTACGTCCCCGAACGCTTCCCCTCCGCCCTCCCCTTCACCGCCCTCGGCTACCTCACCCGCCTCGGCACGGTGCACGGCCTGAGCCGCCGGACGGCACACCGCGCCGCAGGCACCTGGCTGGAGCGCTTCGGCGCCGGGGCACACGCCGGTACGCCGATGGCGCAGCTGTCCAAGGGGAGCAGTCAGAAGGTCGCCGTCGCCCAGGCCCTGCTCGGTGAGCCGGAGCTGCTGGTGCTGGACGAGGCGTGGACCGGACTGGACGCGGCGGCGCGGGCCGAGCTGGAGCGGGCGGTGGCCGAGCGGACCGCCGCCGGGGGCGCCGTGGTGTTCGTGGACCACGATCCGCGCCGGCTGGCGGGGGCACCGGACGCGACGTACACCGTGCTCGGCGGCGGTCTCAAGCGCCGTACGGACCACGGGAGTTCACCGTCCGGACCGCTCACCCTCGTCACCGTGCGCGGACCGGCCGGCGGGGAGCTGCCGCCCGACGCTGCCCGGATCGCCACCTTCGCCGAGGAGACCGCTCCCGGGGTCCACCGCCTCGCCATCCCCACCTCCCACTCCGACATCGTCCTGCGCACCCTGCTCACGGCCCGCCCGCCCTGGCACGTCGTCAGCGTCACGCCGCCCCCGGACGACCCCGTACCGACCCCCGGAAGCCGCCCATGACCGCGCTCCTGCGCTACCAGGCCGACCTGCTGGTGCGCTCCCAGCGCTGGCTGCCGCCGGTGATCCTGTACGCCGCGTTCCTCGGGATCGGCGTGCAGAGCGGCCAGCCCGTCCTCGACTCGCTCGGCTACACGGCCGCCGGTCTGCTCCCGGTGGCCGCCTGGCTGGTGCGGATCTGTGTCACCGGCGAGCCGGACGCGGCCCGCGCCTGTGTCGCCGCCGCGCGCGGCCCCGCCCGGGCGCACCTCGCCTGTCTGCTGACGGCACTGCTCGCCTCGGTGGCGCTCGGGGTGGTGGCGACCGTGGTGGTGACGCTGATCAGCGATCCGGCGAGCAACGGGCACCGGGTCCCGGTACCCCTGCTGCGGGCGGGCGCGGCCGGACTGCCGGCCACGCTCACCTGCGCACTGCTCGGCGCGGCCGTCGGCGCGCTCACCAACCGGCCGCTGCTGCGCTCCACCGGCCGCGCGGTGCCCGCGATGCTGCTGGGCGCGCTGCTGGCGGTGGTGCTCACCGGATCCCCGGCGCAGGCCGCGGTCCGGGGCCTGGTCACGGGTTCGCAGACCGGCCGCGCGCCGGTGCCGCTGCTGCCGCTGGCCGGCGCGGCCCTGCTCACCGCCGTGGCCTTCGCCGCGGCCGGCCGGCTCACCGCCCGACGGTCACCCTGAGCAAGCCGGTCACCCCGAGGCGGACAGGACCGTCAGCGGCGTCCGCCCGTCTCGCCGATCAGCTCGGAGACCTTCACGAACCGGTGGCCGCGCCCGCGCAGTTCCGGTACGACCGCGCGGACGACCCGCTCGGTGGTCGGGGCGGCGCTGCGGGTGCAGTGCATGACGACCACCGAGCCGGGCTGCACCCCGTCCAGCACCTGCTGGGTGACGGCGTCGGCGTCGGTGGCGAACGCGTCGCCGCTCACCACGTCCCACTGGATCGCGGTCAGCCCGAGCCCGCTCGGCGCGCGCAGCGCCCGCCGGTCGTAACAGCCGCCGGGGAAGCGGAAGTACGGCAGCGCGTGCGGCACGCCCGCCTTGTGCAGGGAGGCGTACGCCCGCTCCACCTCCGAGCGCATCTTCTCGGCGGCGACGGTGGGCAGGCCGTAGCAGCCGGCCGTGAACGCGTACGCTGATTCGGCCTAGTCGAGGGATCACCCTATGAACCTAGGTCTGAATGACCGCTTGTATGGCGGTATGTTCCATGGCGCGGTGCTGCGGTCACCCGCGCGGCGGCCCTCAGAGCTCCCGCCGTTCCAGCGGCCGCACCGCGGGGCCCTGGAGCACCGCGCCGTCGACGTCGAAGCGCGAGCCGTGGCAGGGGCACTCCCAGGCGCGCTCGGTCCGGTTGAAGGCGACCAGACAGCCCAGGTGGGTGCAGCGGGCCGACACGGCGTGCAGGGCGCCCTCCTCGTCCCGGTGCACCGCGAGCCGGCCGCCGTCCGCCCGGACCACCGCCCCGTCGCCGGGCGCCAGGCCGTCCACCGAGGCCGGCGCTTTCAGCCGGTCGCCGACGAAGTGCCGGGCCACCTCCGCCTGCGCCTTCAGCAGCGACGGCACCTCGCGCACCACCGGCTTCAGCCGCCGCGGGTCGTACAGCTCGCGCCAGGCGCAGTCCCGCCCGGTGATCAGCGAGGTCAGCAGCAGCCCGGCCATGATGCCGCCGCTCAGGCCCCAGCCGCCGAAGCCGGTGGCGACGTAGGTGTGCCGGGCGCCCGGGTGGAAGGTGCCGACCAGCGGCACGGTGTCGGTGGAGTCGTTGTCCTGGGTGGCCCAGGCATGGTCCAGGGCCACAGCCGGGAAGTGCTGCTCGGCCCAGGCGGCGAGGCCGTCGAAGCCGGCCCGCACATCGCCCGTGCCGGGCGTGAAGTGCTCGCCGGTGACGACCAGCAGCCGCTGCCCGTCCGCGCCGTACGGCGCCGTGCGCACCGAGCGGGTGTTCTCCTCCGGTGTGATGTACATGCCCTCCGGGTCGGGGCCCTCGCCCAACGGGCCCGCCACGACCAGCTCCCGGCGCGGGGAGAGCCGGGCGAACAGCAGCGCCCGGTCGAACACCGGGTAGTGGGTGGCGATGACGACGTCCCGCGCGGTGACCGTACGGCCCGCCTCGGTCGTCAGACGGCATGGCTCTCCGCCCTCCTGCAGCCCGACGACCCGTGTCCGCTCGTACACCTGACCGCCGCGCGCCAGGAGATCCTCGGTGATCGCCCGCAGGTACCTGACCGGATGGAACTGGGCCTGTCCGGTCACCCGGACCGCGCCCGCCACCGGGAACGGCAGCCCGGTCTCCGTCGTGAACGCGGCCGGCAGCCCCGCCTCCCGCGCCGCCTTCGCCTCCGCCCGCACCTCGTCCACGCGCGACCGGTCGCGCACATACGTGTACGCGTCCCGGCTCTCCCACTCGCAGTCGATGCCCAGCTCGGCCACCAGCGCCGCCGCGTGCTCGATCGCCTCCGACTGCGAGCGGGCGTACAGCCGCGCCCCCTCGGGCCCGCGGGTGCGCCGCAGCCGGTCGTAGACGAGGGTGTGCTGGGCGGTCAGCTTGGCCGTGGTGTGTCCGGTGACCCCGGCCGCCGCCCGCCCGGCCTCCAGCACCGCCACCCGCAGCCCGGCCCGGGCCAGTTCGTACGCGGTGCTCAGCCCGGCGATGCCCGCGCCGACGACGGCCGTATCCACGTCCAGGTCCTCGCTCAGTGCGGGACGGGTCGGCCCCGGTGCGGTCCGGAGCCAGTACGAGCCGGTGACCTGCCGTTGTTCGCGCATGGCCGCCGGGTACCCGGCTACGCCCCCTTCAGCAGCCGCTCCCGGCACTCCGCCACGTCGAAGTCGCCCTTCGGGTATCGCGGATCCAGCTCCTCCAGATGTTCCAGCAGCAGGCGGCTGACCGCCCAGTTCCGGTACCACTTGTGGTCCGCCGGGATCAGGTACCAGGGCGCGTACGGCGCCGCGCAGCGCTCCAGGGCCAGCTGGTACGCCTCCTGATAGGCGGGCCACAGCGCGCGCTCGTCGATGTCGCCCGGATCGAACTTCCAGTGCTTGTCCGGGCGGTCCAGGCGGCGCAGCAGGCGGCGCTTCTGCTCCTCGCGGGAGATGTGCAGGAAGCACTTGACCACGGTCACGCCGTCCTCGGCGAGGGACCGCTCGAAGTCGTTGATGAGACCGTAGCGGCTGCCGATCTCGGCGGGCCGGGCGAGATGCCGGACCCGGGCGATGAGGACGTCCTCGTAGTGGGAGCGGTCGAAGATGCCGATCTCGCCCGGCCGGGGCAGTGCCGGGCGCACCCGCCACAGGAAGTCGTGCCGCCGCTCCTCCTCGGTGGGCGCCTTGAACGCCCGGATGCGGCAGCCGGCCGGGTTGAGCCGGCCCATGACGTGCTTGACCGTGCCGCCCTTGCCGCTGGTGTCCATGCCCTGGAGCACCACCAGCACCCGCCGCCGGTCCCCCGCCGTACTCGCCGCCCACAACCGCGCCTGGAACTCGGCCAGCCGCTTCGCCGTGCGCGCGGTGTCCCGCAGGGTCCTCCTCTTCCCGCCGGGGGCACCGGGCGTGGCCCGGGTGTCGTACGCGTCCAGATCGACCGGCTCACCGGGCGGCAGACGCAGCGCCTCCCGGAGGTCCTTGCCGTTCTTCTTCGCCACGGCCGCCTTCCCTCCGGATCCCGTGGTCGTGCGTCGGTGCGGCGCCGGTGACTACCCCCGACCGTACTGGCCCGTCAGCACACCCACAGCGAGCGTGTGCCCGGAAAGCGCCCGCAGCAGATCCGTCTGCGTGGCCCCCGCGCCCGGCGACACACGGCGGTCCGCGGCGTAGACCGTGAGGACATAGTGGTGCGCCCGGTCACCGCGCGGAGGGCAGGGACCGCCGTACCCGGTCCTGCCGAAGTCGTTGCGGCCCTCGCCCGCCCCCCGCGGATGTTCCCCGGCGGCCAGCCGCGTGGTGTGCGGGTCGATGTTCCACACCAGCCAGTGCGTGAACCTGCCGTGCGCGGCGTCGGCGTCCCGCAGGAGCAGGGCCAGCGAGGCCGTGTGCGCGGGTACGCCGGCGAGGGACAGCGGAGGCGAGACGTCGGCGCCGTCGCAGGTGTACCTGCGTGGGATGGTGCCGCGGTCGGCGTACGCCGTACTGGTGACGGTCAGCCGGCGGGCGGCGGCGGGGGAGGGCGCGGCGGCCCGTTCGACACCGTTCCCGCAGCCCGCGGCGAAGACCATCGCGGCCACGGCGATCATCCAGCTTCTGCGCATGCCCGGCACGTTATCCGGAGTGGGGCTCTCCGTCCTCGTTCGGCACGGCCTGCTGTTCGCCTTTCTCCAGACGGAGTTCGCCGTCACTCTCCGGCGCGGCCTGCCGGTTGCCCCGCTCCAGGAAGTGCAGCAGCTCCACCGGGATGGGCAGGACCAGCGTGGAGTTCTTCTCGGCGGACACCGCCATCACGGTCTGGAGCAGCCGCAGCTGGAGGGCGGCTGGGGTGTCGGCCATCTGCTGGGCCGCCTCGGCCAGCTTCTTGGAGGCCTGGTACTCGGCGTCGGCGTTGATGATCCGGGCCCGGCGTTCCCGGTCGGCCTCGGCCTGGCGGGCCATGGACCGCTTCATCGTGTCCGGCAGGGAGACGTCCTTGATCTCGACCCGGTCGACCTGGATGCCCCAGCCGACGGCCGGGCTGTCGATCATCAGCTCCAGGCCCTCGTTGAGCTTCTCGCGGTTGGAGAGCAGGTCGTCCAGGTCGCTCTTGCCGATGATCGACCGCAGGGACGTCTGGGCCATCTGCGACACCGCGAACTTGTAGTCCTCGACCTTCACCAGGGCGCTCGCCGCGTCGACCACGCGGAAGTAGACGACGGCGTCCACCCGGACGGTGACGTTGTCGCGGGTGATGCCCTCCTGGGCCGGGATCGGCATCGTGACGATCTGCATGTTGACCTTGTGCAGCCGGTCCACGAACGGGATCACCAGGGTCAGACCGGGCTCGCGTTCGCCTCCCACCACCCGGCCGAGGCGGAAGAGCACGCCTCGCTCGTACTGCTTGACGATCCGCGCCGCCATCGCCAGGTAGACCACGGCGACCGAACCCGCCGCCGCCACGGCGCCCAGCAGCTCCTGGAGCATGGTGACCTCCTCACGGAGAGGTCCGATTTCGTCCGCTGCTGTAACCATATGCCCGGGGTGGGGCGGAAGCCACAAGCCCGGGGACCGGGCCGGGGTGCCGAGGGGCGTCGGCACCCCGGCCCGGAGACAGCGGGCCGTCAGCGGGCCGGCGTGGTGACCCGCACCGGTTCCGTGCCCGCCGCGCTGTGCCGCGCGGCCCAGTTCTCCAGGGCCGTACGGCAGGCGTGGTCGAGATGGTGCAGGCCGGACAGGTCCAGCCGGACCGGGCGGTCCTGGGGCAGCGACTCCAGGCTGTCCAGGAGCTTCGGCAGCCGCAGGAAGGTCGCGTTGCCCGAGAGGTGGGCGTCGACCCGGCCCGCCCCCTTGTCGACGACCTCCAGCTTGACGTGCGAGGCCTGCCAGGCGGTCTTGACCACCGCCATCGCCAGACCGATCAGCACGCCCTCGAACATGCTGACCGCCACGATCGAGACCGCTGTCACCGCCAGGATCAGCGCCTCGCCCCGGTGCTCGCGCCACAGCACGGCCAGCGCCCGGACCGGGACCAGCTTGGCGCCCGAGTGGATCAGGATGCCCGCGAGGGCCGGGATCGGGATGTAGGCGAGCACGTCCGGCAGCAGAGCCGCGAACAGCAGCAGCCACAGGCCGTGCAGGATGCGGGAGGCCTTGGTGCGGGCGCCCGCCTGGACGTTGGCCGCGCTGCGCACGATCACCGCGGTCATCGGCAGCGCACCGAGCAGCCCGCACACCGTGTTGCCGACGCCCTGGGCCAGCAGCTCCTTGTCGTACTCGGTGCGCGGTCCGGGGTGCAGCCGGTCCACGGCCGCCGCGCTGAACAGCGACTCGGCGGAGGCGATCAGCGTGAAGGCGACGACCGTGCCGAGCAGCCCGGCACTCGCCAGCTCGCCGAACGCGCTCAGCGGCGGCGGCTGGACCGAGTCCAGCAGGCCCTGTACCTCGACCGTGGCCACCGGCAGGTCCAGCGCGAACGCGGCCACCGTGGCGAGGCCGACCGCGGCCAGCGGGCCGGGCAGCGTCCGCGCCTTCGCCGGGAGGTGCTGCCACAGCAGCAGCACCGCGATCGTGCCCGCGCACACCACGAGCGAGGCCACCGCCCTGCCGTCCCCGAGGGCGTCCCCGAACGCCCCGGGCAGCCCGGCGATCTTGCCGAGGCCGGAGGCGGGGGCCTTGGCCGCCAGCGCCGGGTACAACTGCCCCGCGATGAGCACCAGTCCGATTCCGGCCAGCATGCCCTCGACGACGGAGACCGAGATGGCACGGAACCAGCGGCCCAGTTTCAGCAGGCCCATCGCCACCTGGAGCAGTCCTGAGGCGAGGACGATCACTCCGAGGGCCGGCAGCCCGAACTCCCTGACCGCCTCGAAGACGAGCACGGTCAGGCCGGCCGCCGGACCCGACACCTGCAGGCTGCTGCCGCGCATCAGCCCGGTGACGAGGCCGCCCACGATCCCGGTGACCAGGCCGAGTTCGGCCGGGACCCCGGAGGCGACGGCCACGCCCACGCACAGCGGCAGCGCGACCAGGAAGACGACGAGGGAGGCGGCCAAGTCCTGCCGCAGGTGGGGAAACCGGGTTATGAGGGTGGTGTCCTTGCTGGTCATCGGCGTGCTCACAGGGACTCGAAAGTGTCGGTCTGCGGGCGGTGCGCCCGTACGGCGCCGGTGTGCACCTCGTAGTACCAGGCATGCAGGCCGAGTTGACCCTCCGCCAGCTTCCGCTCGACGCACGGGTACGAGCGCAGCCGCAGCAGCTGGGTCAGGACGTGGGCCTGTACGCCCTTGGCGACCTCCGGGTCCTCGGCCTGGCCGGCCGGGCGGGGGGTGGCGTGCGCGAGCCAGTCGCGCACGGCGGGTACGGCGGTCAGGTCGTCGCCGCGCACGAGCGCGCCGACGGCACCGCAGTGGGAGTGACCGCAGACGACGATGTCCCGGACGCCGAGCACCTCCACGGCGTACTCGATGGTGGCGGCCTCGCTGGTGGGGTGCTGCGAGGTGTGGGGCGGGACGATGTTGCCCGCGGTGCGCAGCTCGAAGAGCTGGCCGGGGCGGGCGCCCGTGATCAGGGCCGGGACGACCCGGGAATCCGAGCAGGTGATGAACAGCACCTGCGGGGACTGGCCTTCGGCGAGCTTGGCGAACTCCTCAGGGCGTTGTCCGAAGGTACGGGCGTTGTCGATGAGGGGCTGCATGTATGTGGTTCCTCCTGGCGCGTCTGAGCGGCGCGTCGGACTTGAACGACGGTTGTGGGGGGAAAGGTGAGCGCCTGTCAGCAGCGGATGACCTGAAGCGCTGCCGGGGCATGGGCTCTGGAGGCTCTGGGGGCCGGGCCGTGCGCGGTGCCGGGTGTGTGTGCGGGTCCGGTACCGGCTGCCCGGCCGGCTATCAGCGGGTGTCGCCGCGCACAGCGGGGCGCGGAGCCGCGGATCACGTCCGCCTCGTCGCCCACCGGCTGTTCGGGCGATGCGGTTCCGGCCTCGGCCTTGGCCGTTGCCTCACTGAGAGTGTGCGCAGGTGTGAAGGCTTCCGTGGGGGCCGAGAACAGCAGGGCGAGCAGGGCGGCGGTCGCAGCGACGAGCACGGTCCGGGCCGTCGTACCTCGGAACATGCGCCCTCCTCCCGGAAGTCTCACATCTCTCGCGGGCACCAAGCGTTGGTCAATGCTTGGTCAAGAAACACGTTAACCCTGCAAAGTCATTTGCAGGGTTAACTACGCGTTACGAGCGCAAGAGAGCGTGAAAAGTGCCGGTCGCGTGGCGCGATCTCGCTCTTGACTAGGAGCCGACGAGCCCCTTCGCGTCACGGGCCAGCGCGGTGAGCCGGGATATCGCGCGGAAGTACTTCTTGCGGTAGCCGCCGTTCAGCATCTCCTCGCTGAACAGCTTGTCGAACGGCAGCCCCGAGGCCAGCACCGGGACCTCACGGTCGTAGAGCCGGTCCGCCAGCACCACGAGCCGCAGCGCCGTCGACTGGTCCGGCACCGGCCGCACATCGGTGAGGCACACCGCCCGCACACCGTCGGTCAGCGCGCCGTACCGGCTCGGGTGGACCCTGGCCAGGTGGTCCAGCAGATGCGGGAAGTCGTCGAGCGAGGCGCCCGGGGTGGTATACGCCGCCTTGGTCACCGCTTCGTCGGTGAAGGGCTGCGGTGCCTCGGGCAGGCCGCGGTGGCGGTAGTCCTCGCCGTCGATGCGCAGGGTGCGGAAGTGGGCCGACAGGCCCTGGATCTCGCGCAGGAAGTCGGCGGCGGCGAACCGGCCCTCGCCCAGCTTGCCCGGCAGCGTGTTGGAGGTGGCCGCGAGCGCCACGCCCGCCTCGACCAGCTTGCCGAGCAGGGTCGACACGAGGACCGTGTCGCCCGGGTCGTCCAGCTCGAACTCGTCGATGCACAGCAGGCGGTGGCCGGAGAGGGTCTGCACGGTCTTCTGGAAGCCGAGGGCGCCGACCAGGTTCGTCAGCTCCACGAAGGTGCCGAACGCCTTGAGCGCGGGCTCGGCCGGGGTGGCGTGCCACAGGGAGGCGAGCAGATGGGTCTTGCCGACGCCGTAGCCGCCGTCCAGATAGACCCCGCGCGGGCCGGCCGGGACCTTGGGCGCCCTGGTCCTGCCGAAGCCGAGGAAGCCGCGCCGGCCGGCGCCGGAGGCGTGCGCCCCGCCGAGTCCGCCCGCGAAGCCTTCCAGCACCGTCACGGCCTCGCTCTGGCTGGGCTGGTTCGGGTCGGGTATGTACGTCGAGAAGCGGACCGAGTCGAAGCGCGGCGGCGGCACCATCTCGGCGACCAGCCGGTCCGCGGGTACATGCGGCTCGCGGGCGCACAGGGACAGGGGGCCCGCGTCGGTCAGAGGGCTGGATCCGGGGGCGGTGGTGGAGGACGACACGGTGGTCCATGCTAAGCGCCGTGTCACACTGCACGACATGCGACGCCTGTTCCCTGTGACCGACGAAACAGCAGCCCAGGCCTCCGGCGGGACGGCCGAGAGGGAAGGGGCCAGGGGGATTGCCGGGACTCTGGTGGCCCATGCGCCCACCGGTGTCCGCGGCCACGTCGACCATGACGCCCACGTCGACCGCGAGTGGAGTCTCGCCGAACTGGCCGCCGCTTACGCCTACCCGGAGCCGCCGGGCCCCCCGCGGCCGTGGCTGCGGGCCAACATGGTCTCCACGCTCGACGGCGCCGCCCAGCACGAGGGGCGTTCCCAGCCCATCTCCAGCGCCGCCGACATGCGGATCTTCGGCACGCTGCGGGCGCTCGCGGACGTGATCGTGGTGGGCGCGGAAACAGTGCGCCAGGAGGGGTACCGGCCCGCACGCGCGCGTGCCGAGTTCGCCGAGGCCCGGGAGGCCGCCGGACAGGGCCCGGCGCCGGCGATCGCGGTCGTCACCGCGAGCCTGGACCTGGACTTCTCGCTCCCGCTGTTCACCTCGCCGCTGGTGCCGACGCTGGTCCTGACCGGATCCGCGGCCGCCTCCGACCGTGTCGCCGCCGCCGAGAAGGCCGGCGCCACGGTGGTGATCGCCGGCGAGGGCAGTGGCATCGACCCCGCGCGGGCGGTGCGTGCCCTGGCCGGCCTCGGCCACACCAGGCTGCTCACCGAGGGCGGTCCCCGGCTGCTCGGCCAGCTGGTCGCCGCCGAGGTGCTGGACGAGCTGTGCCTGACCCTGTCGCCCATGCTCACCGCGGGCGACGCACAGCGCATCGCCGGGGGGCCGTCGATCGCCGTGCCGCACCGGTTCGAACTCGTGTCGCTGCTCGAAGACGCCGGATTTCTGTTCGGTCGTTACCGTCGGTCCTGAAATCGGCGGAATGTGCCGTTCCGTTTCGCTTCCGGAGGGCAGACTTGGTCCGGCACAACCCGGCGGTCACGGGGCAGGATGGTTTCCGTAGAGGCCTTGCCAGGGCCCACGGAGGAGAAGAGGCGTTCGGTGTTCACCAGCGTTCTGATGATCGAGAAGGCTTTGACGTCCGCCGACGTGGAGTTCGTCACGACCTTGCACGGAGATGAGCCGGTCGCTTTCCACGTGCTTCTCCAGCCGCGCGGCGACCAGGCGGACCGCCTGCTGCGGGCCATCGACGACATCGCGCTCGGCGAACTCGACGAGGCGGTCCGCGAGCACGAGACGCCCGAGGGGGAGGACGCCAGAAGCGTCGGGCAGCAGGCCCTGGACGTGTCGGTGCAGGCACTGCGGGCCGCGGGGAGCCAGGCGGAGGGGCAGATGGTGGAGGACCATCCGCTGGACGCGCTGAAGTCCCTCGTCGCCGAGGTGGACGCGGACGAGGTGATCGTCCTCACCGACCCCCACTACGTGGAGGAGTTCTTCCACCGGGACTGGGCCTCCCGGGCACGGCACAAGGTGGGCGTGCCGGTTCTGAAGCTTTTCTCGCACAGCAAGGCGTAGACGCTCCGCTGGTTCGGCCGATGAGCGCCGTCGGGGGTGCGGTGCGTTCGCGGGCGCCGGAGCGTTGTGGTTGCCTTGCCCCTCGCTGCGACGAGCCCGGTGCTTCAGCGCATAGGCTAGGGCCGCTCGCACATACCGTCTCTGGGGAGAACCACATGGCACCCGGCCTTCCTACCGCCATGGACCGACCGCACTTCATCGGCATCGGCGGCGCCGGGATGTCGGGGATCGCCAAGATCCTCGCGCAGCGCGGGGCCGAGGTCGCAGGCAGCGACGCCAAGGAGTCGGCGACCGCCGAGGCGCTGCGGGCGCTCGGCGTGACCGTGCACATCGGGCACGCCGCCGAGCACCTCGCCGACGACGCGAGCTGTGTCGTGGTGTCCTCGGCGATCCGCAAGGACAACCCCGAGCTGGCACGCGCGGCCGAGCTGGGCATCCCCGTGGTGCACCGCTCCGACGCGCTCGCCGCGCTGATGGAGGGGCTGCGCCCGATCGCCGTGGCGGGCACCCACGGCAAGACGACGACCACCTCGATGCTGGCCGTCTCCCTCACCGAGCTGGGCCTGAAGCCGTCGTACGCAATCGGCGGCGACCTGGACGCGCCCGGCTCCAACGCGCTGCACGGCGAGGGCGACATCTTCGTCGCCGAGGCGGACGAAAGCGACCGCAGCTTCCACAAGTACGCGCCCGAGGTCGCCATCGTCCTCAACGTCGAGCTGGACCACCACGCCAACTACGCCTCGATGGACGAGATCTACGAGTCCTTCGAGACCTTCGCCGGGAAGATCGTCCCCGGCGGCACGCTGGTGATCTCCGCCGACCACGAGGGCGCGCGGGAGCTGACCCGGCGGCTGGCGGGGTCGGTGCGGACGGTGACGTACGGCGAGGCCGAGGACGCCGGCGTACGTGTGCTGTCGATCGTCCCGCAGGGCCTGAAGAGCCAGGTCACCGTGGTCCTGGACGGACAGGAGCTGACCTTCACGGTCTCCGTGCCCGGCCGCCACTACGCCCTCAACGCGGTCGCCGCGCTCACCGCCGGTGCCGCCCTCGGCATCCCGGCCGACGGACTCGCGCCCGCGCTCGCCGCCTACACCGGCGTCAAGCGGCGACTGCAGCTCAAGGGCGAGGCCGCCGGGGTGCAGGTCATCGACTCCTACGCCCACCACCCCACCGAGATGACCGCCGACCTGGAGGCCATGCGCGCCGCCGCCGGCGACTCCCGCATCCTCGTCGTCTTCCAGCCGCACCTGTTCTCCCGCACCCAGGAGCTCGGCAAGGAGATGGGCCAGGCCCTCGCCCTCGCCGACGCCTCCGTGGTGCTGGACATCTACCCGGCCCGCGAGGACCCGATCCCGGGTGTGACCAGCGAGCTGATCATCGAGGCCGCGCGCGCTGCCGGCGCCGACGTCACCGCCGTCCACGACAAGGGCGAGATCCCCGCCGTGGTCGCGGGAATGGCGAAGCCCGGTGATCTCGTTCTCACCATGGGCGCGGGCGACGTGACCGACCTGGGCCCGCTCATCCTGGACCGCCTGTCGCAGTAAAGGGGCTGAGGCTCATGTCGTACGACGTCGAGAAGCCGGACGAGCAGTGGCGCGCGGAGCTGAACCCCGCCGAGTACGCCGTGCTGCGCCAGGCCGCCACCGAGCCGGCCTTCACCGGTGAGTACACCGACACCAAGACCGAGGGCGTCTACTCCTGCCGGGCCTGCGGCGCCGAACTGTTCACCTCCGACACAAAGTTCGCGTCGCACTGCGGCTGGCCGTCCTTCTACGACCCGAAGGACACCGACGCGGTGGAACTGGTCGAGGACCGCTCCCACGGCATGGTCCGCACCGAGGTGCGCTGCGCCCGCTGCGGCTCCCACCTCGGGCATGTCTTCGAGGGCGAGGGATACCCGACGCCCACGGACCAGCGGTACTGCATCAACTCCATCTCCCTGCGGCTGACGCCCGCCGAGGACTGACCCCGGCCCGATCGATCGGCACTGCGAATCTGGCAAAAGGCATCCGCCGCCGGGCTCGTTCGGTCGAAGATGAACGCCATCGGACATCGGAGCGTGACTCAAGGCCTGTCCTGGGCCTGCCGAGGGCGCTGGGACGGATGAGGCTGGTGCCCCACTCGCTCCGGTTTGAGATTCTGTGAGGGTGTTGGGTGTGGCGCGCTGGATCCAGTCCCGTCGCGGGCCTGCGCCCGCCGCCGGCGGCCGCCACCGCGAGGATATGGGCGGGCACGAGGCGACGGCGACGTCCGCGCGGGCCGGGGATTCCGCGGCTGTCGCGGGCTCCGCTGAGGCGGCCGAGGGCAAGTCGGCCGCCGATGCCACGGCGGCCGGCGCGGGGCTGAGCGTGCTGCGGGAGGCGCTGGCCGGGATCGGCACGACCCTCGACGAGGGCACGACCTGCACGGAGCTGACCCGGCTCGCCGTACGGCTGGTCGGTGGCACGGCCGCCGTGATGCGCCGGACCGGCGAGACCATATCCGGATACGAGGCGATCATCGGGGACGCCGACGCGCTGCCCGACGCCCGGTGGGCCACCGCGGCGGCCCGCGAGGCGGGGGCACCGGCGCTCGGCGCACAGCCGGAGCCCTGGCTGGAGTACGTGGGCGCCACCCGGATCGCGCTGTGCGCGCCGCTGACCACCGGCACGGACGGGTACGGCATCCTGGTGTGGGCCCGCACCGGGGAGCCGCTGCGCCGCGCGGAGGCCGAGCTGCTCAGCCTGCTCGCCGAGCGCGCCGCCTCCCACATCCGGCATGCTCGCGCCTACGCGAGCATCAACCGCACCGCCGGCGACCTGCAGCGCGCCCTGCTCGCCGAGCCCGGCCGCCCGCACCCCAACCTCGACATCGCCGTCCGCTATCTGCCGGCCGGCGGCGGCGTGCTGGTCGGCGGCGACTGGTGCGAGACCGTACGGCTGCACTTCGGGCGGACCCTGCTGGTCGTCGGCGATGTGATGGGCCACGGCCTGGAGGCCGCCGTCGACATGAACGCCTACCGCTCCTCCCTGCGCTACATCGCCTCCGCCGACCTCCCCCCGCACCGCGTGCTGCGGCAGATGGACGACATCGCCTCCCGGGAGGCGGACCTCAGGCCCGCCACCTGTCTGCTCGCCCGTGTCGACCCGGGGCGCCACCAGGTCACGCTGGCCAGCGCCGGGCATCTGCCGCCCGTGCGCATCACGACGGACGGCGAGACCTCGATCGTGCCGGTCCCCGTCGGACCGCCGCTGGGCACCGGGTTCGGCGGTTACGAGTCGGCCACGCATCCGCTGGCCGAGGGGCAGACCCTGGTGCTGTTCACCGACGGCCTGGTGGAGCGCCGCGGTGAGGACATCGACCGTTCTCTGGCCCGGCTGTCCGCCCTGCGCTTCCCCGGCGGGGACGGGCTGGAGGACGTCCTGGACACCATCCTCGGCCGGCTGGACGCACGGCATGCGGAGGACGACGTCGCGGCCATGGCGGCACGGCCGCACAGCCGGCAGTGGGTCGCGGCCGGCAGTACGGGCGTCTCGCGGTAGCGGTGCGGGCGGTCCGCTCATCCTGAGCGCCACCCGTCCGGCCCCGTCCGGGCTGCCGGTCCCCACCGGCCACATCGATACTCGAGGGAAAGTCGTCCGACAGGAAATCGACAGCGTCCGCGGGCGAAGCTCGTCACCCAGGAGCCGATCAAGGAGCCACGTCCGTGACGACCCTCGAGACCCGTCCCGCACCCTCCGCGACGTTCCGCCCCAAGGCCCTGGCCCGCACCAGCCTGTACACCCTGCTCGCCGCCAACGCGGGCGTCGTGGCCTGGTTCTTCGGCCAGGCCGGATTCGCCTCCAACCCCCTGATCGTGCTCGGCCGCCTCTGCGGTCTGTACGGCGCCCTCCTCATGGCCTTCCAACTGCTGCTGGTGGCCAGGCTGCCCTGGCTGGACCGCCGGATCGGCATGGACCGGCTGACCTCCTGGCACCGCCGCACCGGCTTCGGCATCCTGTGGACCCTGCTCACGCATGCCGTGTTCATCACCTTCGGCTATGCGCAGGCGTCCTCGATGGACCCGGTGAGCCAGATCGTGAACCTCGCCGAGACCGTCGAGGGCGTGCTGCGCGCGATCGTCGCGCTCGCGCTGATCGTCGTGGTCGGCGCCGTCTCGGGCCGCTGGGTGCGCCGCCGACTCGCCTACGAGACCTGGCACTTCATCCACCTGTACACCTACGCCGCCGTGGTTCTCGCCTTCACCCACCAGGTCGCGACCGGTACGACCTTCACCTCCTCGCCCGCCGCGAGGACGTACTGGTACACGCTGTGGGGCGGCGCCCTCGGCTCGCTGCTCGTGGGCCGGCTGATGCTGCCGCTGTGGCGGAACCTGCGGCACCGATTGCGGGTCTCGGCGGTCGTCCCGGAGTCCGACGACGTCGTCTCCGTCTACATCACCGGCCGCGACCTGGACCGGCTGCCCGCCCGGGCCGGCCAGTTCTTCCTCTGGCGGTTCCTCACCCGGGACCGCTGGTGGCAGGCCAACCCGTTCTCCCTGTCCGCCGCCCCCGACGGCCGCACCCTGCGCCTCACCGCCAAGGCGTCCGGCGACGGCAGCGCCGCACTGCGGCACCTCAGGCCCGGCACCCGCGTCTTCGCCGAGGGTCCCTACGGCGCCTTCACCGCGCTGCACCGCACCCGCCCGGAGTCCGTGCTGATCGCCGGCGGCGTCGGCGTCACGCCCATCCGGGCACTGCTGGAGGACCTGGACGGGCACGCCGTGGTCATCTACCGGGTGACCACCGACCGCGACGCCGTCCTCTACGACGAGCTGAGCAACCTCGCCCTCACCAAGGGCGCCGAGCTGCACCTGGTGACCGGACCGGTCCTCCCGGACCGGCTCGCCCCGCCCGAACTGACGCGGCTCGTACCCGACATCGGGCAACGGGACGTCTTCCTGTGCGGGCCGCCCGGCATGATGACCGCCGTGCTGCGCAGCCTGGCCGAGCTGGGCGTGCCCAAGCGGCAGATCCACTTCGAGCGCTTCAGCCTCGCGGGCTGAGAGAGGGCGTCCGACCGTGAAGCGAGCCATACCCGTCTTCGTCCTGACCGTCGCCGGCCTGGTACCGGTGTGGCGTTACCACCCGTCGACCGGAGCCGTCGACACCGCACAGCCCGCGGCGACGCCGAGTACCGTGCCGTCCACAGCCTCGTCCTCCTCGCCCTCGGCCTCGAAGGTCGTCCCGGGCACCGCGGTGAGCACCACGAAGGGCGTCTTCCAGGTGGAGGTGACCTTCCGGGGCGACCGGATCGCCTCCGTACGGATGCTCCAGGCGCCCCACCATCCGCAGACCAGATGGGCCGTACCGGAGCTGATCGCGGAGACGCTCAAGGCGCAGAGCGCGCACATCGACACGGTGTCCGGGGCCACGATCACGAGCCGGGGATACCGGGCGTCCCTCCAGGCGGCGCTCGACGCCAAAGGCTCCTGACGTGCGACGTGTCGAGCACGTCATGGGTCTCCCGGTCTCGCTGCGGATCGACGACGAGGGCGACTTCGGCGTGGCCGCGGACGAGGCCTTCGCCTGGCTGCGCCAGGTCGACGCCCGCTTCAGCCCGTTCAGGTCCGGGAGCGAGGTGTCCCGGTACGGGCGCGGCGAGTTGGCGGAGGGCGAGCTGAGCGCGGACCTGGTGGAGGTGCTCGGCCTGGGCGAACGGTACCGGGCCGCCACCGGCGGTGCCTTCGACGTGCGGCTGCCCGGCCGGGGGTTCGATCCCTGCGCGGTGGTCAAGGGCTGGTCGGTGCAGCGGGCGGCCGGGCTGCTGGCGACGGGCGGGGCGCGGCGGTTCTGCCTCAACGCCGGCGGTGACGTGGTGGTCTCCGGCGGGCCCTGGCGGGTCGGGATACGGCATCCGGAACAGGCCGACCGGGTCTGTGCCGTGCTGGCGGTCACCGACGCGGCCGTGGCCACCTCCGGGCGGTACGAGCGCGGTGACCACATCCTCGACGGCCGCACGGGACGCCCCGCGACGGGGCTGCTCAGCCTCACCGTGGTGGCCCCGACCCTGACCGAGGCGGACGCGACCGCCACGGCCGCCTTCGCACTGGGCGCCCACGGGCCGGCCTGGGCCGCCGCCCGCCCCGGCTGCGAGGTGTTCGCGGTCGACGCCGCACGCAGCGTGCTGCGCACACCGGGGCTGCCGGTGGCCTGAAGGGCCGCTCACCCGCCAAATCGCTGAAACACTCGCCGTCTAGACTCTCCCCGCAACGGCCTGCGCACCGACGACCGTGGCCGAAAGCGGGCGGAAATCCGCCAAACCCGAAGGGCATTCGGCGTTTTGATACGGATAGAGTCAGTCACGAAGCGGTATCCGGACGGCACGGTCGCGGTCGACCGGCTGTCGCTGGAGATACCCGACCGCGCGATCACCGTCCTCGTCGGACCCTCCGGCTGCGGCAAGACGACGACCCTGCGGATGATCAACCGGATGGTGGAGCCCACCGAGGGCAGCATCCTCCTCGACGGCACGGACATCCGGCAGCAGCCGGTCAACACCCTGCGCCGCTCGATGGGTTACGTCATCCAGAACGCCGGACTCTTCCAGCACCGCACCATCCTCGACAACATCGCCACCGTGCCCCGGCTGCTCGGCTGGAGCAAGCAGAAGGCCCGCGCAAGGGCGGCCGAGCTGATGGAGCGGGTCGGGCTCGACACCGCGCTCGCCAAGCGGTACCCCTACCAGCTCTCCGGCGGCCAGCAGCAGCGCGTCGGCGTGGCCCGGGCGCTCGCCGCCGACCCGCCGGTGCTGCTGATGGACGAGCCGTTCTCCGCCGTCGACCCCGTGGTGCGCAAGGGACTCCAGGACGAACTGCTGCGCATCCAGGACGAGCTGGGCAAGACCATCGTCTTCGTCACGCACGACATCGACGAGGCGATCAAGCTCGGCACGATGGTCGCCGTCCTGCGCACCGGCGGCCGGCTCGCCCAGTTCGCCCCGCCCGCCGAGCTGCTCAGCGCGCCCGCCGACGCCTTCGTGGAGGACTTCCTCGGCGCCGATCGCGGCATCCGCCGGCTGTCCTTCTTCCCGTCCGCCGGACTGGAGCTGCAGACCGGGCCGATCGTGGGCATCGACGCCGACGCCGACCGGCTCGCCTCCCACGCCGACGCCCCTTACCTCCTTGTCACCGACCCCGACGGCAGACCGCTCGGCTGGAGCGAGCCCGGCCGGCTCACCGCGGGGGCCGTCGACCGGGAGCAACTCCTCGACCACGGGCGGCCGTTCGTGCCCGGCAAGGACTCGCTGCGCACCGCGCTCGACGGGGCGGTGCTCTCGCCGACCGGCTGGGCCGTCGCGGTGGACGGCGAGGGACGCGCCGTCGGTGTCGTCTCCCAGCAGGTCATCGGCGAGGCCATCCGCGCCGCGCACAGCCGGGTCGCGGCCGGCGAAGCCGACCTCAAGGCCGCCCGATGAACGCTTTCTTCGACCTCCCGAGCGACCTCCAGCACAGCTACCTCGGGCTCGTCGGCCTGCATGTGCGCGAGGGTCTGCTGCCGGTGCTGGCCGCGCTGCTCGTCTCGCTGCCCGTGGCCCAGCTCTGCGTGCGCTTCCGCTGGGTGTACCCGCCCGTCCTCGGCATCACCACCGTGCTCTACTCCATCCCGTCGCTGGCCTTCTTCGTCGTCCTCATCGACTACTTCGGGCAGAGCGAGACCACGGTGATGATCCCGCTCGCGGTCTACAGCCTGGTGGTGCTGGTGCCGGGCATCGTGGACGGCGTCCGCTCGGTGCCGCAGGAGACCCTGGCCGCCGCGCAGGCCATGGGCTTCGGCCCCGTACGCCGGTATCTCCAGGTGCAGTTGCCCATAGCCGCCCCCGCGATCATCGCGGGCCTACGGGTGGCCGTGGTCTCCAGCCTCTCCCTGGTCAGCGTCGGCATGCTCATCGGCAACCAGGGTGCGCTCGGCAACATGCTCAACGACGCCACGACCTACCACCGGCCCGCCCTGGCCGTCAACTCCGTGCTGACGACCGCGCTGCTGGGCATCCTCGCCGACGCCCTGCTGGTCCTCGTCCGCCGCCTGCTCACCCCCTGGATGCCGAGGAAGGGTGCCACCCGGTGAACGTCCTGAACTTCGCACACGCCTTCTTCAGCGACAGCGCCCACTGGCACGGCTACGACGGCATCCCCACCCGGCTGGCCGAGCACGTCAGGTACTCCCTGGAAGCGCTGCTGTTCGCCGCCCTGATCGGGCTGCCCGTCGGCCTGGTCACCGGCCACTACGGCCGCGGCGGCAACGCCCTCGCGCTGATCGCCACCGCCGGCCGGGCCCTGCCGAGCTTCGGTCTCCTGGTCCTGATGTTCATCTGGATCGGCTTCGGTCTGCTGCCCGTGATGATTCCGCTGGTCGTGCTCGCCGTACCGCCGATCCTGGTCACCACCTACGAGGCGATCCGCTCCGTCGACCCCTCGCCCGTGGACGCGGCCCGGGGCATGGGCATGCCCGAGGCGCGGGTGCTGTTCCAGGTGGAGCTGCCGGTCGCGCTCCCCCTCATCCTGAGCGGCCTGCGCACGGCGGCCATCCAGATCGTCTCGACCGCCACCATCGCCGCCTACGTCAGCCTCGGCGGACTCGGCCGGTACATCATCGACGGGCTCTACCAGAAGAACTACGAGAAGGTGGTCGGCGGTGCCACCCTGGTCGCGGGACTCGCCCTGGCCACCCTCCTGGTCTTCTGGGCGGCCTCCCGGATCACGGTTTCGCCGGGGGTACGGCGGAGCGGCTGACGCCTGCCGGTGGGTGCGGGCCGGTGGGGCGCACCGGCGGGCTGTGCCCACAACCGACCGCAGATCGAGGCCATTCGGTGATCTGCGGCCCTTGACTGACCGAGAACCGGCTGGATTGGATCGGTGGGTGACTTCCACCAACCGCATCAGCAGGTCCATCCGGAGGAACCGAGGCGCGGCGGTGGTCGCCCTCGCGGCGGCGACGGCTCTGCTGGCGGGCTGTTCCTCCAACGACAAGTCCGGCGGCAACCCGCTGACGGACAGCAACGCGAGCGGCGACACCGTGGTCGTCGGATCCAACAACTTCCCCGAGAGCACCCTGCTCGCCGACATCTACGGCGAGGCCCTCAAGGCCAAGGGAATCAAGGTCAGTTACAAGCCGAACATCGGAAGCCGGGAGACCACCTACGGGCTGATCAAGAACGGTTCCATCAAGGTGCTGCCCGAGTACAACGGCGCGCTGCTGGCCTACCTCGACCCGAAGGCCAAGCCGACGACGGCCGAGGCCACCACGACGGCCATCGAGGCCAAGCTGGATGCCAAGCTGACCCTGCTCAAGCCGGCGGCGGCACAGTCCAAGGACTCGGTGACGCTCAACGCGGCCACCGCGAAGAAGTACCACCTCACCGAGAAGTCGACCATCGCCGATCTGAAGGACATCGCGAAGGACCTGGTCATCGGCGCCTCGCCGGAGTTCCAGACCCGGCAGCAGGGCCTGGTGGGCCTGAAGTCGGTCTACGGCCTTCAGTTCAAGTCGTTCAAGGCGCTCGACGCGGGCGGCCCGCTCACCCAGGCCGCGCTGCAGAAGAACGCCGTGCAGGCCGCGGACATCTTCACCACGGACTCGACCATCTCCAAGGAGAAGTTCGTCGTCCTGCAGGACCCGAAGAACCTCTTCGGCTTCGAGAACGTCCAGCCGCTCGTCCACAAGGGCGCCCTGTCCCAGAAGGGCGCCGACGCGCTCGACGCGGTCTCGGCCAAGCTCGACACCGCGACCCTGCTGAACCTGGACACCCAGGTTCAGGTCCAGGGCAAGGACCCGCTGGACGTGGCCAAGGCCTGGCTGCAGTCCGCCGGTCTCGCCTGACGCCCCTCGTCACGTACCGCGGACGAGCCGACGCGGGTGCCCCCGAAGACCGGGAGCACCCGCGTCGTGTCGGCGGGGCCGCCCAGGTGGGTGTGCAGCAGACAGTGCGCGGAGACGGCCGTGATGCCGCCGGTGCGCGGGACGTCGTGCATCAGGAGCGAGCCGGGGGAGGCGTCCTCGGCCGGGGCGTGGATCACCGCCGTGATCTCGGTGCCCCCCGAAGTCGACTTCACCCAGGAGGTGTCCGGCCGCCGCACCAGCGCCCGGCGATGTCCTGCGCCGAGCGTGCCGTCGCCGTCAGCCGGATGAGCCACTGGGCGCGGCCCGCCAGGTCCGGGTCGGTGAGGCCCGCCACGCGCAGCCCGGCCTCCGTATGCAGCCGGCGGTAGCGGCGGGCCACGGTCTGTGCCGAGACCCCGAGCACCTCGGCGATCCTGCCGAACGGCGCCCGGCCGTCCAGATGCAGGGCGTGGATGAGGGAACGGTCGAGACCGTCGAGCATGCCCCCGTCCTCGCGCCCTCCCGGTCGGCTCAGAGGTCGAACTCGTGCGGCGGCAGCTCCAGCGTGTAGCACGCCTCGCGCACCACGGCCTGCTCCGTCTTGTCGAAGTCGCCGTCCGCGCCGCCGATCACGATGCCGATCTGGATCACGGCGCGCGCCTCGGCCGGCTTCTTCTTCGCCTTGGCGACCTCCTGCAGCACGCTCACCTTGCCGAAGGCGAAGTCGGTCGTCAGCTTGTTCAGGTTCTCCTCGAAGCGGCGCCTGAGGTCGTCCGCCGGGAAGTTCTGCAACACCTCGTTCGTCGCGATGAGCTGGGCCACCCGCTGCCGCTCCGAGGGGTCCACGGTGCCGTCCGCCGCTGCCACGAGCGCGCACATCGCCATGCTCGCATCGCGGAACGCGCCGCTCTTCAGGTCGTTCTTCTTCGCCACCAACTGGGTCTGCATCTGAGACGCCGACTCCTTGACGCGGTCCCACAGGGCCATGCGCACTCCTCGTATCGCTCGTGATCCACGGCCGGGTGCTCCCTCGGCGCGCCGGGCCGCAACTTCTACGGCACCGTAGAAACTCCTGGGACCACCGGGAAGTTCCTGCCGACCTAGACTGAATCCCCGCATACAGACCGAACACAGCACGACGCAGAGGAAGAAGGGGCAGGCGACAGCGGTGACAGCGCCCGGCACCGGCCACCAGGACCCCTCCGCCGAGGTGCTCACCGAGGCGGCCGCCGCCTTCGGACTGCTCGCCTCGCCCGCCCGGCTGCACATCGTCTGGGCGCTGATCCAGGGGGAGAGCGACGTCACCGGGCTCGCCGAGCGGGTCGGCGGCGCGCTGCCCGCCGTCAGCCAGCACCTGACCAAGCTGAAGCTCGCCGGGCTCGTCCGCTCCCGTCGCGAGGGCCGCCGCCAGGTGTACTTCGTGGACGCCGCCGGACAGGCCGCCGTCGTCGACGTCGTACGCCTCCTGGTCGGCCGGCTCGCCGAACGGGCCGCGGACGTACCGGCCCCGGCCCGCCGCCTCCGTGGCCTCTGAGCCGCCGACGGGCCCGGCGGGCGTGGACCAGGGACCGATTCGTTGAGCGGACCCGGAAGCGGCCCGTCGAGCGGCACGTCGCTCCAGGTGCTGCGGCGTCTGGACACCGGCCCGCGCGGACTCACCGACGCCGAGGCGGCCGCCCGGCTCGCCACCCACGGCGAGAACGCGCCGCCCCGCCCGCCCACCCCCTCCGCGCTCCGGCGCTGTCTGCGGGGCCTGCGCGACCCGTTCACCACCGTCCTGCTCACCCTCGGCCTGGTCTCGGCGTTCGTCGCCTCCTGGGGCACCGCCACGGTGATCCTCGCCCTCGTCGCCGTCAGCTGTGCGCTGCGCGCGGCCGGCGAGCGCCGCGCCGACCGCTCCCTCGCCGCCCTGCGCGAACTCGTCGCCGGTACGGCCACCGTGCTGCGCCGCACCGACGACACCGCCGCCCCGCGCGCCCACGAGGTACCGGTGGCCGACCTGGTCCCCGGTGACGTCGTACGGCTCGGACCGGGCGACCTCGTGCCCGCCGACGTACGACTGCTGCGCGCCCACGGACTGACGGTGTCCGAGGCCGCGCTCACCGGCGAGTCCGCGCCCGTGGCCAAGGCCGCCGCCGATCTGCCGGAGCCGCTCGCCGAGTCCCATCTGTGCTTCCAGGGCAGCGCGGTCGTGGCGGGCGGCGGCACCGCGGTCGTCCTGGCGACCGGGCCAGGCACCCGGTTCGCCGCCGCACAGCGGGCGCCGGAGCCGCGCGAGCCCAGCGCCTTCGACCGGTCCGTGCACGGCATCGCCTGGGTGCTGGTCCGGTTCATGCTGCTCACCCCGCCGCTGGTGCTGATGGCCGGCGCGGCGCTGCGCGGCCGGGGGCTGCAGACGCTGCCGTTCGCCGTGTCGGTGGCCGTCGGGCTCACCCCCGAGATGCTCCCGGTGATCGTCACCACCTGCCTCGCCCGCAGTGCCGCGCTGCTGGCCCGCACCCGCCGGGTCGTCGTACGGCGGCTGCCCGCCCTGCACGACCTCGGCGCGATCGACGTGCTGTGCGTGGACAAGACCGGAACCATCACCCAGGACCGGCCGGTCGCCGCCCGCTCCCTCGGGCCCGACGGCCGGGACGATCCGCAGGTGCTGCGCTGGGCGGCCGTAGCCGCCTGGTGGACCCTGCAACTCGCCGAACTGCCCGTCCCCGACGCCCTCGACGAGGCGCTGCTCGACGTCGCGGGAGCCCTGGGGGAGGAGTACGACGGGCTCGCCGCACTGCCCGTCGCGCCCGGCCGGCGCCTTGCGACCGCCGTCGTCACCGGCCGGCTCGGCCGGCACCTGCTGATCACCAAGGGAGCTGCCGAGGACGTACTGGAGCGCTGTGACCTGCCGGACGGCGAGCGGCAGCGGCTGCTGGCGCTCGCCGCGCGGGAGGCGGAGACCGGGCAGCGGGTGCTGGCCGTCGCCACCGCAGAACGGCCCGCCCGCACCCGGCCGTACACCCCCGCCGACGAACGCGGCCTCACCTTCCGCGGTCTGGTCACCTTCCACGACGAACTCACCCCCGGCGCCGCCGAGTCCCTGCGCACCCTCGCCGCCCTCGGCATCCAGGTCCACATCCTCACCGGCGACCACCCGGCGACCGCGGCCCGCGTCTGCCGCGAACTGGGGCTGGAACCCGCGGAGGTGCGGATCGCCGGGGGCGGCGAGGGCGGTGGTGCGGGCGGGGTCGACGGGGCCACCGCGGTCGTCGCCCGCTGCACCCCCGAGGACAAGACACGTGTCGTCGCTGGGCTGCGGGCCGCCGGGCACACCGTCGGTTTCCTCGGGGACGGCGTCAACGACGTGGCCGCGTTGCTCGCCGCCGACGTCGGGATCGCGCCGCGCGGGGCCGTGGCGGTGGCGCGGGAGAGCGCGGATGTCGTGCTGGCCGAGAAGGACCTCACCGCCATCGGACACGCCGTGACCGCCGGCCGGAGCAGCAGCGCCAACATCGCCGCCTATCTGCGTGTGACCCTCTCCTCCAACCTCGGCAACGTCCTCGCCATGCTCGCGGCCGGACTGCTGCTGCCGTTCCTGCCGATGCTCCCCGTGCAGGTGCTCGCGCAGAACCTGTGCTTCGACGCCGCCCAGCTCGCCTTCGCCCACGACCGCCCGGCCCCGAGCGAGCTGCGCCGGCCGAACGTGCTGCGGCCGCCCGCCTTTCTGCGGTTCATCACCGGCTTCGGCGTGCTCAACGCCTTCGCCGACCTGGCCACCTTCGAGGTCCTCGCGCTCGCCCTGAACGGCCCCGACGCCCTGGACGACGAGGCCGTGTTCCACTCCGCCTGGTTCACCGAGAACCTGCTCACCCAGGCGCTGGTCATGGTGCTCCTGCGCGGCGGCCGGCGCCTCCTGCGCGGCGGCCGGCCCGGACCGGTCGGCTGGGCCGCCGCCGTCCTCGCCGCCGTCGGACTCGCCGTACCGCCCAGCCCGCTGGGCGCCGCGCTCGGTATGAGCGCGCTGCCCGCCCCGTACCACCTGCTGCTCGCCGCGGTCCTCGGGCTGTACGCCCTGGCCCTCAGCGTGGCCACGACCCGTCACGGGCGGCGTCGGCCGTAGTCAGCACGATGAAGACGACGGCGACGATCAACAGGTGCCAGGGCTCGAGTCCGTTGCGGAGCTCGACCGCCCCCTTCTCGGGACCGTCGCAGGTCATGCCCGCGAGCGAGGTTCACACACCGGCGGCCGAGCGTACGGCCACGGAGGCGGGGCGGCTGGGTCGCGTGTCGTCCGCTCGTCAGGCGGCCACGCCCTCCGCCCCCTCGGCCGGCGCATGCGCCGCCGCCTTCGCCTGCTTCCGGCGCCGACGGCGGCTGACGCGCGGTTCCTGGTCGGGGAGCCAGCCGAAGGCGAGGCAGCTGCCGGTCACGCCCAGCAGGAGGCCGATGAAGAAGCCGCCCAGGTTGGACGTGACCCAGCTGCCCAGGGAGAGCAGGACCCCGGTGATGGAGTAGAAGAGCCGCTGCGTCGGGTTGAAGAGGATCAGCAGGCCCAGCAGCGCCATCAGCGTCGGCAGCAGATAGCCGGCCACCCCCTGCATGCCGATGTGCATCACGACCTTCAGCGAGGCCCTCTCGGTGAGCAGGATCTCGCCGCCGGCCAGCGCGAGCAGCAGCCCGCCCCAGAACGGCCGGCGGGCCCGCCAGCCGCGGAAGGCGGCCCGCGCTCCCCGGCGTGGACGGTCGGCCACCGCGATCAGCAACCCGAGTCGCTGAAGCGGAGCTTGAGACCGGGAAGCTTGAACACACCGGCCGTCGTCGCGTAGTTGGTCTGCCGCAGGTTGGCGATGTGCACGGTGTCGGCCTGCTGGCTGAACACACCGATCGGGCCCTTCACGCCCGCCTTGGTCAGCGTGCTGGCGTCGTTGCCGATCTCGATGTTGTTGAACGCCGCGTTGCCGGACAGCTCCGTGGAGTCCGTGGTCAGGTCGCTCGCCTGCACCTTGTCCGCGCCGGCGCCCGCCGTGATCAGCAGGTTGGTGCCGCCGAGGTCGACGCTCTGGCACAGGTGGTCGAGCGTGGCGTTCTTGATGGCGGAGGTCACCACCAGCTCCTGGCCGCCGGTGTCGCCGGCGTTCGGGCTGCCGTCGGCCATGCTGTCGAGGCCGCCGAACTGCTCGAAACCGGTTCCGTTCAGTTCGGTCGCGGTGACCGTGAACGGCATGCCGGAGATCGCGAACTGCACGCCCAGCGCCCCCTGGGCGGTGAGCACGGCGAGACCGGCGGCGAGGAGGGTGGCGGGCACCGCCATCACCGCGGCCCGGCGGGCCCGGACCCGGCCCCGTCTCTCGCCGGCGGCGGTCCCGGCCGCGTGCGGTGCTTCAAAGGCTCCGGAGGTTTCGGAGGCTTCGGCGGGTGAACCGTTTCCCGGGTTCTCGGGGGTGTTGCCGACGGACGGGACGTCCGGGGACGAGGCCATGTCTGCTCCCATGGGCATGGATCAATGCGGGTTGGGCTTCAGCGGCGCGGTGTCCTGGCGCGGACAGAGACTGTCGCGTACACCTCCTCGCACCCCGGCGGAGCAAGGGCTTTCTCGTTACGCGGCAGTAGCCTTCGAGGAAGTTACCGCCGGTTACTTCAGAGGGTCAAGGCGGATGTGAAAAAAGGGTGTCGGATGCGCCCGAGCTGCGATCATGCCCTACAACTGCCTTTGCGGAGCTTGACGTTGACGGTTGATCAGGTCTACAACTTCCCCTGTTTTCACGGATCCGTGGCGCCGGATCCGCCGAGCGGCACCGGATGCGTTGCCCGGCCTCTCACGCCGACCGCTCATCACGGCCGACAGAAACCGTTCACCCCGGTGCGGCACCGCACGGCCCCGTCCCCCGGCCGTGCCGGCCGCCCCCTGCCGGCCCGGCCGAAGGCCTTCCCCCGGGCCTTCGGCCGGTGCCCGGACCGCCGCCGTCGCCGGACCGTCGCGTACGGAGAAGGCGCACGGCCCGGCGCCGGCGGCACCGCCACCCCCCATCCCCACCTCATCCGGACCCCACCCAGGAAAGAGGCACCCGCATGCGTACCCGATCCCTGCTCGCCCTCGCCGGCACCTCCACGGCACTCGCCCTCGCGGTCGCCGCCCCCGCCTCCGCCGACGGCAGTGCCGTCCTCACCACCGGCAGCGCGGGCGGCACCGCCGTCGCGACCGGCGACACCCTCACCGCGCCGCTGGCCTCCGGCACCTCCGCCACGCTCTACTCCAGCGCGACCGGCACCAGCGGAGTCACCTGCAAGTCCTCCCAGTTCACCGCCACGGTCACGGGCAACCCGACCGCCCCCGGCACGGCCACCGAGTCCGTCACCGGGCACACCTTCGACAGCAGCTCCTGCACCAGCAACGTCACCGGCGTCCTCGGCGTCACCAGCATCACCGTCGACAACCTGCCCTACTCGGCCACGGTCGCCTCCGACGGCACCCTCACCGTCTCTCCCGCGAGCGGCTCCACCATCCAGACCACGGTCAAGCTGCGCACCCTGCTGGGCTCCATCACCTGCGTCTACCAGGCGGCCTCGCTGACCGGGAAGGCCGACAACGCCGACAACAGCATCGGCTTCACCAACCAGCAGTTCACCAAGACCTCCGGTTCGTCGCTGTGCTTCTCCAGCGGCTACTTCACCGCCAAGTACGCACCCGTGACGGACGGCGGAACCCCGGTCTACGTCAACTGAGCCGCCAACTCGACCCAGGCGGTGCCGGGTTCAGCGGCGCCGTAGCCGAACGGCGAGCGCGGCGCCCCCGGTGAGCACCAGCACCGCGGCGGCGCCGCCCGCCAGCGCGGGCGCCGAGGGGCCCATGTCCCCGGTGGCCTGCCCGTCCCCAGCGGAAGCCGGACCTGCCGACACGGCGGGTCCGGTTTTCGTCGCCCCCGCCCCCTCCTCCGGAAAGACCACGTCGGCACACGAGTAGTAGGTGTCCGGCGTGCTGCTGTTCTGCCATATGGTGTAAAGAACCTGACGCCCCGTCCGGTCCTTCGGCAGTGTCGCGGCGATGTGGTATGCCCCGTCGCGCAGCGGTGGATCGGTGACCTGTGCGAAGGGCCGCTCCGGCAGCTCGGACCACGTCAGCGGTTTCGCCGGGTCGTATCCGGGCTCGGTCAGATACAGCCGGAACGTGCCCGTGTGCGCGATCGTCGAGGCGTACGTCATCGTCAGCCTGCCGCCGGGCGTCAGCCGGGTCGCCGGCCAGTCCCGCCGCGCCAGATCCAGGCCCCGGTACGCCGGAAGGTTGCCGCTGCACAGTCTGCCGTCCGGAATCACCTGCCGGTCACGGCCGTTCACCCCGGCCACGCGCAGGTTGTCCCACGCGGTGAAGGGAGCGCCGTTCGCCGCGACCGCCGCCCGGCAGGCCGCCGAGCGGCCCGCGTCGCCGCCCTCGGGGGAGCAGGCGTAGACCCGGCTGACCGGATCCGTCGGGGCCCCGTGCGCCTGGGCGGACCCCGTCGCCCACGACAGGAGCAGCAGTGGGGCCGCGGCGGCGGCCGCCATGACGCTCGGGCGGGCGGTCATCCGGGTCATCCGGGATGTCTCCTCGGCGGGCGCGGGAACGGGGTCTGCGCGGTCCAGTACGGCGGAGGCGTTCCCGGTGTTCAGCCGGACCGGCGCACAGATGGTCCGGGGGCGCGAAAGCACCGACCGGTACGGACGTTTCGCGCCTGATCCGAGACCCCGTTGAGGAGCCGGCGGTCGTCCTCGTATCGTGGCGATCATGGCTCCGGCACCGTCGCCCCGCGGCTGCCGAGGACAGCCGCGCAAGGAAGGGGGGAACTTTCTGGTCTCGTCGTTCACGGACCGCCGAGGGCCCGTCCGATGCCGGATCCGCCGGTGACACGTGTCCTGGCGCCGTCCCGCACCCGGACTGCCGCTGCCAGTCGGTGAGTTATCGTGTGCAAGGGGTAAAAAACAAACCGCACGTCCCGTTCGTATGAGTCGCGAGGAGGGGTCCCAGGATGGCGAGGCAGTTACGCGCCGAACAGACCCGGGCAACGATCATCACGGCCGCCGCCGATCTGTTCGACCGGCAGGGCTTCGAGTCCACGAGCCTGAGCGACATCGTCGCGCACGCGAAGGTCACCAAGGGGGCGCTGTACTTCCACTTCGCCGCCAAGGAGGACCTCGCCCACGCCATCCTCGAACTCAACGCAGGCGCCGCGAGAGCGCTCGTCGCCGAGGTCGAGAGCCACGGTTACTCCTCGCTGGAAGGCCTGATGCGCACCACGTTCGGGATCGCCGGGCTCGCCGTGGAGGACCCGGTGCCGCGCGCCGCGCTCCGCCTCGCCACCGCCGACGTCGCCGTACGGCCGCCCCTGCGGCACCCGTTCACCGAATGGCGGGAGTTCGCCACCCGGAAGTTCACCGGAGCCGTCAGGGAGTCCGATGTGCACGGCGATCTCGACGTGGGCATCGTCGCGCACTCCCTGGTCTCCTTCTTCATCGGCACCCGGGTCGCCAGCCGCTCGCTCGAACCGGTAGGACGGCTTCCGCGCCGGGTCGCCGAGATGTGGCACCTCCTGATCCGGGGCCTGGTGCCGGTGCACCGCCGCCCCCGTTACGTCACGCTCGCCACGCAGCTGGAGCGGGAGATCAGAACCGCCTGACCCGCGCGATACGGTGACGGACATGCCCTCCACCCCGTTCGCACCCGTGATCCTCGGCAACGAACCCGGCTCGTTCCCGCACAGCGTGCTGGCCGAGCGGCACCCCGCGATCATCGGCCGGGTACGCGACGCCTTCCCGTACGGCCCCCGGCAGCACCGGGCGCTGGACGAGCTGCTGAAGAGCTGCACCGAGGGGACGGTCGAGCCGCTGCCCGCCGATGCCCCGGACCGGGACCGGTGGCGGGAGTGGGGCCTGGCCGGCTGTGCCGGGAGCTCCTGGTACGACGTGCCGTGGCTGTGGTCCGAGAGCTACTTCTACCGCCGGCTGCTGGAGGCCGTCGGCTGGTTCGGCCCCGGCGCCTGGCAGGGCATCGACCCCTTCCGCCCGTTCAAGCGAGCCGAACTCGACGCGCCGGAGACGGACGGGGAACTGGCCGCACTGGACGCCCTGCCCGGCCTGCCGGAGGAGGAGCGGGCGCATGCCCTGCTGCACGGCTCGCTGTGGGGCAACCGCGCCGACCTCGGCTTCCGGCTCTCCGCCGAGGGCGCCGAGGCCCGGGACCCGGCCCCCGCGCTGGTCGCCGACGACAGCGCGGCCCTGTGGTCGCTGCTGCCGCCCGGCAACGCGGCCACGCTCGTCCTGGTCGCGGACAACGCGGGCCGCGAACTCGTCCCGGATCTGCTGCTGCTCGCCCACCTTCTCGCCGAGGGCCGGGTCGCGCGGGCGGTGCTGCACGTCAAGCCGTACCCGTACTACGTCTCCGACGCCACCACCGCCGACGTCGTCGACGCGCTGCACCGGCTGCGCGCCGCGTCCGGCGCGGCCGCCGAGTACGCGCGCGTGCTCTGGTCGGCCATGGCCGACGGCCGCCTCACCGTGCGCGCCCACCCCTTCTCCTGCGCCCCGCTGCCGTATACGGAGATGCCGGACGACCTGCGCGCCGAGTTCGCCGCGGCCACGCTGACCGTCTTCAAGGGCGACCTCAACTACCGGCGTCTGGTGGGCGACCGGCTCTGGCCGCCGACCACGCCCTTCCAGGAGGCGTCCCGTTACTTCCCCGGCCCGGTCGCCGCACTGCGCACCCTGAAGTCGGACGTGATCACCGGCCTGTCCGCGGCGACCGAGGCCGCGCTGGTGGCGGCCGAGGACGGGCGCTGGCGCACCAGCGGCACGCACGCGCTGATCCAGGTGTCCGGCGCCGACCTCAAGTGACCTGCAGCGGCAGTGACTTGATGCCGTTGATGAAGTTCGAGACGAGCCGCCCGGCCGGTGCCGCGAGCCGCGGCTCGGGAAGCACCCGCAGCACCTCCTCGTGCAGCAGCCGCAGTTGCAGCCGTGCGAAGTGGGCGCCGAGGCAGACGTGCGGGCCGTCACCGAAGGACACGTGCGGGTTGGGGGAGCGGGCGAGATCGAGCCGGGCCGGATCGGTGAAGACCCGCTCGTCCCGGTTGGCCGAGGCGTGGAAGACCACGACCTTGTCCCCGGCCCGGATCCGCTGCCCCGCGAGTTCCGTGTCCCGCGCGGCGGTGCGGCGGAAGGTCAGCACGGGCGGATGCCAGCGCAGCAACTCCTCGACCGCGGTGACGAGTTCCGTCTTGCCCGCGCGCAACGACGCGTAGGCCTCCGGGTGCTGCGCCAGCGCCAGCAGTCCACCGGGGGCCGCGCTGCGCACGGTGTCGTTGCCCGCGACGGTGAGCAGGAAGAAGAACATCTCCAGCTCGCCGTCGGCGAGTTCGGAGTCGTGGGCGAGGGTTGTCATGACGTCGTCCGCCGGATGGTCCCGCTTGTGGGCGGCCAGCTGCCGCGCATAGGCGAACATGTCCTTCAGCATCGCCGGGGACCGCGGATTGACCGGCTTTCCCGCCTCGTCCAGCACCGGGGGACCGGCCTCGTCCGGGTCCTGGTAGCCGATGACCCGCTGCGTCCAGTGCAGCAGCAGACGCCGGTCGCTCTCCGGCACACCCAGCAGATCCGCCAGGTTGAGCAGGGCGTACTCGTCGGTGACGGCGGCCACCAGATCGACCGTGCCGTCCCCTTCCCGCGCCTGCCGAAGCGCCCCGGCGAGCAGGGTGCGCGCCCGCTCCCGGGCGGCGGCCGCGAACCGGTCGATCCGGCCATGCGTGAACGCCCGGCTCACCAGCCGCCGCAACCGCCCGTGCCGCGGCGGGTCCTGATTGAGCATCATGCGCCGGATGAACGGCAGATCCTGCGGATCCGGGTCGCGGATCTGGGTCGCGCCGAGATGAGAGGAGTACGCCGTGGCGTCCTTCAGCACCCGGACGACGTCCGCGTGCCGGGTCACCGCCCAGAAGCCCGGCCCGGCCGGCCAGCCCAGCACCTCCGGCTCCTCCTGCCAGACGACCGGATGACGGTCGCGCAGCAGCCGGTAGTCCTCGTGCGGCACACCGACGGCGTACCGGCGCGGGTCGAACACGTCGGGCACCGGCCGGGTCTCGCGCACGCTCACGCCGGCTCGCTCGCGTCGGCAGTGGGCACGGCGGCCGCCGAGTTCATGGCGGCCGCCGGGTTTTCGGCAGCCGCGGGGTTTTCGGCGGCCGCCGGGTTCTCGGCGTCCGCGCGCAGGAAGTCCTCGACCACGCGGATCAGATCCAGCGGGGCCTCGTCCATCGCGTAGTGCCCGGCGAACGGCAGTGTCACGAGCTCGGCACGCGGGTACCAGGACATCCAGGTCTGCCGCATCACCTGCGGCGACAGGGCGGGGTCCAGCTCCCCGGCCACGGCGAGCGCGGGAACCTCGCTGCCCTCGACGTCGGCGTGGAAGTCCTCGCCCGCCCACGAGTCCAGCCAGGCCCGGAAGGCCTTCGCCTCGCTGCGCTCCAGCGAGCGGGCGACCATCCGGTCCAGCCAGGCGGCGGGCCGCCGGCCCCCGGTGGTGAAGTCGAGGATCGCGCGCCGGTTCTCCGGCTTGTGCGCGGCGTCCGCGAACAGCGCGCCCTGCCCGTCGGCCAGCGGCACCCCCGAGGCCGGCACCGGGGAGACGCCGACCATCCGGCGCAGCCGGTCCGGGACCGTCGCCGCCAGCCGCTGTGCCACCGCGCCGCCCATCGAGTGCCCGATCACCGAGAACCGCTCCCAGCCCAGCCGGTCGGCCAGCGCCACCAGGTCCCCGGCCGCCTCGGCCGTCGTGTACGCGCCCGCCGCGTCCCGGGCCTCGCCGTAACCGCGCAGGTCGACCAGCGCATAGGTGAAGCAGGTGCGGTCGAGGTCCGGCAGGACGGCGGCATAGGCGGACCGGTCGGCGAACCAGCCGTGCACGGCGAACACCTTGTGGGCGCCGTCGCCGTGCACCTCATGGGGCAGCACAAAGGAGGTCATGCGCCTACCGTGGCCCGCCGGCGAGGGCACGGCAAGGGTGCGGACGGGGCATACGCGGGGCCCCGCGACGGTGCTCGTCCGAGCCCGGAAGTTCCCCTGTTCCCCGGCGGTTCACGCGATGGTGTGATCATGTCCCGCACGTCGGATGGGCGTGGGAGGCCGCGGGTAGGGCCCCGGCCATGACGCAGCCGTTCGAACTCCCGCACTTCTACATGCCGTATCCCGCGCGGCTCAACCCGCACCTCGACGAGGCACGTGCCCACTCGACGGAGTGGGCACGCGAGATGGGCATGCTGGAAGGGTCCGGGATCTGGGAGCAGGCCGACCTGGAGGCGCACGACTACGGACTCCTGTGCGCCTACACCCACCCCGACTGCGACGGACCCGCTCTCTCGCTGATCACCGACTGGTACGTGTGGGTGTTCTTCTTCGACGACCACTTCCTCGACATGTACAAGCGCACCCCCGACCGCTCGGCCGGAAAGGCCCACCTGGACCGCCTGCCCCTGTTCATGCCGCTCGACCTGGCGACCCCCGTGCCGGAGCCGGAGAATCCCGTCGAGGCGGGGCTGCAGGACCTGTGGGCGCGTACGGTGCCGTCGATGTCCGTGGACTGGCGCCGCCGCTTCTCCGTGGCCACCGAGCATCTGCTCAACGAGTCGATGTGGGAGCTGTCGAACATCGACGAGGGGCGGATCGCCAACCCCGTCGAGTACATCGAGATGCGCCGCAAGGTGGGCGGCGCCCCCTGGTCGGCCGGGCTCGTGGAGTACGCGACCGCCGAGGTGCCCGACGCCGTCGCCGGCACCCGGCCGCTGCGGGTCCTCATGGAGACGTTCTCCGACGCCGTCCACCTGCGCAACGACCTGTTCTCCTACCAGCGCGAGGTCGAGGACGAGGGCGAGAACAGCAACGGCGTGCTGGTGCTGGAGACCTTCTTCGGCTGTACGACCCAGGAGGCCGCCGAGACCGTCAACGACATCCTCACCTCACGCCTGCACCAGTTCGAGCACACCGCGCTCACCGAGGTCCCCGCCCTGGCGGTGGAGAAGGGCCTCACCCCGGAGCAGGTCGCCGCGGTCGCCGCGTACACCAAGGGACTGCAGGACTGGCAGTCCGGCGGCCACGAATGGCACATGCGCTCCAGCCGCTACATGAACAAGGGAGCACGGCCCGGCTCGCCCTGGCAGCTGCCGAGCGGCCCCGGCGTCTCGGCCGCCGACGTCGGCGCGCTCCTCGCCGCGGCCGCGCAGGAACGCCTGCGCGCCTACACCCACCTGCCGTACCAGAAGGTCGGCCCGTCGATCCTGCCCGAGTTCCGGATGCCCTACCGGCTCGAACTGAGCCCCCACCTCGACGACGCGCGCCTGGGCCTCGTGGACTGGTCGCACCGCATGGGCATCCTGGAGGAGGGCGTCTGGGACGAGGACAAACTCGCCGCCTACGATCTCGCCCTGTGCTCCGCCGGCCTGGATCCGGACGCCACCCCCGAGGCGCTCGACCTCAGCGCCCAGTGGCTCGCCTGGGGGACCTACGGCGACGACTACTACCCGCTGGTCCACGGCCACCGCCGGGACCTCGCCGCCGCCCGGCTGACCACGGCCCGGCTGTCGCAGTGCATGCCCGTCGAGGGCGAACCGGCTCTCGTCCCGGCCGACGCGATGGAGCGGGGGCTGACCGACCTGTGGGCGCGGACGACGGCCGGCATGACCGCCGGCCGGCGACGCACCCTGAAGGCCGCCGTGGACACGATGACCGAGAGCTGGGTGTGGGAGCTGTCCAACCAGCTGCAGAACCGCGTCCCCGACCCGGTCGACTATCTGGAGATGCGGCGCGCCACCTTCGGCTCCGACCTCACCCTGAGCCTGTGCCGCATGGGCCACGGCACCGCCGTCCCGCCGGAGGTGTACCGCAGCGGCCCGGTCCGCTCCCTGGAGAACGCCGCCATCGACTACGCCTGTCTGCTCAACGACATCTTCTCGTACCAGAAGGAGATCGAGTTCGAGGGCGAGATCCACAACTCCGTCCTGGTGGTGCAGAACTTCTTCGGCGTCGACCACCCGGCCGCCCTCCGGGTCGTACACGATCTGACGACCCAGCGCATGCAGCAGTTCGAGCACGTCGTGGAGCATGAACTGCCCGCGCTCTACGACGACTTCCAGCTCTCGGCGGCGGGCCGGGCCGCCACGGACGGCTATGTCCTCGACCTGCAGAACTGGATGGCCGGAATCCTGAACTGGCACCGGACCGTGGACCGCTACAAGGCCGAGTGGCTGAGCCGCCGCTCACACCGCTTCCGGCCCGACCGGGCCCCGGCGCCGCCCGTCCACCTCGTCAGCTGACCTCGCAGCTCGTCAGCCGACCTCGCCGGGCCGCTCGACCACCTTCCCGCCGGCCTTGTCCAGCCCCGAAGTTCGACCACGGCGGCGCACACGGCGGACATGGGGAGGGCCACACGGGCTGAGCCGCGGCGGCGGCCTGCGACTTACGGGCGCGCCGGGCTGTCCGAGGGCCGGTGGTCAGAGGGCGTACCGTCGGCTGGTCGGGCGCCCCGACGGCTCGGGTGGCACGTCGGCTCGGTGGCCTGACGGCTGACATTTCGATGACCGGGCGGCCCGGAGGGCCCGGAGATCCGGGCCCGGCGACCCGGCAGCCCGGCGGTTCGAGAACGGTCGGCCGCCGTGCGCCGGGTCGAGGCGCGGTGGGGCGAGGGGCGGCGGTTGTCAGGCCGGCCGGGCGAGCCCGGACACCGCGTGGCCGACCGCGGCTCGCGCCAGGGCCCGGATCATCGGGTGCGGACGCGAGCCGTCGCCCGACAGCTCCGGCTGGAACAGGGACGCCAGGAAGAAGGGGTGGCCGGGCAGTTCGACGACCCGCCCCGGCGGCCGGTCGCGCCCACCGCGGCGGGAGAGCGGCTGCTGGAGCACGCGAGCCCGCTGCTGCTGCGGCTGGACGCGGCCCGCGCCGACATCCTCCGCATGGCCGCCGCACCCCAGCGGGGCCTGACCCTCGCCACCACTCCGACCGCACTCGGCGCCGGCGTCCTCGCCGCCCTCCCGCCGGCCGGCGTCACCCTGCGCGTCCTCACCCGCGCGGAGATCCCGCCCGCCGTCGCCACCGGCACCGCCGACCTCGGCCTCGTCGACGGGCTCGCCGCACCCAGTGATCCGCTGCGCCTGCCGGACGTGGCACCGCTGACCACGCACGGCCTCGCCGAGGAACCCGTGAGCGTCCTGCTGCCCGCCGGCCACCCCCTCGCCGCACGGGCCGGCCTGCGCCTCGACGACCTCGCCGACGCCCTCTGGCTCGACGCGCCCGGCGCCGCCCTCCCGCTCGACCAGCTGCGCGCCGCGACCGGCGGCCGCGCGTTCCGCTCCGCCTTGCGCTACGAGGGCACCGACCTGCGTACCCTCACCGCCCTCGCGGCCGCAGGACACGGCCTCGCCCTGCTGCCCCGCTCGGCCGCCACCGCCGTACCCGGCGCGGTCGCCGTCCCGCTCACCGCGCCCCGGGTCGTCCACCGCACGGAACTCGTCCACGGCGGGAGTCCCGGAGGAGCGGCGCGGGAGGTGGTGCAGAGGCTGGTGGGAGCGGTGTGATCACCTCACCGCGCCCGTGGACCCCGGCGTCCGGGCGCGCCCCGACGCCCGTCCCGGGGGCTATGGCTACCCTCCGCCACGCTCCGGCCAGTCTCACCCGTTCGTGTCTCGTCGCAGCCCCGCGCCCCGGGTAGAGCATCAGCCGGAGGCGAGCGAACCATGGAACAGACTGCGTTGCGTCCCAAGCCGATGCCCGGTCAGGACCCACGGGAGGGCGGCACCACCGGCCCGACCCACCACCCGCACGCCGCGCCACGGCGCGGACGGCGGGTGCGGACCCTGCTGTTCGTCCTGTGCATCGGCATCCTGCTGGTGCTGTCCGGCGTCGGCATGGGCACGGTCGGCGCCACGGTGATCGGTATGAGCAGGCTCGCCGAACTGCAACGCCAGGCCCCGCCGAGCGCACCCCCGGCCAGGGGCATGCCCACCGCCCCCACCGCCGCCGCCACCCCGAGCCCCGGCCCGGCCGCCGCGACCGGGGCGACCCTGGGCGTGGAGGTCGTCGACGCCGAGAAGGCGGGCGCGCTGGTCGTGGGCGTGCATGTGCCCGGCCCCGGCTATGCGGCCGGCCTGGTCCGCGGGGACGTGCTGCTGCAGTTCGGTTCCGCCCGCGTGGACACCGCCGCCGACCTCGCCCGGGCCGTCGCCCAGGCCCACCCCGGGCAGCAGGTGCTCCTCACCGTGCGTCACAGCGGAGGGGCCTACCAGCAGTTGACGGTCGTACCGGGCGTGGCGACCTGAGCGGACCGGCGCGGCCCCGCCCCACGGCACTTCGGCGGGGCCGGCGCGGGCCCCCGCCTCACGACCTCTCGGTCACCCCGGGAAACCCGCTGGTCACCATCCGCCCCGCGCGCCATGATGGCCCCATGCCGAGTCCCTTCCGAGCCGACCGCGCCCTGCGGGGAGCACCGGCGATCGGCTCGCGTGACCCTGTCCGGCCGGGCAGGATGCTGCCCGAGACGCCGTCGCCCGTTTCCCCACCCGCCCGGAGGCCCGGATGACCGGTAGCACGCCCGCGCTCTTCACCGCCGCCGACTACAGGGCCCGCATGGAGCGTGCCGCGCGCTCCGCGGCCGACGCCGGCCTCGCGGGACTGCTCGTGGCACCGGGACCGGACATGGTCTGGCTCACCGGCTACACGCCCACCGCCGTCACCGAACGGCTCACCGTGCTGGTCCTCACCCCCGGTCAGGACCCCGTGCTCGTGGTGCCGACCCTGGAGGCCCCCGACGCCGAGCACGCGACCGGCGCGTCCGCGCTCACCCTGCGCGACTGGACCGACGGCAAGGACCCCTACGCCGTCACCGCCGCCCTCCTCGACGGCCACGGCCGGTTCGGCATCAGCGACAACACCTGGGCCATGCACCTGCTGGGCCTCCAGCGGGCCCTGCCGGACACCTCCTACGCCTCTCTCACCGACGCCCTCCCCATGCTGCGCGCCGTCAAGGACGACGCGGAACTGGAACTCCTCGCCGCCGCCGGAGCGGCTGCCGATGCAACGTTCGAGGAGATCCGCAAAGTTCCCTTCGCCGGCCGCCGCGAGTCCGACGTCGGCCAGGACCTCGCCGGCCTGCTGCGCCGCTTCGGCCACTCCCAGGTCGACTTCACCATCGTCGGCTCCGGCCCCAACGGCGCCAACCCGCACCACGAGGTCGGCGACCGCGTCATCCGGCGCGGCGACATGGTCGTCCTGGACTTCGGCGGCCTGAAGGACGGCTACGGCTCCGACACCACCCGTACCGTCCATGTGGGCGAGCCCACCGAGGAGGAGCGCCGGGTGCACGACATCGTGCGCGAGGCCCAGGAGGCGGGCTATCAGGCCGTACGGCCCGGGACGGCCTGCCAGGACGTCGACCGCGCCGCCCGCGCGGTGATCACCGACGCCGGGTACGGCGAGTACTTCATCCACCGCACCGGGCACGGCATCGGCGTCACCACGCACGAGCCGCCGTACATGATCGAGGGCGAGCAACAGCCCCTCGTGCCCGGAATGTGCTTCTCCGTCGAGCCCGGCATCTACCTGCCCGGCCGCTTCGGGGTGCGCATCGAGGACATCGTCACGGTGACCGAGGACGGCGGCCGCCGCCTCAACAACACCACGCGCGATCTGGTCATAGTGGACTGAGAGACCACTGAGCGACCCAGGAGACACACTCTCGACGACATCCAGGAACGGCGACGCGCGACCCATGACCCAGGCACCGACACCCACTGCGGACACCGTCCGTAAACTGGTCCGTTCGCTGCTCAAGGAGGGCGGCGACACCGCGGGCCCCGAGGTGCGGCCCGTGGCGGAGGGCCGTGTGTACACCTGGTGGGTCGGCACCCGCCATGTGCTGCGCCTCGCCCCCGACCGCGAGGCCTCGGTGCTGCGCCGCCGGGAACTGCGCCTGCGCGAGCTGCTCCGGCCGCACATGCCCGTCGCCGTCCCCACCAGCGTCGCGCACGGCGACTGGGCGCCCGGCCTCGCCTACACCCTGGACACCAAGGTGCCCGGCGGCACCGCGGACGAGCACGACGTCTCCGCCGTCGGCGAGGCCGACCTCGCCGGGCTGCTCACCGGGCTGCGTGCGGTGCCCGCACGGCAGGCCGAGGCGCTCGGTGTGCCGCGCACCGCCCCGCGCTCCCTGGAGGCGCTGCGCCGTATGGCCGTGCACGCGGCCGAACGGCTCGGCGCCGCCGACGAGTTCGACGCCGCCCGGATGCTCCAGCTGACCCCGCCCGGTGCGGCCCAGCTCGCCGCGCAGCCCGGCACCGCCGTCCTCACCCACCACGGTCTGACCGGCGAGCACGTGGTGGTCAGCGCCGACGGGCGGGTGCGCGGCATCCTGGACTGGACCCGGGCGGCCCTGGGCGACCCCGCCGAGGACATCGCCGGCCTGGCCGTCGCCGTCGGCTCCCCGGCGGCCGTCCGCGCCGCCACCCTCGCCGGCTACGGCGCCCGCCCCTGCCTGCGCGGCCTGTGGCTCGCCCGCTGCGACACCGTCATCCACCTCACCGACCAACTGGAAGGCCGCGCGGGCGGTTCCCCGGCGCTGCTCCGGACCCAGCTGCGGCGCGCGTGGGAGCCGATCCTGCTGGAGCGGTTGTCGGACTTCAAGGAGGACGAGTCGGAGCCGTAGACCGCCGAGCGCGGGCGTGCACCGGCCGCCCGACGGGACGGCCGGGCGGCGTGCCGCCGTCGCTGCGAGCCGTAGACCGCGGGACGGCACGGCCGGGTGCGGAGGCACCGACGGGCGCCCGCTGGGTGCCCCAGGGAGCGCGGCCCGGCACACCGCGAGCCCGCAGCCGGCCCCGGCCCGGCGCCGACGACACCCCCGCCGCCCCGGCCACCGGGCCCGGTTCAGGGCTGCGCCAGCACCACGCACGACTCCCCGGGCACCTGGAGCAACCCGTCCGGTCCCGGAAGCTCCACCGGCTCCCACGCCGCCAGGACCACCGCGGGGCGGGTGCCCAGCGGGATCGCCGCCGGGGCCTTGCCCAGGTTCACCACCACCCGTACGTCACCGCGCCGGAAGGCCAGCCAGCGGGCGTGCTCGTCGTACGCCACCTTCGTGTCGGCCAGGTCCGGGTCGGTGAGATCCGGCTGCTCGTGCCGGAGGGCGATCAGCCGGCGGTACCAGTCGAGCACACGCGCGTGGGGCTCGCGTTCCGGTTCCGACCAGTCCAGGCAGGACCGCTCGCGGGTCGCCGGGTCCTGCGGGTCCGGTACGTCCTCCTCCGCCCAGCCGTGCGCCGCGAACTCCCGCCGCCGGCCGCGCCGTACCGCCTCGGCCAGCTCCGGATCGGTGTGGTCGGTGAAGAACTGCCAGGGCGTGCCCGCCGCCCACTCCTCGCCCATGAACAGCATCGGCGTGAACGGCGAGGTCAGCGTCAGCGTCGCCGCGCAGGCCAGCAGACCGGGGGAGAGGCGGGCGGAGAGCCGGTCGCCCTGCGCGCGGTTGCCGACCTGGTCGTGGGTCTGGCTGTAGCCGAGCAGCCGGTGCCCGGCCACCCGCGCGCGGTCCAGCGGCCGGCCGTGGTGCCGGCCGCGGAAGCTGGAGTACGTGCCGTCGTGGAAGTAGCCACCGGTGAGCGTCTTGGCGAGCGCGGCGAACGGGGCGTGCGCGAAGTCCGCGTAGTAACCCTGCGACTCACCGGTCAGCGCGGTGTGCAGCGCGTGGTGGAAGTCGTCGTTCCACTGCGCGTGCAGCCCCAGACCGTGCTCCGCGCGCGAGGTGATGAGCCGCGGGTCGTTCTGGTCCGACTCGGCGATCAGGAACAGCGGCCGGCCCAGTTCCTCGGCCAGAGCGTCCACGGCCGTCGACAGCTCCTCCAGGAAGTGGCACGCACGCGTGTCGTACAGTGCGTGCACCGCGTCCAGCCGCAGCCCGTCGATCCGGTAGTCCCGCAGCCAGGCCAGCGCGCTGCCGACGAAGAACGCGCGCACCTCGTCCGAGCCGGGCCCGTCCAGGTTCACCGCCGAGCCCCACGGCGTGTGGTGCGCGTCGGTGAAGTACGGCCCGAAGAGCGGCAGATGGTTCCCGGACGGCCCCAAGTGGTTGTGCACGACGTCCAGCACGACGCCCAGGCCGAGTGCGTGCGCCCGGTCCACGAACCGTTTCAGCGCCTCCGGGCCGCCGTACGGCTCGTGCACCGCCCACGGCGACACCCCCTCGTAGCCCCAGCCGTGCCGCCCCGGGAACGGACACACCGGCAGCAACTGCACATGGGTGACCCCCAGTTCCACCAGGTGCTCCAGCCGGGCCGCCGCCGCGTCCAGGGTGCCCTCCTCGGTGTACGTGCCCACGTGCATCTCGTACAGCACGGCACCCGGCAGGCCCCGCCCCGCCCACTCGGTGCGCCACCCGTGGCGCCCGTGGTCCACGACCGCGCTCAGCCCGTCGGGTCCGTCAGGCTGGCGGCGTGAGCGCGGGTCGGGCCGCACGGGGCCGTCGTCCAGCGCGAAGCCGTACCGGGCGCCGTCCCCGGCCTCCGCCTCCCCCGTCCACCAGCCCGCGCGCTCGGGATCGCGCGCCAACGCGCGCGTGCCGCCCTCGCACTGGAGCGTCACTCGGTCTGCCTGCGGTGCCCACACCTCGAACTGCACGGACGGTTCCCCTTCGTCTGCGATGTCTCGCCTGCCCACCGTGATGTCCCGCGCCCCCATCGTGCCCGCCGGGACGATCAATCCGCCTTCGCCTCCGTCCTTACCCGGTGGGTGTCGTGGAAGTACCCGCAGATCGGCGTCGATTCCCCGTTTTCTGGACACCCGGGGTCCACTGCCCGACAATCACCTGCGTGACGTCGTCCTTCGAGTTCTCCACGTACCCCGCGCGGCTGTCCGACGCGGAGCGCGACGAGGCGCTGCAGGTGCTGCGTGACGGCGTCGCCAAGGGCCGGCTCTCGCACGACACGTTCGTGCGCCGCATGGAGCTGGCGCTGGCCGCCCGCCGTGCCGACGAACTGGCCGCCCTCGTCGCCGACCTGCCCCGGGAGAACCGGTTCTCCCGCGCGGTCCTCGGCACCGTCGAGGCCGTCTCCGGCTTCACCGTACGGCTGCGCCGGGCCTGGCAGGCCGAGCGGCTGCCCAAGCTGCTCCTGCCGCATCCGGCGCACACCCATCCGCTGCGCATCGGCCGCGACCCGGCCAACGGGCTGCGCCTGAACCACGACACCGTCTCCCGCGTACACGCCGAGCTCAGCCGGCAGGGCGGCATGTGGGTCCTCAGGGACCTCGGCTCCACCAACGGCACCACCGTCAACGGCCGCCGGGTGATCGGCGCGGCCGTCGTCAGCGAGGGCGACCAGGTCGCCTTCGGCAGGATGGCGTTCCGGCTCGCCGCGAGCTGAGCGGCGAGGGCCGGTCCCGTTCGAACGGGTGCTCCCAGTACGCGCGCGTGCTGTCCCGATCGGGTGAGCCGGGCTGGGGAACGCGGGCCGGCATGCCGATGCAAGAGGGCATGACGTACATCACCAGAGCGACAGCGGCGGTCGGCGCCCTGCTGGCAGCCGCCGGGCTCCTCGCCGCGGCCCCGGCCCACGCGGCGTCCCGCGACCTCCTCCCCGGCAACTGGCTCTACCTCACCGTCACCAAGGGTGAGGCGGGTTCGAGAGACGCCCGGGGCACCCTATTGCTGTGCGATCTGCCCCTGGGCCACCCGCGCGCGGCCGACGCCTGCGCCGAACTCGCCGCCGCCGACGGAGACATCGGCCGCATCCCGCCCAAGCGCGTCTTCTGCCCGATGATCTATGCCCCGGTGACCGCCCGCGCTCGCGGCCGGTGGCACGGCCGGCCGGTCCAGTTCCGGCAGACGTACGCCAACACGTGCGTCATGAACGCGCGGACCGGCGCGGTGTTCGCCCTGGACGGCTGACCGTCGATCGAGTGGTGCGGCGGGGGCCCAGCCGGCTCACACCGCCCGCTCCCGGGCCTGCTGCGCCGCCACCAGCACCGTCCGGGACTGGTGCTCCACCTGATGCTCCAAGGGCACCCAGCGGGCCCGGAAGCGCGCCGCGAAGGCGTCGCACCAGTCGGCGACGAGCTGTTCCAGCCGCGGTGCCGCCCGGTCGTCCGTCTCCCGCAGCACCCGCAGCAGCATCGCCGCCGCGCGCAGCGGCAGCCGCCGCCCGAAGGCGTCCACACTGCCGACGTGCGCCATCGTCGTACCGGCCGGCGCGGTGTGGATCCAGTCCTCGGCCAGGCCCGGAATCAGCTCCAGCGCCCAGCGCGCCGCCCGCAGCAGCGGGCCGTCCGCGCCGTCCAGGCGGGGCAGCGCCTCGGCGAGGATCCGCTCCACCTCCAGCGAGTCCCGCAGCAGCCGCTGCGCCAGGCGCCGCATCGCCGCCGCCGGAGCCGGGTGCGGCGCCGGATCGTCCACCAGGTCGCTCGCCCACATCGGCACCTCCACCACGGCCGTCAGACCGCCGTACCGGTGTGCGTGGTACCAGGTGCTGTGCCGGGCGTCGTCCGGCATGCTCGGGTAGGCGACGCCCGTCTCCGGGCCGGGCATGACATGCACCCCGGGGCCGGAGGCCGGCCAGCCGGCGGCGTCCGAGGCGCCCGTCTCCACCGGGATGTGCAGCTGCGCGGCCGACTTGGCGAACGGCTCCGCGAGCCCCGGCACGTCCTTGGTCAGCTGCACCCAGCTGCCACCGAGATCGGTGCCGTGCAGGGTCACCTGGAGGTAGGGCCGCAGCTCGTCGATCACCCCGGTCAGCGTCCGGGTCTCGGGCGGCAGTCGGTCCGGGGGCAGCACGGACGGCGACCACTCCGGCTGCTCGGCACCTGTCGGCCGGTAGAAGCCGAGGTGGTAGTCGAGCAGGCTGCGCGGCGCCGGCGTCACATGCAGGCTCGCGCCGTCCGGATCGGCGCACAGCAGGAAGTGCCAGGACGTGTCGGCCCGCAACTCGCGCTCGGCCAGTACGCGTTCCGCCAGCACCCGCAGGGTGGAACCCCCGGTCGGCTCGTTGGCGTGGGCGCCGGCGACCACCAGCACCGCCCGCCGGGCGTGCCCCACCGACAGCAGGTGCAGGGGTCTTCCCGCGCGCGAGACGCCCACCCGCCTGAGCGAGCACAGCCCGGGTTCCTGAGCGGCCAACGCCTTCGCGGAGGCGATCAGTTCGGGAACGCTGGGGTAGCGCAGCTCCGGCAGAAGACTCACCCCCGACTTGTTCCGCCCGGCTTCGCCCTCCAAGTCCCGCACGGGAAGGGTGAACTGTCAAGTATTCGGCGGGGGAGGCTACCGGGGGCGCCCGGACGGAATCCCGGGGGCGCGGCCGGCGCGGTGCGTGCCGTGCGTTCACTGCTGGTGCAGGCCGCGTCCCGCGAGCGTCAGGAACACCTCGCCCACCGCCTCGGACAGCGTCGGGTGCGCGTGCACATACCGGGCCACGTCCGCGGCCTCGGCGTCCCAGCCGACGACCAGCTGGCTCTCGGCGATCATCTCCGACACGTTCGGGCCGACCAGGTGCACGCCGAGCACCTGCCCGCCGCCGGCCTCGGTGACGACCTTCACCATGCCGCCCCGGCCGTGCACCATGCCCTTGGCCACCGCGGTCAGCGGCATCGTGTTCACCTCGACCGCACGCCCACGCGCGCGTGCCTCCGTCTCGCTGAGCCCCACCGAGGCGGTCTGCGGCGCGGAGTACGTCACCCGGGGCACGGCCGCGTAGTCCACCGCGGCCGACGGCAGGCCCGCCAGGGTCTCGGCGACCAGCAGGCCCTCCGCGAACGAGGCGTGGGCGAGGCCCGGCGAGGGCGGCGGCAGCAGGTCCCCGACGACATGGATGCCCGGCACGGCCGTCTCCAGCCGGTTCCAGTCCGCCGGTACGACGAACCCCCGCTCGTCCGTGGAGAGCCCGGCCGCCGCCAGGTCCAGGCCCTCGGTGACCGGCACCCGGCCGACGGCCACCAGCAGCCGCTCCGCCTCCACTGTGCGTGTCTCGCCCCGCGCGGTGCGCACGCGCGCGTGAACGCCGTTCTCCAGCACCTCCGCGTCCAGCAGCCGAGCGCCCGCCTGTACGTCGATCCCGCGCTTCTTCAGCCCGCGCGTCAGATGCCGGCTCACCTCGGCGTCCTCCAGCGGAACGATCCGTTCCGCGGCCTCGACCAGGGTGACCTCCGCGCCCATCGACCGATGGAAGGAGGCGTACTCCACGCCGATCGCGCCCCCGCCCAGCACCAGGACGGACTCCGGCAGCCCGGGCGCGAACAGCGCGTCGTCGCTGGTCACCACCCGCCGCCCGTCCGGTGGGAGCCCCGCGAGCGTGCGCGGTCGCGAGCCGGTCGCGAGCACGATCCCCCGGCGTGCGATGAAGTCGTGAACGCCCGGCGCGGATTGCGGCTGCCCGCCCGGCGTGGGATCGGTGAGCGGGCGGGTGACAGAGGCGTGTGCGCCCCGCGCATGCGCATTCAGCGCGCCCGGCGCCGAATCAGTGCGCACGCCCTCCACACGCACCATGCGCGCCCCCGTCAGCCGTGCGCTGCCCCGCACCACCCGCACGCCGGCGTGCGCCAGATGCGCCTCGACCCCCTTGTGGTTGCGCGCCACGATGTCGTCCCGCGTGGCCACCAGCGCCGCCCAGTCGACCGAGTCCAGCGTGGCCTTCACGCCCCACCGCTCGCGTGCCTCGGTGATGCCGTCGACCAGTTCGGCGGCGTGCAGCATCGCCTTGCTCGGGATGCAGCCCCGGTGCAGACAGGTTCCGCCGACCTTGTCGCGTTCGACGAGGACGACGTCAAGACCGAGGGCGGCGGCGCGCAGGGCGGTGCTGTAACCGCCCGTGCCGCCGCCGATGACGATGACGTCCGCTGTGTTCGCGGCCGGTGTGCTCATGCCCCGTGTGCTCATGCCCCCACCCTCCGCCCGCCCCTTGCCATGAGTCCAAGGCAATGTTCTTGTGGAAGCCATGCAGGATGCTTATGCGGAGCGGGGGAGGACGCGGAGTTGAGCCTGCGGCAGATGGAGTACTTCGTGACGGTCGTCCACGAGGCGTCCTTCACCCGCGCGGCGGAGGCCCTGCACGTCACGCAGCCCGCCCTCTCGCACCAGATCAAGGCCCTGGAGAAGTCGGTCGGCGGCGCCCTGCTGGAGCGCATGGCCCGCGGTGTGCGCCTCACCCCGATGGGGCGGGCCTTCCTGCCGCACGCCGAACTCGCCGTCCGCAGCGCCGCGCAGGCCCGCCGCGCGGCCCGCGCCACCGCCGGCGCCGAGGGCGGCGAACTGCACGTCGCCACCCTGCACTCCCTCGCCGTCGGCGTCCTGCCCGATGTCTTCGCCCGCTGGCGCAAGGACCATCCTCGGGTCCTGCTGCGCCTCCACGAGTACGCCACCGCCGAGGCGCTGGAGGAGGCCGTCCAGCGCGGCACCGCCGACCTCGCCTTCGGCCCGGAGCCCGCCGACCCGCCGGGCACCGTCGTACCCGTCGGGGAGGAGGAGCTCGTCCTGGTGGTCCCGTTCGACGACCGGCTCGCGGGTCGTACGACGGTGACGCTGCCCGAGCTCGCCGACCGCGCCTGGGTCCGCTGCGCGCTGGAACCCGTCGTCCACGGCGAGCGCTTCCTCGACTGGGCCTGCGGGAAGGCGGGGTTCCGGCCACGGACCGCGGTGTGGACCGAGCACACCTCGACGGCCGTACGGATGGCCGCCGCCGGGGTCGGCGTCTGCGCCGCGTCCGCCGACGTCGTGCGCGGGGCCGTGGGCGAGGACTGCGTGATCCTCAGCCCCGATCCGGCCTGGAAGCGCCCCCTGACCGTCTACGCGCGCGTGCCGCCCACCGGCGCCGCCGAGGCCTTCACGGACCTCCTGCGCACCACCTGGCCCGCCCCGGGAGCCGCTCCGGTCCGCTGAGGCCCCTCAGGCGTTCCGCCCTGCCGCTCACCCCTCGGCGACCCGCTCCAGCAGTGCCACCGGCAACCGGTCGAACAGGTCCGCCACGCGCGCGTCGCCGGTGAACTCCCGCTCCGGGGCCAGCACATCCGCCCACCGCCCGGGCGGCAGTGCCAGCCGGGTCTCCCGCCAGCGGCCCGCCTCCGCGAGCCGCAGCGACAGCCGGGTCACCGCCGTGACGACCTCACCGGAGCGCGCGAACGCCACACAGTGCCCGGCCGCCGGGCCCTCGGCGGTCAGCGGATCGTACGAGGCCGCCGCGCCGAACGCGCCGGGACGGCGGGCCCGCAGCCGCAGCGCCGCCGCCGTCAGCGCGTCCTTCTCACCGGGCGCCTCGGGCGGGAACGCCACCGGACGCCGGTTGTCAGGGTCCACCAGCGCCCGGTACTCGCCCTCCGTGCCCTGGTACACGTCCGGCACCCCGGGCATCGTCAGATGGACCAGGGCGGTGCCGAGCACGTTGGCCCGGATGTGCGGCTCCAGCGCCTTGCGGAAGGCCGCCACCCGCTCACCTGGCGGCCCACACGGCCCCGCCGCGACGAACGAGGCCACCGCCTCCTCGTACGGCGGCTCCTGCTCCGTCCAGCTGGTGTACATGCCCGCCTCGCGCACATGCTTCAGCAGTGCCTGCTGCACCCGCTCCTCCTCGGCCGGCCCCAGCCCGAACACCGTCTGCCAGGCCGCCCAGGCCAGTTGCCCGTCCGGCACACCCGCGCCCTCCTCGGGCCGGTTCACCTCGGCCAGCAACTCCGCCCAGCGGTCCGGGCACTCGGTGAGCACGGCCAGCGCGGCGCGCACGTCGGCGCTCCGCTTGGTGTCGTGCGTGGAGACCGCCGTGCCGGTGCCCGGCCAGTCGCGCTGCACACGCGCGCAGTACGCGTGGAAGTCCTCCGGGGACACCCCGGGCCGGCCCGGATCGCCGCCCACCTCGGTCGCCGACAGCAGCGGCACGTAGCGGTAGAACGCCGTGTCCTCCACCGACTTGGCGCGCAGCGCCGACGCGGTCTGCGCGAACCGGGTGCGGAACTCCACCCGGTCGGCGTGGTCCGGCGCCGAAGGATCACCGGGGGACTCGACGAGCAGCCGGCGCACGATGCCGACGGCCTCCGCCTCCTCGGGCACCACGAACGCGAGCCGGGCCTCCTCGGCGGCCTCCTCGGTGACGACGGCGGCCGCGTCACCGGAGGCGTACGGCCGGTACACCCGCATCCGCACCAGCAGCTCCTCCACGGCCGTGCGCAGCGCCCAGGGAGCCCGGTCGCGCAGACCGAGGTCCGGCGAGGACGCGCACAGCCGGGTGGCCACCCGGGTGAGCCGGTCGGCCTCGGCGGCCAGCTCGTGCGTGAGCACCTTGTAGGCGGCCCGCCGCGCCGTCGCCTCCCAGTTGCCGCCCCGGTCCGTCTGCGGCGCGGCGAACGCCCGGTAGCGGCCCAGTAGTTCGTACGCCCCCGTCTGGTCGGTGAACAGGCCGTCGACCTGGCGCAGGGCGTCGTAGCCGGTGGTGCCCGCGACGGGCCAGGAGGCCGGGAGCCGTTCGCCGTCGGCGAGGATCTTCTCCACCACCGTCCAGCGCCCGCCGGTCGCCTCGTGCAGCCGCGCGAGATAGTCGTCGGGGTCGGCGAGCCCGTCGGGGTGGTCGATGCGCAGCCCGTCGATCACGCCCTCGCGCAGCAGCTGGAGGATCTTGGCGTGGGTGGCGTCGAACACCTCCGGGTCCTCCACGCGCAGCCCGATCAGCTCGGAGATGCTGAAGAACCGCCGGTAGTTCAGCTCGGTGCGGGCCAGCCGCCACCACACCGGGCGGTACCACTGGGCGTCCAGCAGCTCCGGCAGCGGCAGGCCGTGGCTGCCCTCGCGGAGCGGGAAGGCGTGCTCGTGGTAGCGCAGCACGTCGCCGTCCACCACGAGGTGCTCCAGCTGCGAGCCGACCGGACCGCCGAGCACCGGCAGCAGCAGCCGCCCGTCCTGCGCCTCCCAGTCGATGTCGAACCACCGGGCGTACGGCGATTCGGGTCCCTCGCGCAGCACCTCCCACAGGGCGTGGTTGTGCCGGGGCGCCATGGCCATGTGGTTCGGCACGATGTCGGCCACCAGGCCCAGACCGTGCTCCCGCGCGGTCCGCGCCAGCGACCGCAGACCCTCCTCACCGCCCAGTTCCTCGCGCACGCGCGCGTGGTCCACCACGTCGTAGCCGTGCAGCGAGCCGGGCACGGCCTCCAGGACGGGAGACAGATGCAGGTGCGAGACGCCGAGCGACGCCAGGTACGGAACGGCCGCCGCGGCGGCGGCGAACGGGAACGCGGGCTGGAGCTGCAGCCGGTAGGTGGCGGTGGGCACCTCCGGTCCGAGTCGCGCAGAAGTCATGGAAACGTACGTACCCAGCCCGCCGCCTTTCGTGTCATCGCCCCCCGAACGGACTCATGCTCGCCCCTTCCGGCCTACTCGCCCCCTTCCGGCCTGTGCGACGAGAACGGCCTCCCCGCGCGGGCCGGGCTCGGAGATCGCGTTGCCGTTCAGGAACACCGTCAGGGCGGACGCCCGTGACGAGTCCCAGTCCCGCTGGGTCATCT
>NZ_JBVIEB010000022.1:0-124537 GCF_055572075.1 Streptomyces sp. NPDC030820
GCCGAGTTCGTCCCGGTCAAGGGCACCACCGAGGCCGAGGTCGCCGACGCGGCCCAGCTGTCCTCGCTGGCCGACGAGACGCCCGAGGGCCGCTCGATCGTCGTCCCGGCCAAGGAGAGGTACGGGCTGCGCGAGCGGCACCAGGGCGAGCTGGTCGGCGCCGAGTGGATCGAGTTCACCGCCCAGACCCGCATGTCGGGTGTGGACGTCGACGGCCGGAAGATCCGCAAGGGCGCCACCGCCTCGGTCATCGCCTGGGTCGAGGAGCAGGGCGGCACCGTCGCCAAGGACGCGGACGCGGCAGCCAACCGCATCTCCGAGGCTGGCGGCACCCCGCTGCTGGTCGCCGTGAACGACGACAAGGGCGCCCGCGTCCTGGGAGTCATCCATCTCAAGGACGTCGTCAAGGACGGCATGCGGGAGCGGTTCGAGGAGCTGCGCCGCATGGGCATCAAGACCGTCATGATCACGGGTGACAACCCGCTGACCGCGAAGGCGATCGCCGAGGAGGCGGGCGTCGACGACTTCCTCGCGGAGGCGACTCCCGAGGACAAGATGGCCCTGATCAAGCGGGAGCAGGCGGGCGGCAAGCTGGTCGCGATGACCGGTGACGGTACGAACGACGCGCCCGCGCTCGCCCAGGCGGACGTCGGCGTGGCGATGAACACCGGTACGTCGGCCGCCAAGGAGGCCGGCAACATGGTCGACCTCGACTCCAACCCGACCAAGCTCATCGAGATCGTGGAGATCGGCAAGCAGCTGCTGATCACGCGCGGTGCGCTGACCACCTTCTCCATCGCCAACGACGTCGCGAAGTACTTCGCGATCATCCCGGCGCTGTTCGCGGCGGTCTACCCGGGCCTGGACAAGCTCAACATCATGCACCTGTCCTCGCCCAACTCCGCGATCCTGTCGGCCGTCGTCTTCAACGCGCTGATCATCATCGCCCTGGTGCCGCTCTCCCTGAAGGGCGTGCGGTACCGGCCGATGAGCGCCGACAGGATGCTGCGGCGCAACCTCGGGATCTACGGCATCGGCGGCCTGATCGCGCCCTTCATCGGCATCAAGATCATCGACCTGCTCATCTCCCTCATCCCCGGAATCGGCTGATCGCCATGAACAACTCCGTCACGAACACCGCCCGGTTGCTCGGGGCGGGCCTGCGCGCCCTCCTCGTGCTGACCCTGGTGACCGGTGTCATCTACCCGCTGGTCGTCACCGGCATCGCCCAGGGGCTGTTCCACGACAAGGCGAACGGCTCCGAGATCAAGGCGGACGGCAAGGTCGTCGGCTCGTCCCTGATCGGGCAGTCGTACAACCTGCCGCTGAAGAAGGGGCAGCAGACGCCGGACGTGGACCTGAAGTGGTTCCAGGGCCGCCCGTCGAACGGCCTCGGCAGCAACAGCGTCAACACGCAGTACAAGCTGATCCTGTCGGGTGCCACCAACCTGTCAGCCGACAACGGCGCGATCGACGGCAAGTGCACGGACAAGTCCCCGGAAGGCTCGCTCTGCGCCCAGGTGCGGGACGCCAAGGCCGCCGTAGTGAAGGACAACTCGGTGTCCGGCTACAAGGTGAAGGACTCCGACGTACCCGCGGACGCGGTGACCTCCTCCGGCTCCGGTCTGGACCCGGACATCTCCCCGGCCTACGCCGAACTCCAGGTCCACCGGGTCGCCGCGAAGAACGGCCTGCCGCTCGCGCAGGTGGAGAAGCTGGTCGAGGACCACACCGAGGGCCGGACCCTGGGCTTCATGGGCGAGCCGCGGGTGAACGTCCTGGAGCTGAACATCGCGCTCAAGGACCTTGTGGCGAAGCACTGATGGGATAACGCGATACGCGCGGGAGTCGCCGGGCCGGGAGGCATCCTGGTTCCGTCGGCTCCCGCGGTCTTGACGTCGGTTGCCTCGCGTCCGGCGCCCCCCGGCCCGACGTACGAGAGGAAAGGCACACACCCATGACCAGGGTGCTCGTGGTGGAGGACGACCCGCAGCTGGTGCGGGCCCTCGTGATCAACCTGCAGGCACGTCACTACGGCGTGGACGCCGCCCCCGACGGCGCCACCGCTCTCCGCCTGGCCGCCGCCCGCCAGCCGGACGTGGTGATGCTCGATCTCGGCCTGCCGGACATGGACGGCGTCGACGTCATCACGGCCCTGCGCGGCTGGACCCGTGTCCCGATCCTGGTCCTCTCCGCCCGCCAGGCGTCCGACGAGAAGGTCGCGGCCCTCGACGCGGGCGCCGACGACTACGTCACCAAGCCGTTCAGCATGGACGAACTGCTGGCCCGGCTGCGGGCCGCCGTCCGCCGCACCGAGGACACCCCGCTGGTCCCCGAGACGACTCTGGTCGAGACGGAGCACTTCACCCTCGACCTGCTGGCGAAGAAGGCTGTACGGGACGGGCGGGACGTACGCCTGACCCCGACCGAGTGGCACCTGCTGGAGATCCTGGTGACGAACCCCGGCCGGCTGATCACCCAGAAGCAGCTGCTGCAGGAGGTGTGGGGCGTCTCCCAGAGCAACAAGACCAATTACCTGCGCGTCTACATGGCCCAGCTGCGACGCAAACTGGAAAAAGACCCCTCCCACCCCCGTTATCTCATCACCGAGCCCGGCATGGGCTACCGCTTCGAAGGGTGAACATGGCACGCGGCAAGCTCCGGATCTACCTCGGCGCGGCACCCGGCGTCGGCAAGACCTACGCCATGCTCTCCGAGGCGCACCGCCGGGTGGAGCGGGGCACCGACTGCGTCGTCGCCTTCGTCGAGCACCACAGGCGGCCGCGCACCGAGGTGATGCTGCACGGCCTGGAGCAGGTGCCGCGCAAGGACATCACGTACCGGGACAGCACCTTCACCGAGATGGACGTCGACGCCGTCCTCGCCCGGCGCCCCCAGGTCGCCCTGGTCGACGAACTCGCGCACACCAACGTCCCCGGCTCGCGCAACGTCAAGCGCTGGCAGGATGTGGAGGAGCTGCTCGCCGCCGGGATCGACGTGATCTCGACGGTCAACATCCAGCACCTCGAATCGCTGGGTGACGTCGTGGAGTCGATCACGGGGGTGCGGCAGCGCGAGACCGTGCCGGACGAGGTGGTACGGCGAGCCGACCAGATCGAGCTGGTCGACATGTCCCCGGAGGCGCTGCGCCGCCGGATGGCGCACGGCAACATCTACAAGCCGGACAAGGTCGACGCGGCGCTCTCCAACTACTTCCGCCCGGGGAACCTGACCGCCCTGCGCGAGCTGGCGCTGCTGTGGGTGGCCGACCGGGTCGACGCATACCTGACCGAGTACCGTGCCGAGCACCGCGTCTCCACGATCTGGGGCTCGCGCGAGCGGATCGTGGTCGGGCTCACCGGGGGCCCGGAGGGGCGCACCCTCATCCGCCGCGCTGCCCGGCTCGCCGAGAAGGGAGCCGGTGGTGAGGTACTGGCGCTCTACATCTCCCGCAGCGACGGCCTGACCTCGGCCTCCCCGAAGGAACTGGCCGTCCAGCGCACCCTGGTGGAGGATCTGGGCGGCACCTTCCACCATGTCGTCGGCGACGACATATCGAACGCCCTGCTGGACTTCGCCCGAGGTGTCAACGCCACCCAGATCGTCCTCGGTGTCTCCCGCCGCAAGGGCTGGCAGTACGTCTTCGGGCCCGGCGTCGGCGCGACGGTGGCCCGGGAATCCGGCCCTGACCTGGACGTCCACCTCATCACCCACGACGAGGTGGGCAAGGGCCGCGGTCTGCCCGTCCCCGGCAGGGGCGCGCGGCTCGGCCGGGCCCGGCTCATCTGGGGCTGGCTGACCGGCCTCGGCGGCCCGCTGCTGCTGACCTGGCTCCTGAGCAGCCTCGTCCCCGAGGTGGGGCTCGCCAACGACATGCTGCTGTTCCTGACCATGACGGTGGCGGCGGCCCTGCTCGGCGGACTCTTCCCCGCCCTGGCCTCGGCGGTGGCCGGATCCCTCCTGCTGAACTGGTACTTCACCCCACCGGTCCACACCTGGACGATCGCCGACCCGAAGAACATCGTCGCCATCGCCGTGTTCTTCGGCGTCGCCGTGTCCGTCGCGTCCGTGGTGGACCTGGCCGCCCGCCGCACCCACCAGGCGGCCCGGCTCCGCGCCGAGTCGGAGATCCTCTCCTTCCTCGCGGGCAACGTCCTGCGCGGCGAGACCACCCTGGAAGCACTCCTGGACCGGGTCCGCGAGACCTTCGGCATGGAGTCGGCCGCCCTGCTGGAACGCGAGAGCGACATCGCGCCCTGGACCTGCGCCGGCAGCGTCGGCCCCCGCCCCTGCACCACCCCCGACGACGCGGACGTCGACGTCCCGGTCGGCGACCACATGTCACTCGCACTCTCCGGCCGTGTCCTGCCCGCCGAGGACCGCCGCGTCCTGGCCGCGTTCGCCGCGCAGGCCGCCGTGGTCCTGGACCGCCAGCGCCTGCAGCAGAAGGCCGACGAGGCCAAGGAACTGGCCGAGGGCAACCGCATCCGCACCGCCCTGCTCGCCGCCGTCAGCCACGACCTGCGCACCCCGCTCGCCGGCATCAAGGCCGCCGTCACATCCCTCCGCTCGGACGACGTCGAATGGTCCCCCCAGGACCAGGCCGACCTCCTGGAGGCCATCGAGGAGGGCGCCGACCGCCTGGACCACCTCGTCGGCAACCTCCTCGACATGTCCCGCCTCCAGACCGGCACGGTCACGCCGATCATCCGCGAGACCGACCTGGACGAGGTGATCCCGATGGCCCTGGGCGGCGTACCGGAGGACAGCGTGGACCTCGACGTCCCGGAGACGCTGCCCATGGTCGACGTGGACCGCGGCCTGCTGGAGCGCTCGGTCGCCAACGTGGTCGAGAACGCGGTGAAGTACAGTCCGCCGGGGGAGCGGGTCCTGGTCTCCGCCAGCGCGATCGCCGACCGCGTGGAGGTCCGGGTCGTGGACCGCGGGCCCGGCGTCCCGGACGAGGCCAAGTCCCGCATCTTCGAACCGTTCCAGCGCTACGGCGACTCACCGCGCGGCGCCGGAGTCGGCCTCGGCCTCGCGGTGGCCCGCGGCTTCGCAGAGGCCATCGGCGGCACCCTCAACGCCGAGGACACCCCCGGCGGCGGCCTCACCATGGTCCTCACCCTGCCGACGGCACCCCAACGCCGCCCGGAGGAGCCCGACCGCGCGTCCGCGGTCCCGACATGAGCCGCCGAGCTTCCGAGAGATTCAGGCGCCGGGCGGAACCGTGGCGAACTCCTTCGCCGTGGGCGACGGAACCGTACGACTGGGCCCCGGGGCAAGCGGACGGCTCGCAAGCGACCGGGAGTGCAGATACTCCGCTGAGGGCGCCAAGGCAAGCGCGCGCCTGGGGCGTGACGCTCGTTTGACGCTCCGAGGGTCTGACCGCTCGCGCCGTGCGTCCCGCCTGCGGCTTTGCGCAGCGATACGCGGATGAGGAGTGCTTTCCCTCTGCTTGTGAGGGTGGTTGGGGAAACGTCTTGACGCTCGTTCGACGCTGTCCCTGACGGAAAGTCATAGTGCTCGTTCAGCGACTATCGAGTAGAAGGTCCTGGCTGTCCCTCTGTCCTTCCTTGGGCCGGTCGGCAGGCAGCCGGCATTGCAGGCGCCGGAGTAAGCACCGCCCTGCCGACAGCTGTCGACCGACTGCGGCTTGCCCGACATCGTCCCGGCCCGTCGGCGGGGACGTCATTGACGCAGAACGCAAGCCGTTCCTGTCGTAGGAGCAGCCGATCGAAGACCGGTTGCCGGCTCGGGGCCAGGGAGTCTTGCCGGGCCGCGGTGTTGTTGTTGCGTGCTCGGTCAACCGGTTTGCACGCGGTGCCGATGCCCTCCCCGGCGAGCCGCGGAAGACTGGACGCCTCCTTCTGGACCGATGAGGAGGCGGCGCGCGGTGCGGATCGTCTGTGTCGACGGTGGACGCGAGTGGGACGTGGAGGTGCGCTTCGGCCGCCCGGACGCCACCCTCGCCGATCTGGCCGCGGCCGTGGGAATGCCAGGCCATGTGCTTGCCGTCGACGGCCGGGTGATGCCCCCCGAGACGGTGGTGAACGAGTCCGGTCTCGTGCACGGGTCACGGGTGGCCGGTGCCCGTGGGCCTGTGGCCGGCGGACTACGGAAGCCGGCGGTCATCCTGCGGCTGGTGGGAGGTCTGGAGGCGGGCCGCAGTCTCCCGCTGGCGGCGGGCCGCACGATCGTCGGGCGTGGAGCGGAAGCGGACATCCGTGTTGTGGCCACGGGCGTGTCACGGCTCCATGCCGCGTTCGATGTCCTGCCCGACGGCCGGGTCACCGTCACCGACCTCGGCTCGGCGAACGGCACGGACGTCGACGGCGTGAGGATCCACGATGCGGTCCCCGTCCATGCCGACGACCTGGTGTCGCTCGGCGGTGAACTGCTTGTCCGGGTGCTGCCCGCTGACCGGCTCGGTCCGGTGCAGCGGATCAACGCCGTCCGCGAGGCCGGGCCCGGTGGGTCGCTGCCGTTCAACCGCCCGCCGAGGGGCGGGCGTCCGGCCGGCTCGGTGTCGATCGTCGTCCCCGCGCCGCCGGCTCGCACCCACAAGGCTCCCTTCAGCCTTGCAGCCCTGCTCGGCCCGCTGGCCATGGCCGCCGCGACCGTTGTGCTGACCGGCGATCCGCGCTATGCGGCCATCGCGGCGCTCACCCCGCTGATGTTCCTGGCCAACTTCGCCGAGGAACGCCTGCGCGGCAGGTCCGCGCTGCGCCGGGGGAGTCGTGAATACGCCGCCCGGCTGGCGGAGTTCGAGACGGCGGTGGAGCGCCGGCACACCGAAGAGATACGGTCCCGCCGCGCGGCCCACCCCGATCCGGCCGAGGTGCTCTACCGGGCGACTGCCCCAGGGACCGCGCTGTGGGAGCGGCGCCCGGCCGCGGACGACTTCCTCCAGCTCGTGGCCGGGACGGCCGACCTGCCCTGGGACCCGCCGTTGGAGCAGGGCTCCACCGAGCCGGCACCGGAACCCGCGGCCGTACTCGCGCGCAGGTCCGTACTGCCGCAGGTGCCCGTGGTGGTGGGTGTCTCGGCGGGTGAGGCCGTGGGCTTCGAGGGCAACCGGAAGGCGTGCCTGGCCGTCGCCCGGTCCCTGCTGTGCCAGGCCGTGGTGGGCAGCGGGCCCGCGGACGTCACAGTCGCGGTGTTCACCGATGCCGACCGGCTCGCCGACTGGGACTGGACCAAGTGGCTGCCGCACGGAGCCGACGTACGATCCGGGACGACACGGCTGGTGGCGGTCGGTCCGGAGCAGGCCGACACGCTGGCCCAGCACCTGCTCGCCGCGGGGCCGCCCGCACAGGCCGCGGCCGGTCGGCCGACCACGGGCCCGGTGCTGCTCGTGGTCGTGGACGGGGCCACCTTGCTGGAGGGCCGCCCCAACCGGCTGCGGGACCTGATCGCGGGCACGTCCGTACGCTGCGGGGCGCTGGTGCTGACCACCCGCCTGCCCGCGCTGTGCACCTCCGTGGTCACCGCCTCGCCCGTGGGCATCGGGCAGGTCCGTGACGTGGCCCTGGGCGTCACCGTGGAGCGGGTGCTGCTCGACGGCGTTCCGTTGTCCGAAGCTCGGGACACCGCGCGGGCGCTGGCCCGCTTCGAGGACCCGGAACTGCGGATCGAGGGCGCCGGACTGCCCGACCGGATCTCTCTGCTCCCCCTGCTGGACCTGGAGAGCGTGGACGGCGCCGCGGTGGCCGGCCACTGGAAGAAACGGGTACCCGAGCTCCGGGTCCGGGCGGTGCTGGGCGTCACCGAACGCGACCTGTTCACCGTCGACCTCGATGACGACGGTCCGCACGCGCTCATCGCCGGGACGACCGGTTCCGGCAAGAGTGAACTGCTGCGCACGCTCATCGCGAGCATGGCGGTCGACGCGGACCCGGAGCACCTCACCTTCGCGCTGATCGACTACAAGGGCGGCGGCGCTCTGGACGAATGCGCCGCACTGCCGCACACCGTCGGCCTGGTCACCGACCTCGACGAGCAACTCAGCGAACGTGCCCTGCGTTGCCTGGAAGCCGAACTGCACCACCGCGAACGGCTGTTGCGCGAGACGGGCCTGAGCCACGTGCGCGACTACCAGCGGCTGCGGGATACCGGGCGGACCGAACTCGAGCCGATGCCGCGGCTGGCGGTGGTCATCGACGAGTTCGCCACGCTGGTCAAGGCGCTGCCGGACTTCGTGGACGCCCTCGTCGGCATCGCGCAGCGCGGCCGCAGCCTGGGCGTGCATCTGATCATGGCGACGCAGCGGCCCGCCGGCTCCGTCAACGACGCGATCAAGAACAACGTCAAACTCCGCATCGCGCTCCGGCTGGAATCCACCGGCGACTCGCAGGACGTCATCGACAATCCGGCCGCCGCCGCGATCGGCAGCCGGCAGTGGGGCCGCGCCTTCTACCGGCTCAGCGCTCGTGAAGTTGTACCGGTGCAGACCGCTCTGTCCACCGGCGTCACCCCCGAGACGGCCGTCACGGCCCCGGCGACCGCGGGCCCCTTCCTGCTGGCCCTGCCCGCCGCCGAGCCGAGCACGGCGGAAACCGACGGGGCAACCGACCTGCAGCGCCTGGTCGCGGCCGCCAGGGAAGCGGCAGGGTTGGCCGGTTTCGCCGAGCCACGGCGGCCCTGGCCCGACCCCCTGCCCGCTGTCGTACGCGCCGCCGATCTGCCGCCCCTCGCGGAACGCGGTCTGCAGACGGAGGCCGTCGGCCTCCCCACGTACGCCCTCGCTGATGACCCCGAGCGGCAGCGGCAGTACCCGGTCGGCTGGGATCCCGCAGCGGGAAACGTCCTGATCTACGGCGGCGGCGGTTCCGGGACGTCCACCGCCCTGGCCGCCCTCGCCCTGGCCTACGCCGGCGCCGAGCCGCCGGAGCGGTGCCACATCTTCGCCCTCGACATGGGCGCGGGCGACCTGGCGCCGCTGGCCGGCCTGCCGCACACCGGGGCCCACATCGGGCCGGCCGAACGCGAGCGGCAGGTCCGCCTCGTCCGGTTGCTGCGCCGGGAACTCGACGAGCGCAAGACGCGCGGCGTCGCGGCGTCCGGCCAGGGGGTATCGGCCCCGGACTGGCTGGTACTCCTGGACAACCTCGGGGCGCTGCTGTCGGACTTCGACAAGGACATCGCCGGGATGAACCTCATCGACGAACTGGCCCGGGTCTACGCGGACGGGCCGGCCGTCGGCATCCGCTTCGCCGTCACCGCCGACCGCTCCGGCGCCGTGCCGTCCGCGTGGGCGGCACTGACCCAGCAGAAACTGCTGATGCGCATGGCCGATCCCGGCGAGTACGGCTACTTCGACGTGCCGCGCGGCGCGGTCCCCGGCTACGTACCCGGACGCGCGCTGGTGGCCGCGACCCGCCAGGTGATCCAGATCGCCCTGCCCGCCGAGGACCTCGCCACCGCGGTGGCCGCCTGCGCCGCCCGCTGGCCCGGCGCCGCCACCACCGCGCCCCGCGTCGGCACGCTGCCTGCCGAGGTCACCCTCGGCGCCCTCGCGGCACCGGCTGCGGTGGCCGCCGAGCCCTGGTACATCCCGGTCGGTCTGGACGCGGACACCCTCGGCGGCACGGCCCTGCGGCTGTACGAACAGGAGCACGCGCTGATCGCCGGGCCACAACGGTCCGGACGCTCCAGCGCCCTGTGCACGATCGCCCGCCAGGTGACCGCCGCGGCGGACCCGCCGGCCGTGGTCGCGTTCGCCTCCCGCCGCTCGCCGCTGCGCGAACTGCCCGGGCTGACCGCGCTCGTCATCGAATACGGCGCCCTCGAAGCGGCCCTCACCGCGCTGCCGGGCCCCACCCTCCTCCTCGTCGACGACGCGGACACGGTCGAGGACGACCTCGGCGTCCTGGACCGCTGGCTGTCCGCGGCCGGACCCGGACACCACCTCGTCGCCGCCGGGCGCGCCGACGCCCTGCGCCGTACCTACGGCCACTGGACCCAGCGCGCCCGTGACAGCCGCTGCGGCGTCCTGCTCGCCCCGGACCACGACCTCGACGGCGACCTGCTCGGCACCACCCTGCCCCGGCACGACCGCCTGGCGGCTCTTCCGGGCCGTGGCTATCTGGTCATCGACGGCGTCGCGGGTGGGGTGCAGGTGGCGTGTTGACAATCCCTGCGCGCAGCGTCAACGGGTCTGCGCTGGACATCAACGACAGGGCGAATTCGGCAGCGGAGAATTTTGGCGACAGCAGTGGCCTGTGAGAGGAGTAGGAAATGGCGGTCACGTCCACCGATACCGCACACGCGGAAGCCACGAAGATGATGAGCATCATCACGAACGAGCTTCCCGGAATCATCGGAAAACTCAACAGCCACGGCCGGACCCTCAGCGACCCCAAGCACTGGGACGGCCCACTGGCGCAGAAGTTCCGCGGCGAGGTGTGGCCCCAGGCCAGCAGGGATCTGGACAAGATCCACAACGCGCTGCGTGAACTCCAGCAGCAGGTGCAGAAGATCCTCACTGCCATCGACAAGGCCGGCGGCAAGTAAGCGTCAACAGCCGCGCGGGACCTGCAGATCAGGGGATCACTGATGTCCGAGACAGAGCCGGCGAAGGCCGCGGGAGGCCGGCAGAGGACGACCGAGACGCCGACGGGCGAGCTGTCCGCGGACGACCTGGCGCTGCTCGGTGCCGAATCGCTACGCAGGTCCGACCCGCCGGACATCGGCCCCTACCGGGTGCTCGCCCGGCTGGGCGGCGGGGGGATGGGCCGGCTGTACCTCGGCCGGGAGGCCGAGGCCGAGGGCATGTATGGGGCGCGCTCGCTCGTCGCAGTCAAGGTGATCCGCTCGGAGTACGCCGAGGACGAGCGGTTTCGCCGCCGCTTCGAGCGCGAGGTCGAGGCGGTGCGCCGGGTGCATGGCACGTACACCGCCGAACTCCTCGACTCCGGCTACGACCGCGACGAACTGCTATGGATGGCCACGGCCTACGTACCCGGGCTCAACCTGGGCGACGCCATCGAGCGGTGCGGGTCCCTGCCCGCGCCGGTCGTGTGGCGGCTGGCGTACGAGATCGGGCAGGCGCTCACCGCGATCGCCACTGTAGGCATCGTCCACCGCGACCTCAAACCGTCCAACGTCCTGCTGGGCCCGGACGGTGCGCGCATCATCGACTTCGGGGTCGCACACACCGCCGACGCGAGTTCGCTGACCATGACCGGCCAGCACCTGGGTACACCGGCGTTCATGTCCCCGGAGCAGGCAGACGGCCGGGAGGTGGGCACGGCCTCGGACGTGTTCTCCCTCGGCTCGGTCCTCGCCGTGACGGTCACGGGTTCGGCTCCCTTCGGGGAGGGAAGCACCGGCGACGTCATCCACCGGATCATCTATGCGCCGCCGAGCGAGCAGGTGCTCGCCGAGGTCGCACGCCGCGATCCCGGCCTCGCCGAACTGATCGGCCGGTGCCTGGACAAGGACCCGCGGCGGCGGCCGAGCCCGCAGGACGTCGTCGAGGCCACACGGGGGCATGCTGTCGACGGGGAGTGGCCGGACGCGGTCGCCGAGACCGTCGCCGCACGGGCGGGCTGGCGCGGGACGGCGGTGGCGGTGCCGCCCATGGACCAGTTGACGATTCTGCGCCGCACCAAGCCCGAGGACCCGGGGAAGGAGGCGTCCGGCCGACGCCGGTGGCCGCTGGTGGTGGGCGCGGCGGCAGCGGTCGCGATCGCGGGAGCGGCTGTCGCCCTGGCGGCTTCCGGAGGAGACGCCGCCCGCCAGGTGGCCGCGACCACGTCCGCCGGGTCACATTCCTCCGCCACCGCCACGAGCTCCCCGCGCGCCAAGCCGGCCTCTCCGCGGCCGCAGTCCCGGCCCAGGACGTCCGCGACCGCGACTGTCGCGGCTCCACCCCCGCCGGGGAACCCGCCGGCCGGCGGCGCCACGGACCCTGCCCAGCCGCAGCAGCCCTACGATCCCCCGCCGGCCACGCGGCCCACCAACTCGGCCCCGACCACGAAACCCGCACCTCCGCCCACCACCCCCGCCGAGCCCTGGAAGTCCTGCACGTACTACTCCGGCACCACCCTCACGGTCTACGGCCAGAAGGGCTCCCGCGTGAAGGAAGTCCAGTGCATCCTCAAGGCCCGCGGCTACAACATCGGCCCCAGCGGCGTGGACGGCATCTTCGGCTACGACACGCTGACCGAGGTCAAGAAGTTCCAGAGCAACAACCACCTCCGGGTCGACGGCGAGGTCGGCGTCAACACCTGGGCCGCGCTACGTGCGTGAGATCCGAGGAAGGCCCTTGCCGAATCCGAGCCCGCCAGTCAAATACAGCATCGCCGCAGCTTGTCTCCTGTGCGGTGGCATGGTTCCAGCGGCGGTGGGCCTGGACGGCTTGGTGCTGGTGACGGCGGCGCCGGGCGGACCAGTGCAGGACGTGCCCGAGGTCGCGGCGAACTGCTGGAAGAGCCGTGACGCGGAGCACCGTGAGCAGTTCGCGGGGCCGGCGGGGATGAGCGCGATGCAGGCGGCCGCGGCGGCGGTGCGGGAGCGCCGGTGAGGTCCTTCGCACCCTCGAAGTCCTCTTCACCCACCTGGTGCAGATGATGCCGACGAGGCCGACAAGGCTGACGGGAGTGGTGGATGGCAGCGGTGGAAGGACAGTTCACGGGTGCAGCAGTCGCGGTTGTGCTCGGCCTTGGCGGCCAAGGCGTAGTCGAAACCGAGGGTCCGGGCAGTTCGTCTCAGCTCCTGCCGCACCATGCTGCCTTCGGTCATTTCCCGCACCAGCAGCCGCGCATCACGGCGCGGGAAGCAGTCGGCCGTTCTCACAGAACTTGATTGGAACCTCTGCGGCCTGGGCGCAGGCAGGTAGCGGCGTGTTTCGTACGGCGTCCAGGGCCAGACGCATCAGCCTTACCGTGGGTTGTGCGCTGATGGTCAATCACGCGGCGTTCGCAGTCAATGACGGGTGGATGCCGCTCCAGCAGCATCGTTATCGGCCTCTTTGGCTGAGGCTTCTCAGGATCCGACAGCCGGTGCACGACTTTTCGGACGGATGGTGGGCAGGTGACGCACCAGCAAGGAGAGGTCGCATACGACTTCACCGCGGCGGAAGACCTCAGCTGGGCTCTCACGTATCTCAGTAACAGGCTACGAGAACTGGCGGCGCTCCGAAGCAGGCTCAGGTCGAAGGACCTGGAGTGTCCGGACGCGCCACCTGTCACCGTGCCATGGCGCGGAAGTCATTGGCATGACTTCAGGTCGCATTTCGACACCGAGCAGGCCGCGCTGGCTGGTTTCGCCGAGGATGCGATGAGGCTGAAGGCACGGGTGGACGCGGCGACGGAGGCGGCCCGCAGGGCACGCTCCGGTAAACACTGAGGGGCCCGGCATGGGAACGGCCTCTGCGACCCCCGAAAAGCTCATTGAGTACTCCGTCCAGGCCACCGGTGCCACGGGGGAACTCGCGGCATGGCTACGCGGCGGCTTCAATCAGTATCTCGTCGCCTACCAGGCCGGGGCTGTGGACTTCGGCAACGACATCCTCGGACTCACCGGATCCCATCGCGGGACGGACACCATCGGCGTCGAAGTAGACGCGCTACTGACCCGAATCTACTCGACCGACGAACACGTGAGGGTGGTCGGCAACGCTTTCGCTCTGGCGGGCGGCTATTACCGGTTCGTGCTGCCGGCGCGGAGCGTGGGGCCCGTCAAGACTTTTGACCTGGCGGTCCAGACTCAGGAGTCCACCGCACAGGCCCAGCAGCCAATCGTACCCACCGAAGGCCTTCAGGGTCCGGTAGCGACGCTGAGCGGCCCGGACCCGGGGCTCGCCGGGGACCGGGTACTGACGTACAACGGGCAAGATTATCGGATCAGTGACCGGGAGATTAATAGAGATCCCGTCGAGCGGCAGGTTCTCGACTACCTGAACAACGGTCTCAAGGTGAATGGTAAATACGCGGAAGAGGGTGGAAGCGGAATCCAGTATTTGCCCATGGTGCGCCGTGGCGGCCGCACTGCCGACTTGGTGCGCGTCAGATGGGACGGGCCGAATATCGTTGAAGTGACGAGGGTGGATATCGTTAGCCGGAGCAACAACAAGGTCAACGGTGCCATCATGCGACTCAAGGATAAGGCGGGCCAACTCGGCAAGGCGCGGCAGGCGGATTCGGTGGTGCTCGATCTGCGGGGAGTGAGTGAGGAGGACGCCAACAAAATCCTGGCGGAGGCCCGCAAACAAGGGGTCGATCTCGACGCGGTACGGGTGATCAGGATCGACGGCGAGAGCTCCTACGACATGACGGAGGCACTCAAGAGTGGCGGATCGCGCCTCTCGGACGTCGATCCGGTCGTCGGCGCGGGCGGGAGCAGAAGCGGGAGCGGCATGCTTCCGGAGCAGGGCCGCAGGCCGGGGCGCAATCCTGAGGAAGGCGGATTCCCTGGGGGAGCCCCCGAACCTGTGGAGCCGATAGACCCCATTGAGCCCGTTGAATGACTGCGCTAGGCTCGCCGACCGAGTCGCCGCACTGGAGGAACCGTGAGTATTAAATGCCCCTGTGGGAAGCTGTTCAGTGGATCGGGGAATCCGGGCGAAGAATTCCGAATGGTGCCCGACGAGTTCTTCGATCTGATCGCTTATCCAGAGGCTTCCGAATTGCAGAGCAATGAACGTCAGGCGGCGATCGAGCAATCTTTTTCATCACTCTTCGTCTGCGGCAACTGCGGGCGGCTACTCTGGGAGAACAAGGACGGTGATGTCGTCCCTTACGCCGTAGAGGTGACCCCGCCCCGCGTGTGGGCGGACTTCTCCGACCTCGACGAACTGGGGCGCGTGCGGCTGCGTCACCCCACGAGCCTGGCCGACATCAAACGTCAGAAGCTGCTCTTGAACCCGCCGTTGCGTCTCATCCTCCACGACGGTTCGGGCAACGAACACCCGGGTGAGGCCAATTTCGGGCTCGACGCGTCGGGCAGCCTCGATGAGAACCTATGGGCGGTCACGCTCGACGCCGATCTCCCTTAGCTTCAGCCGTCACGGATCGGCGGGGCGGTTGTTCGCGGGGTACCGGGTGGAATCCGGGATCACGCCACCGGGCCGACCACGCTCTCCGGCTCCTGCTGGCCGACGAGTTGGTGGGAAAACCCGGCACGTCCGGCACTTGAGGCGGCAGCGTCCAGGTACCGCACAGGCCGCAAGACGGCGCTGACCGGATCACCCGCCGCGTCCGTGACCGTGGGACCGGCCCCGGCGTTCGGAATCTCGACGGCGACGGATTCCGAGGGTCCAGTGCGGATGACACGGCGAAGCCGCCGGCTCCGAGACCCTGGACACCGCGGTTATGAAGGCGGGTTCGGCCGTCGTCGCCTTGGACCACTGGGCCGACAGCGTCGGTCGCGAGTTCGAGGAGGCCGGTCGGAATTTCGGTCTCACCCCGTCGGCGGATCTGCGGCTCGGACGGAGCGGTGGCATTCGCCAGGATGTATCCGCCGCAGAAGTTGACGTCGTTGTTCAAAGGCGGTTCCAACGAGCAGCGGGCCGCGTGCCTCGCGTTCTTCAACGCGGACCTGCTGGGCGATCCTCGGCAGGCCGATTCCCTCCCGGCCGGTGGGGCAGCCACGTCACAGGTCACTGCCGTACCCGCCGACCCTGCCCCAGCCGCTGCTCGCGGTACGTGCCCGGCGTGACCCCGTAAGCCGACTTGAACGTCCGGTTGAACACCGCTGGGTCGCGGAAGCCCCAGCGCCTCGCGATCTCGCACACGCTGCGCTGCGCCTTGGCGGGGTCGGACAGATCGGCCCGGCAGTGCTCCAGGCGTCGTTCGCGCAGGAATGCGCCGACGGTGCGCCCGTCCCGCTGGAAGAGGTGGTGCAGGTAGCGCAGCGAGATGTGGTTGGCGGCGGCGATGGAGGTGAGTGACAGATCGGGGTCGTGCAGGTGGTGCTCGATGTACGTCTTGATGTCGCGGAGCAGCAAGTCGGTGGCGGAGGGGGCAGGTTGCGGGCAGGTGGGTAGCGGTTCGGTCGGGCGTGGGCCGGTCCGGCCGCCCCGAAGCAGTGCGATCTCGCTGTCGAGGAAGGCCGTCGCGAGGTTGACGGCGGCGGTGCCCAGCCAGGCGGTGTGTCGGTCCTCGGCGGAAGGCACGTGCGTGGCCAGCCCGAAGACGAAGGACGCGAGGAGGGCCGCCGGGCCCGACCCGGTCGGCGCGGGACGCCCGGAGACGTCGCGCAGCACCTCGCCGGGCAGCGGCAAGGCCGCTTCGGGCAGGTGCAGGACCAGCGCGCGGACCGGGTCGGAGTCGGCGGACGCGACGGCGTAGAGCCGGAACGGCTCGGTGGGCTCCCACAACATCACGCTGCCGGACTCCAGCCGGATGAGCCGCCGATCGCGGCGGAGGACCAGTGGCCCGCGGGGTGCGAAGACCATGTGCCAGGTCAGCGGCAGGCCGCTGGCATACCGGTCTCCCATCTTCTGAACGGCTGGTGGCGCGGGCAGGCTGAGCAACGACAGCCGTACCGGCCCCAGATCGACATGGCGACGGTCCGTGGGGTCGGGCACGGCCGTCCGTACCGGAACCTGAAGCTCGCCGGGCAGGGCGGTTGCCAGAGCTTCCGGGCGGTCGGCGGCGGCGTGGTACCGCCGCCCAGCGCCCAAGCCCGGCCTTCTGGCGGCAGGCGGCCGACGGCGCCTGCCGGGGGTGGTCGACGTGGTGTTCGCGATCTCCAGCTCGTCCGTGCCGGGCGAGCTGCCGTTGGCCGTCATGTCGGAATTCCCCCGCAGCGTGCATAAGTGGCGTGCGCACCCGCAGCGGCCGGACCGGAAGCCCGGGCGTGGGCCGAAGGCTTCCGCGTCCAGGGCGTCACGTGCCGCCGCACGGTTCCTCTCCCGGGGCGGCGAGGGCGGCCGATCCGCGGCCGTCGTGCAGGTGCCTCTCCGAGTCTGGGGCGGGCGGACGGCTGCGGGCCAGAGCCGCCCGCCAGTTGCCTCAATCGTGGGACTGACGCCCTTCTGACCTGCGGAGACGTCCGGCGGATGGGTCGCGGGACGGGACGCCTGTGAGATAGTGGGCCCTGCACGGGAAGGGGGACGCCGTCGTGGGACGCTGGCAGCCGCTGCGGGGCGACCTGCCCGCCGAGGTGGCCCGGCTGGTGCGAGAACTGCGCCAGTACGTGGACCGGTGCGAGATGAACACCATGACCGTCGCGGCCAAGACCGGTTACAGCCGTAGTTCCTGGCTGCGCTACCTCAACGGCCGGAGACTGCCCCCTTGGACGGCGGTCGCCGAGCTCGGACGGCTGGCACAGGTAGACGCCGAGTTCCTGCGTGTGCTGTGGGAATCGGCGGCCCACGCCTGGACGGGAGAGCGCCCGGCCGACGACACCGACCCGTCACCCGCACCGCTGCGTCCGGCAGGTGACGTACGGGCCCCGGATCCCCCGGACGCCGTGCCCACAGGCCCCTTACCGGCTGAGGACCGGCCGTCCTCGCGTGGCTTTCGAGTGCCGCACGCGGGCGTACTGGCCGCAGTCGCCGCTTGCTCGCTGCTGGCCATCCTGCTGCTCGCCCGGCCATGGGACAGCTGGACCAGCGGGACGGAGGCCGGCCGCCTGCCGGCCGGCGCTCCATCCGGAGCGCCGGCCTGGCCGTGGCCCTTGCACAGCGCGGCGGACGGGGCGGCCGCAGGGTGTCGGGCGGCCGGCTGCCGGGGCCTGGACCCCTACCGCGAAAGGTGTGACCGGGACAGTGTCGTCGTCCACCGGCTGCGCGCGTACGGCCGCGTCCTGACGCTTCAGTACAGCCCCGCCTGCCGGGCGAGCTGGGCGGAGGTCGACACCGCGGCGGCGACGGCAGGGTTGCGGATCGCCACGACGGGCGGCGACCAGCAGACGGCCACCGGCGGCGGGGCGTACACGGCGATGGTGGCGAGCGGGCCGGACGCGGCACGTGCCACGGTCGTCGTTCATGGCCGACAACTCGGCGTCGCACAGTACGACAGCTGGATCGACGCCGTCAGCGGCAGCGCGTGAGGGTCACGGAGTCCGTGTGCAGCCGATGGAACCGCCCGGCGTCATAGACCTCGTAGACGCCGTCCGGTGCCTGGCGCAACGGGAGGCCGTAGCGTTCGCCCTGATAGACCATCCACTGCCCGACGGGGACCATACGCTCCGCTGCGGCGCCCCAGGTGGCCGGCCCGACGATCCCGTCCGCGGACAGGTGGTGATTGCTCTGCCAGACGCGGGTGGCCTCGGCCGTCGCCTCGTCGTACGTGCAGGTGACCCCGGAGCGTGCCGAGTATCCGTCGGCCCACAGCACGCTCTGCCACAGGCCGATCAGGTCGCTGCGCCGGCTGCGGCCGACCGCCAACTGCTGTGTGGCTCCAAGCCCGTCGGCGACGAGCACGCCGCCACGCCGGTCGCGGGACTGGTGGTCCCGCGGGGCTCCGGACCCCGCACATACCACCGCCAGAATCACTACGCACAGCGCGGCGCGCGCCGTCGTCCCTTCGCCCATGGCACCGCCTCACCGTCGTGACGTCAAATGCGTTGTATGCGCGCCCAGTTGTGCAAAACCAGCGGTTCCGCGATCGCCCGCGTAGATACAGTAGGGAAGAAAGTGATGATCCCGGAGAGCACTGGCCCGGAGGGCGTACGTGACTGACTGGAAGCCGTTACCCGGCGGCCTCGCCTCGGACGTCCGGCATCTGGTCGCCGAACTGCGGAACTTGAAGGACCACGCCGGGCTGAGTCTGGCCGTACTCGGCGGCCGCACCCCGTACAGCAAGTCCTCCTGGGAACGCTATCTGAACGGCAAGGCACTGCCACCGCAGCACGCGGTGACCTCCCTCGGAAAGCTGGCCGACGCCGATCCCGCCCGGCTCGTGGCGCTGTGGGAACTGGCGAACACCGCTTGGCACGACCATGGAACCAGTGAAACGGACGGGCCCCGCGATGCCGCCGACGGCCACGACCGGCCGTTCGAGGAATCCGCTCCCATAACGGAGCGCGCTCCCGCCGCACAGGCCGAAGAGCCGCCGTCCGTGAGCCGTCGGTTCGGCCGGCGGCAGCTGATCCGGACGGTGGTCGCCCTGGCCGCCGTCGTTGGCCTGTCCGTCTCGCTTTACGGCGCTTTCGGCCGGCATTCGGGCGCGCACGGCGACCGGGACGGCGCCGTGGTCAAGGACGCACCGACCAGGCAACTCGACGTGAACTGCTTCGCGGACAGCTGTGCCGGAAAAAACCCCGGACAAACCGGCTGCGGCGGCGACGCCTGGACCGCTGCCCTGTACAAGGTCGCCGGGGTCTACGTGGAGCTGCGCTACAGCGATGCCTGCAAGGCTGCCTGGTCCCGTATCAGCTGGGGACACCCCGGCGACATCGCCCGGGTTGTCGGCGAGGGGGGCCGGACATACCAGAACAAGGTCCACTACGACACCGACACGTTCAGCGCTATGGTCGCCGCGCCGAGCCCCTCAACGGCCAAGGCGTGTGTTCTGCTCACCTCCGGGGTGCACGCCTGCACCTCCCCGGGCGGCACCCAGCACCTCACCGAGCCCCCGAACCCGCCCACCCCGGCCACCACCTCCGTGACGGACGGCCCGAGGTAACACTCCGGCGGGGGCGTTACACATCCGTTAGTAGGCGTGCCGGTCGGGCTTCGTCTCCCAGGCTTCGTACGCGCTCGCGCCCAGCTCCGGATGGATCTGCTCGATGTGGATCCGGCGCTGGTCCAGCGGCTTCTGGAAGTCCTCGTACTGGAAGATGTCATCGAAGCCGATCTTCCGCGTGGCGTCCAGGTCGCAGCTGAAGTAGACGTTGTCGATGCGCGACCAGTAGATGGCGCTCATGCACATGGGGCACGGTGCGCCACTGATGTAGATCGAACAGCCCTGGAGCATCCGGGCCCGCTCCGGGACCGGGTCGGGGGAGCCTTCGGGGCGCGGCACGTATTCCAGGGTGCCCTCGTTCTGGTGCTCTTCCGAGATGGTGGGCGCCTCCTCGTTGAGGAGCTGGGACGCCTTGCGGATGGTCTCTATCTCGGCATGTGCGGTCGGGTCGCCGGTCAAAAGGACGCGGTTCTGGCCGCGGGCGATGATCTCGCCGTCCCGGGTGAGCACGGCACCGAACGGGCCGCCCCAGCCGTGCTCCACCGACTCCGTGGCCAGCCGTACCGCTTCCGCCATGCACTCCTTGTGACCCATGACGACCTCCACTCCGCACCGGCTCGGGCATTCCGATCGATTGCACAGGATTCGGGGAGCTTGATGACATTTTCTCCATTTGTCTCATAAGTCCCTTTATGGCTACGCTACTCCGTATGAGCGCCAGCGCAAACCGCGGCCGTGGCGCCGCCGGAGCAACCGTGGTGACCTCGCAGAAGGTCGTGCCCGGTCGCGAGGAGGACTACAAACGCTGGCAGGAGCAGGTGAACCGGGCCGTACGGGCCTTCGACGGCTTCGAGGGATCGGAGCTGTACCCGCCCGACTCCGCCGAGGACGACCAGTGGGTCGTGGTGTTCCGCTTCTCGGACGTCGACCGGTTGAGCGCCTGGCTCGGGTCGGCGACTCGCCGGGAACTCCTCGACGCCAGCCGCGACTTGTTCGAGGAGGAGCCCTCCCAGGAGGTTCTGCGCGGAGGGCAACCGGCTGAGGAAGCCGTGACGGCCGTCGTCTCCCACACGGTGCGGCGAGGTCGCGAGCAGGACTTCGAGCGCTGGCAGGACAAGGTCCTGAGGGCCCAGCACAAGTGCCCGGGTTTCATGGGGGCCGAACTCTTCTCGCCCGTCGAGGGCATCCAGGACCGCTGGGTCGTTGTGTTCCGGTTCGACACCCGCGAACACCTCGACCAGTGGCTGCAGTCGGATGTCCGCAGGAAACTGCTGGACGAGGGGCGCGACTACTTCGCCGACTACGACGTGCGCAAGATCGCGTCGGCCTTCAGCGGATGGTTCCGCTTCGGCGAAGGGGAGCAGGCGGGTGTCCCGCCCAACTGGAAGCAGGCCATGTCCGTTCTTCTCGCGCTCTACCCCACCGTCATGGTGCTCAACCTCACCGTAGGCCGCGCCCTCACGCATGCCGGCGTTGCGGGGTACCTCGGCCTTTTCATCTCGAACGTGCTGAGTGTTTCGCTTCTGACCTGGCTTCTGATGCCACGGGTCGTCAACCGTGCCCTGGCCTTCTGGCTGGCACCCGACCGACCGCGTTCGCGCCGCACCGATCTGGTGGGTGCGGCCGTCGTGGCGGTGTGTTACGCGGCGCTCCTCGCGGTTTTCGGTCTCACCGGCTGAGATCAGAGGGCGTATCGCCCACCCTCAACCGCCAAAGTGAATCAGCGGCTTGATGATGCCGTCTGCCCTGGCTTCCATCATCCGGAATGCCCTTTCGACCTCGTCGAAGCCGAACGCGTGGGTCGTCATCGGGGTGGGGTCCACCCTGCCGTGCTCCATCAGCCGGAAGATCCGCCTCAGGCGCTCCCTGCCTCCTCGGTTCAGCCCGCCGTGGACATGCTTGTCGGACATCCCGTATCCGAAGGGCTCCAGCGGGATCCTCAGTGGTTCAGGAACCTCGCCGTGGTAGCCGACATTGGAGATGTGGCCGCCCGGCTTGGTGACGCGGAACGTCGCCTCCCAGGTACCCGGTGTGCCCAGCGCCTCGATGGCCGCGTCCACACCCTGCCCGTCCGTCAGTTCAAGGATGCGCTCGACGGGATCGCAGTGCGTGTGATCGACGATCACATCGGCACCGAAGTGACGGGCCAGTTCCTGGCGTTCGGGCCGCGATTCGACGGCGATGATGAATCCGGCGCCGCGCAGCCGGCACCCGATGGTGGCCGAAAGACCCACCGCTCCCTGAGCGAAGACGGCGACGGTCTGCCCGAAGTCGAGCTCAGCGTGTTCGGCGGCGACGAACCCGGTCGACAGCATGTCCGTCGCGTACAAAGCCTGGTGGTCGGACAGTGTCTGGGGAATCGGAGCGAGATTCGCCTGTGCGTCGTTCACCAGGAAGTACTCCGCCAGGTTGCCGTCCCGCTGCACGGTGAACCTGGCTCCACCCATCATTCTGCCTCCGCATTGCGAGGACAGACCGCGCTGACAGAATTCGCATTGAAAGCAGGGCGTGACTCCGCCCACCGCCACGCGTTCACCTTCGGTGAGTCCTTCCACCGCGGAGCCGAGCGCATGGATCGTTCCCACGGCCTCGTGCCCCAGGGTGACATCCGGGGCTACCGGGATCGCTCCCCTCACCGTATGGACGTCGGAACTGCAGATCATCGCGGTGGTCGTACGCACCACGGCCTCATTCGGTCCCGGTTCCGGAACACGTTTGTCGAGGACGGCGACCTCGCCGACGTTCCTCATGACGAAGCATTTCATGGTGTCTGTGGGCCATCCCTGCCGGTCACGAGTCGTTTCCCCGCGGGCTCCGCGGTAAACTGTAAAGGCCCGAACCGCCCTGGCTCATCACTGAACAGCGACGTCCTTTCAGCGTCGTGTACATCGGCGGTCTCCGCAACTCCTCTGCCCGAGGGCGTGCAGACCGCGGGTGACGGGGCAAGGAGTGCAGGATGAGCCGCTACACGCAGATTCGCGGTCTCGGGGAACTGTCGGTACGGCGGAAAGACGCCGGTTACGAGGACATCCGCAGGGCCGTCGTATGGAACGCGCTCACACCGGCGCGGTTCCCGGACGTCATCGTTCGCGTGGCGTCGGCCGGTGATGTCGTGGAAGCGGTGCGCCTGGCCCGGTCCCAGGGCCTTCAGGTCGCCATACGGTCGGGGGGACACAGCTGGTGCGGGTCGGCCCTGCGCGACGGGGGCATGCTCATCGACCTGTCCGGGCTGCGCGGCTGCGCCGTCGACCCCGCCTCCGCGACGGCGACGGTGCAGCCCGGCGTCACCGGCGTACAGCTCAGCTCGGAACTCGGCCGTCACGGACTCGCTTTCCCCACAGGCCACTGCGGGTCCGTCGCCGTCGGCGGATATCTCCTCAGCGGAGGGCTCGGCTGGAACTCCGGGGCCCGTGGGCCGGCGTGCGCCAGTGTCGAGCAGATCGAAGCCGTGACCGCGGACGGGGAGCCGGTCACCTGCAGCGAGAACGAGCACAGGGACCTGTTCTGGGCGGCCCGGGGAGCGGGTCCCGGCTTCTTCGCCGCGGTCACCGCCTTCCGCCTCAGGCTGTATCCCCACCCCGGCGCGATCACGAGCACCAGCTGGACCTTCTCCCTCGCGAACGTCACCGAGGTGACGCAGTGGGCCACCGAGCTGGCCGTGGGGCTCTCCCCGAACGTCGAGTTGAGCTTCTCCCTCGGCACGGTGGACCCCGGCACAGAGCCGGGCCGCAGAGCGGTGACCGTCACCGGTACCGCCTTCGCCCCGTCGCGACAGGAAGCAAGCGAGTTCCTCCTGCCGCTGCGCGACTGTCCCCTGCGCCGAGGCTCCCTTTCCCATCAACTGGACGAGCCGACGACGTTCGAGGCCCTGTACGACTCCTCCGCCGCCCTGTGGCCTCCGCAACTCCGCTATGCAGCGGACACCCTGTGGTCGGACGCCGGCTTCCCCACACTGCTCGGCGAGCTCGCGGATGTCGTGGACTCGGCCCCTTCGAACAGATCGCTGGTCCTCGCACCGTTCTCGCCCGCAGGCCGGCCGCCGCCGGACATGGCCTTCTCGGTGCTCGGGGAGAGCTATGTCGTGCCCTACGCCGTCTGGGACGACCCCCGCCAGGACGCCGCCAACATCGGCTGGCTGCGGGAAGCGATACACAGGGTGGAACCCTTCGGAACGGGGCACTACATCGCCGAGGCGGACCTCACCGCGGCATCGTCCCGTGCCCGCCGCTCCTTCACCGCGGACGACTGGCAGCGCCTGGGGAACCTGAGAACGCGGTACGACCCGGACGGCGTCTTCTGCTCCTACCTGTCACCGGACGAGGCCGCGCCGTAGTCGACCCCTCTGTGCGACGGCCACATCTCGCGCCTGCGCAAGGGGGGAGAGATTCCTCCCAGGAAGTTTCCCTCCCGGGATGGATTTCTCCGCTTTTCGCGGCGCGCTGAGCACCTCCGCCTTCAACACGGGCATCGCCGCCGGATCCGCGATCGCCGGTACGGCGCTGGAGTCCTCCCTCGGCCCGACCGGACCGCCCCTGGTCGGCGCCGGCATCGCCGTACTCACCCTGCTGCCGCTGACCGCCCTCGCCGTGCGCGGCACCGCCACCACGACACGGATCGTGGCCCAGCGCACCCCCGCCCCCGAGCAGACCGGCGAAACCGCCCGGACACCGGCACACCGCTGACCGCACCCGACAGGCCACACCCAGCGAAACCACCGCGTGTCGGCAACCGAACCGGACTCCTGCACAGCCGAGGGTCAGGTTGCCGGTCCAGCCGTCCTGTCGGCCGTCGGCGGAGCCGTACGCCCCCCGAACGCCTCCAGAATCCGTTCCGCCGCCAGTGTCGCCGTCAACCGGCCTTCCCTGACCTGTCGTTCGAGGTCCGGCGCGGCCTCCCGCACCGCCGGGTCGGCGTGGAGGCGGCCCAGCAGTTCGTCGCGAACCATCGCCCAGGTCCAGCGGACCTGCTGGTCGCGCCGCTTGGCGGTCAGCCGGCCGGTGGAGTCGAGCAGGGTGCGGTGCTGTTCCAGGCGCTCCCAGACCGTGTCGAGGCCCGACGACTCACGGGCGCTGCAACTGAGCACCGGCGGGCTCCAGAACGCCTCCTTGCCGTGCATCAGACGCAGCGCGCCCGCCAGTTCACGGGCGGCGGCCTTCGCGTCGCGCTCGTGCGGTCCGTCCGCCTTGTTGACGGCGATCACGTCGGCCAGTTCCAGGACGCCCTTCTTGATGCCCTGCAGCTGGTCGCCGGTGCGGGCCAGGGTCAGCAGGAGGAAGGAGTCGACCATCTCCGCGACCGTCGTCTCCGACTGGCCCACGCCGACCGTCTCGACGAGGATCACGTCGTAGCCCGCCGCCTCCATGACCACCATCGACTCCCGGGTGGCCTTCGCGACCCCGCCCAGCGTGCCCGCGCTGGGGGAGGGGCGGACGAAGGCCGCGGGATCCACCGCCAGGCGCTCCATCCTCGTCTTGTCGCCGAGGATGGAGCCGCCGGTGCGGGTCGAGGAGGGATCGACCGCCAGGACCGCGACCCGGTGGCCCAGCGAGGTGAGCATGGTGCCGAACGCGTCGATGAAGGTCGACTTGCCGACACCCGGCACCCCACTCACGCCGATCCGCCGCGCCCGGCCGCTGTGCGGGAGCAGCTGGGTCAGCAACTCCTGCGCCAGCGACCGGTGCGCGGGGCGCGTGGATTCCACGAGCGTGATCGCGCGGGCCACGATCGCTCGCTTTCCGTCCAGCACGCCCTTCACATACGTGTCGAGATCGATCACCGCCACCCCGCAAGCCCCCGCTACAGCTCGTGGCCGAGGTCGGCCGACAGCCGCTTCACCAGGCCGTACGCAGCGTCCGGGATCACCGTCCCGGGCAGGAACACCTCCGCCGCGCCCATCTCCCGCAACGTCGGCACGTCCTGCGGCGGGATCACCCCGCCGACCACGATCATGATGTCCTCGCGACCCTCCTCCGCGAGCTTCTCGCGCAGCGCCGGGACCAGGGTGAGGTGACCGGCGGCCAGCGAGTTCACGCCGACCACGTGCACGTCCGCCTCGACCGCCTGCCGGGCGACCTCCTCCGGGGTCTGGAACAGCGGGCCGACGTCGACGTCGAAGCCGAGGTCGGCGAAGGCGGTCGCGACCACCTTCTGGCCGCGGTCGTGGCCGTCCTGGCCCATCTTGGCGACCAGGATGCGCGGGCGGCGCCCCTCGGCCTCCTCGAAGGCGTCCACCAGGGCACGGGTGCGGTCCACGGTCGGGGACTGGCCTGCTTCGTTGCGGTACACGCCGGAGATCGTACGGATCTGGCTCGCGTGCCGGCCGTACACCTTCTCCAGGGCGTCGGAGATCTCGCCGACGGTGGCCTTGGCGCGGGCCGCGCGCACGGCCAGTTCCAGCAGGTTCTCCTTGCCCTCGGCGGCCCGCGTCAGCGCGTCCAGCGCGTCCCGGCACGCGGTCTCGTCCCGCTCCTCCCGCAGCCGGCGCAGCTTCTCGATCTGCTGGGCGCGTACGGCGGAGTTGTCGACCTTGAGGACCTCGATCGCCTCGTCGTTCTCCACGCGGTACTTGTTGACGCCGATCACCGGCTGACGGCCCGAGTCGATGCGGGCCTGGGTGCGGGCCGCGGCTTCCTCCACGCGCAGCTTCGGGATGCCGGCGTCGATGGCCTGCGCCATGCCGCCCGCCTGCTCGACCTCCTGGATGTGCGCCCAGGCCTTGCGCGCGAGGTCGTACGTCAGCTTCTCCACGTACGCGCTGCCGCCCCACGGGTCGATGACCCGGGTGGTGCCCGACTCCTGCTGGATGAGCAGCTGGGTGTTGCGGGCGATGCGCGCCGAGAAGTCGGTCGGCAGGGCCAGGGCCTCGTCGAGGGCGTTGGTGTGCAGCGACTGGGTGTGGCCCTGGGTCGCCGCCATCGCCTCCACGGCCGTACGCGTGACGTTGTTGAACACGTCCTGCGCGGTCAGCGACCAGCCCGAGGTCTGCGAATGGGTGCGCAGGGACAGGGACTTGGTGTTCTTCGGGTCGAACTGGGAGACCAGCTTCGCCCACAGGAGCCGGGCCGCCCGCAGCTTGGCGACCTCCATGAAGAAGTTCATGCCGATCGCCCAGAAGAAGGACAGTCGCGGTGCGAACGCGTCCACGTCCAGGCCCGCTTCCCGGCCCGCGCGGAGGTACTCGACGCCGTCCGCGAGCGTGTACGCCAGCTCCAGGTCGGCCGTCGCGCCCGCCTCCTGGATGTGGTAGCCGGAGATGGAGATGGAGTTGTAGCGGGGCATCCGCTGCGAGGTGTACGCGAAGATGTCGGAGATGATCCGCATCGACGGCTTCGGCGGGTAGATGTAGGTGTTGCGGACCATGAACTCCTTCAGAATGTCGTTCTGAATGGTTCCGGCCAGCTTCTCGGGCGGTACGCCCTGTTCCTCCGCCGCCACGATGTACAGCGCGAGCACCGGCAGCACCGCGCCGTTCATCGTCATCGACACGGACATCCTGTCGAGGGGGATCCCGTCGAACAGCTGCCGCATGTCGTAGATCGAGTCGATCGCCACGCCCGCCATGCCGACGTCACCGGTCACGCGCGGGTGGTCGCTGTCGTACCCCCGGTGCGTGGGCAGGTCGAAGGCGACCGACAGGCCCTTCTGGCCGGCCGCCAGGTTGCGCCGGTAGAACGCGTTGGACTCCTCGGCGGTGGAGAAGCCCGCGTACTGGCGGATCGTCCAGGGCTGGTTGACGTACATCGTCGGGTAGGGGCCGCGCAGATACGGCGCGATGCCCGGGTAGGTGCCCAGGAAGTCCAGGCCCTCCAGGTCACGGCCGGTGTACAGCGGCTTGACCCCGATGCCCTCCGGGGTCTCCCACAGCGGCTCCTGTACCCCGGTCGCCCGCTCGACGGCTGCGCGCCAGTCCTCGGCACTGCCGTCGGCGACCGGCGTCCCCAGCTCGATGCCGGAGAAGTCGGGGATTCCCATCAGGACACTCCCATGCGGTCGAGGGTCGCGGACAGCACGTCGATGGCGTCGCAGCCCGCGAAGACGTACGAGTCGATGCCGGCGTACGCGCCCCGGCCCGCCAGGAACACATGCCGGGCCCCGGCCGCCCTGAGCGACTCGGCGGCCTGCTCGGCCTGTTCGGCGTAGAGCGCGTCGCTGGAGCACAGCACGGCTTCGGTGGCGCCGCTGTCCTCGAAGGCGCCCTCGGTGACCGGCTCGATGCCGCCGGCCTGGAAGAGGTTGGCGGCGAAGGTCGCGCGGGCGGTGTACTCGGCTGCGGAGCCGAGGGTCGCCAGGAAGATCCGGGGGCGGGCGCCGGTCGCGGCGAGGTGGCCGTCGGAGCGGGCGCGCAGCTCCTCGTAGGCCTCGTCCCGGCGCACCCGGGGCAGACCGCCGGACGGCGGCTCGGGTGCGGGCTCGCGCTCCACCGGCTTCTCGGTCAGCAGCGGGAACTCGCTGACGCCGGTGATGGGTTCGCGCCGCTTGGCGAGCTTCTTGGAGCGCTCCGCCCAGGTCGTCGCGAGGTCGGTGCGCAGCCGGCCGGAGCGCAGTACGGCCGCCTGGCCGCCGTCGCGCTCGATCGTACGGAAGAACTCCCAGGCGGCCTGGGCGAGTTGGTCGGTGAGCTGCTCGACGTACCAGGAGCCGCCCGCGGGGTCGATGACCCGGGCCAGGTGGGACTCCTCGATGAGGATCGTGGAGGTGTTGCGGGCGATGCGGCGGGCGAACGCGTCGGGCAGGCCGAGCGCGTGGTCGAACGGCAGCACGGTCACGGAGTCGGCGCCGCCGACCCCGGCGGCGAGTGTCGCGACGGTCGTGCGGAGCATGTTCACCCACGGGTCGCGGCGGGCCATCATCACCGGCGAGGTCACCACGTGCTGCACCTGTGCGCCAGGGGCCCCGCAGACCTCGGCGACCCGGGCCCACAGCCGGCGCGCGGCGCGCAGCTTGGCGATGGTGAGGAACTGGTCGGCGGTGGCCGCGTAACGGAACTCCAGCTGCCCGGCGGCCTGTTCGACGCTCAGCCCCGCCTCGGTGAGCTCCCGCAGATACGCCACACCGGTGGCGAGCGAGGCGCCCAGCTCCTGCGCGGCCGAGCCGCCCGCCTCGTGGTACGGCAGCGCGTCCACGGTGAGGGCGCGCAGCCCGGGGTACTGCCCGGCGCAGCGTGCGGCCAGGGCGGCGTACGGCGCGAAGTCCAGCGCCGTACCGGTGCGGGCCTCGTACCCGAGCGGGTCGCCGCCCAGATTGCCGCGTACGGCCTCGGCGGCCACGCCCTTGTCCGCGGACAGCCGCAGCAGCGCCTCGGCGGCCCGCCCGGTGTCCCGGCCCGCGTCCAGGACGACCGGCGCCAGGTCGAGGTAGACCCCCTCCAGCGCCCGGCCCAGCCCGTCCACCGGGATGCCGCCCTCGCCCAGCACCAGCCACAGCGAGGTGCCGCCGTTCTCCAGGTCGGCCAGGACGGCACCGTCCGCGAGGGCGGTGTGCCGCTGCCGCACGTCCCAGCCGCCCGCGGTGTTGCCCTCGGGGCGGCTGCCGCGCACATACGGCGCGAAGCCCGGCAGACCGGGGTCGGGCGCGGCGTCGCGCGCGGTGTAGAGGGGCCGGGTGCGCAGCCCGTCCTCCAGCGTCGTGGACAGGGCGTCCTCAGCTGCCGCGCCCGAGACTTCCTTGCCCGACTTGCGCAGCACGCCCTCGACCAGGCGTTGCCACTGCTCGTGCGTCGCGTCAGGGAACTCGGCGGCCAGTGAGAGCCCGTCGTCAGGCAGGACCGTCATGGCTCGGATGCTAGGGCAGCATGCTCAAGTGAGTGCAGCGCGGGGGCTGTGAGGTTTCCCTCCTTGCGCTTGTGACCTGCGCCGCTCAGCCGCCGGAGGGCTCCTCGTCGAGGTCCGGGACCAGCGCGCACATGGCCGCGCGCTGGTCGGGGCCCATGGAGTCGGCGAGGGCCTGGCGGACGGTTCCGGCGAGCAGGGTGGACGTCTCGTCGAGGAGGTCGCGCGCCTTGTCGGTGAGGGCGACCTGAACGCCGCGCTTGTCGCCGCACACCGAGGTGCGGACGACCAGGCCGGCCCGCTGGAGGCAGGCGATCTGGTAGGTGAGCCGGGTCTTGGGGCGGCCGAGGAGGTCGGCGACCTGGGTCATGCGCAGTCCGGTGCGGGGCTGTTCCGCCAGCAGGCACAGGATCAGGAACTCGTCGTGCGAGACGTCGAGGGTCTCCTTCACGACCGACCGCAGCCGCTGCTCCACGGCGCCGGTGGCGGCCAGCAGGATCATCCAGGCGCGCAGCTCCGGGGGCAGCAGGCTGCCCGCGGAGGCGGGGCATTCGAGCCGGTCGGCGGGGTGCGCGTCGGATGTGGACATGGATCGAGTCTACCTGTTGTCCAATTTTGGACCAGAAGGTTGTTCAGTTTTGGAGGAGTGGGTTGTTCAAATTTGGATGACGCGCTAGCGTGACTGTCAGTCATCCAAATTTGAACCACTCGAATCAGGAGTACGACCATGACCGTCGCCGTGCAGACAGGCACCTGGCAGCTCGACCCGGCCGCGTCCACCGTGGGACTGCGGCACAAGACCATGTGGGGACTCGTCACCGTGAAGGGCACGTTCACCGCGGTCGCCGGCGGGGGCGAGGTGCACGCCGACGGCTCGGCCACCGGCACCGTGACCCTGGAGGCGGCCTCCCTGGACACCAAGCACGCCAAGCGGGACACCCACCTGCGCTCGGCCGACTTCTTCGACGCCGACAACCACCCCGAGATCACCTTCGCCGTCCGCGGTGCCGACCGCCTCGACGGCGACGGCGTACGGGTCACCGGTCAGCTGACCGTGCGGGGCGTCAGCAGGCCCGTGACCCTCACCGCGCGTCTGACCGACGCCGGTGCCGACGCGCTCACCCTGGACGCCGAGTTCAGCGTCGACCGCGACCAGTTCGGCATGGGCTGGAACCAGCTGGGCATGATGCGCGGCCTGACCACGGTCACGGCGCAGCTTCGCTTCACGCGGGCGCGGGCCTGAGACGCCCGCTCAGCCCTTCATGCCCAGCTCGGCCCGGCTCACGTCCTTGGTGGAGAGCGTCTGCGGGGTTGCCGTGAAGGCGCGCAGCCGGATGTGCGTGGCCTTCTTCCCGGGCAGGGGGAAGCCGCCCTTGGGCGCCCGCAGCTGGACGGTCGCCGTGGTGTGCGCGGGGATCGTGGCCGGACCGTGCGCGAGCGACCAGTACCGGTTCATGCCCTGGCCCCTCGTCAGCATGTAGTGCGGGGTCAGCGCGCTGCTCCCGGTGTTGGTGACCTTCACCGTCAGTGCCGACAGAGTGTGCGCCGAGGCGTGCCGGGCCGCCGTGATGTCCATCCGCAGCGGCGGCTTCCCCGACACCGCGAGGGTCGCGCTCACCAGCGCGGGCAGCACCAGCAGCGCCACGGCGGCGGCCAGCGCGGGCCGACGGCGCCGGCCCGTCAGCCACCGGGGGCGCGGCTGCCACGCGTTCCTGAACTCCGACAGGGGGACGGTGATCGCCGCCGTCAGCCACAGCGGCGTGTACATCAGGTAGTAGCCGTCCTGGGACCGGGTCGCCAGGTAGAAGGCGCACCAGGGCAGCACGGTCGCGGCCGGGCCCAGCCGCCGCACGAACAGTACGAACAGCACCAGCAGGGCCGCGGCGAGCAGCATGCTCGCGTGGCCGTACCAGTCGAGCCGGTCGCTGCCGTGCGTGAAGTACAGGGAGATGTCGACCAGACCCTGGCCGTGCAGCACCGCGCCCTGGGTCAGCGGCAGCGCGATGCCCCGGAACCACGGACCCGGCTCGGTCACGATGAAGTACGCGTTGATCAGCACCCAGGTGAGGGCCGCGATCCCGGCGATCCGCAGCACCACCCGCGTGGCCGCCCGGCCGCCGAGTTCACCGCGGCGCACGGCGTAGATCCCGGCCAGCAGGAACGGTGTGACGAACCAGGGGAGTTGCTGTGCCGCGCACGCGGCCCCGATGCACGCGGCCCGTGCGATCCCGGCGGGACCCAGCCGGCCCCCGGCGCCGAACCGCGGCCAGCGCACCACCACCGGGACCAGCAGGACCAGGCCGATGATCGCCGGGTAGCCCTGACGGGCGTACATCGGCAGGAAACTGAAGCCCAGGCAGACCATCGTGGCCGCCGACCGCCATGGCGTCGGCAGCAGCCGCCACAGCACCACCGCGCCCACGATCAGTACGACCGTCACCGCCAGCGTCGCCGGTGCCCCGGTGTGGCCGAGCCACAGGAAGGGCACGGTGAGCAGCGGTGCCAGCGGGGGATAGCCGTACGTGTAGTCGTAGCCGCCGGTCGTCGTCGCCGTCAGGGCGACGCCCTTGATGTGGAAGAGCCACGGCCACGGCTGGTCGTAGACCAGGTGCCCGCCGACGATCTGTTTCGCGGCCTGCGTGGTCAGGACCGCCTCGTCGCCGCCCGCGTGGTTCAGCGCCCAGGTGCACAGGGTGAGCGCGATCGCGGTCACCAGCACCACGGCGTCGAGACGGGCCAGCGAACGCGCCCGGCGGACCGTCAGCGTGAGCACGCCGGTCACCAGGATCGAGGCGTAGCAGACGGAGATGACCCCCGCGAGGGCCACTCTGTGCGTGGCCGCCTGCGTCCACACCGCGCGCGTGCCGATGAACAGGCTGACGTCGGCGAGCAGCGTCAGCACGCGATGCCACTGCGCGGGTGGCTCATGGAGCTCCGCGCGGGCGACCGGTACGGCGGACACCGCCGACTGAGTCCGCCGGCCGGCTGTCACCTGCTGTGTTTCTGCCAAGTGCACGGCACTGGACGCTAACGGCAGCCGGTGAGCGGGGCGTGGCGGCATGTGAAGAGTCGGGTATGAGGGCGGTAAGAAACGGACGTAATCGTACATGTGACGCAGGTCGCTTCCGGCCGTGCGGCACCGGATCGGTCGCGCAGTGTGTCGCTGTTGGGCCGAACGGGTGACTTGGCGTAAGAATTGGCTGGTGCAGGCATGGAGTGAGAGTCAGGTCGGGGGGAGCCGGTGAGCCGCTACGACGTCACCGATGAACAGTGGGAAGGGCTCGCCCAGGTCGTGCCGCTGCGGGGCCGGGACGCCTGGCCGTCCGCGGTGAACCACCGCTCGCTGCCGGACGCCGAGACCGAGACGCGGCGCCGGTTCGTCGTGCTGCGCGTCAACGTCTTCGCGGACGCCCGGGAAGTCGCCGAGACCCTGATGGCCGGCGCGCCGGTCCTGCTCGACCTGACCGGCGCGGAGACCGAGGTCGCCAAGCGCGTCCTGGACTTCAGCACGGGCGTGGTCTTCGGCCTGGGCAGCGGAATGCACCGTGTCGACCGCAATGTGTTCCTCCTCACCCCACCCGGCACCGAGGTCAGCGGCCTGATGGAAGGGGCGGGGGTGTCGGGCGGCTGACCCGCCGCCTCCGGCTGCCGAGCGGGGTGGTCTTCGGGGTGAGTGTGGGGCCAGGGCGTTCGTGGTCGGGTGGCTGGGGGGTGCGCCTGGTGGTCGTGTGGGGTGCTGGGCGCGGTTGAGGCTGGGGTCTTTGGGGTGACGTGGGGCGCGGGTGTTCGTGGTCGGGTGGCTGGGGGGTGCGCCTGGTGGTCGTGTGGGGTGCTGGGCGCGGTTGAGGCTGGGGTCTTCGGGGTGAGTGTGGGGCGCGGGCGTTCCCGGCCTGGTGGCTGAGGGGATGCGTGGCGGTCGAGTGCGGCGGCTGGGTTCGCGGCGGTGTGTGGTGGTGTGCGTGTCCGGAGGTCGCGGCGTCGGTCGTCCGGTGTCACCCGACCGAGTGTCCCCTCGTCCCGTTCGCGCCCGCCCGACCGCCCGTTCGTAGGAAGGTGCCGGCAGGAAACGGTTCGGCAGACGGGCCGGGTTCTACGGTCCGGACATGGCCGTGCCTTCCGTGTCCGCTCAGCCCCCCGCCGCCGGGACCGTTCCCGCGCAGTCCCGGCGGTCCCCCGATGTACGTGCCCGGATCACCGAGCTGCGGCTGTCGGCCTTCGCCGGGCATCGGCGGGCCGGCTTTCCGCTGGGGTCCGTCACCTTGTTCGCCGGGCCCAGCGGAGCGGGGAAGACGAACGCGCTCACGGCGTACGAGGCGCTGGCCCGGCTCGGTGGCGGAGCCTCGCTCTTCGAGGTGTTCCCGGACCCGGTGGCCTGTGTACCGCAGCGGGCGCGTCCCGATGCCGGAGGGCGGCGCGGCTTCCGGATCGGCTGTACGGCCGACGGTGCCGAGGGACCGGTCCGGCTCGACGTCGCCGTACAGGCCGAACCGGACCTCAGGATCGTGGGGGAGCGGCTGACCGCGGGCGGGGTGGTTCTGCTGGAGACCGCCTTGCGCGATCCCGGGCGCGGTACCGTCCAGGCCGCCTGGCACACCGCCGGCTCCGCCCCGGTGACCCGGGGCCCGCTCCCCGACGACCGCCTCGGCACCGCCCTGCTGCCGCTGCGCGTGGCCGGCAAGACCGACGGGCAGCGCCAAGTGCTCGCCGCGGCCGAGCAGATGGTGGTCGCCCTGCGCTCCGTCTTCCCCTGCGACCCCCGCCCCGAGTGCATGCGCACCCCCGTGCCCACCGGCTCCGGCCGGCTGCTGTCCGGCTGCGGCAACCTCGCCGACGTGCTGTGGCGCACCCGCGCGGAATGCGCCCGCCGGCACGGCCTGCTGGTCGACGTCCTGCGCGCGGGCTGCGCGGGGCCGGTGACCGATCTCGTCGCGGAGCCGCTGCCGGACGGCACGGTACGGGCGCTGCTCGACCGCGGCGACGGGCTGCGCACCGAACTCGCCCGGCTCGGCGACGGCGAACTGCGCTATCTCGCGCTGGCGCTGGTGCTGCTGACCGGGCCCGGCGTCCTGGACGTGGACACCCCGGGCGAGGTGCCCGACGCCCTGCGCACCCTCACCGTCCTCGCCGACGGCTTCGACCGCGGCCTCGACCCCGCCCAGCGCCGGGAGCTGCTGCGGACGGCCGTCCGGATGGGCGAGCGCGGCCACATCCGGTGGGTGGGCGCGGTGAGCGACGCCTCGTGGGCAACCGGGACCGAGGGCGTCGCAGTGGTACACCTGGACGCGTGACGGAACCTCTTGACCTGGCCCGACTCCAGCGCAGGCTCGCCGAGTTCGCGGCCGCGCGGCACTGGCAGCCCTACCACACCCCCAAGAACCTCGTCGCCGCGCTCAGCGTGGAGGCCTCCGAACTGGTCGAGATCTTCCAGTGGTTGACGCCGGAGGAGTCCGCACACGTGATGGACGACCCGGACACCGCGCACCGGGTCACCGACGAGGTCGCCGACGTCCTCGCCTATCTGCTGCAGTTCTGCGATGTCCTCGGCATCGACCCGCTGGCGGCCCTGGACGCCAAGATCGACCGCAACGAACGGCGCTTCCCGGTGCCGGGGGCGCACGGCGCGTCCGAGCGCCCTCAACCGCCGGAGGGCTGAACTCCACTATTACTCTCCGGAGTTGAACTGCCTGTCGAATCCGAATTGTTGTCCACAGATTTCCGTCTACCTCTGGCTTTTCACCCCGAGCGGTTTCACTCTGGGTAGTGACCAAGGGAGTTCAAGCGGGCGTGCGAGGAAGCACGCGGAAGGACGGGGGCGACGCATGGATGCGATAGGGCTCATCCTCACGAGCAGGCGTGCGCTGGCGTGCGGTGCCGACGCGGCCGAGCTCATGTCGGAGGTGTGGCAGGCGCAGGCCCTGGCCCAGGCGATCGGCAGCCGGCTCGCGGTCTCCGGCCCGCCCGAGCTGCGCGGCGAGGCGCTCGGCCTGACCGAACTGGCGGGCCGGGGCTGCGGAGTCCTGGACCCGCCCGCACTCGATCTGGGCGACCTGCGCGCCGCCCAGCTCACCGAGCTGGCCGACGCCCGCGAGACCCTGCTCTGCCTCGGGGATCTGCTCGGCGAGGTCGGCATGGCCCTGGTCGGCATGGCGAGCGCGGCCGACGACGAGACGACGTACTGGCAGTGCATGGAGGCCATCGACGCGGCCGACGAGTCCCGCGACCGCGTCCTGGAGATGCTGCGCAAGCTGGCGGCGCGGGAGGAGGCGTTACAGGAGAACGGCAACCGGAACAGCCCGTCGGGCGTGTGACTCGGCCGAGGCCGGCCGCTGCGGCGCCGGCGCCGGACGGTGCCGATGAGGTCGGGCCGGAGGCCGCCGCCGTGCACCACGGCGGCGGCCCCTCAGCTACCTCAGCCGCTCTGCGCGAAGCCGTAGTCGAGGATCTTCGTCGCGTCCTGGAAACGCTGGTCCGCCGAGGTGTCGGCGAGCACCGTGCCCACGACCGTGCGGCCGAGCCGGGTCGCCGCGAACACCAGGCAGAACTGTGCCTCCGGTCCGGATCCGGTCTTCACGCCGATCGCGCCCCGGTAGGAGCCGAGCAGCTTGTTGGTGTTGTCCCACGGCTGCATCGCGTGCGTTCCGCCGCCCGGCCGGTAGGACTGCATGTCCTTGTACTGCTTGGTGCCGACGACCTTCTTGAAGGTCGCGTTCTTCAGCGCGACCCCGGCCAGCTTCGCCAGGTCGCGCGGCGAGGCGTAGTTGTTGCCGTTGGACACCCCGTCGAAGGAGTCGAAGTGGGTGTTGGTCAGGCCCAGCTCGCCTGCCTTGGCGTTCATCTTGGCGATGAACGACTTGGTCCGCTGGGCCGTCGTCGACCCGGTGCCGTAGGTGTCCGCGAGTGCATAGGCCGCGTCGCAGCCCGAGGGCAGCAGCAGCCCGTACAGCAGGTCGCGCACCTTCATCGAGTCGCCGAGGATCAGGTGGGCGCTGGAGTAGCGCTGGGTGTGCGTGGTGGGGTCGATGACGTAGTCCGTGTACTCCTTCTTGATCTGCACCTTGCGGTCGAGGTTCACATGCGGCTGGGACAGCACCACCAGCGCGGTCATGATCTTCGTCGTGGATCCGGTCCGCAGCCGTCCGTCCGGCGCCTTGCCGAACAGCGCCTTGCCGGTGGCCGGGTTCAGCGCGAACGCGCCCTGGGCCGACACCTGCGGTGCCGTGGCCGCCTGGGCGGGAGCGGCCGCGAGTACCCCCGTACCGAGCACCGCACCCGCCAGTGCCGCGACGACGGCTCTTCTGCCGGCGCGGGCTCCGTGGCCGTGGGACATGGTTCCCCCTTCAGTCAGTGGTCAGTTGACGGTCGATCACTATGCCGCAGATATGAACGACTTGTGTCGGAACTGTGGGCTCCGCCACAGCGCAACGGATCAATGCTTGATCGGATGGCCGGGTGCGCAGAATCCTCCCTCTCGCCCTCACCGGCCTGTTGACCCTGTCGGCATGCGGCCTCGCCGACCACGACGACCCGGCCGAGCAGGCCCGCCGCCTCAACACCATGGCGTCCTTCCCGCTGCACGCCTATCTCCCGGACCCCGAGTCGGACGGCGGCAAGGACGTCAGCAGGGCCCAGTGGATCCTCGGGAAGCAGTGCATGGTCCGGCTCGGGTTCACCGGCTTCGCGGTGCTCGACCCCGAGTCCCTCGGGTCGACCTACCCGGTCCGGGAGGGAACGCTCACGAGCGAGGGCACACCCGGTGACGACAGCCCGTACGGCGTCGTCGACCCCGACCTGGCCGCCGAGCACGGCTACCACAACCGGAAACCGGACGGGTCCGCCCAGCCCCAGGAGTGGCCCGCCGACCAGTACGCCGCCCTCACCGGCACCTTCGCATCCGGAGACAGCCACTTCGCGCACGGCCACCGCATCCCCGAGGGCGGCTGCCTGGGCCAGGCGACACGGAGGATCTACGGTCCTCCGCCCGAGGCGACGAAGATCAACGGCGTCAAAATGTCCGGCTATTACTCGCTCGCCCTCGAACTCTGGTACGAGTCCCACAAGAAGGCGAGCAAGGACCCGGCGTGGAAGAAGGCCGACCGCGCCTGGTCGGCCTGCATGAAGAAGAAGGGCTTCCACTACTCCGACCCGGACCAGGCGGCCACGGACATCGCCTGGTACCGGAACGAGAAGCCGTCGGGCAAGGAGCAGAAGACGGCGGCCGCCGACGCCCGGTGCAAGCTCGACACCGGCTACGTCCCGGCCGTGCACGCCCTCGAAGCGCGCACGCAGAAGGCCGTCATCGGCGGGAACAAGGAGAAGCTGGACGCGATGCGGGCGGCGGACGAACGGGCGATGCGCAAGGCCCGGACGATCACCGCGCACGGATCCTGAGCGCGGCCCGGGGCGAAAGGCGGCTCACGATGAGAAAACCGGTGGTCAGCGGGCCCTGATACCGGAAGAATCGGTCATGTGTTCCTGACGATCTCCACGCGCGGCGACGCCGCCCACCCGGCCACCGACCTCGGGTACCTGCTGCACAAGCACCCCGACAAGGCGCAGCGGTTCTCCACGTCCTACGGGACTCCGTAGATACGTAGGTTGAAACTGCCCTACGCTCTGCCTCATGGCAGAGACACAGAGGGCGCTACTCGCCGCACGGATCAGCGTGGACACCGACGAATCAACGTCCATCCCAAGGCAGTTGGAACACCTCCACACGTGGGCTAAGGGACTCGGCTACCCCGTGGCCGGTGTGGTGGAGGACAGGTCGGTGTCCGGCTCTGTAGACCTCCCTGAGCGCCCTTCTATGGGTCCCTGGCTCACCGAGGAAGGGCGGGAGAAGTGGGATGTGCTGGCAGTCACCACACAGGACCGCCTGAGCCGTGATGACCTCCACTTCATGGCGTTCGTCAAGAACGTTCTGGACTGGAGGAAGAAGATCGTCGTTCTCGATGATCCGTCGCTCGATATCTACAGTACGAACGGACGGCTCATTGCCTATGCCAAAGCCACTCAGGCAGCAGCAGAGCTAGAGAAGATCCGGCAACGTGTCTCTGACGCACGTGACTACCTACGCCGGAACGGCCTGTACGCGGGTGGTATTACGCCGTTCGGCTACGTCTATGCGGACTCACCGGACGGGAAGCATTACGTCCTGGTCCCGGAAACCAAGTACGCCAAGCTCTTGAAGGAGATCTCAGAGCGGGTGCGTGCTGGAGTCTCCACGAACCAGATAGCCCGAGAGCTGAACGCCAAGGGAGTACTTACGTGGCGTGACTATCTGCGGGTACTGAGAGGGAAGGACCCAAAGCGCAGGAACGGGAACGCTCTGACAGAGCCCAAGGGAACCAACTGGACTCCCAGGGTTGTTCAGAACATCCTCAAGCACCCTGCCTGTGCTGGCTTCCTCGCATACAAGGGTGAGCCGTACGAGGATCAAGAGGGAAACCTCGTAATGGCTACGGAGTACCCGATTCTCACTCATGCCGAATGGCAAGCCACCGTAGCGGCAGTCAAGTCACGTGGCGTATCGAACATCCGGCGTACCAACCAAGCCTCTCTGCTGACAGGGGTTGCACGGTGCGGAAGCTGCGGAGCACGGATGTTCTGTCACCGACTGAAGAAGACTCTGGCAACGGGGGAAGTCAAGATCTACCGGCACTACTCCTGTACGTCCCGTTCCAAGGGAATGCCCTGTAACGCGCCCGCTCGGATTCCAGAGGACTTCCTGAATGAGATCTTTGAGGGAGTCCTCTTGGACAAGCTGGGAAGCCTCCCGGAAGTCGTGAAGGTGACCGAGCCGGGGGAGGACCACACAGCAGAGCTGGAGCAGGTCACAGCACGTCTGCTCAGGCTGGAGAAGGACTATGAGAACGGCCGGTACGACGAGCCAGAGAAGGAAGAGTCCTACTGGCGTATGCACGGGAACCTCACCAAGAAACAGGCGGAGTTGAAAGCCAAGCCTGTGCGTCCCTCAGTGACTCGATACGTAGAGACTGGTCTGACGTGGGCTCAGAAGTGGGGAGGCATGCGCACCGAGGAACGTAGGGATTACCTCACAGGCAGGGACGTACGGGTCTACGTCTGGAAGAGCGCACTTCTCAACGCGAGTCACGGCGTAGTCGTGTTCCTCGGTGACCTACAGGAACTTGCCAAAGCTGCGGGACTGGACTCCGCCTCTGTTGAGGGATGGCAGTTGAACGGCTGGAACGTACCGGCGCACTGGACGAACCCGGAACTCAGGGACTTCCCAAGCAAGTTGGTGGACACGTCTGAGGTTCCAGAGGTCATTGACCAGCTACACCAGAAGCTCTTGAGCGCCCCTGAGAGCGTCTGAGAACCCGAGAGAGCCCGAGAGAGCCCCTGGATACCTTCCCGAGTTGGGAGGGCGTCACAGGGGCTTTTCTGTGTCTTCTGGAGCCCTCTTCCGGATACTGGTCTGGGTAGTGACTCGTCTAACTCGCGAATGACCAGGCAGGGCAAAACCTTAATAAAGTTTCTTAAGGGTGGGGTACCTCGAAATTCAAGTTTGTCAAGTCTTTTTCGGAAAATCTTTGCAGTAATCTTTTGGGTATAAATTCCATAAAAAATTCCCCCCGGTCCAAGACCAGAGGGAATTGATGGAGCGTCAGTTCTGGCTCTCGTCATGAGCCTGGAGAGCCTGAGAGATGGCACCGACGGACGGGTTACGGCTCTCTCCACTCCCCGTCTTGTAGGTGAGGTGCGGCTGAATCTGCCGGATGGTGAATCCCTTGTCTCTCAACGCCACAGCCTGAGCCGTCAGAGCCTCGTTCATGACCGGTCGGCGTCCACCTACCCGACCACGCTTCTTCGCAGCCTCAAGACCGTTCTTCGTCTTCTTCACGATGTCCCTGCGCCGGTCCTCTGCCAGAGCGAAAGCAAGGTCAAGGATCAGGCTGCGCTCTGTGTGCTCACCCTTGGCCACACCATCCAGCACCTTCACGGCTACGCCACGCTCGAACAGCTCAGTCAGCATCAGCAGACCCTCAAGGAGGTTCCGGCCGAGCCGGTCAACTTCCTGGACCGTGAGCATGTCTCCCTCGCGCATGTACTCCAGTGCCGAGACGAGACCAGGGCGCTCCGAGACAGTCAGCTTCCCAGAGATCTTCTCCTCAAAGACCTTCACGCACCCTGCCTCATTCAGTGCGTCGTGCTGCCGAGCCGTCTCCTGACGGTCGGTGCTCACTCGAACCAGGCCCACAAGTGCCATGACTACCCCTCCGTGTTCATCAAACCCCTGCCCTAACAAGATGAACACTACCAGATAGATGAACGGGTTGATGAACAGATTCAGCTATCCGCAGGGTCAACCTGGGCTGTGTCGGCACGGGTTCAGCAAACGACCGTTTGATGAACAGCAATCTTGCTACAAACCTTGAGACAATGGAGAGGGAGAGAGCGGGAGGCCACACACAGAGAAAGGCAGAGAGCCAATGAGCGATCCAACAGCAGCAGTCATGCCGGACCTGGGAGCGATAGACGACGTGGCCGACACAGCCACGGACTCACCGCTAGGCGACACCCTCAACGCGTACAAGGAAGGTTCCGGGCGCGCCCGTGAGTTCCTGCACGGTTACGGCAGTGCACGCGGCACCACGCCAGCAGGGAACACCCCTGGAAGAGCCACCTTCTCCGGCCCTGATGGGATCACAGCATGGGGCGGAGCCAAAGAAGTCATAAACCCATACGCATAACGACCGAACAAAAACCAGAAGGCACTTAGCTGGAATTAACCGGCTGAGTGCCTTCGGTGTTTCTAGGATTCCGTCAATGAAACGGAGTGATTCCGTTGATGGAACGGAATGTTGATATAATTAGATGTGTGAGCGAGAAACCATATCCACATTCCCTGAGTTTTTTAGGAGTCCTAGCCATGGAATTTTTAAAGAGAACAGATCTATCACTTGGAGCAAGGGTCTTATATGCCCTCACGAGAGCCGACCAAGCATCCATGACCAAGTCCCTTAGAGATGCGCTGGCGGAGCCTTACAACGTCATACAGAGCCGTCTAGGCGCATACGAGGCCGAGCTACAAGAGGCAGGTTTCTGATGGCGCTTCTACTGCTCTCCGCATCCCTGCAAATTCTACTACTTCTAGCGTACGTCATCACCGAGAGAAAGAAGGTCAAGCAAAATGCCGCTGTCAGATAAGAACGGATGGTATCCGTCAGAAGTTCTGGCGCTCTTATTCGATGAGAGAGTGTCTGTCTACACCAAGCTCTTGGTTTGGTTTCTGGCTATAGCTCCGGACGGCATCCAAATAGCCCAGCAAGAGCTAAGCCGCGTTTTGAGCACTAATAGTGGCAGTAAGACAGTTCAAAGAGCCATTGAAGAGGCGGAGCGCTTTGGCTACCTAGAGGTAGACCGCAGCCTTAAGCCATATTGGTACCAAGTGAAGTAACCGACAGAGGAGAAGAACTATGAGCAACACACAGTTTTCACAGTCAGCCGGAAACCAGGCTTTCAGCTTCGGCGCGCAAGAGCGCTCCTGGTGGGCAACCAACCTGGACCCAGAGGTGCAGGCAGAGCGTAAGGCCATGGAGGAGGAGAAGCAGAAGTTAGTAGCTCAGATGGAGGAAGAACAGAGAATCCGCGAGCTGATGGAGATCTCCGGAGCTGGATTAGTTGCCATCATCCGACAGTTCGATCACGAGGACCCGCGCGAGCGACGTCCGGCCGAGACAGGGAAGGTGCAGGCAGAGTTCAACGCTGCTTTTCCTGGTGTGGACTTCAGAAACGTTCTGGAGCAGCTAAAGGCTATGGGAATCGTCCATGAGCTGACTGCAAGTACCCAAGGCTTCATGGGAGCGCGTACAACTCACCTCCACCTGCTGTGAGCCGCTATGGACCTGAGCACACCAGCGATTGCGCTACTCACCATGCTGCAAGACGGGAATGACTCAGATTCGCTCTACCTACGTGAGCACTTCTCCCGAGAGTTCCCAAGCAGCGATTACGATGCATGCCTAACGGAGCTGAAGGATTCTGGGATGTACCCCGAGTCGGCTGAGCTAGTGCGGGAAGAGAGAAGGAAGGTCAGATTCACATTCCGCAGTGAGATTCCAATGAGGTTCGACTAAATAGAAGAACCCCCTAGGCTTGACCGGTGCGCCTAGGGGGTTTCTTTCCAGAAAGAGAATATAGTTACATTCTATCTGGAAATAGAAGAAGCTCCGCAGAGGGGAATCTACGGAGCTTCATTCCAGAAAGGTCTTATCCCAGCAGGGATAATGAATAGGAGGGAGTCAACAGATATGACCGATAGCCAGAGAAAGGGTATTCCAACTAGTACCGAAAGGATGCGAAGCATGGCCGACGAGCCAAACGAATTATTACATCTATTAGAGAGGATATCAGAAAATGTCTGATACCACAAAGCCCAAGAATGGGCAGACTGTATTACTCCCAGTCCCGAACGGTTTAATCCGTGGAGATTTAAAGCCAGACGTTTTCGTTTGCTGGATCTTCCTATCCTGGGACATGGGTTCACTCGACTATGCCGACCGCTCATGGGAAAGCCTGCAATGGCTCTTCAGCATCGGTCGAGACACTGAGCTAAGCCGTAAGCAAGTCCAGCGAATCATCAAGTCCTTAGAAGACTCTGGGTGGCTCTCTACGGAGAAGATCAGAGACGGAGTGCGTATCTACCTCTTCCCTTCCAATGACGTGCCAAAGGAGCACTTAGGGGCCATTAAGGACCGAGTGAACTACTCCCGTGCGTACCATAAAATTGTCGGCGAGCGCCGTAATGCTCTTCCGTATCGAGTCAAGCACATGACCGAGAATGGCAATTTCACCAGGATTCCGGTTCTAGTGGTGGAAGATCCACGGTTCACCAGAACAGACAAGGGTGTTTACGCGGTAATCCGCTCGTATGTCAACGCATCCTATGGCAGATCAGTCCTGACTATGGCTAAGGAGATCAACATAACCAAGAGTCCGGCAGAGAAGAGCCTGAAGAGATGGAAGGATGCCGGGTATATCGTCTATGACGGCCGCCGCAGAGTGGTGAATCAGTATGAGTTCAACGACTCCCCTGGACATCAGGAATGCATTAGGGGACATGAGGAATGCATTAGCAGTGCCCAAATGGACATGACGAATGCAATAGAAACAAGAAATATTAAAACTAGTAACCAACCTAGTAACCTGCGGAGCGCAGCGACGGGTTACCAGGATCAAGAGATTCCAGAAGGAACCAAGGGAATGGCTCTTGGCTCGACAGAGACGCTACGCGCCTCCGTCTCACTCTCTGCTCCTCTGGTGACCGCATCGGCGCTCTGCGCCTCTGCTCCTATCTCTTCTGGAGAAGGGAACTCCGCAGTTATGCACAGTATTCCCGCGCATCGTGGTACACAGGAATTGCCAGAGCTAGACAGGCTGCGCCAGGAGCGCCAGGAGAAGGAGCAAGCGGCATACCGCCAGGAACTACAGGAGCGCCTAAACAGCTACGCCAATCCAAAGCCTCTGGCCAAGAAGCGTCCCATGAATTACGCTCTGGCGGCTCAGCAACTAGCAGTAAGCCAGAACGCAGCCTATGAAGACGAGATGGATCAGCTAAGAAAGGATGCAATGAGATGAAGACATGCCAGCAGTGCCAGGAGTCCAAGCCTCTGGAGAGATACGGCAGAGACCGCAGAACCAGCGATGGATTACGAAAGGTGTGTGAGGACTGTAGAAGCGCCTCTAAGCGCTCTGTAGCCCCTCATAAGGGTAAGGAGACCAGGGAGCAGCAGAATGGCTCTCAGGGAGCCACACAGCCCCTTTCAGCGGCCTTGGTAGAGGAGAGCTTCCAGGACATGACCAAGGATCTAACGTTGCCGATTAGGGCTATCCCTTGGGCTGGAGACAACGACCTTGACATGACCGAGGAGCAATTCGAAGCAATCTCCGGAATCCTCATTGCCCTTGTCCGCAAGGATTGGTTTGAATCCAAGTTCCTGATGTCTCAGGTATGTACAACCTTCCAAGAGGCTATGCACCTATCCGCAATCATCATTCGGGCACTGATCGAAAGCATGGACGCGGAAAACACGGATCTCGTTATCCAGGTGGAGGAAGCTTTGATCCTGAATAGAATTACCCAAAGCTAGGCATCAGGAATGTATTAGAGGGGATAATGCGGGATTCCACATTAACCCCTCTAATTCCATTACCATCAAAAACGGGTATGCTATTTCGACCCAGTATCCGGATTTAGGATACGAATTATGGAATTAAATCAAAGAATTGGCCGAGACTCCTGGTTTTAGTGGGTATCTTTTACAAGAGGAGTAACTCCCCGAGTAGCCATTTTGGCAAGTAATGGATTTTCCGTTTTTGGAAAAACCCAAGAAATTCGCTTCGAGTTACTACTCCAGCAGGACTTTTCCTAGCTACTTCTTCTCCTTGACTGTGACTTCCAGGGTGTAATCCTTGGCTTTCTTCACTCCATCACTGAATCCCCTCTTGTATGCATCCTTCTTTCCCCATGTGTACGCAACCCACAGAGCTACGGCTATAGCAACGAGTACCATCATTCCTTCTTTCGTTTGGTTTCAACTTGCTTCGATCGTCCCATGGGGTACTGACAAACGAGAGGGACGGATTCCGCTTCTGGAAACAGAGGAGCGCCCCAAGCCTCATAGGGCGTTAGAGCGCTCCTCTGTTGACGCTTAGAGGCCGTTACTCCTCGTACGCCGGAATCCTCTCCCCCCGGCTCTCAGCGATGTTCAGTACGTCTGTCAGGCTCTCGATGAGCCGAGTGCAGATCCAGCGGAGTTCATCTGCTGTGAGCTTGGCTTCTGCTGCAACCATCGGGCGTGCCAACTCCACGATGACCGTTGCCGTTTCGATCTGCTGGCTCTCGATCCTGTCTGCCAGCAGAGACAGGGGAGTCGGTGATCCGTCAGTGATCAGGTGCGCCCTCTTCCCTTCCGGCCCAGAGAACGGCAACAGCCGGACAACGCTACGCTCTGCCATGTCATCCCTGCTTTCGTCAGGTGTGGCCACGCCCCCGGACAGTTCGCCCTGTCGCGGGGGTCCTTTCTTGGCTCACCAGACTACCTGGGTACCTGACTACCTCGATAGCGCGTTGGGTGAATCTCTCGCACGCTGAATAGGTGGAGATCAACAGGGCAGAGCCGCATTGGCCACAGGTGGCAGAGGAGATCCGGCGACGCATCCGTGAGGGCATGTACGCCCCTGGTGCGCGCGTACCGGGCACGGTGACGCTGGCAGCAGAGTTCGACGTGTCGCAGTCAACGGCATCCCGAGCACTGGCCAGGCTCCGCGCTGAGGGAGTTGTGTACGTGATCAGTGGACGTGGCTACTTCGTCTCAGAGCCCACGTAATCCAGTACCAACCTGGCCCAGGGACACCCATACTCGATCACGTGTTCCTGACGATCTCGACTACTGGCGACGAGCAGCACCCGGCCACCGACCTGGGCTTTCTCCTCTACAAGCACCCTGACAACCCGTTCTCAACCAAGCTGTCCTACGGCACGGCGCACGTCTTCTACCCCGAGGCGGACGACCTGCGCTGCACGGCCGCGCTGCTGCTGGAGATCGACACGCTCGCCCTGGTCCGGCGGGGCAAGGGCAAGGGCCGCGGCGGCGCCCCCGACGCGGCGCTCGCGCAGTACGTCAACGACCGCCCCTACGCGGCCTCCTCGCTGCTCGCGGTCGCGCTCAGCGGCGTGTTCTCCAGCGCGATGAAGGGCACCTGCCACGCCAGGCCCGAACTCCCGGCACAGACGCGGCCGCTGCGCATCGAGGTGCCGGCGCTGCCCGCCCGCGGCGGAGCGGAGCTCGTACGGCGTCTCTTCGAGCCGCTGGGCTGGACGGTCTCCGTCGAACCGGTCGCCCTGGACGCCGAGTTCCCCGAGTGGGGCGACTCGCGCTATGTGCGTCTCGTCCTGGAGGCCGAGGCGCTGACCCTCGCCGAGGCCCTGCGCCACCTCTATGTCCTGCTGCCGGTCCTCGACGACGCCAAGCACTACTGGGTCTCCTCCGACGAGGTCGACAAGCTGCTGCGGGCCGGCGAGGGCTGGCTGCCCGCCCACCCGGAGCAGAAGCTGATCACCAGCCGTTACCTCTCCCGCCGCTGGTCGCTGACCCGGCAGGCGATGGAGCGGCTGGAGCTGGTGCGGCTCGCCGAGGCCGACGACAGCGAGGTCGAGGAGATCGACAACGCGGTCGAGGCCGAGACCGAGGAGGAGGAGCGGCCCACCCCGCTCGCCGTCCAGCGCCGGGAGGCGATCCTCGCCGCCCTGCGGGACCGGGGTGCCGCGCGCGTCCTCGATCTCGGCTGCGGACAGGGCGAGCTGGTGCGGGAGCTGCTGAAGGACGTGCGGTTCACCGAGATCGTCGGCCTCGACGTGTCCGTGCGGGCGCTCACCATCGCCTCCCGCCGGCTGAAGCTGGACCGCATGGGGGAGCGGCAGGCGTCCCGCGTCAAGCTGGTGCAGGGCTCGCTCGCCTACACCGACAAGCGGCTGAGGGGCTACGACGCCGCCGTGCTCAGCGAGGTGATCGAGCACCTCGACCTGCCCCGGCTGCCCGCCCTGGAGTACGCCGTGTTCGGGCACGCCCGCCCCCGTACGGTCCTCGTGACCACCCCGAACGTCGAGTACAACGTCCGCTGGGAGACCCTGCCCGCCGGACACGCCCGGCACGGCGACCACCGCTTCGAGTGGACGCGCGAGGAGTTCCGTACCTGGGCGGCGAAGGTGGCCGAACGGCACGGCTACGACGTGGAGTTCGCCCCCGTCGGCCCGGACGACCCCGAGGTCGGTCCGCCCACCCAGCTGGCACTGTTCACGATCAAGAGCGAGAAGGAGGCGAAGGCGGCATGACCGGGGCAACAGCGAACAAGGGGCGGATCCTCCCCGTCACCGACCTCTCCCTCGTCGTCCTCGTCGGCGCCTCCGGCTCCGGCAAGTCCACGTTCGCCCGACGGCACTTCAAGCCCACCGAGGTGATCTCCTCGGACTTCTGCCGCGGTCTCGTCTCCGACGACGAGAACGACCAGAGCGCGACCCGGGACGCCTTCGACGTCCTGCACTACATCGCGGGCAAGCGGCTGGCCGCCGGCCGCCGCACCGTCGTGGACGCCACCAGCGTGCAGCAGGACGCCCGGCGTCAGCTGATCGAGCTGGCCAGGAAGTTCGACGTGCTGCCCATCGCCATCGTGCTGGACATGCCGGAGGAGGTGTGCGCCGAGCGCAACGCGGCCCGCACCGACCGCGCCGACATGCCCCGCCGGGTCATCCAGCGGCACATCCGCGAACTGCGCCGCTCGCTCAGACACCTGGAGCGCGAGGGCTTCCGCAAGGTACACGTCCTGCGCGGCGTCGAGGAGGCCGAGGCCGCCACGGTCGTCACCGAGAAGCGCTTCAACGACCTGACCCACCTCACCGGCCCCTTCGACATCATCGGCGACATCCACGGCTGCTCCGCCGAACTGGAGGCGCTGCTCGCCAAGCTGGGCTATGCCGACGGCGTGCACCCGCAGGGCCGTACCGCCGTCTTCGTCGGCGACCTGGTCGACCGCGGCCCGGACACCCCGGGCGTGCTGCGCCGGGTGATGTCGATGGTCGAGACCGGCAACGCGCTGTGCGTGCCCGGCAACCACGAGAACAAGTACGGCCGTTATCTCAAGGGCCGCAACGTCCAGCACACCCACGGGCTGGCCGAGACCATCGCGCAGATGGAGGGCGAGAGCGAGGAGTTCAAGGAGCGGGTACGCACGTTCCTGGCGGGCCTGGTCAGCCACTACGTCCTCGACGGCGGAAAGCTGGTCGTCTGCCACGCCGGCCTGCCCGAGAGGTACCACGGCCGCACCTCCGGCCGGGTCCGCTCGCACGCCCTGTACGGCGACACCACGGGCGAGACCGACGAGTTCGGGCTGCCGGTGCGCTACCCGTGGGCGGAGGACTACCGGGGCCGCGCGGCGGTGGTCTACGGCCACACCCCGGTCCCCGAGGCGACCTGGCTCAACAACACCATCTGCCTGGACACCGGCGCGGTCTTCGGTGGCAAGCTGACCGCGTTGCGCTGGCCGGAGCGCGAGCTGGTCGACGTACCGGCCGAGCGGGTCTGGTACGAGCCGGCGAAGCCGCTGCGCTCGGAGGCGCCCGGTGGACACGACGGCCGCCCGCTGGACCTGGCGGACGTGCACGGCCGCCGGGCCGTGGAGACCCGGCACGCCGGCATGGTGGCGGTCCGCGAGGAGAACGCGGCGGCGGCCCTGGAGGTCATGAGCCGCTTCGCGACCGACCCGCGCCTGCTGCCGTACCTGCCGCCGACCATGGCACCGACGCCGACGTCCCGGGTGGATGGCTACCTGGAGCATCCGGCCGAGGCCTTCGCGCAGTACGCGGCGGACGGCGTCGAGCGGGTCGTGTGCGAGGAGAAGCACATGGGTTCGCGGGCCGTGGCCCTGGTGTGCCGGGACGCGGAGGCGGCGCGCAAGCGGTTCGGTGTGGACAGCGCCACGGGGTCCCTCTACACCCGTACCGGCCGCCCGTTCTTCGACGACGAGAAGGTGACCGAGGAGATCCTCGGCCGGCTGCGCTCGGCGATCACGGAGGCGGGCCTCTGGGACGAACTGGCCACCGACTGGGTGCTGTTGGACGCCGAGCTGATGCCGTGGTCGCTGAAGGCCTCGGGGCTCCTGCGCAGCCAGTACGCAGCCGTCGGCGCCGCGTCCGGCGCGGTGTTCCCGGGCGCGCTGGCCGCGCTGGAGGCGGCCTCGGCCCGGGGCGTCGACCTCACCGGCCTGCTGGACCGGCAGCGGGACCGGGCCGCCGACGCGGCCGCGTTCACCACCGCCTACCGCCGCTACTGCTGGACCACGGACGGCCTCGACGGCGTACGCCTGGCGCCCTTCCAGCTGCTGGCCGTCCAGGGCCGCAGCCTCGCCGCGTTGCCGCACGACGAGCAACTGGCCCTGATCGACCGGCTGGTGGAGCACGACGGCACCGGACTGCTGCAGACCACCCGGCGGCTGTACGTCGACACCGGCGAGCCGGAGTCGGTGCGCGCGGGCGTCGACTGGTGGCTGGAGATGACCGGTCGCGGCGGCGAGGGCATGGTCGTCAAGCCGCTCGGGGCGCTGGTCCGGAACACCGAAGGCCGGCTGGTGCAGCCCGGCATCAAGTGCCGGGGCCGGGAGTACCTGCGGATCATCTACGGCCCCGAGTACACCCGCCCGGACAACCTCGCGGGGCTCCGGCAGCGGTTCCTGAACCACAAGCGGTCCCTCGCTCTGCGCGAGTACGCCCTCGGCCTGGAGGCGCTGGACCGCCTCGCGGACGGGGAGCCGCTGTGGCGGGTGCACGAGGCGGTGTTCGGGGTGCTGGCCCTGGAGTCGGAGCCGGTGGATCCGCGCCTGTAGCCCGTCACGCCGCAGCTCGCCCGGCACGGAACGCCCTTGTGTCCGGCTCACCACCGAGGAAGAACTCGCCGACCTGGTCCATCCGTTCGACACCGAGGACGCCGGGGGCGCGGGCCCGGGCGAGCGCCGGCTCCAGGCCGCCGTCGCCGCCTGGCGGGCCGGGCACGCCTACGGCAGCCTCTGTCACCGGCGGCCCGGGTTTGTGACGGTCCTGGACCGCAGGGAGCAGGGCATGGCCGTACGGCTCACCCTGGACCACCCCTATCTCCTCGGCGCCTTCCTCTGTCGCCGGCGGCTGGGCGGTGGCGCTGACCCCGCGGGTGCGACGTTGGCCGGTCCCGTGCACCGCGATCTGACCGCACTTCTCGTCAGAAGAACGAAAACAGGAGGAGTCGGAAACGGTCAACAAGGGCGTGAAGACGGGCGCGGACGGCCAGGATGGAGGCATGGCATACCACGTCGACTCCGAGGCCGGGCGGCTGCGCCGGGTGATCCTGCACCGGCCCGACCTGGAGCTCAAGAGGCTCACCCCCAGCAACAAGGACGCCCTGCTCTTCGACGACGTGCTGTGGGTGCGCCGGGCGCGCGCCGAGCACGACGGGTTCGCCGACGTCCTGCGGGACCGCGGGGTCGCCGTCCACCTCTTCGGCGACCTGCTCACCGAGACCCTGGACGTGCCCGAGGCCCGCGCCCTCGTCCTGAACCGGGTCTTCCACGAGAAGGAGTACGGCCCCCTCGCCGCCGACCATCTGCGCGCCGCGTTCGAGGCCCTGCCCGCACGCGAGCTGGCAGAGGCGCTCGTGGGCGGCATGACCAAGCGCGAGTTCCTCCAGGCGCACGCGGAGCCGACCTCCGTCCGCTTCCATGTGATGGACCTCGACGACTTCCTCCTCGGCCCCCTCCCCAACCACCTCTTCACCCGCGACACCTCCGCGTGGATCTACGACGGGGTCGCGATCAACGCCATGCGGCTGCCCGCGCGGCAGCGCGAGACCGTCCACTTCGAGGCGATCTACCGCCATCACCCGCTGTTCCGTGCCGAGACGTTCAACGTCTGGTCCCAGGGGCAGGCCGACCATCCCTCCACCATCGAGGGCGGCGACGTCCTGGTGATCGGCAACGGCGCCGTCCTGGTCGGCATGAGCGAGCGCACCACCCCGCAGGCCGTGGAGATGCTGGCGTACAAGCTGTTCGCGGCCGGCTCGGCACGCACCATCGTCGCGCTCGACATGCCCAAGCGGCGTGCCTTCATGCACCTCGACACCGTGATGACCATGGTCGACGGCGACACCTTCACCCAGTACGCGGGGCTCGGCATGCTGCGCTCGTACACCATCGAGCCGGGGGTCTCCGAGAAGGAGCTGAAGGTCACCGACCATCCGCCGGAGCACATGCACCGCGCGATCGCCGCCGCCCTCGGCCTCGGCGAGATCCGGGTGCTGACCGCCACCCAGGACGTGCACGCCGCCGAGCGCGAGCAGTGGGACGACGGCTGCAATGTGCTCGCCGTCGAGCCCGGGGTCGTCGTCGCCTACGAGCGCAATTCGACCACCAACACGCATCTGCGCAAGCAGGGCATCGAGGTGATCGAGATCCCGGGCAGCGAGCTGGGCCGGGGCCGGGGCGGCCCGAGATGCATGAGCTGTCCCGTGGAGCGAGACGCTGTATAGATTTGTGAATGGTCGTATAGACTTCCATTGTCATTCGTAGTCGTACGTCTGGAGCGCGCCCCCATGGCGACAGTCCCGACCGCCCTCGCCGGCCGCCACTTCCTCAAGGAGCTGGACTTCACCGAGGAGGAGTTCCGCGGCCTGGTCGAGCTGGCAGCCGAGCTGAAGGCCGCCAAGCAGGCGGGGACCGAGACGCAGTACCTGCGCGGCCGGAACATCGCGCTGATCTTCGAGAAGACCTCGACGCGCACCCGCTGCGCGTTCGAGGTCGCCGCCGCCGACCAGGGCGCCCACACGACCTACCTGGACCCGTCCGGCTCGCAGATCGGCCACAAGGAGTCCGTGAAGGACACCGCGCGGGTGCTGGGCCGGATGTACGACGGCATCGAGTACCGCGGGGACAGCCAGGCCAAGGTCGAGGAGCTGGCGGCGCACGCCGGCGTGCCCGTCTACAACGGGCTCACCGACGACTGGCACCCCACCCAGATGCTCGCCGACGTGCTCACCATGACCGAGCACAGCACCAGGCCGCTGAAGGAGATCGCCTTCGCCTACCTCGGCGACGCCCGCTTCAACATGGGCAACTCCTACCTGGTCACGGGCGCCCTGCTCGGTATGGACGTGCGGATCGTCGCCCCGAAGGCCTACTGGCCCGCCGAGGACGTCGTCGCCCACGCCCACAAGCTCGCCGAGGCCAGCGGCGCCCGGATCACCCTCACCGAGGACGTCCGGGAGGGGGTCTCGGGGGCCGACTTCGTCGCCACCGACGTGTGGGTCTCCATGGGCGAGCCGAAGGAGGTCTGGGCCGAGCGGATCAAGGCCCTCGCGCCGTACGCCGTGACCATGGACGTCCTGCGCGCCACCGGCAACCCGGACGTGAGGTTCCTGCACTGTCTGCCGGCCTTCCACGACCTCGGCACCAAGGTCGGCCGCGAGATCCACGAGACCTACGGTCTCGACTCGCTGGAGGTCACCGACGAGGTCTTCGAGTCCGCGCACTCGGTCGTCTTCGACGAGGCCGAGAACCGGCTGCACACCATCAAGGCGGTGCTGGTCGCCACACTCGCCCGCTGAGTTTGGCCCACCGCCCCGACCTGCCCTTATCCTGACCGGCGGCCCCGCACCACCCCAGCCCGGGCCGCCGCCGCGACCTCACCCGGTCGCCCGCACCACCCAGAAACGAGCACCACCCGCAATGCCCGCTCCCCGCATCAAGTCCCCGCACCTGCTCGTCGCCGAATCCGGCGCCGACCGCGAGGGCCACGGCCTCAAGCGCACGATGGGCCTCTTCCAGCTCATCTGCTTCGGCGTCGGCGCCATCGTCGGCACCGGCATCTTCGTCGGCCTCTCCGACTCCGTCGCCCAGGCCGGCCCGGCCGTCGTCGTCTCCTTCGTCCTCGCCGCGATCACCTGCGTCTTCACCGCCTTCTCCTTCGCGGAGCTGGGCGGCGCGATCCCGGTCTCCGGCTCCTCGTACTCCTTCGCCTACGCCGGACTCGGCGAGTCCACCGCCTTCCTGGTCGGCTGGTGCCTGCTGCTGGAGTACGGCATCTCCATCTCGGCCGTCGCCGTCGGCTGGAGCCAGTACGTCAACGAGCTGCTGCACAGCCTCACCGGCGTCCAGCTCCCGGCCGCGCTGTCCGCGGGTCCGGGCGACGGCGGGATCATCAACCTCCCCGCCGTGATCGTCATCGCCATGGCCTCCGTGCTGCTGGTGCGCGGGGTGCGCGAGAGCGCCCGGGCGACGGCCGCCATGGCCGCGGTCAAGCTCGTCATCCTGCTGGCCTTCTGCGCCATCGGCTACAGCGCCTTCAAGCACGGCAACCTCACCCCGTTCTCCCCGGCCGGCCTCGGCGGCATCGGCGCGGGCACGACGGCCGCGTTCTTCTCCTACATCGGCTTCGACGCGATCACGACCGCCGGCGAGGAGGCCAAGAACCCGCGCCGGGACATCCCGGTCGCGATCATGGTCTGCATGGGCATCGTGACCCTGCTGTACTGCGCGGTCGCGCTGGCGGCGATCGGCGCCATCGGCGGCAGGCAGGTCGCCGGCCGCCCCGCGGCCCTCTCCTACGTCGTCAACCAGGTCACCGGCTCGGCCGTCGGCGGCGGGGTGATCGCCTTCGGTGCGGTCGTCGCCATCGCCTCCGTGGTCCTCGCGGTGATGTACGGCCAGACCCGCATCCTGATGTCGATGTCCCGGGACGGCCTGATCCCGCGGGTCTTCGAGAAGGTGAACCCGAAGACCTCCACCCCGGTCGCCGGCACGCTGATCGTCGCGGTCGTCTTCGCGCTCCCGGCGGCCTTCGCCTCCCTCGACGCCGTGATGAACCTGTGCACCATCGGCACCCTGGCGATCATGGCCGTGGTGAACATCGTGGTGATCGCCCTGCGCCGCCGCGAACCGGGCCTCACCCGCGGCTTCCGGGTGCCGCTCTACCCGGTGGGCCCGCTGCTCGGGGTCGGCTTCTGCCTGTACCTGATGTACGAGACCGGCTGGCAGACCTGGCTCCAGTTCGCCGTGTTCCTCGTGGTGGGCCTGCTGATCTACGTCGGCTACGGCCGCCGGCACTCCACGCTGGCCCGGTCGGCCGCGCCGGAGGTCACGCCGAGCGCCGCCGCTGAGCGGGAACCGCAGGCAGTCTGAACCACACCGCCTTGCCCGACGGGGTGGGGCGGTGACCACAGGACGAGCTGAGGGCGCGGATCAGCAGCAGCCCGCGCCCGCCCTCCTGCCAGACGTCGGGCTCCTCGATCACCGGCGCGGTCAGCCGGCCGGGCGGCGCCGGGTCAGGGTCGTGCACCTCGACCTGGCAGCCGGTCGGCAGCAGCTCCACCACCAGCTCTATCGGGCCGCGCCCGGCGGTGTGCTCCACCGCGTTGGCCACCAGCTCCGCCGTGAGCAGTTCCGCGGTGTCGCTGTCGGCCGGGTGCTCCACCTCGGCGAGGGCCGTGCGCACCAGGGCACGAGCCACGGGCACCGCCGCTGCGGTGTGCGGCAGTGCGATGCGCCAGGAGGCCGGTTCGGTGGGGCGTTCGTGCAAGGCGAGTCCGTTCATGGAGCAGGCTGTCCTGCTTTCGACTGTAGGAATGGTACGGGCCCGGCCACTTCGGACCGTCGGCGGGCTTCGACCGGGACCTTCGGCCCCGGTACCGGGCGGCTTACCCCGGCGAACGCCCTGCCTCGCCCGCCCGGGCCCCTTGTTACGGCGCTGTCGAGAACCGGTGACCATGTGACCGGATCCGGCCGATGAGCCGCCCTCTGTCGCGTACTCGTGACGACAGTCACAAACAAGTGATAACTTCATGGGACAGCGCAACGTACGGCACCGCCGCCCTAGGAGGCCGCACGTCATGAGTCCCTTCACCGGCTCCGCCGCCCGCACCTCCGACTGGGAGCATCTGCGGGTCCGGCTCGCCGACGGTGTCGCCACCGTCACCCTCGCCCGTCCCGACAAGCTCAACGCGCTCACCTTCGGCGCCTACGCCGACCTGCGCGATCTGCTGGCCGAGCTGTCCCGGGAGCGCGCCGTACGCGCCCTGGTGCTGGCCGGCGAGGGACGCGGCTTCTGCTCCGGTGGCGATGTCGACGAGATCATCGGCGCCACCCTCGGCATGGACACCGCCCAGCTGCTCGACTTCAACCGGATGACCGGCCAGGTCGTACGGGCGATCAGGGAGTGCCCATTCCCGGTGGTCGCCGCGGTGCACGGCGTGGCGGCCGGTGCCGGAGCGGTCCTGGCACTGGCCGCCGACTTCCGCGTCGCGGACCCGAGCGCCCGCTTCGCCTTCCTCTTCACCCGCGTCGGCCTGTCCGGCGGCGACATGGGCGCGGCCTATCTGCTGCCCCGCGTCGTCGGCCTCGGCCACGCCACCCGGCTGCTCATGCTGGGCGACCCGGTCCGGGCCCCCGAGGCCGAGCGCATCGGCCTCATCAGCGAGCTGACGGAGGACGGCCGGGCCGACGAGGCGGCTGGGGCGCTGGCCCGCCGCCTGGCCGACGGCCCCGCACTGGCGTACGCCCAGACGAAGGCCCTGCTCACGTCCGAGCTGGACATGCCCTTGGCGGCCTCCGTCGAGCTGGACGCCTCGACCCAGGCGTTGCTGATGAACGGCGAGGACTACGCGGAGTTCCACGCGGCCTTCACGGAGAAGCGCCCGCCGAAGTGGCGGGGGAGGTGAGCTGCCATGAGGGTGGCGATCATCGGTGGCGGCCCCGGCGGCCTGTACGCCGCAGCGCTCCTCAAGCGGCTCGATCCCACCCGTGAGATCACCGTCTGGGAGCGCAACTCCCCGGACGTCACCTTCGGCTTCGGCGTCGTCCTCTCCGACGAAACCCTCGGCGGCATCGAACACGCCGACCCCGTCGTCTACCAAGCCCTGCAACGCGACTTCGTCCGCTGGGACGACATCGACATCGTCCACCGGGGTGTCACCCACCGCTCCGGCGGCCACGGCTTCGCCGCCCTCGGCAGGCGCCGTCTGCTGGAGATCCTGCACGAGCGCTGCCGCTCCCTCGGCGTGGACCTGAGGTTCTCCACCGAGGCACCCCGCCCGGACACGCTCTGCGCCGAGTACGAGCTCGTGATCGCCGCCGACGGAGTCAACAGCACGACCCGCGCCGCCTATGCCGAGGTGTTCCGCCCGAAGGTGACGACACACCGCTGCCGCTACATCTGGCTCGCCGCCGACTTCGCGTTCGACGCCTTCCGCTTCGAGATCGCCGAGACCGAGCACGGCGTGATGCAGCTGCACGGCTACCCCTATGCGGCCGACGCCTCCACCGTGATCATCGAGATGCGCGAGGAGGTCTGGAAGGCGGCGGGATTCGACGACATCACCCCGCACGAGTCCATCGAGCGCTGCGCCAAGATCTTCTCCGACGCCCTCCGCGGCCGCCCCCTGCGCTCCAACAACTCGGCCTGGACCACCTTCCGCACGGTGGTCGACGACCGCTGGTCGCACGGCAACGTCGTCCTCCTCGGCGACGCCGCGCACACCGCCCACTTCTCCATCGGCTCCGGCACCAAGCTGGCCGTGGAGGACGCGCTGGCGCTGGCCGCGTGCCTGGAGGAACAGCCGGACGTGTCAAGCGCGTTGGCGGCCTATGAGGAGGAGCGCAAACCCGTCGTCGCCTCCACCCAGCGGGCCGCCCGGGCCAGCCTGGAGTGGTTCGAGAACCTGCGGCTGTACCTGGACCAGCCGCCCCGCCAGTTCGCCTTCAACCTGCTCACCCGCAGCCGCCGCGTCACCCATGACAACCTCCGGCTGCGCGACGCCCACTTCACCGAGGCGGTCGAGCGCGAGTTCGGCTGCCCGCCCGGCACACCCCCGATGTTCACCCCGTTCCGGCTGCGCGGTCTGACCCTGCGCAACCGGGTCGTGGTGTCGCCGATGGACATGTACTCCGCCACCGACGGCGTCCCCGGCGACTTCCACCTCGTCCACCTCGGTGCCCGCGCGCTCGGCGGGGCCGGTCTTGTCATGACCGAGATGGTGTGCGTCAGCGAGGAGGGCCGGATCACGCCGGGCTGCGCCGGGCTCTACACCGGCCGGCAGGCCGAGGCGTGGCGGCGGGTCACCGACTTCGTGCACACCCAGGCACCCGGCACCGCGATCGGCGTGCAGCTCGGGCACTCCGGCCGCAAGGGCTCCACAAGGCTGATGTGGGAGGGCATGGACGAGCCGCTGCCACGCGGCAACTGGCCCCTGGTCGCCGCCTCCCCGCTGCCGTACAAGCCGGGCAGCCAGACCCCGCGGCAGCTCACCCGGGCCCAACTCACCGATATCCGCGAGCAGTTCACCGCCGCCGCCTGGCGGGCCGCGCGGGCCGGCTTCGACCTGCTCGAACTGCACTGCGCGCACGGCTATCTGCTCTCCGGCTTCCTCTCCCCGCTCACCAACCGGCGCACCGACGCCTACGGCGGCTCGCCCGAGCGGCGGCTCAGGTTCCCGCTGGAGGTCTTCGACGCCGTACGCGCGGTGTGGCCGGCGGAGCGGCCCATGACGGTGCGCATCTCGGCGACGGACTGGGCCGAGGGCGGTACGACCGCCGAGGACGCGGTGGAGATCGCCCGCGCCTTCGCCGCGCACGGCGCCGACGCGATCGACGTGTCCACCGGGCAGGTCGTGGCCGAGGAACAGCCGGAGTTCGGGCGGTCGTACCAGACGCCGTTCGCCGACCGGATCCGGCACGAAGCGGGTGTCCCGGTGATCGCCGTCGGCGCGATCTCGTCCTGGGACGACGTCAACTCCCTGATCCTCGCCGGGCGTACGGATCTGTGCGCGCTGGGCCGTCCGCATCTGTACGACCCGCACTGGACCCTGCACGCGGCGGCCGAGCAGGGGTACGAAGGCCCCGGCGTCGCCTGGCCCGCTCCCTACCGCGCGGGCAGCCGGCGCCCCCAGACCGGCCGCACGGACGCCCCGAAGCCGCGGTTGGCCCTCGACGGATGATTGTCCGGCTGGGCGTGGACGGGCTCGATGTGGGGGGGGCATGGACCCTCACCTGGCGCTGCCCCGGCTGATCGGCGGTACTGCCTGACCTCCCTGTGAAACCGCCCCGTCTCACACCCCGGCGAACACCGCCCCCGCGTCCCGAAGTCGCTCGTGCAGGGCGCGGAACACCTTCGCGGAGCGGACGCCCGGCCAGCCCGTGGGCAGCAGATCGGTGGGCAGGCCGGGGTCGGTGTAGGGCAGGTGGCGCCAGGAGTCGAGGGCGAGGAGATAGTCCCGGTAGGCCTCCTCGGGCGGGGTGCTGCTGCGGCGCTCCCAGGACCGCAGCACCGGGGCGTGCGCGTCCAGGAACCGCTCGTGCTCCTTGGCGATCGCGGCCAGGTCCCACCAGCGGGCGACCGCCTCGGCCGTCGGGGCGAAGCCCAGGTGTTCGCCGCGGAAGAGGTCGACGTACGGATCCAGGTGCAGTCGGCGCAGGGTGTGCCGGGTCTCCTCGTACAGCCGCGCGGGGGCGATCCACACCCCGGGAGCCGCCGTGCCGAAGCCCAGGCCGGCCAGCCGGGAGCGCAGCACATGCCGCTTCTGCCGCTCCGACTCGGGCACGGAGAACACCGCGAGCACCCAGCCCGCGTCCTCCACGGGCGTGGTCGCGTAGATGCGCCGGTCGCCGTCCTCCATCAACTGCCGTGCCTCTGGGGAGAGTTCATAGCCGGCCGCGCCCTGGTCGGTGCGGGCCGGCAGCAGCAGGCCGCGGCGTTTGAGCCGGGACACCGAGGAGCGGACGGAGGGCGCGTCCACGCCGACCGCGGCCAGGAGCCGGATCAGCTCGGCGACGGGCACCGGGCCGGGCATGAAGCGGCCGTACGCGCCGTAGAGCGTGACGATGAGGGACCTGGGGGCGTGCTGCTCGGACACATTGATCATTTTAGGTCGTCGGCATCACTGCCGGTCACCTTCGCTGCGCAGCCGGAAGCGCTGGAGCTTGCCGGTGGCGGTGCGCGGGAGCGCGTCGAGGAAGACGAACTCGCGCGGGCACTTGTAGGGTGCCAGTTCCGACTTGAGGAACACGGTCAGGGCCTCCGGGTCGCGCCGGGCGCCCTCGCGCAGCACGGTGTAGGCGACCACCACCTGTCCGCGGGCCTCGTCCGGGCGGCCGACGACCGCCGTCTCCACCACGTCCGGGTGCCGCAGCAGCGCGTCCTCCACCTCCGGTCCGGCGATGTTGTACCCGGCGGAGATGATCATGTCGTCGGCCCGGGCCACATAGCGGAAGTAGCCGTCGGGCTCACGGACGTAGGTGTCACCGGTGATGTTCCAGCCGCCGCGTACGTACACCCGCTGGCGCGGGTCGGCGAGATAGCGGCAGCCCACCGGACCGCGCACGGCGAGCAGTCCGGGCTCGCCGTCCGGCACCGGCGTGCCGTGCGCGTCCTGCACCCGCGCCTGCCAGCCCGGCACCGGCACCCCCGTGGTGCCCGGCCTGATCCGCTCGTCGGCCGCGGAGACGAAGATGTGCAGCAGCTCGGTCGCGCCGATGCCGTTGATGACACGCAGGCCGGTGCGCTCGTGCCAGGCCCGCCAGGTGGCCGCGGGCAGGTTCTCGCCGGCCGACACACAGCGCCGCAGCGAGGAGACGTCGTACCCGTCGAGATGCTCCAGCATGGCGCGGTAGGCGGTCGGGGCGGTGAACAGGACCGAGACGCGGTGCTCGGCGATCGCGGGGAGCAACTGGCGGGGCCCGGCCTGTTCCAGGAGCAGGGAGCTGGCGCCGGCCCGCATCGGGAAGACCACCAGGCCGCCCAGGCCGAAGGTGAAGCCGAGCGGGGGAGAGCCGGTGAAGACGTCGTCCGCCCGGGGGCGCAGCACATGCCGGGAGAAGGTGTCCGCGATCGCCAGCACGTCCCGGTGGAAGTGCATGCACCCTTTCGGGCGACCCGTCGTCCCCGAGGTGAAGGCGATCAGGGCCACGTCGTCGGCGGCGGTGTCGACCGCCGGGTACGGCGTGCCGGGCGCCGGGCGGTTGAGGAGGTCGTCGGGGCCGTCACCGCCGTACGTCGTGATCCGCAGCCCGGGTATGTCGGCCTTCGCCAGGTCCGCCACCGAGCGGATGTCGCACAGCGCGTGCCGCACCAGGGCGATCTCGCACATGGTGGCCAGCTCGTGCGGGCGCTGCTGGGCCAGCACGGTGACGGCTATCGCGCCCGCCTTCAGCACGGCCAGCCAGCAGGCGGCCAGCCAGGGCGTGGTGGGGCCGCGCAGCAGCACCCGGTTGCCGGGGACCACGCCGAGGTCGCCGGTGAGCACGTGCGCGATCCGGTCCACCTGTGCGCGCAGCTCGCCGTACGTCCAGCTGGGCCCGTCCGGGGTGTGGAAGACAGGGCGGTCCGCCTCGGTGTCGTCGAGGAGTTCGACGGCGCAGTTCAGCCGCTCGGGGTAGCGCAGCTCCGGCAGGTCGAACCGCAGCTCGGGCCACTCGTCCGGCGGCGGCAGATGGTCGCGCGCGAAGGTGTCGACATGGGCCGAGCGATGCATGGCGGTTCGCCCCCTTGCCGTGACAAACGTCGAGACGGGCGTCGTGGTGGGCACCGGCGTCCTGGTGGGCTCGCGGATCGAGCGTATCGTGTTGGTGACGGCAGTCAAGCTTGCGCGATAAGGTCAGGAGGGACCCCGGGAGGCCGAGGGCGCCGCCCCGAGCGGGAGGGGGAAGGGTCCTGGTGTCCCAACCTGGGATGTGACGGGGGCCGCCGGGGCCCAACCGGGAGGCGGCAGCGCCAGGGCCTGTCGGCCGCCGCCGGAACCTGTCGGGGAGGCCCGTGACAGGCAGGCCTCGGCGGCAGCCCGGACGGCACCGGGAGGGGTCCCAAGGCCCCCTCCACGGGCAGCGAACGGGACCGGCCCCTGGTGGTCGCCCGGATGGCAGTGGGGGTGGGGCCGCGAGGGTTCCGTTCCGGGCCGCGAACGGGAAGGGTCGGGGTGGTCGCTCGGATGGCAGGGGGTGGGGCTGTGGTGGTCCTGTCCTGGGCGGCGAAGGGGAGGGCCCCTGGTGGCCGCCCGGATGGCAGGGGTGGGGCCGCGAGGGTTCCGTCCCGGATGGCGAACGGAAAGGGTCAGGGTGGCCCGGACCGGAGGGAGGACCGGCAGTGCCCGCATTCTCGCTCGAACCGCGGCAGGCCGCCTGGTGTGCCGAGCTACGCACGATGGCCGCCGAACGGCTGCGCCCGCTCGCCGACAAGGGCGAGCCCGGACACGTCAACCGGCCGCTCCTCGCCGAGCTCGGCCGACTCGGGCTGTCGGCCCGGCTGTTCACCTCCGGCGCGCTCGACCTGTGCCTGATGCGGGAGTCCCTCGCCCAGTCCTGCACCGAGGCCGAGACCGCGCTCGCCCTGCAGGGCCTGGGCGCCCACCCGGTGCACGCCCACGGCAGCCCCGCCCAGCGCGAGCGCTGGCTGCCCAGGGTCGCCGACGGCAGCGCGGTCGCAGCCTTCGCGCTGAGCGAGCCGGGGGCGGGTTCGGACGCGGCCGCGCTGTCCCTCGCGGCCGAGCCCGACGGCGACGGCCGCTGGCGGCTCACCGGCGCCAAGCGCTGGATCTCCAACGCCCCCGAGGCCGACTTCTACACCGTCTTCGCCCGCACCACACCCGGTGCCGGAGCCCGCGGCGTGACCGCCTTCCTCGTCCCCGCCGACCGGCCCGGGCTCACCGGCACCGCCCTGGACATGCTCTCGCCGCACCCCATCGGCGCCCTGGACTTCGACGCCGTGCCGGTCACCGTGGACGACGTGCTCGGCGAGCGCGACCGCGGCTTCGCCGTCGCCATGGGCACCCTCAACCTCTTCCGCCCCAGCTTCGGCGCCTTCGCGGTCGGCATGGCCCAGGCCGCGCTCGACGCCACCCTCGGCCACACCCGTCGCCGCGAGGCCTTCGACGGCCGGCTGATGGACCTGCAGACCGTCTCCCACCAGGTCGCCGAGATGGCCCTGCGCACCGAGGCGGCCCGGCTGATGGTCTACGCGGCGGCGACGGCGTACGACGAGGGCGCGGCGGACGTGCCGAAGCGTGCCGCGATGGCCAAGCTGCTCGCCACCGAGACCGCGCAGTACGTCGTCGACACCGCCGTCCAGCTGCACGGCGCCCGCGCCCTGCGCCGCGGCCACCTCCTCGAACACCTCTACCGCGAGGTGCGCGCCCCGCGTATCTACGAGGGCGCGAGCGAGGTCCAACGGGGCATCATCGCCAAGGAGTTGTACAAGGAGACCGAAGAATCGGCCAAGGAGACCGAAGAATCGGCCAAGGAGACCGAGGAGGCGTCCCGGTGACGACCGAGCGCGTCAACCCGCCCGAGCTGTCCCCGCCCACGGGGTTCTCGCACGCCGTCGTCGCCACCGGCTCGCGCGTGGTGTTCCTCGCGGGCCAGACCGCCCTCGACGCCGACGGCAAGGTCACCGGCGACACGCTCCCCGAGCAGTTCGAGCGCGCCCTCGGCAACCTCCTCGCCGCCCTGCGCGCGGCCGGCGGCACCCCCGCCGACCTCGCCCGGATCACCGTCTACGCCACGGACGTCGCCGCGTACCGCGCCCACGCCGGCCGGCTCGGCCGCATCTGGCGGGACCTGGCGGGCCGGGACTACCCGGCGATGGCCGTCGTCCAGGTCGTACGGCTGTGGGACGAGCAGGCGATGGTGGAGCTGGACGGGTTCGCGGTGCTGCCGTAGGCGGCCGGGGTCAGGCGGCCGCGGCGAGCCGTTCCGCCGGGAGTCGGCACGGCGGGACCACGCTGCCGTCGGGGTGCAGTTCACCGCTGTCGTCGAACACGATCGAGCCGTCGCACAGCAAGGTCCAGCCCTGCTCGGGGTGGGCGGCCACCGGGTGCCGCGGGGCGGGACCGGACGCGGGGCACGAGGACTTGTTGGAGCACATGGCGCACCTCCACATCGGGATGTGAGGGGCCGGCGGGTGCGGCCGCCGCCCGTCATGGATAGACCATGCTCCCGTCGTGAACGCCCCGGAACCGCGCGCCGTGAAGCGTGACAACACCCGGACAACTCCCGGACGGTTCGATGACGCGCCACCGTTGGAGTGACGGTCACGCCCCCACGGCCCGGCCGACCGGTACCAGTGGAACCACCAATTCCGTGGATCCGGAGGTACCCGTGCCCGTACGCCCCGCCCTCGCCGCGGCCCTCGGCACAGCCGCCCTGCTGTGTGTCGCCGTCGCCCCCGCAGCCGCCGCCGACTCGTCCGAGACCGTCACGGTCGATCCGACCGGCCACATCGCCAGGGACGGCACGATCACGCTCACCGGCACCTACCGCTGCACCGATGCCGGCGGTGTCGCCTTCGTCAGCTCCTCCATCAGCCAGGGGGACCGCACCACCGAGTACGGCATCGGCGGCAGCCCCGCCCGGTGCGACGGCGCCGAGCACCGCTGGGAGAACTCCGGCAAGATCTCGTCGAAGACCCTGAAGGCCGGCGAGGCCCATGTGCAGGCGACGGTCACGGAACTGCGCGACGGCGGCATGGTGCTGTTGCTGCCGGCCTTCCACGCCGTCAAGGAGCAGGACGTCACGCTCAAGTGACGGTCGTCCCGCCGCGCCGGGCGGCCCGGCACCTCCTCCCGCGCCGGGCGGCCCGGGCGGTGCCCAGGAGGCCGCCGACACCGTGGATCGGCTGCGCCGTACGCGCCCGCGTGCGGTACGCCGGTGGACAGAGACGGCGTTCCCGGACTGACGGAACACCGTCGCTTCACCGGGAGCCGCCCGCCCGCCGTACCACCGCTCCCCCCGCCGGACGGCGCAACGCCGCCACGAACTTGTAGCGGGAACCCCGGTACACCGAGCGGACCCACTCCACCGGGGTGCCCGCCGCGTCCCGCGAGTGCCGGGACAGCAGCAGCATCGGCAGCCCGACGTCGGTGCCGAGCAACTGCGCCTCGCGCGGGGTGGACAGCGAGGTCTCGATGGTCTCGTCGGCCTCCGCGAGATGGACGCCGTACACCTCGGCGAGCGCCGTGTACAGCGAGGGCTGGGTCGACAGCGAGCGGCGCAGGCCGGGGAAGCGCCGCGCGGACAGGTGGGTCGTCTCGATCGCCATGGGATCGCCGCTGGCCAGCCGCAGCCGCTCGATGCGCAGCACGGGCTCGCCGATGCCGATGCCGAGCAGCTCCGCCAGCCGCTGGTCGGCCGGGATCTCCCCGATGTCCAGCACCTGCGAGGCGGGGGTCAGGCCCTGCGCGCGCATGTCCTCGGTGTGCGAGGTCAGCTGGAGCGTGCGGTACAGCTTGGGCTGGGAGACGAAGGTGCCCTTGCCCTGGATCCGGTCCAGGCGGCCCTCGCCGACGAGTTCCGTGAGCGCCTGCCGGACGGTGGTCCGCGAGGTGCCGAACCGGACGGCGAGCAGCCGCTCGGCCGGCATCGCCGAGCCGGGCTCCAACTCCTCGGCCATGGCGAGCAGTCGCTGCTTGATCCGGTAGTACTTCGGCACGCGCGCGGTGCGGCCGGACGCCCCTCCGTGCGGCTGGGCGCTGCTGACGTCGGTGGTCATGCCTGCCTTCCCGGCTGTGTCGACGGTCTCCCGTTATAGCGACCAACTGCCCTATGGTCTAGTCCAACTCGCTCGCCGGGTCCGGTCCGACCGGATGGCCGGGCGAAAGGGGCGGATGTGGACGGACGTACTCCGGTGACGTTCTCGTAACGGCCGCAATCGGCTTCCCGGACCACCCTTGACACCCCGAAAGGTCTAGGCCAAGCTCCACCCTACTGGTCTACACCATTAGTGGCCAGGTCCCGAGCCCTACGTGCAACAGCGTCGTACGCAGGTCACCGCCGAGGGCGTGGGGGGTTAGTGGCATCCCTGAGGAGGGTGGCGTGAAGCGCAAGCTCGCTGCCGCGATCGTGATCGCGGGCATGATGGTCTCCGTTGCGGCGTGTGGCGGAAACGGCAAGGACAGCGGCAAGGACGCGGGACCGGACAGCTGGAAGGGCCAGACGCTCACCGTCTGGACCATGGACGGCTCCGCGCCGCCGCAGTGGAGCAAGGACGTCCAGGCCGCGTTCGAGAAGAAGACCGGCGCGAAGCTGAAGTTCGAGATCCAGAAGTGGGACGGGATCCAGCAGAAGATCACCACCGCCCTCTCCGAGGACAACCCGCCGGACGTCCTTGAGGTCGGGAACACCCAGACCCCGGCCTACGCGGCCACCGGCGGCCTCGCCGACCTCGCCGACCTCAAGAAGGAGACCGGCGCCGACTGGACGCCGTCCGTCTCCCAGTCCTCCGTGTACGACGGCAAGCAGTACGCGGCCCCGTGGTACTTCGCCAACCGTGTCGTCATCTACAACAAGGCGATCTGGGCGAAGGCCGGCATCAAGTCCACCCCGAAGACCCGCGACGAGTTCTTCAAGGACCTGCAGACCATCGGCAAGAAGACCGACGCCGAGCCGCTCTACCTGCCGGGCCAGAACTGGTACTTCCTCGACGGCCTGATCATCGGCCAGGGCGGCGACCTGGTGAAGAAGCAGGGCGACAAGTACGTCTCCAACCTCGCCGACCCCAAGGTCGCCGCGGCCATGGACATCTACAAGCAGTACGCCTCCTACTCCAAGGCCCCCAAGGACAAGGACGAGGCCACCCCGCAGCAGGCCACCGTCTTCGCCAAGGGCAAGACGGGCGCCATCATCGGCATGGGCTGGGAGGCCGGCACCGCCATCCAGGCCAACAAGTCCATCGAGAAGGACCTCGGCTACTTCACCATCCCCGGCGCCACGGCCGACAAGCCCGAGGGCGTCTTCCTCGGCGGCTCCAACCTCGCCGTCGCCCAGAACAGCAAGAAGCAGTCCCTGGCCAAGGAGTTCCTGAAGATCGCCCTGTCCGACCAGTACGAGGGCGAACTGGCCAAGCTCAACGGCATCGTCCCGAACAAGACGGCCCTGCAGAGCAACCTCAAGGGCAACGCCGCCGCAGAGGCCGCGGCCCCCGGCGCCGCGGTCGGCGGCACCACCCCGCTGATCCCGGAGTGGGCCGCGGTGGAGAACACCCCGAACCCGATCAAGTCCTACATGACCGCGGTGCTCAACGGCAAGGCTCCCGCGGCGGCCGCCAAGGACGTCGAGGGCGAGATCAACAAGCGCCTGGCCCAGCAGAACTGATGACCCGCCGGGGGCACCGCGACCGGCGCCCCCGGCTCCCCGTGCCGTTCGCACATACGGCACGGGGAGTTCGTACGGCCACGGAAGAGATGGCAACTCATGTCAGTGCAGACCCAAGGCACGGACACGGCCGGGGAGCCCGCTGTCCGCAAGGCCCGGATACCCGGGCCGCCCAGGGGTGCGGACCGTGACTCCGGGTCCCCGTCCCGCCGCGGTGCCGCCGCCCCCTACCTCCTGCTGCTGCCCGCGCTGCTGGCCACGGTGGTCCTGCTCGGCTGGCCCCTGGTCAAGAACGGCATGCTGTCGTTCCAGAACCTCAACCCGCGGCAGCTCATCCAGCACCTCACCGAGTGGAACGGCGTCGACAACTACCGGCAGGTGCTGTCCGAGCCGGAGTTCTGGCACGTCGTCGAGCGCACCGTCTTCTTCACCGCCGCCAACGTCGTGCTCATCATGGTGCTCGGCACCCTGATCGGGCTGCTGCTGGCCCGGCTCGGCAAGAGGATGCGGCTGCTGCTCCTGGTGGGCCTCGTCCTGGCCTGGGCGATGCCCCCCATCGCCGCCACCACCGTCTACCAGTGGCTGTTCGCCCAGCGCTTCGGTGTCGTCAACTGGACGCTGGACACGCTCGGCTGGCACTCCATGGCCGACCACAACTGGCTGGGCAGCCAGTTCTCCACGTTCTCCGTGGTCGTCCTGCTGATCGTGTGGCAGTCGATCCCGTTCGTGGCCATCAACCTGTACGCCGCCACCACCACGATCCCCAGGGAACTGTACGAGGCCGCATCCCTGGACGGGGCCGGCGCCTGGCAGAGCTTCACCTCGGTGACCCTGCCCTTCCTGCGGCCCTTCCTGTACGCCACGACCTTCCTCGAGGTCATCTGGGTCTTCAAGGCGTTCACCCAGATCTTCGCCATCAACCAGGGCGGCCCCGACCGCCTCACCGAGACCCTGCCGATCTACGCCTTCGTCGAGGGCGTCGGCAACCAGCACTTCGGAGTCGGCGCGGCGATCTCCTTCCTGACCATCCTGGTGCTGCTCGTCATCACCTCGTACTACCTGCGCATGGTGCTCAAGCAAGAGGAGGACGAGCTGTGAAGCGCTCGCTCTTCGGCCGCATTTGGCCAAACGCGACCGCCGTCGTCCTCTTCGTCGGCTTCGTGTTCCCCGTCTACTGGATGTTCGCGACGGCCTTCAAACCGACCGGCGACATCATCTCCGACAACCCGGTGTGGTTCCCGACGAACATCACCCTCGGCCACTTCAAGAAGGCGATCCACGCCGACCACTTCTGGACGCTGGTCGTCAACTCCGTCACCGTCACGGTCCTGTCGGTCGTCTTCTCCCTCGTCATCGCCCTGTTCGCGGCCTTCGCGCTCGCCCGGATGCGGTTCCGGGGCCGGCGCGGGCTCATCGTGACGTTCATGCTGGCGCAGATGGCTCCCTGGGAAGTCCTGATCATCGCCATCTACATGATCGTCCGCGACAACGACATGCTGGACAGCCTGGTGCCGCTCACCGTCTTCTACACGATGATGGTGCTCCCGCTGACCGTCCTGACGCTGCGCGGCTATGTGGCCGCCGTACCGAAGGACCTGGAGGAGGCGGCCATGGTCGACGGCTGCACCCGCACACAGGCCTTCGTCCGGGTCATCTTCCCGCTGCTGGCCCCCGGTCTGATGGCGACCTCGCTGTTCGGGTTCATCACCGCCTGGAACGAGTATCCCCTCGTCCTGATCCTCAACAAGGACATCGAGAAGCAGACCCTGCCGCTGTGGCTGTCGCAGTTCCAGACCGCCTTCGGCGACGACTGGGGCGCCACGATGGCCGCCTCGTCCCTGTTCGCGCTGCCCATCCTGATCCTCTTCATCTTCCTGCAACGCAAGGCCGTCAGCGGTCTGACCGACGGCGCCGTGAAGGGATGACACCGCCGATGACCACACTCGCCACGGGCCGTGACACCCTCACCCGCGACGCCCTGGCCGTGCTCCAGCCGGGGTTCGACGGCACCACCGCACCCGACTGGGTGCGCCGCCGCCTCGGCGAAGGGCTCGCCTCCGTCGCCCTGTTCGGCCGCAACGTCGTCACCGAGAGCCAAGTAACCGCGCTCACCGCACAGTTGCGGGCCGAACGGGACGACCTGCTGGTCGCCATCGACGAGGAGAGCGGCGACGTCACCCGCCTGGATGTGCGCACCGGCTCCTCCTTCCCCGGCAACCACGCCCTCGGCGCCGTCGACGACCCCGCCGTCACCCGGGCCGTCTCCCGCGAACTCGGCCGCCGCCTGGCCGCCTGCGGCGTCAACTTCGACTGGGCCCCGTCCGCCGACGTCAACGCCAACCCCGACAACCCCGTCATCGGGGTGCGCTCCTTCGGTGCGAGCACCGACCTGGTCGCCCGGCACACCGCCGCCTGGGTCGAGGGCCTGCAGTCCACCGGCGTCGCCGCCTGCACCAAGCACTTCCCGGGCCACGGCGACACCAACGTCGACTCCCACCATGCCGTACCCCGCATCGACGTCGACGCGAAGACCCTGTACGAGCGGGAACTGCCCCCGTTCCGCGCGGCCATCGCCGCCGGCACCCGGGCCGTCATGAGCGCGCACATCCTCGTGCCCGCCCTCGACCCGGACCGCCCCGGCACCCTCTCCCGCCGCATCCTCACCGAACTGCTCCGCGAGGAACTCGGCTACCAGGGCCTGATCGTCACCGACGGCATGGAGATGCGCGCGATCTCCGGCACCTACGGCCTGGAGCACGGTGTGGTCCTGGCGATCGCGGCCGGCGCCGACGCCATCTGCGTCGGCGGCGGGCTGTGCGACGAGGGCACCGTGCTCAAGCTGCGGGACGCGCTCGTGGCCGCCGTACGATCCGGTGAACTGCCCGAGGAACGGCTCGCCGACGCGGCCGCCCGGGTGCGGGACCTGGCCGCGTGGACCGCCGGGGCGCGCGCCGCAGCGTCCGGGACCGTGCCCGACCCCGAGGTCGGCCTGGCCGCGGCCCGCCGCGCGCTGAGGGTGACCCGCGCCGGCACCGCCGTACCGGTCGACAAACCTGCCTACGTCGCCCAGTTCGAGCCCGCCCGCAACATCGCCGTCGGCGACCAGACCCCCTGGGGCGTGGCCGCCGAGCTGGAGCGGCTGCTGCCCGGCACCGACTCCGGCTCCTTCACCGGCGAGGGCGCCGGTGAGGCGGCCCTCGCGGCGGCCGACGGCCGCCGGATCGTCGCCGTGGTCCGCGACGAGCACCGGCACGACTGGATGCGCGCCGCCCTCGACACCCTGCTCGCCGCCCGCCCCGACACCGTCGTCGTCGAGATGGGCCTGCCCCAGGCCGCCCCGCGCGGCGCCCTGCACATCGCCACCTACGGCGCCGCCCGCGTCTGCGGTGTGGCGGCGGCCGAGGCCGTCGTCGCGGGCTGACGCACTTGCCGCACCGGCCGCCCGCAGGAGCGGGCGGCCCGCTCGACCTTGCCCCTTTTCCCGGATCCCAACCGCACCTTGTGTTCCAGAGGAATCGCATGCCGACGCCCCACCCCCACCCCCACCTCCACCGAGCCGTCTCCACCCGCCCCTACTTCAGCGCCGACGGCGAGACCTACCTCGCCCCGACCCCCCTGCGCCACATCGAGAAGTCCCAGCCCCTCAGGGTGCTCTCCGAAGCGGACTTCGCCTTCTGGCAGACCTACGGCTACGTCGTCGTCCGCGAGGCCATCACCCCCGGCGAGGCCAAACAACTCCTCGACTTCGCCTGGCAGTTCCAGGGCCTCGACCCCGACCGCCCCGACACCTGGTACGAGGAACCGCAGTTCCGCTCCGAACTCGACCGGCATCTGTTCATCTACGGCTTCGTCGAGGCCTACCACCACCAGCTCATCTGGGACAGCCGCCAGACCCGGCGGGTCTACGACGCGTTCGTGGACGTATGGGACTGCGAGGAGCTGTGGGTCACCCTGGACCGGCTCAACCTCAACCCGCCCAACACACGCACCCGTTCCCGCTCCCTGATCGAACCCACCGACGAGGGCTTCGACATCGAGCTGCACTGGGACGTCGACACCACCCTCGCCGTCCTCCCGCAGCGCGTGCAGGGCATCATCGCCCTGGGCGACACCCGGCCCGAACTCGGCGGCTTCCAGTGCGCCCCCGAGCTCTTCCGCCGCTTCGAGGAGTGGCGTGTGGCCCAGCCGCCCGGCCGCGACCCGGTCCGCCCCGGCACCGACCGCGCCGAGTTCCCGGTGATCCGCCCCGACCTCCAGGCCGGCGACCTGCTCATCTTCAACGGGCTGCTGGCGCACGGCGTGGCACCGAACCTCTCTGACAACGCTGTCCGAGCCGTCCAGTACCTGTCGATGATGCCCGCGCTGGAGGAGCACACGACCCTGCGCGACTCCCGGATCGACTCCTGGCGCACCCTCGCGACCCCCGACTGGAACGCCACCCTCCTCGGCGACGCCCGCCGGCCGGAGGCCGACCGCTACGGGCCCGCCACGCTCACCCCGCTCGGCAGAAGACTGCTCGGCCTGGACTCCTGGACCGCCACGGCGGAAGAGGCGCAGTGAACCACCGGATCTGCCTCTGCCTGCCGACCAACCGGGCCTGCTCCGCCACCCTCACCGCGATCAACGGCGAGGCCGCCTACGCCGCCCAGCGTTTCGGCGCCGACGTCCAGTTACTGATCCTCGACTCCTCCGACGACCGCACCCGCGCCGAACACGCCAGGGTCGTCGCCGGACTCCATCCGGTACCCGGCGTCACCGTCCACCACCTCGACGAGTCCCGGCAGCGGACCTTCCTTCGCCGGACGATAGAGCGCGCGGACCTCCCCGAGCCCGACCGCCTGCTCCACCTCATGCTCCCGCCGACCGTCTCCTACGGCGCCTGCACCAACCGCGCCTTCCTGCTGGCCGCCGCCCTCGGCTGCCGCTCGCTGCACCGCAGGGACTCCGACAGCACCTACCAACTCCACGCCGGACAGCCGGTGTTCCCCGTCCACCACGAGCTGCCCTGGCTGGGCCGCCCCGCCGCCGAGGCCACGGCCGGCGGCCTGCGCACCGACCTCGACCCGGCGCTGCTGGGCCGCCCGGTGTCCCTGGCCGGAGCCTCCTTCGTCGGCGAACTCTCCGTGGACATAGGGGAGATACGACGCCGGGACGAGGGCATCTACCACGACGTCGTCAGCCTCTGGGCGCCCGGCGACTGGCCCGAGGAACGCAAACGGCACCTGGTCGAGGAGTCCTTCACCGGCGCGGGCACGGCACCCTTCACCGGCGACCGGGCGACCCTCACCGTGGTCGACCCGATGCGTGTCGACATGTGCAACATCGCCTTCGACCAGGCGATCTACGCACGCGTCCCGCTCCCACCCGCCACCGACACCATCGGCAGCGACTACTTCCTCCTCCACCTGGTCCACGACGCCGCCCTGCCCGGCATCCTGCACAACCGCCACATCGAGAACTTCCACACCCCCGAACGCCGCACCGACACCGGCTTCCCCGCCTACCAGCGGCGTTTCGTGAAGTTCCTGCTGTCGATGCTCTACTTCCACCACGTCTACGACCGGATGGCGGACGAGGGCGCCGGTCTGCTGGACGAGCGGCACCAGGCACGGGCCGACCGGATCGTGGAGTTCCTGCGGGAGAGCACCGGCCTGGACCGCGCGGAGAACGTCTGGCGCCTGGACCGGGTGGACACGGCGTACCGCAAACTGGGCGGCCGTTACGCCGCGTTCGCCGACCAACTGGCCGAGGAGCGCGACCGGTTACTGAACGAGGCCGAGTCGGACATCGCGGACTACGCGTACCTGGCCGAGGCTTGGCCGACTCTTATGGAAGCGGCCCGAACATGAGCGCCCCAAAGGGGCGCGGGGAACTGCGCGACAAGCCACACAAGACCCGCAGCCGCACGACGGCATTTCGCGGCACATCCATAGGCGCACTGGGCGAATCTCTGGCCGCAGCCGAAACCGACCGCATCATCTACGACCTCACCGGCATAGAGCACCAATACGACGCCCTGCTCACCGAGTTGCCCGGAATTCAAGTCCGCTTCGCCCTGAAATCCTGCCCCGTGGACGGAGTCCTCCGCTGTCTGGCCGCCGCAGGCGCCGGCTTCGACGCGGCAAGCCCCGCCGAAATCACCCAGGCCCTCCACGCCGGCGCGCACCCAGACCACATCCACTACGGCAACACCATCAAGTCCGACCGAGACATCGCCGAAGCCCACCGCCTGGGTGTCCGCACGTTCGCCACCGACAGCGTCGAGGACGTCACCGCCATCGCCGCGCACGCGCCCCGCGCACGGGTGTTCTGCCGCCTGGCCACCGGAGGTGACGGCGCCCTGTGGGGCCTGAACCGCAAGTTCGGCTGCGCCCCCGACGACGCCGTCCGGGTGCTGGCGACGGCCCGCGCGGCCGGACTCACCCCGGCCGGTCTGTCCGTGCACGTCGGCTCCCAGCAGATGACCGGCGAGGCCTGGCAGCAGGCCCTCGACACCCTCGCCGGGACCCTGACGGCGCTGGCCGGGCGGGGAATCGTGCCCGACCACATCAACCTCGGCGGCGGCCTGCCCGCGCTCGGGTACCAGGACCGTCACGGCGACCCCCTCGATCCGCCCCTGGACAAGATCTTCACCGTGCTGCGCGAGGGCATGGACCGGCTGCGCGACCTCACCTCCCCGCTGGCCTTCGTCATGGAACCGGGCCGTCACCTGGTCGCCGACCACGGTGTCGTCCGCGCCCACGTCTCCCGCCTGACCCGCCGCAGGCAGCCGGACGGCACCGATGCCCACTGGCTCTACCTGAGCTGCGGCAAGTTCAACGGACTTTACGAGATGGACCAGTTGACGCACCGCATGGTGTTTCCGGACCACCTCGGAGCACAGGAGTACGTCTCCGCGATCGTGGCCGGCCCCACCTGCGACAGCGACGACGCCTACGGCGAGGGCCGGTACCCGGTGCGCGTGCCGGCGTCCGTCACCTCCGGCGACCCGGTGTGGATCCTCTCCGCCGGCGCCTATGCCACCAGCTATACGACCCAGGGCTTCAACGGCATCCGCCCCCTGCCCTGCGTGTGCGTCCGTGGCCAGGAAGGACACCACTGACATGACACACCTGATACGCGGCATCACCGAGGCCGACTGGCCCGACGTCGTGGCCCTGGAAGCGGAGGCCTACGCGGACACCGCGCTCACGGAGGGGGAGGCCGCGCTGCGCTCCCGGGCCTTCGCGGGCACCTGCTTCGTCCTGGACCTCGACGGCCGGATCGCGGGCTATGCCCTGGCCCTGCCCTACCCGAGATTCCGCTACCCCGACCTGACCCGGCCGGAAAAGACCCCCCACTGCTCCTCCAACCTCCACCTGCACGACCTCGTCATCACCGCGCCCATGCGGCGCAGAGGCCTCGGCAGCCGACTGGCCCGCCATCTGACGGACGTGGCCCGCACCCGCGGTTTCGAGACCATGTCCCTGATCGCGGTCGCCGGCAAGGAGTCCTTCTGGCGGGCCAACGGCTACCGTCCACACCACGAGGCACACCTGCCCGCCGGTTACGGCAGCGGCGCGGTGTACATGTCGGCGCAGCTCGCCGCCGTACGGAAGGCGAGCTGATGCCCACACCCTCCTTCCCGCGCGCCAAGTGGTCGATCGCGGCGCTGTTCTGCTTCCTGGGCCTCCAGTACGGCACCTGGGTCTCCCGGCTTCCCGCGCTCAAGACCCGGCTGGACCTGGGAGCCGGGGAGGTGGGCCTGCTGCTGATGGTCTGCGGGGCCGGCGCGGCGGCCTCCTTCCCACTGGTCGCCGCCTTGATGCGCCGCCTCGGCTCCCGGCGGCTGTCCCTGGCCTCGGCCGGGTGTCTCATCGCGATCCTGGCCGCCCTGTCCGCCGTACCGAACTACCCGCTCGCCCTCCTGGCCGTCTGCGCCGACGGAGTCGCGGTCGGCTGCCTCAACGTCGCGATGAACGCCCAGGGCGCCGCGCTGGAGAAGGCGTACGAGCGCACCGCCATGTCCCAGCTGCACGCCACGTTCAGCGCCGGTCTGCTCGCCGGCGCCCTGCTGACCTCGGGCGTGACCACGCTGACCGCGTCGGTGCCGACGCACTTCACCGTGGCCGGGGCCCTGTTGCTGCTCCTGCTCGCCGCCGCCCGCTCCGGGCTGCTCACCCACCCCGAACCCGGGATGCCGGGCGGGCCGCAGCGGAACCGCCGCCGGAGCCTTCCCTCCTGGACGACCCTGCTGATGGGCTGCGCCATGGCCTTCGGCACGATCACCGAGGGCGCGATGAACGACTGGTCGACGCTCTATCTGAAGGACGTGGTCAAGGCGTCCGCGACGGTGGCCCCGTTGGGCATCGCGGTCGTCTCGGCGATGATGCTGCTGGCCCGGGTGTGCGCCGACCGCTGGCGCACCCGCTTCGGCGACGGCCGGGTGGTCCGGGCCGGCAGCGCGGTCGCCGCCGCCGGACTGTCCCTCGCCCTTCTCAGCGGTGGGCTCGTCCCGACCCTCCTCGGCTTCGCCTGCGTCGGCCTCGGCGCGGCCGCCGTCACCCCGTGCGTCTACGTCGCGGCCGCCGGCCACGGCTCCGACGCCCTGGCGCTGGTCGCCGCGATGGGCACCACCGGCCTGCTGGCGGGCCCGGCCCTGATCGGCTTCGTCGCGAGCGCCACGAGCCTCACCCTCGGCATGGCGACCATTGCCGCGTCGGCCCTGATCGTGACGCTGACCGCGTTCCGGATTCCCTGGCCCGACCACCGCACCCCGGCACCCGCGGCCGAACCCCGCCCTTCGTTCAGCGGCCCGTGAGGATCTTGGGACAGCGGCGGTTCTGCATGATGCTTCACCCAGGGCAGAACGCCGCTCCCTTCCTCCGGCGCCTCGGATCCCTAGGCTGAAGGAGTGAGCACCCATGCGCCGAACGAAGCCCGCGTCATCCCCCTGCGACGGGCGGGAGCCCCACAGACACCAGCGCCGCGGGAACCCCTGTGGCGCGACCTCGTCGGCGATGTGCTGAGGCGCGAGCGGCTCGCCCAGGAGCGCACGCTGAAGGACGTCGCGGAGGCGGCCCGGATCTCGATGCCGTACCTGTCGGAGCTGGAGCGCGGACGCAAGGAGGCCTCCTCCGAGGTGCTCGCGGCCGCCGCCCAGGCCCTCGGGCTCGGCCTCGCCGACCTGCTCTCGCTCGTCCAGGAAGAGCTGGCCCGGCACGCCCGGAGCCGGGTGGGCCGAGGCCGCACCTCGCCCACGGCACGGTACGACGGCCTCTGCCTCGCCGCCTGACCGAGCGTGAACTGCCTTCCGTTTGTTGCACGTTCGTACCTGAGAACCGGACCTGTGAGTCGGCCCAGCGGGGCCGCGGACAGCCAACTCCTTTTGGACACGTAGCGTTTACATGTGTTCGACCCGTCGACCGGCGGGACTTGTTATGGTGTTACTCATTGGTAGCAAGTTGAGTGGGGGGACACGGGGGAGACCTGTGGCCAGCTCGCCTCCGGGCGAGTGGCGAGACGGATGACCTGGCAAGGGGGCCGGGTCAACGGCTTCTGCGCGTGGGCATCACGCGGCCGTCGAACTCCAGTTCCCTCACCCGCTGACCCGGACAGGTGGGACTCGACACATGGCTCGTTCCCTGGTCGAATTACTGACCGTACACGCCCAGCAACAGCCCGACCGTACCGCCTACCGGTACCTCCTCACCGGCGACTGCGACGGGGACATCCAGGAGATCTCCTACGGCCAACTGGCCCACCGTTCCCGGGCCGTAGCCGCCTGGCTCCAGGACCGCGGCCTGGCCGGCTCGCGCGCCCTGCTGCTCCATCCGCCCGGCCTGGAGTTCGTCTCCGCCTTCCTGGGCTGCCTCGCCGCCGGCGTGGTCGCCGTACCGGGCGTGCCCCCGCAGGGACGGTCGCAGAACCACCGTGCCCTGATCCGGATGAAGCGTCTGATGGCCGACTCCGACGCCAAGGTGATCCTCGGCGGCCGAGAAGTCATCCGCGCCTTGCGCACAGGGAGCGAGCACCTGCCCGAACTGGACACGGTCCCCCGCGTCGCCACCGAGGACATCCCCGACGACGCGGCCGGCTCCTGGCACGCCCCCGACCTCACCGCCGACTCGGTGGCCTTCCTCCAGTACACCTCCGGTTCCACCTCCGCCCCGCGCGGTGTGGTGGTCACCCACGGCAACCTGCTGGACAACGAGCGGATCATCACCGAGCGGATGGGCCACACCCCGGACGCCCTCGCCGAGCACGGCGGGGAACTGATCCTCAGCTGGCTCCCCGTCTACCACGACATGGGCCTCATGGGCCCGGTGCTGAACACGCTGTACCTGGGCGCCACGGCCACGCTCTTCTCGCCGCTGCACTTCCTGCAGCGCCCCGACCGCTGGCTGACCGCGATCAGCCGTTACCGGCCGCACACCAGCGGCGGCCCAAACTTCGCCTACGAGCTGTGCCTGAAGCACGCCACCGCCGACCTGATCGACAGCCTCGACCTGAGCGCGTGGAAGGTCGCCTTCAACGGCGCCGAACCGGTGCGCGCGGCCACGCTGCGACGGTTCACCGAGACCTTCCGCGCGGCCGGCTTCCGCCATGAGGCGTTCTACCCCTGCTACGGCCTGGCCGAAGCCACCTTGATGGTCACCGGCGGTGCGGTGGACGCCCCGCCCACCCTGCTGGAGGCCGCCGAGACCGGCCCGCACGCCGGCGAGGCGGACGCGGCCGCCGTGGGCTGCGGCCGGCCCGGGACCGGGATCACCGTGGTGATCGCCGACCCCGAGCGGCAGGAGGAACTGCCCGACGGCGAGGTCGGCGAGATCTGGATCGCCGGCGCGAGCGTGGCCAAGGGCTACTGGCGCAACACCCTCGCCACCCGCGAGACCTTCCGCGCCACCCTGACCGGCCGCGAGGGCCGCTTCCTGCGCACGGGCGACCTCGGCTTCCTGCGGGACGGCGAACTGTTCGTCACCGGCCGCCTGAAGGACCTCGTCGTCATCGACGGGCGCAACCACTACCCACAGGACCTGGAGCTGTCCGCGGAGTTGTGCCACCCGGCACTGCGGCCCGGCTGCACCGCCGCGTTCTCCGTGGACGCCGGCGTGGACGGCGAACAGGTCGTCGTCGTGGCCGAACTGGCGCCCGAGGCGGCCGGCGAGGCCGAGAAGATCACCGACCTGGTGCGCAGCGCGCTCGGCGAGGCCCATGGCCTGTCGGTGCGGGACGTGGTGCTGGTCCACCCCGGCACCATCCCGAAGACGTCCAGCGGGAAGATCCAGCGTCGCGCCTCCCGGGCGGCCTACCTCGACGGCACCCTCGCCGTGGTCGACGTGCCCGTCACGGGATGACCCACCGCCGCCGGCGCCCGCCCGCGCCGGCGGCGGCCCGCCCGTCGCGCCGCCCGTACGTCCGCCCTTCGCGGCCGTACGTCACCCGATTCCATGCCGTACGCCGCTGCCGCATGCGGTCGTGCGGAATCCGCCCGCATCACCGTTGCTAGAGGACACCTGCCCAGATGCCTGCGAACGAGCCCCGGAAGCAGTCCACCACCACGCCCCTCACCACCGCCGAGGACGTACGGGCCTGGCTGGGGTCGGCCGTCGCCGAGGCCGCAGGGCTCGACCCGCTGGCCGTCGACCCGTACCGGCCGATCGCGGAATTCGGGTTGGGATCACGCCAGTTGGTGACGCTGGCCGCCGAACTCTCCGCACGGACCGGCCGACCACTGGAGCCATCGCTCGTCTTCGACCACCCTACGATCGCCGCGCTCGCCGACGCGGTCCTCGGCGAGCCGCCCGCCCCGGCGGCCGGCCCGGTCTCGGCCGAGGCTCCGCCGCGGGCGGCGGACGACGACATCGCCATCGTCTCCATGGCCTGCCGCTTCCCCGGCGGCGCCGACGACCCCGAAGGGCTGTGGCGGCTGCTCGCCGGCGGCGAGGACGCCATCCGTGAGGTACCGGCGGGCCGTTGGGACACCCAGGGCCTCTACGACCCCGACCCCGAGGCCACCGGAAAGGCGTACACGCTGCGCGGCGGCTTCCTCGACGGCATCGACCGCTTCGACGCCGCCTTCTTCGGGATCTCGCCCCGCGAGGCCGACGCCATGGATCCGCAGCAGCGGCTGCTGCTGGAGACCAGCTGGGAGGCGATCGAGCGAGCCGGGATCGTTCCCGAGACGCTGCACGGAAGCTCCACGGGCGTCTACATCGGCCTGTACGACAGCGGATACCTCGCCTCCGCCTCGCTGGCCCAGCTCGACGGGCACGTCGGCACGGGCTCGGCGTCCAGCGTGGCCTCCGGGCGCATCGCCTACACCCTCGGTCTGCAGGGCCCGGCGGTCACCGTCGACACCGCCTGCTCCTCCTCCCTCGTCGCCCTGCACCTGGCGGTCCGCGCGCTGGCGGCAGGCGAGTGCGACCTCGCTCTCGCGGGCGGCGCGAGCCTGCTGGTGACCCCGCGCGGGCACGTGGAGTTCAGCAGGCTGCGCGGGCTGTCGCCGTCCGGGCGGTGCAGCCCCTTCTCGGCCGACGCGGACGGCGTGGTGTGGGCCGAGGGCTGCGGTGTGGTGCTGCTCAAGCGGCTCGCCGACGCCCGCCGCGACGGCGACCGGGTGCTCGCCGTGGTCAAGGGCTCGGCCATCAACCAGGACGGCCGCAGCCAGGGGCTGAGCGCCCCCAACGGCCCGGCGCAGGAACGGGTGCTGCGCGCTGCCCTCGACGCCGCCGGACTCGCACCGGGCGACGTGGACCACGTGGAGGCGCACGGCACCGGCACCCCGCTCGGCGACCCCATCGAGGGGCGCGCACTGGCCGCCGTCTTCGGACCGGGCCGCCCCGCCGACCGCCCGCTCGGCGTCGGCTCGCTGAAGTCCAACATCGGTCACACCCAGGCCGCCGCGGGCATCGGCGGCGTGATCAAGACGGTGCTCGCCCTCGGGCACGAGCTGATACCGCCGTCCCTGCACGCCGAAACCCTCACGGAGCACATCGACTGGGCGGGCAGCGGCCTGGCCGTGCACGGCAGCGCCCGGCCGTGGCCGCGCGGCGGCGACCGGGTGCGGCGGGCCGGGGTGAGCGCGTTCGGCATCAGCGGCACCAACGCGCACGTCGTGCTGGAGGAGGCACCGCAGGACGTCCTGGAGGAGGCACCGCAGCACGTCGCCGCACCGGCCGGGGCGGAGGCGGAGCCGCCCGGCCCGACGCTCTTCCCGCTCTCCGCCCGCACGCTCCCCGCGCTCCAGGGACAAGCCGCCCGGCTGCACGCACGTCTCGCCGCGCGGCCGGAGCTGCCGCTGCCCGCCGTGGCCGCGACGCTGGCCCACCACCGCACCCACTTCGAGCACCGTGCCGTCGTCCAGGCGGCCGGCCGGGACGAACTGCTGACCGCACTGCGGGCCCTCGCGGAGGGCCGGCCCGACACCGGCCCGACCGCCGGCCCCCGGCGGACACTGCCCGCGGGCAAGGTGGCCTTCGTCTTCCCCGGCCAGGGTGCCCAGTGGGCCGGCATGGCCCGTGACCTGCTCGCACGCGACCCCGTGTTCGCCGACGAACTCGACCGCTGCGACGCCGCCCTGCGACCGTTCACCGGCTGGTCCGCGGCGGCGGTGCTGCGCGGCGAGGCGGGAGCCCCGTCCCTGGACCGCGTCGACGTCGTCCAGCCGGTGCTCTTCGCGGTGATGGTGTCCCTGGCCGCCGTGTGGCGGGCCCGTGGCGTCCGGCCGGACGCCGTGATCGGGCACAGCCAGGGCGAAGTGGCCGCGGCCTGCGTCGCCGGCGCGCTCAGCCTCAACGACGCGGCCGCGGTGGTCGCCCTGCGCAGCCGGGCCCTGACCCAGCTGTCCGGCACCGGCGCCATGGCCGTCGTCGGCCTGCCGCACACCGAGGTCGCGACCCGCCTCGACGGCCTCGGCGGCCGGGTCTCGGTCGCCGCCGTGAACAGCGGCCGGGCGACCGTGATCGCCGGTGCCGTGGAGCCGTTGGAGGGCCTGCTCGCCGACCTCGACCGGGAACAGGTCTTCGTCCGCCGCCTCGACGTCGACTACGCCTCCCACAGCGCCCGGGTCGAGCCGGTCCGCGCGACGATCCTCGACGAGCTCGACGGCGTGACGACGTACCCCACGCCGGTCGTCTGGTACTCCACCGTCACCGGCGAGCCGGTCACCGAGGAGCTGGAGGCCGACTACTGGTACACCAACCTGCGCGAACCCGTCCGCTTCGCGCCCGCGGTGGAGCGCATGGCGGCCGACGGCTACCGCCACTTCGTCGAACTCAGTCCGCATCCGTCCCTGCTCACCGCCCTGCACACGATCGGTGAGGAGTCCGGCCACGAGCTGGTCGCCGTCGGCTCCCTGCGCCGCGACGAGGACGGAACCGCCTGCCTGGACCGCGCCGCCGCCGAACTCCACGTGCACGGACGGCTGATGGACTGGCGGCGCCTGGTCGCCGACACCGTCGGGGCGGACCTGCCGACCTACGCCTGGGACACCCGGCGCCACTGGATCGCACCCGAGTCCGCTTCGGGCGGCCCCGGCCTGTTCGACCGCGCCGCGCACCCGTTGCTCGGCGTCCAGCTGCAGTCGGCCGACGAGACCCGCTGGACCTTCCGCAACGAGTGGTCCCCGGCCACCGCCGACTGGCTGTCCGACCACACCGTGTTCGGCCGGACCGTGGTGTCCGGCACGACCCTGCTGGAGCTGTGCCGGGCCGCCCTCGCCGTGGCCCGCCCGGACGACCCGGCCGACCTGACCGACCTGCTGTTGCTCGCACCCCTCGTGCTGCCCGCCTCCGGCACGGTCGAGGTGTCCGTCGAGGTGGTCACCGCCGGCCCGGCACCGGAGATCACCGTGCACAGCCGCCCGCGCGGCCAGGAGGCCACCGGCTGGACCCTGCACGCCACCGCCTCGGCGGCCGGGGCGCCCCCGGTGGCGGGGCAGCCGCCGGTGTGGCCCGGGGCGGCGGAGCCCGCCTGGAGCCCGGACACCTACGAGCGGCTGACCGGGCTCGGCCTCGGCTACGGTCCGGCCTTCCAGGGCGTACGGGAGGCGGTGGCGACCGGCGCGGGCGAGCTGCTGGCCCGGCTGTCACTGCCGTCCGTGGCCCGCGACCTGGCCGACCCCTACCCGGTCCACCCGGCGCTCCTGGACGCCGCGCTGCACGTGGCCGCGGCCCTCGAAGGGGGCGCCGCCTCCGACGGCCTGGTGCTCCTTCCGGTGGCCGTGGGCCGCGCCTCACTGTCGCACGGCGGCGCCGACGACCTCACCGTGTCCGTGCGCCGCACCGGCGCCGCCGACACGGATCTCACGCTGGACGTGACGCTGTGGGACGCCGACGGCTTCCCCGCGGGCCGGCTGGAGGGGGTACGGCTGCGGGCCGCGAGCCCGGCGGACCTCGCCGGTGGTTCGGGCAACGGGCGGCACCTGTACGAGGTGGCCTGGACGGCCGCGCCCGAACCGCCCGTCGAGGCACCGGCCGGTGCCTGGACCGTCGTCGGCGACCCGTCCGACCCGGACGTCGTCGCGGCCCTGCGCGGCCTCGAAGCGGTGGGGGGCCAGGTGCGCGACACCGGTGGCGAGGTCCTCGTACGTTTCTGGCCGCGGCCGGCGCCCGATGCCGGAGCAGACGTCGGCGCAGGGGAGTTGGCGACAGGTGACCCGACCGCCGTGGATGACGCGTCCACCGCGGACGCCGTTGTGGCCTCGCGCCGCTTGGAAGCGGTGGGGGGCCAGGTGCGGGACACGGGTGGCGAGGTCCTCGTACGTTTCTGGCCGCGGCCGGCGCCCGACGCCGAACCGGCCGCCGCCGCACGGGAGGTGACGGAAACCGCCCTGGCCGAACTGCAGACACTCCTCGCACAGGAGCAGGCACCCGCCCGGACCATCTGGGTGACCCGCGGCGCGGTCGCGGCCGGCGACCGGGACACCGTGCCGAGCCTCGCCCAGTCGGCGCTGTGGGGCCTGGCCCGCAGCGCCCGTGCCGAGCATCCGGACCTCGGGCTGACGCTGCTCGACCTCGACGACACCGATCCCGCCGCCGCCCTGCTCGCCGCCGCCGCTCACGAGGGCGAGCCCGAACTCGCCGGGCGCGCGGGCACCTTGCTCGTGCCCCGGCTCGTGCGCGCCCGCGCCGCCGACACGGACCGCGCGCGGACACCCGTCGACGGCACCGTACTGATCACCGGAGGCCTGGGCGCCGTCGGACGCCACATCGCCCGGCTGCTCGCCGAACGGGGCGTGCCCCGCCTGCTGCTGACGTCCCGGCGCGGAGCCGACGACCCGCGTACGCCCGAGGTCACCGCGGAACTGACCGCGCTCGGCGCCGAGGTCGAGGTGGCGGCGTGCGACGTCGGCGACCCGGCGGCCCTGGCCGACGTCGTCGCCGACGTCGTCGGCGAACTCCGCGGCGTCGTGCACTGCGCCGGCGTCCTGGACGACGGGGTGGTCGCCGAGCTGACCCCCGAACGCCTCGCGCGGGTGCTCAGCCCCAAGGTGGACGGCGCCGCCCATCTGCACCGGCTCACCGCCGGCGCGCGGCTCGACCTGTTCCTGCTGGTCTCCTCCGCCGCCGGTGTCGTCGGCAACGCGGGCCAGGCCAACTACGCCGCCGCCAACGCCTTCCTCGACCAACTCGCCCACCACCGGCGCGCCCTGGGCCTGCCCGCAGTGTCGGTCTCCTTCGGCGCCTGGGCGGGCGAGGGCCTCGCCGCCGAACACGCCGACCTGGAGCGGATGGCCCGCCTCGGCCACCGCGCCCTCACCCCGGAACAGGGCCGCGACCTCGTCGAACTCGCTCTGCGCCGGGACGCCCCGCACCTGGTCGCGTGGGCGCTGGACCTGCCCCGCCTGCGCGAGACCACGGCCGGCGCGGGCGGGAGTGCCGCCGCGCTGTGGCGCTCGCTGCTGCCCGCGCCCCGCACCGGGCAGGACGGCGCGGACGGCCTGGCCGACCGGCTGGCCCGGCTGCCGGAGGCCGAGCGCACAGGCCGCGTCCTGGCCCTGGTCCGCGAGGAGGCCTCCCGCGCCCTCGGTCTGCGCTCGGCGGAGTCCGTCCGCCCCGACCAGCCGCTGCGCGACCTCGGCATGGACTCGGTGACGGCGGTGGAGCTCCGCAACCGCATCGGTGCCCGCCTCGGCTCCCGGCTCCCGGCCACCCTGCTGTTCGACCACCCCACCCCGGCCCGCCTCGCCGAGCACCTGCTGGCCACCGTGATCGCGGCCGACGGCCCCACCGCCCGCCGTCCCGCGCCCGCCGCGCCGCACACCCGCACCGCGGCGTCCGACGAGCCGGTCGCCCTGGTGGCCATGGCCTGCCGCCTGCCGGGCGGCGTGGGCGACCCGGAGGAGCTGTGGCGGCTGGTCGCCGAGGGCCGTGACGCGATCGGCCCGTTCCCGGCCGGGCGCTGGGACGTCGAGTCGCTGTACGACCCCGACCCGGAGGCCCCGGGCAAGTCCTACGCCCGGGAGGGCGGCTTCCTGGACGACATCGAGTCCTTCGACGCAGGTTTCTTCGGCATCACCCCGAAGGAGGCCGCCGCCATGGACCCGCAGCAGCGGCTGCTGCTGGAGACCGCGTGGGAGGCGCTGGAGCGCGCCGGGATCGTGCCCGCCGAACTGGCGGGCAGCACCGCCGGCGTGTACGTCGGCATGTTCGGCAGCGACTACCTGTCGGGCTCCCGGCTCGACCAGCTGGACGGGTACGTCGGCACCGGGTCGGCGCTCAGCGTGGCCTCGGGCCGGCTGGCGTACGCGCTCGGGCTGCACGGCCCGGCGCTGACGGTGGACACGGCGTGCTCCTCGTCGCTCGTCGCGGTGCACCTGGCGGCGCAGGCGCTGCGCTCGGGCGAGTGCGACCTGGCGCTGGCCGGCGGTGTGACGCTCATGGTGACCCCGCAGACCTTCGTGGAGTTCAGCCGGCTGCGGGGCCTGTCCCCGACCGGCCGCTGCCGCTCCTTCTCCGACGACGCCGACGGCGCCGTCTGGGCCGAGGGCGCCGGCATGCTCGTACTGAAGCGGCTGAGCGACGCGCGGCGGGACGGCGACGAGGTGCTTGCGGTGCTGCGCGGCACGGCCGTCAACCAGGACGGCCGCAGCCAGGGCCTGTCCGCGCCCAACGGCCCGGCGCAGGAACAGGTGATCCGGCGGGCCCTGGAGCTGTCCGGCCTCGAACCCGCCGACATCGACTACGTGGAGGCGCACGGCACGGGCACGACGCTGGGCGACCCGATCGAGGCGAACGCCCTGGCACAGGTCTTCGGTGGCTCCCGCCCCCGGCACCGCCCGCTGTACCTGGGCTCGCTCAAGTCCAACCTCGGGCACACGCAGGCCGCCTCGGGCATCGCCGGGCTGATCAAGGTGGTGCAGTCGCTGCGCCACCGGATGCTGCCGGCCACCCTGCACGCCGGCACACCCAGCAGGCACGTCGAGTGGGACGGCAGCGGCCTGCACCTGCTGCAGCAGGCCGTGCCCTGGCCGGCGGCGGGCGAGCGCGTCCGGCGGGCCGGGGTGAGCGCCTTCGGGATCAGCGGGACCAACGCCCACGTGATCGTCGAGGAGGCCCCGCCGTCCGCGCCGGAGCCCCACTACGCAGGTGAACTTCCGTCCGGCAAGCGGCTGTTCCTCCTGTCCGGGCGGAGCGAGGCCGCGCTGCGAGGGCAGGCCGCACGGCTGGCCCGGCACCTGACCGGGGACACCGCGCTGCCGGACGTCGCCTACACCCTGGCCCGGCACCGCAGCCACTTCCCCTGGCGGGCGGCGGTCACGGCGGGCGACCTGGACGAACTGCGCGCCGTGCTCGACGCGGTGGGCAGCGGACGGGCGCAGCCGGCCACGCCGCGCGAGGAGGAGACGGGCAAGGTGGCCTTCGTCTTCTCCGGGCACGGCGGCCAATGGCCGGGCATGGGCCTGGAGTTGCTGGCCGGCTCGGAGGCGTTCCGCGAGGAGCTGAACCGGATCGACGAGGCGGTGCAGCGGCACGTCGGCTGGTCGGTGCTCAACGCGCTGCGGGCGCCGGAGGAGTTCTCCCCGCTCCACCGGACCGAGTGCCTGCAACCGGTGCTGTTCGCGGTCAACGCGGCGCTGGCCGCCGCGTGGCGGACGCTCGGCGTCGCCCCGGACGCCGTGGTCGGGCACAGCCTGGGCGAGATCGCCGCCGCGTACAGCGCGGGCGCCCTCGGCCTGGACGACGCCGTGGCCGTGGTGACCGGGCGGGCCCAGGCCGTCGTCCCGCTGGTCGGGCAGGGCGGCATGGTCGCGGTGGAACTGCCGCGCGCGCAGGTCGAGGAACTGCTCGTCCCCTACGCGGACCGGCTGTTCGTCGCCGCGGTCAACAGCGCGGGCTCCACGGCCGTCTCGGGCGCCGCCGACGCGCTGGCCGAGCTGCGCCGCGGGCTCGAGGAGCGGGGGATCGCCGTACGACTGCTGTCGACGCCGTTCGCCTCGCACACCCCGCTGATGGAACCTCTGCGCACGGAACTGCTCGACCGCTTCTCCGGCATCCGGGGCGCACAGGCGCCGACCCCGCTGTACTCGACGGTGCTGGCCGAACCCGTCTCCGGCGACCGACTGGACGCCGACTACTGGTACGCCAACCTCCGGCAGCCCGTCCGTTTCGCCGACACCGTCCGACGGATGCTGGACGACGGCTACCGCTACTTCGTCGAGCTCAGCCCGCACCCGTCGCTGCTGTCGTCCATCGAGGCGGTGGCGGCCGAGGCCCGGATGGACGTGGCCTGCGTCGGCTCGCTGGGCCGCCAGCAGGACGGACCCGACATGCTGCTGCGCAGGGTCGGCGAGTTGTACGTCGCGGGCCACACGCCCGACTGGGCGGTGCTGTTCCCGCACGGCCGTCGCGTCGATCTGCCGACGTACGCCTTCGCCCGCGAACGCCACTGGCTCACGCCCGCCCCGGCCACCGCCACGGGCTCCTCACCGCTCCTCGGCACGCATGTCGAGTCCAGCGACGAGCCCGACCGGCACCTCTTCCAGAGCGACATCGACCTGCGCGACAGCCGCTTCGCCTATCTGACCGACCACCGGGTGGACGGCGAGGTCTGGCTGCCCGGCGCGGCCTTCCTCGACATGGTGCTGGAGGCCGCCACCGCGGTGCAGGACGGTCGCCAAGTCCACCTGTGCGAGATCGAGTTCGTGCAGCCGTTGCGGCTGGATCCCGAACGGCCCGTACGGGTGCAGCTGGCGCTGCGGCCCGCCAGGGACGGCTTCCGGTCCTTCACCGTCGCCTCCGCGGCCGCCGGTGAGCGGCGCCCGCGGTGGGAGCGGCACGTCAGCGGGCGCATCGCGGTGACCGGCGAGCAGCCCCCTGCCGACGTGCGGCTCGACGACGTGCGGCTCGCCACCGTGCGCGAGCGGTGCACGCAGGACGTGGACCTGCCGGCGGTGTACGCCGGGCTGACCGCCCTCGGCATCGACTACGGCCCCGCCTTCCGGGGCCTGGAGCAGGGCCGCCGCGGCCATTCGGCGGCCCTGGGCCGACTGGCCGCCAGGCCCGCCGCGGGTCATCTGCTGCACCCCGCGGTCCTCGACGCCGCGTTCCACACGGCCGCCCTGCCCCAGGAGGCGCCCGAGGGCCGGGCGTTCGTGCCCGCCGGGGCGGCACGGCTGCGGTTCACCGGCCTGCGTACCACGCCTGCCTGGACCAGTTGCGAACTGCGCTCCGTGTCCGGCGACACCGCCACCCTCGACCTCAGGATCTGGGACGAGGACGAGCAACTCCTCCTCGAGATCGAGGAGTTCCGGCTGGCCGCGCTCTCGCCGCTGGACGGCGCCCTCTTCGAGACCCGCTGGCAGCCGCGCCCGGTGGCGCAGGAACCGCCGGTCCAGGGCAGCTGGCTGATCCTGGCCGACGACACCGGGGTGGCGGACGCGCTCGGCGAGCGACTCGGCTCCTCGGTGCCGCACGTCATCGCCCGCCGGGGCAGCGCCTTCGCCGTCGAGGGGCCCGGCCGCTACGTCCTCGATCCGGCCGACCCCGACCACCTGGCCCGGCTGCTGGCGGAGGCCTTCGCGGACGGGTCGCCCGAGCAGGTCGTCCAGCTGACCGCCCTCGACGCCCCGGCGATCGGCGACACCGGATCGGCCGAGCAGGCGGCGCGGCTGTGCTGCCTGAGCACCCTGCACCTGGTGCGCGCCCTCGCCGGCCGTCCGCAGGGCCGGGCTCCGCGCCTGTTCGTGGTCGTGCGCGGCAGCCAGGCCGCCGGTGACAGCACCTGGGTGACCAACCCGCAGCAGGCGCTCGCCTGGGGCTTCGGGCTCGCGGTGGCGCAGGAGTACCCGGAGTTGTCGGCCACCCTGATCGACCTGCCGCCCACCGACGGCGTCGACGCCCTGTGGACCCAGCTCAGGCACGCCGACGACGAACGGCTCGTCGCGCTGCGCGGCACCGGCCGCCTGGTGCCGCGCCTGGCCCACACCCGCCCGGACGACGGCGGTCACGGCGAGACCTCCGCGGACGGTGTGCACCTGATCACCGGCGGTCTGGGCGGCCTCGGCCGCGTCGTCGCCGAGCGGCTGGTCCGCCGCGGGGCCCGCCGGCTGGCCCTCATGAGCCGGGGCACGCCCGACGCGGAGGCCAGGAACTGGATCACGGGTCTCGAAGAGCGGGGCGTCACCGTGCACCTGGCCCGCGCCGACGTCGCCGACCGGGAGAGTCTCACGGCCGCCCTGGACGCCGTACGCGACACCTGTGGCCCGATCGCCACGGTCGTGCACGCGGCCGGTGTGCTCGACGACGCCACGGTGGCGAACCTGACCGACGAACGCGTCCTGCGCGTCCTCGCCCCCAAGGTCCTGGGCACCGCCCTCCTCACCGAGCTGATCCCGGAGGCCCGGAACCTGGTCCTGTTCGCCTCCGCGGCCGGACTCCTCGGGTCGGCCGGGCAGAGCCCGTACTCGGCGGCGAACGCCTTCCTCGACGCCTGGGCGCACCACCTCTCCCGCACCGACCGCCGGGCGCTGAGCCTGGACTGGGGTGCCTGGGCCGGTGTCGGCATGGTCGCCGGGTCCGGCACCCGGGCCGCCGAGACCAGCCGCTCGGGCCTGGTCGCCTTCTCGCCGCAGGAGGGCGGCGAGCTGTTCGAGCGGGTGCTGGCCACCGCCCGCCGCCAGCTCGCGCCGATCGCCCTGGACCGGGAGATGCTGACGCTCGTCCCCGACGCCGTGCGCACCCGCCCGATCCTGGGCGACCTGGTCACCGTCCAGACCGGCACGGCCGCCTCGGACGACCTCGTCAAGAAGGTGTTCGCGGCGACGACCGACCAGGACCGCGCCACCTGGCTGGAGGCGTACGTCCGGGCCCGGGTCGGCGAGGTCTCCGGCGGAGTGGTCGACGGGTCGGCGACCACGGCCCTGAAGGAACTGGGCCTGGACTCCCTGATGCTGGTGCGGCTGCGCAACGCCTTCGTCCGCGAACTGGGCGTGGAGCTCCCGGCCGCGGACGTGTTCGCGGCGTCCGACATCCGCGGCCTCGCCCGCGCCCTCGCCGAGGGCCTTCCGGAGCGGGGGGCCGTGGCGCGGGAGGACTCCCGTGACCTCGCGGGTGAGGTCCCGGAGACCGAACTGCGGCCCGCGCCGCGCGACGTCGTACGACTGCTGCGCAGCGCCCGGCCGGGCATGCCGGACGCGGCACACGGCATCGGCCTCGCCGTACGGCTGACCGCGCCGACCACCCCGGAGACGCTCACCGGCATCCTCACCCGGCTCGTCGCGCGACACGCGGCCCTGCGCACCGCGATCGTCACCGGCGCCGAAGGCGTACGGCAGCTGCGCGTGGACCGGGAGCCGGCGCAGCCGGTGCTGCGCTGCACGGCCGTCGAAGGCCCACTCGACGGCGCCGAGCGCCTGCGCACCCTGCTGGAGCCGCCGTTCGACCTGGCGACGACACCGCTGTGGCGGTTCGAGCTGGTGGACGGCGGTGCACACGGCCAGATCCTGGTGTTCGGCGCCCACCACGCCGTCAGCGACCTGCAGTCGCTGCTGCTCGTGGCCGGGGAGATCGACGCGGAACTGTCCGGCACCCCCCTCGACGCCGCCGTCACCAACCGTGACATCGCCCTGCTCGTCGAGGCCCAGCAGGGCGGTGAGGGCGCGACCGCCGAGTGGCGCGAGCACTTCCACGGCAGCGAACGGCTCGACCTGGAGCTGGCCCAGCCGCGCCCGGCGACCCGGTCCTACCGGGCCGGCAGCGCGACCGTGACGATTCCCGACGGGCTGATGGAACGGGTCGCGGCGGCCGCGAGCCGACTGGCCGTCACCCCCGCCGCCTTCTGCCTCGGCACCCTGACGGTGCTGCTGGCCGGAAAGCGGGAACGGGAGCGGTTCGTGCTCGCCGTGCCCGTGGACACCCGCATCCACGCCGACGCGTACGACGCGGTGGGCTTCTTCGGCGTGCCGGTGCCGTTCCCTGCCGAGGCCCGCGCGGGCGAACAGGTCGCCGAGGTGCTGCGCCGCACCGACGCGCGCCTGCAGCGGGTCCTGGCCAAGGGCGCCATGTTCTCCGACGTCCTGGCCACCCTGGCCCGGCAGGGCCTGCACCGGGAGAACGCGCCGCTCGTCGAGGTCTACTTCAACTACGTACGGTCCTCGCGCCACCTCACCCGGCTGGAGGTGCTGCCGGCCGGCACCGGCTACTCCGACCTCGACCTGATGATCACCATGACCCCGGACGCGGCACGCATCCGGCTCGACCACAACCTGGACATCCTGGACGCCGCGACCACCGCCGAACTGGGGGAGGAGTTCCTGCGGTTGCTCGGGGAGGCGGCTGAGGACCCCGCGGCACCGGCGCGCGCCGGCATCCGGGCTCCCGCGGGTACGGCGCCGGCACCTCGCCGGTCCCTGGCCCTCGCCGCCACCTTCGCCCTCGGCAACCTCCCGGTGATGTGCGAGGCGGCCGTCGAGGACGGGGCCGCGGACGGCGGAGTGGCGATCGCCGAGGCGCCGTACCACCACGTGCTCGCGAGTATCCAGGACCCCTCGGGCGTCTTCGCCGACCCCGCGACCGCGGTGGGCGCGGTGCTGCTGCGGGCGGTGGACCTGGAGCGCTTCGGCCCGGTCGACGACGCGCTGCTCGCCGAGCTGCGCACCGCCTACCCGGCCGCGCTGAAGGCCCTGTCGGAACGCACCCGCAAGCCGCTGATCGTCGGCTTCCTGCCGGCCGCCCGTCAGGAGGACCGACTGACGCGGTGGGAGCGCGAGGTCGCCGCCGACCTGGCCGGCCTGCCCGGCATCGCGGTGCTCGGCCCCGACGACTGGACCCGGCACCACCCGGGCGGGGAACGCTTCGACGAGCGGACCGAGCGGCTGGCCCACCTGCCCTTCACCCCGCCCTTCCAGGCGGCCGTCGCGCTGCGCCTCGCCGACGTCGTACGGGCGGTGCTGCGCCCCACGCCCAAGGTGATCGCGGTGGACGGCGACGAGACCCTGTGGGGCGGGGTCGCCGGCGAGATCGGCCCCGAGGCCGTCGACCTGACCGGCCCGCGCGCCCTGCTCGCGCGCAGGCTGCTGCAGTGGCGCGAGGCGGGCGCGCTGCTGGCGCTCGTCAGCAACAACGACGAGGCCACGGTCCGCGCCGTCCTGGACCGCCCGGACAGCCTGCTGAAGGCGGAGCACTTCAGCGTGCTGTCGGCCGCCTGGGGACCGAAGCCGGGCCGCCTGGCCGAGGCCGCAAGCACGCTCGACCTCGGCCTGGACAGCTTCCTGTTCCTGGACGACAACCACGCCGAGATCGCCAAGGTGCGCTCCGCGCTGCCGCAGGTGCTGTCGGTGACCTGCCCGTCCGCCGACGAACTGGAGGAGTTCCTGGGCCGGTTGTGGCCGCTGGTCCCAGCGGCGGCGACCGCCGAGGACGCGCTGCGGGCCCGGTTCTACGCGCAGGAGCGGGAGCGGGAGGCCGTCCGCGCAGCGGCCGGGTTCGAGGAGTTCCTCGCGCAGCTGGAGCTGGAGGTCGACATCCGGGCGCTGTCCGAGGCCGACGTGCCGCGGGCCGAGCAACTCGTCCGGCGCACCAACCAGTTCACGCTCCACGCCCGGTCGGCCGACGGCGGCGACGTCGCCCGCTGGCGGCAGCGGGGCGAGGTGTGGACGGCGGCGGCCCGGGACCGGTTCGGCGACTACGGCCAGATCGCCCTGCTCGCCCTGTGCGCGGACCGTGACCAACTCGAGGTCCTGGGCTGGCTGATGAGCTGCCGGGCGCTCGGCCGAGGGGTCGAGGAACGCCTGTTGCAGTGGCTGGCCGACCGTGCCGACGAACTGGGCTGCGCGAAGGTCCGGCTGACGGCGGAGCGCACGGAGCGCAACGCACCGGCGCGGCGACTGGTGGCCGCGCTCGGCGGCGGTGACCAGGACGACGAGCGCCTGGAGGCCGTGGTCACACCGGACCACCTGAGGGCGTTCCGGTCCTGGGAGCAGCAATGAGGACGTCCCGCAGCAAGGACCTCGTCAAAGGCAACGGAAAGACGCGCACATCGATGAAGGGCTCTCATGCGTGACGTGACCAAGGACTCCGGGCAGCGGGCGACCGCCGAGGCGATCGAGCGCGGTGGCGGCGGGCTCGGCGTGGACGATCTGCTGGCCAGGGTGATGCAGGCCGCCACCGGTGCGGACTTGGGTGCCGCCTCCGCCCCGCCCCGGGACGTGGACGGTGTGGCCGCCGCCATCGCCGCCGCGGCGGGCCGCCACCTGCCCGCGGGACACCTGTCGCCCGACGCCGACTTCTTCGACGCGGGGGGCACGTCCGTGCACGCGGTGGAACTCGTCGCGGAGCTGGAGGCCGAGCTGGGCGTCGAGTTCGATCTGGACGAGGTGTTCGCCGACGCCCGCCCGATCAGTCTCGCCCGGCGCTGGCTCCATGCGACCGGGGCCGAAGCGTCGCGCGAGCCCGCCCCGCCGGCCGTGCACACAGGCACCCCGGCGCCCACCGCCCAGGGCACTCTGCCGGTTCCGGCCGCCGGCATGCTGCCTGCCTCCGGCGCGGGTGCCGCTGCGGCTCCGGCCTCTGGGACGCTGTCGGTTGCCGGCGCGGGTGCTGCGGCGGCTCCGGCCCCTGGCACGCCGCCGCTCTCCACAGCGGGCGCTCTTGCGGCCCTCGCCCCGCGCACCCTTCCGGTCCCGACTCCGCGCACCCCACCGGCGGTCCGCCCCCGTGCCGGCAGCGGCGACGAACGGTATGCCAGGGCCCGCCGCGAGGACCTCGACCAGATCCTCGCCGATCTGGCCCTCGCCGACCGCCTGCCGTTCGCCGACGTGCCCGAGCCGCTGCCGCCCCGCCGGATCCTGCTGACCGGCGCCACCGGCTTTCTCGGCAGTCACATGCTGCTCGACCTGCTCCGGCACAGCGACGCGCATGTCCATTGCCTGGTGCGCGCGGCCGACGAGGAGGCGGCTGTCGCCCGGCTCGGCGAGGCGCTGAGGAGTTACCGGCTGCCCTGGTCGTCGGAGGTGCGGCGCCGGGTGACCGTGCTGCCCGGCGACATCCGGCGGCCGCGGCTCGGCCTGTCCGACGAACTGTGGCACACGCTCGCCCACGAACTGGACGGCGTCGTGGGCGTGGCCGCGGCCGTGGACTTCCTGCGCGGCTACCAGTCGCTGCGGGCGAGCAACGTCCTCGGCGCGCTCACCCTCGCCGAACTCGCGGCCACCGGGCGGCCCAAGCCGCTGCACCACATCTCCTCGATCGCCGTCTTCAACGAGGTCGGCATCACCTCCATGGGCGAGGACGACCCACTCGCCCACGTCGACCGGCTCGTCTCCGGCTACGACCAGTCGAAGTGGGCCGCCGAGGTCGCCCTGCGCCGCGCCCGCGACCACGGCCTGGTCGTCACCGCGCTGCGCCCCGGCGGCATCGGCGGCCACACGAAGACCGGCGCCTACAACCCGCAGGACCTCAGCAGCGGCCTGATCTCGGCCTTCGGCCGCTTCCGCACCGTACCCGCCTTCCGCTACCTGAACGCGGCCCCGGTGGACTGGGTGAGCCGGGTCGCCGTCGCCGCGATCTGCGAGCCCGACGCCTGGGGCTACGACTACAACCTCACCGGCGTGCCCAACACCCTCGACGACGTCGTCCGTGACATGGCGCTCGGCGGCATGCACGTGCGCGTCCAGGACTGGGACGAGTGGCGCACCGACGCCCTGGCCCGCCTGGAGACCGAAGCGGTCCCCGAACTCGCCTTCCTGGCCAGGGTCTTGCAGAGCCCCACCGCTCTCAGGCTGTGCGAGGCGACCCTGAAGGGCCCGGCGGCCACAGGCGCCCGCACTGCCGCGCTGGTCGAGGCGCTCGGGCTGCCGCCTGCGGCCCGCTACGACGCACAGGCCCAGCTGAGCACCTTCGAGCGGCTGGCCCAGGACGGCCTCGCCAGGCTGCCGCACAAGGACGACCAGCCCTACCTGTGGTTCTCGGAGACGACCAAGGGCAGCGTGGGACCGGTCGGCGCCCCCGCCGACAGCCCCTGCTCCACGGCGCTCACCCTCTCCATCGCGAGCATGTACCAGCTGGTGAAGGAGCGCCGGGTGGACGTGACCGGCGAGGTGGTCTGCACCGCCGTACATCCCGAGCCGCTGACCGTCGAGCGCGGCGACCTGTGGATCCGCCCCGAGGAGGGGATCCCGCAGCAGCACGGGCTCAGGCACCAGCTTCTGCGCTACCGGCTGCGGTTGCGCGACGCCGACGGCGGCCACTGGTGGCTGGAGGGACACAAGTACGCCCGGGCCCGCCGCGACCTGTGGCGGCAGACCCGCGCGCTGACCGTGCGGATCGGCCGCGAGGGCGAACCGGCGAGCCTGGCGGGCGAGGTCGTCGTGCCCGCGGACTCCTACGTCCGCGACCAGATCGACGGCATCAAGGTCGACCCGCGTCTGACCAGCCAGGAGAAGCGGGCCGCCAAGCTGACCTGGCTCGCCTGGTTCGGCCTGGAGATGGGCCGCGGCCTGCTCGGCCCCTTCGCCCGCGCCGCCGCGGACCTGCTCGACCTGCGCCGTAACCCGACCCTCACGGAGCACCACCGATGATCTTCAGGACGACCACCTCCCGCGCCGGCCGGCCGGCGCTGCCCCGGGTCAGGACCACCGCGGCCCTGCGCCCGCTCCATCACCGCCTCGACCCGGCCCGCGTCGAGGAGATCCCCTTCCGGGCGGACGACGGCGTCCGCCTCGGCCTGACCCGCATCGACACCGGCGCCGCGGACCGCCCCGCCGTGCTGCTCCTGCACGGACACACCGCGTCCGCCGACATGTTCCTGCTGCCCGAGACCCGCAATCTGGTCGACGTCCTCCTCGACGACGGCTACGAGCCCTGGCTGCTGGACTGGCGGGGCAGCTGCCGGCTGCCGTACAACGAGACCGGACAGAGGTACACGTACGACGACGTGGCCCTGTACGACATCCCGGCGGCCGTCAGGTACGTCCGCGAGCGCACGGGCGACCGCCCGCTGTTCGTGGTCGCCCACTGCATCGGCTCGCTCACGCTGTCCCTGAGCATGGCGGCGGGACTGGTGCCGGGCCTCGCCGGCGTGGTGTCCCAGGGTGTGTTCCTGACGCCGAAACTCGCCGGCCGGACCTCGCTGCGGATGTCGCTGGCGGGGGAGCTGCTGAAGACGCGGATCGACCACATCCCGGTCGACTTCCGCAAGGTGGGCCTGTGGTCGAAGTACACCCCGCTGTTCGCACTGGCGTCACGGAAGGCGAGCTGCCCGGATCCGACCTGCCAGATCCTGCACAACTCCGCCTGGGGCACGGGCGCCTCGCTCTTCGCGCACGAGAACCTGTCCGAGGCCACCCACGACCGCCTCGCCGACCTCCTCGGCCCCGCGCCACTGTGGATCCTGCCCCACCTGCGCCGCATCGAGCTGGCCCGCAGCGTGGTCCGCTGGCACGACACCGACCACCGCTACCGAGCCCTGCCGCCCAATGCGCTGGACGCGGCCGGCCGTATCGACACCCCCGTGCTGCTGCTCGCCGGCAGCGAGAACGGGCTGTGGCTGGACTCCCAGCGGCTCTGCCACGACGTACTCGCCGACCGTCAGCCCCAGTTGGACGTGTCCTACACCGAGATCCCCGGTTACGGCCACCTGGACACGTTCCTCGGCCGGGGCGCCGCCCTCGACGTCTTCGGTCACATCCTCGACTTCCTCGGCGAACGGCGGTGACTTTCGGTTCAATGCAGGGTCAGCGGGTGCGGAGTGGGGTGGAATGGCGCTCGGCCTAGGCCCGGCGCGACCTGAGCGGGCCGGCCGAGGACCAGTGGATGCACTTCGTCGTCCTCGCCGTACGGGACAACGAGAGCGCCGCCTGCTCCAGCCTGTCGGGTTCAAGATCGTGTACTACGTCCTGGTCTCCGACCAGCCCTTCACCGGCACCCTCGCGGACCAGCTCGGCAACCCGGACGTCTGGGCCCACCACGAGACCGCCCAGGCCGGCAGCCCCACCACCATCGCCACGACGGCCAAGGGCCGCTACGCGTTCCGTCCGGTAGCCCGAGCGGTCCAGCGAGTCCAGCCAGTCCAACAGTCCAGCCCGCCGACTGTTGTCGAGCCGTATTCCCCGAATCTACGCTGCCGAGGCCGCCGGAAATCCGAAAAGAATTCCGCTGTATTCCGTCCGGCGGCCGGAAAACCTCATAAAGGAGGCGGGCACATGGTGGTGGTGATGGCCCCCGGGGCCACCCAGGAAAACGTGGACGCCGTTGTCGGCCGGGTGCGCGCGGCCGGCGGAGAGGCGTTCGTCAGTCGTGGTGTGTCGCGGACGATCATCGGACTCGTGGGCGACGTGGACGACTTCGAGGCGCTCAACCTCGGCAGCCTTCCGGGCGTCGTGCAGGTGATGCGGGTCTCCGCCCCGTACAAGCTGGTCAGCCGGGAGCACCACCCCGCGCGGTCGGTGATCCGGGTCGGGGGCGTGCCCATCGGCCCCGGCACGCTCAGCGTGATCGCCGGCCCGTGCGCGGTGGAGACCCCGGAACAGACCCTCGAGGCCGCGCTGATGGCCAAGGATGCGGGGGCGTCCCTGCTGCGCGGCGGGGCGTTCAAGCCGCGTACGTCGCCGTACTCGTACCAGGGTCTCGGCGAGGCGGGACTGCGCATCCTCGCCGACGTGCGGGCCGAGACCGGTCTGCCCGTCGTCACCGAGGTCATCGACCCGGGCAGCGTCGACATGGTGGCCTCCTACGCCGACATGCTGCAGATCGGCGCACGCAACATGCAGAACTTCGCCCTGCTGCAAGCCGTCGGCCGGGCGGGCAAGCCGGTCCTGCTCAAGCGGGGTTTCAGCGCCACGATCGAGGAATGGCTGAGCGCCGCCGAGTACATCGCCCAGCGCGGCAACCTCGACATCGTGCTGTGCGAGCGCGGCATCCGTACGTTCGAGACCGAGACCCGCAACACCCTCGACATCAGCGCCGTACCGGTGGCGCAGCGGCTCTCGCACCTGCCGGTCGTCGTGGACCCGTCGCACTCGGGCGGACGCCGCGACCTCGTGCTGCCGTTGAGCCGTGCCGCGATCGCGGCCGGCGCGGACGGTGTGATCATCGATGTCCATCCGGAGCCCAAGGCGGCGCTGTGCGACGGCACGCAGGCGCTCGTGGCCTCCGACATCCGCGAGCTCGCCCACGCCATGACGCTCCTCTCTCCGTTGATGGACCGCACCCTGACGGTGCCCGCGGGCGTCGGGGTGGCGTAGCGGAGCTGCGTGGAGCGGAGCCGTCCGAGCGTGAAAAGCGGACGGTTGGACGTGGCGCCGTGTTCATGCCAAAAACGCTCTCGCCATTTCCCCTCGGGCTTTATGCATTCCCGGGGCCGCTCGTTCCGGTTCATGGGAATTTTGTATTCCTTTTCCTTGGCGGCGAGGCGAACGACCGGTCGGGCGGACACCCTAGGGGTGGGGGTAGGGGGAGCGTAGGGGCTGGCAGGGGGTTACGGCTCGCAAAAGGCGACTGATAATTTCACGTCTGTCCATCGGACGTGAAATTTCGGTCGATGAGACTTTCTGCTCCGCAACGCTGCAGAGGAGTCGAGGGCATTGACGGCGAGCTGGTTACCGTACACGAGCACATGGGCGCGCTTATCCGGGACCGCATACGTAGCCGCGAATTCTTGAGGAGCTGGGGTGGTGCCGGAAGAAGAGGAAATCAATCAGCAGCCCGTAGTGGAAGTCGAGCTGAACTCGCTCAGACTGTCCGACTCGCCGCGCCTCGCCGGCGAGCGGCCCGAGCACGTGCAGGCCCTGATGGAGGCGCAGAACCCGCTTCCCCCGATCACCGTGCACCGGCCGACGATGCGGGTGATCGACGGATTCCACCGGCTGAGGGCGGCCAGGCTCCAGGGCGCGCAGCGGATCGCGGTCAGGTTCTTCGACGGCGACGAGGCCGAGGCGTTCGTGCTCGCGGTCAGGCTCAACGTCACCCACGGCCTGCCGCTGGCGCTGGCGGACCGCAAGCGCGCGGCCGAGCGGATCATCGCCTCGCATCCGCAGTGGTCCGACCGAAAGGTCGCCTCGGTCACGGGCATCTCCCCGGGGACGGTCGGCGACATTCGCAGGAGGACCGTCCGTGAGTCCACGCCGCAGGACCGCCGGATCGGCCAGGACGGCAGGTTCCGCCCGCTCGACGGCAGCGCGGGACGCATGCTCGCCGGTGAGCTGATGTCCGAGAACCCGGGCATGTCACTGCGTCAGGTCGCCCGTGCGGCGGGGATCTCCCCCGAGACGGCGCGGGACGTACGCAACCGGCTGCGCAACGGCGAGTCTCCGGTGGTGGCGAAGCAGCGCCGCAGGCAGCGGGAGGACGGCGACGGGCCGGGCACCCACGCGCGGCGCGGGGAGTTCGGTGCGCTGGGGCTGGCCAGACCGGGTCCCCGGCTCCGACGGGCGTCGTCCGCCGACCGCGTCGTGCTCGTGAAGCGGCTGAAGGCCGACCCGGCGCTGCGCTTCACGGAGACCGGGCGCAATCTGCTGCGCCTGCTCACCCTGCACACCCTCCGCAAGGAGGAGTGGGACGCGATCATCAACAGCGTTCCGCCGCACTGCAGCGACATCGTCGTCGACCTGGCGCGGCAGTTCGCCGATCTGTGGGCGGAGTTCGCGATGCGGGTCGAGGAGGACGTGGCGCAGATCAGCTGAGGCCCGCCGCTCCCGCGGTGCCCGTGCGGGGCTGTGGGTGTCCGAGCACGGAAGTCGAACGGTTGGACGTCCAGGGGCCGGCCGGGTCCGTGTGACCGGCGCCGTACCAGGAAGACCGCCGCGGCCCTTCCCGCGACGGTCTTCCTGTGCGACTGGCCTGAGAAAGGACTGCGCAAGGACTGCGCATGCACTGAGAAAGGCCCTGGTCTCCCGCTTCGGGCGGAGGACCAGGGCCTTTCCGTGGGGGTGTGGGGTGCTCTGGGGGGTCGGTGGCGGGGTCAGGCCCCGGGCGCGCCCGCCGTGGTGCGCAGCCGTCCTGCGGCCTCGACGTCGGCGCAGCCCGACAGGCCCAGGGCGTCCCGGATCTCCTCGGAGAGGAGTTCGAGGACCCGCGCGACGCCGGCCTCGCCGGCCATGGCCAGGCCCCAGAGGGCCGGGCGGCCCACCAGGACACCGCGGGCGCCCAGGGCCAGGGCCCTGAGCACGTCCGTTCCGCCGCGGATGCCGCTGTCCAGGAGGACCTCGCACGCTCCGCCGACGGCCGCGGCCACCTCCGGCAGGGCGTCGATGCTGGGGACCGCGCCGTCGAGCTGGCGGCCGCCGTGGTTGGAGACCACGACGGCGTCGACCCCCGACTCCGCCGCGAGCACGGCGTCCTCGGGCGCCAGGACGCCCTTGAGGACCAGCGGGAGCCGGGTCCGCGCGCGCAGGGCCTCGACGGTCGACCAGGTCAGCGCCGAGGAGAAGGCCTCACGGGTGTGCACGGCCACCGCGGAGGTGCCGGCGGCCGCCCGGTGCGCCGTCGTGCCGGTCGTGAGGTGCGCCGCCCGTACCTGGTCGGGCAGCGCGAACCCGTTGCGTACGTCTCGCAGTCTGCGGCCCATCCACGGCACGTCGACGGTGAGCACGATCGCCTCGCAGCCGGCGTCCTCGGCCCGGCGCACCAGCTCCAGGGAGCGCTCGTCGTCCCGAAGCCAGTACAGCTGGAACCAGACGGAGCCGCCGATCGCCGTGATCTCCTCGACCGGGACGCTGCTCAGGGTGCCCGCCGTGAACGGCACGCCCGCCGCCTTGGCCGCGCGGGCGGTGGCCAACTCCCCCTCGGGGTGCGCCAGTCGGTGGTAGGCGACGGGCGCGACCGCCACCGGCATGCCGACCGGCCGGCCGAGCAGGGTGGAGTCGGTCGTGCACCGCGAGACGTCGGTGAGCACCCGTGGGACGAGGAACACCCGGTCCAGGGCGGCGCGGTTGGCGTCGAGCGTGGTCTCGGCGCCGCTGCCGCCCGCGAGGAAGTCCCGGACGCCGGCCGGCAGGACCGACGCGGCGGCGCGTTCGACGTCGGCCAGACAGTGGACCGTGTCGGGTGCGAGGTCAGCGACGGGGGCCACGCTGCCCCGTCCTCTCCAGTTCCACGGCTTCGTACAGCGCCTTGATGTTGGCGCTGCCGAAGGTGCGGGCCCCCTGGCGTTCGATGACCTCGAAGAACAGGGTGTGCCGCGGGTGGGTCGAGGCGGTGAAGATCTGGAACAGCTGTCCGCCGTGGTCCTCGTCGGCGAGCACGTTCGTCGAGCGCAGGTCCTCCAGCCGCTCGGCGGACAGGTCGATGCGCCCGCCGAGCAGGTCGTAGTACGCCGAGGGGGTGGTCAGGAAGGCGACACCGCGCTGAGACAGGGCCCGCACCGAGCGGACCGCGTCGTGCGAGGAGAACGCCAGGTGCTGGACGCCGGAGCCCTGGTGGCCCTTCAGGAACTCGTCGATCTGGCCCGGGTCGGCCGACACGTCGGGCTGGATGAGCGTCAGGGTGACGCCGCCCGACACGCTCTGCACGACCTTCGACTCCATCGCCTGCCTGCCGACGACGATGTGCTCCTCGAAGATGTCCCGGAAGCCGAGGGCCTGGGTGTAGTAGTCCACCGTGGGGGCGAGTTCGCCGCTGTTCAGGCACACCGCGATGTGGTCGATCCCGAGCAGCCCCACCTCCTCGGCAGCCTCCTCGGCCCGGGCGTCGACCGCGTGCGGCACCGGGACGAAACCGGCGGGCAGGCCGGGGCCCTCCTCGGGGCCGCGCTGGACCAGGGTGTGGACCACGTCTCCGAAGCCGTGGATCGCCGCCGTGACGGCGGGTCCGCCGTCCGTGTGCCGGGACGGTTCCCGGTGGACGCGCGCGCCGGCGGCGACCGCGGCCCGGAAGGCGGCGTCCACGTCCGTCGTGCGCAGGGCGATGTCGGCGACACCGTCGCCGTGGGAGGGTACGTACTCCGACGCCGGATGCCGGTCCGAGGTGGCCTGGGTGAGCACCAGGGTGATCTGTCCGTGGCGCAGGGCGGTGCTGCGGTGGTCGGCGGACTCGCTGGTGCCGGCCACGGTGAAGGCGTACCGACCGGTCCAGTCCGACACTGCCGTGTCCAGGTCGTCGACGTACATCTCGATGTAGTCGACGGTGAGCCCTCCGAGCGCAGCCGCGGCCTTTGCTAATTCCCTCACGAGTGACCCCCAGCGGTGAATGGGAAATGGGTTTCCCGAACTCTAGGACGCTGATTGCGAAAGTGGCTACGGGCGCCGGGTGTCCATGAATTGGACGGCCATTCCGGGTTATGGTCGAGGCCCTTTCGAATGGGGGATGCTGAATGATTCGCGCCATGGCTGTCATCGGCACGGGGTTAATCGGTACGTCCGTCGCGCTCGCCGCGAGCCGGCAGGGGGTGACGGTGTTCCTGTCCGACCGGAATCCGGCGGCCGCCCGGACGGCCGCGGCGCTCGGCGCGGGCCGGGTGGAGCCCCCGCCCGGACCGGTGGACCTGGCCGTGCTCGCCGTACCGCCCAGCAAGGTCGGGCACCTGCTGGTCGAGCTCCAGGAGCGAGGGCTGGCCCGCACTTACACGGACGTGGGGAGCGTGAAGGCCGAGCCGGAACGGGTGGTGCTCGGCCACGCCCCCGATCCCTCCGGCTACGTCGGCGGTCATCCGATGGCCGGCCGGGAGCGGTCCGGTCCGCTGGCGGCCCGCGCCGACCTGTTCCGGGGCCGCCCCTGGGCGCTCACCCCGTCCCCGCTGACGTCGGGCACGGCCATGGACCGGGCGCTGGAACTGGTGGACCTGTGCGGCGGGGTTCCCGTCGTCACGCAGAGCCGGGCCCACGACGAGGCGGTCGCCCTCACCTCCCACGTGCCGCACCTGGTGGCCAGTCTGATGGCGGCCCGGTTGCGCGGCACCCCGGACGGGATGCGCCGGTTCGCCGGCCAGGGGCTGCGTGACGTCACCCGGATCGCCCGCGGCGACTCCCGGCTCTGGAGCGACATCCTGCAGTCCAACGCCGACGCTGTCGTCGGCGTCGTGAGGGACCTGCACGCGGACCTGTCCCGGCTGGTGTCCGCGCTCGACCAGCTCGCCGAGCCCGACGGCATGGAACGCGCCCACGGCGTACGGACGTTGGCGGATCTCCTGGAGCGGGGAATCGAGGGGGTCGCGGGCATACCGCCGCTCGCCGCGGGTGCCCCCGCCGACGAGACCGCGGTCCGGGTCTCGGTCCCGGACCGCCCCGGGGAGCTCGCCCGGCTGCTGGCCTCCGTCGCCGGACACGGCGTCGGCGCGGACGACGCCACCGTCGCCTCCGCCGGGGAAGGCGCGCTCACCGTGCGGCTCACCGTCCCCTCGGACGTGGCCGACCTGGTGGCGGCCGAGATCGAGGCCGAGGGCTGGGGCGCCGAGTGCGAGGCGGACGTCCGCTCCGGAGTGTCGGCCGGCTAGTACGGCGTCGACGGGCTGGTACGGCATCAAGCCACTGCCCGCCGCTGCCACTGGCGAACTGGAACCAGCGCCGAGGCAGCGGAGTTGTCGTCGATTGCCCCGGTTTTCACTCTTTGGCGAACGCCGTCCGAACGCCCAAGCTGTGAGACCACTGTCGGAGCTCTCCTCCGTGCCCGCCTCGCAAGGTTAAATTCAAGCCTGTGAGTGCACACATAGGTACGGGGGGTATCTGTGAAGCTCAGCGAACGTGACGATGAACTTCAGCTACTCGAACGGTTGTACGGCGAGTGTGCGGGCGGCAGGGGGGCCGTCGTTCTCACCAACGGTCCTGTGGGGAGCGGGAAGACGGCGCTGGTCAGTACGTTCGCCGAGAGGGCCGTTGCACGGGGCGCGCTGTACGTCTCGGTGACGGCCTCGGCCAGTGAACAGCTCCATCTGTTCGGCCTGGTCCACCAGTTGGTGACGGCGATGCGTGCGGCGGGGATGGCCATCGACCCCTTCGCCGCCGAGGAGGTCGGCGTCACGGTCTCCGGCGACCGCGCCCAGCAGACCGGGTGGGCCCCGATCGGCCTGCTGCAGCGGATCTACCGGACGGTCCGCGCGTACGCCGAGCAGCGGCCGCTCGTCATCGGGATCGACGACGTGCACTTCGCGGACGAGCCCTCGCTGCAGGTCCTGCGCTACCTCATCCGCCGTATCGACTCCTCGGCGGTCATGATCGTGATGAACGAGGCTTCGTGCCACGACTGGCAGCTGGCGATGCTCCACGCGGAGATCCTGCACCTTCCCTACTGCCACCAGATCAGGCTGGCCCCGCTGACGGGCGCCGGCATCGCCGAACAACTCACCGAGCGCCTCGGCGCGGAGCCGGACCCCGGCGGCGTCGACGCCTGGGCCGAGGCCAGCGGGGGCAGCCCGCTGCTGCTGCACGCGCTGCTCGAGGACCTCCCGCCGACGCGGCAAGCGGGGAGCGGGCCGGAGCCAGGCGAGTCCTTCCGGCGCGCCGTCCTGCTGTGCCTGCACCGGGGCAACGCGTCGATGCTGGCGCTCGCCCGTGTCCTGGCGGTCCTCGGCGAGTCGGCCAGGCCCTCGCTGCTCGGCGACTTCCTCGGGGGCGATGCCAGGACGGCGCACTGGAGCATCGCGGACCTGACCGCGGCGGGCCTGGTCTCCGGCGTGCGGTTCCGTCACGAGCACGCCCAGTTGGCCGTCCTGGCCGACATCCCGGCCGAGGAGCTCCCGGCGATGCACGGCCGGGCCGCCGAACTGCTGCACAAGTCGGGGGCCTCGGCGGTGGCGGTGGCCGAACAGCTCATGGCCGCCCACGACTGCGAGGGCTCCGTCTGGCGCGTCGACATCCTCCGGGAGGCCGCCCGCGAGGCCATGGCCGCGGGTGACGCCCAGACCTCGGTCGACTACCTGCGCCATGCGCTGGCCAACTGCGCGGACCCGGTGCGGGAGGCGCAGATCACCGCGGCACTCGCCGACGCCCAGTGGCACATCGACCCGGACACCGCGGGCCGGCACCTGCACCACCTGCACCACCTGGTGCGGGTCGGGCTGCTCACCGGTGAGGAGGCCACGGTTCCGGTCAAAATGCTGCTGTGGCGGGGCGAGTTCGCCGCCGCCGAAGCCCTGCTGAGGACGATCGAGACCAACGAGCAGAAGGCCGACGGCGGTTCGCCAGAGGGCGCCACACCGCCGGACGTCCTGATGGCCCGCTCATGGTTATCCCTGTGCCGGCCCGCGTCGGCACGCGGCACCGCCGAGGGCGGGGCGGACGGGCCGTCGGTGTGGTCCGGCCCGGTGTCCGCACCGGCCTGCAGCACCCTGCTGGCGAGCCTGACCTGGGACGGCGAGGAGATCCAGGGCGCCGACCAGGTGCTGCACCGCGCCCGCGCCGACAGCCCGCTGGCCTCCACGTTGTTCGCACTGGTCGTGCTGATCCAGTCGGACCGGGTGGACGACGCGGTGTTCTGGACCGGGCGGCTGTTGCAGGAGCCGTGGATCGCGCGTGTGCCCGTGCGGCGCGCCCTGTTCGAGACCATACGCTCGGTGACGGCCCTGCGCCGGGGCGAGCTGGTGGAGGCGGAGGCCTGCGCGCGGACCGCCCTGGAGGTCGTCGCCCCGTCCGCCTGGGGTGTGGTGGTCGGCCTTCCGCTGGCGCTGGCGGTGCGGGCCGCGACCGAGCTCGGTGACCTGGACACGGTGATCTCGTACGTCAACCTGCCCGTTCCGCCGGTCATGTTCGACACCCCCTTCGCGCTGCCCTACCTCCAGGCGTTCGGGCGATATCACCTGGCCATGGGCCGTCCGCAGACCGCCCTGACGAACTTCCAGGGCTGCGGCGACCTGATGGTGCGGTGGGGGCTGGACACACCCGACATCCCGGACTGGCGCAACGACGCCGCCGCCGCCCTGGTCGCCCTGGGCAGGTCCCGCGAGGCGCGCGAGCTGGTAGAGGAGCAGCTGTCCCGGCCCCTCGGCGAACGCTCCAGGGTCCGGGGAAGGGCCCTGCGCCGCCTGGCGGCCGCGAGCGAGTCCCCCGAGCGCCCGGCGCTGCTGCGGGAGGCGGTGCACATCCTGGAGGCGTGCGGCGACCGTCTGGAACTGGCACACGCGCGGGCCGAACTGGAGGAGGCGCTGGCGGCCCCGGACGAGCGGCCCCGCCGCGAACCCTCCCGGCACGAGCCCACCCGGCCCGCGGCTCCGGCGGAGCCCGCCGAGGGCGGGCGGGAGCCGGCGCCCCTACGGGCCGAACTGACCGGCGCCGAGCGCAGGGTCGCGGCGCTCGCCGCCGAGGGACGGACCAACCGTGAGATCGCCCGCAAGCTCTTCATCACCGTGAGCACGGTCGAACAGCATCTCACCAAAATATATCGCAAGCTGAATGTGCGAAGCCGCGGCGATCTTCCGGTGTTCCCGAATGGGCAGTGAGAATAAACCGTAGCGCCCCCGGTGTCATGTCCAAGTGCGCCTTTCACGCGGTTGGACGGCGTTGCCGGACTGCGTTGTTGGACGGTGTTGGCGGAACACCTGGGGGCGTGTGATCCTTACGCGGAAATAGGCATTCCGTCGATCGACGCCTCATGGGGGAATATATGGCCGGACCTGTTGTGCCGAAATTCCTTGCCGGGGCCGGCCCGGCCACACCCACGCCAACTCCCGCCCTGCGGAAGGCGGATCTCCACGCGAGTGTGTCCGATCCGGTCCTGGACACGATGAACTTCCTCAACGAGGTCACCCATCGTTATCCGGACGCCATCTCCTTCGCGCCGGGCCGCCCCTACGACGGTTTCTTCGACAGCGAGCAGATCTTCACCCATATCCGCCGCTACCTCGACCACCTCGTCGAACAGGGCGCCTCGGCACAGGACATCCGCACCGCGATGTACCAGTACGGCCCCACGGCGGGTCAGATCCGCGAGATCATCGCCGACTCGCTCCGGGCCGACGAGAACACCGACGTCCCCGCCGAGTCGGTGGTGGTCACCGTCGGCGCGCAGGAGGCCATGCTGCTGGTGCTGCGCGCGCTGATCTCCGGGCCCGACGACGTGCTCCTGGTCGCCAGCCCCTGCTACGTGGGGATCACCGGCGCTGCCCGGCTGCTGGACGTCCGCCTGCGGGCCGTCGAGGAACGCGAGGACGGGCTCTCCTGCACGGACCTGGAGAAGGCGATCGTGGAGGAGAAGGCGCTGGGGCGCCGGCCGAAGGCCTTCTACGTGGTCCCCGACCACTCCAACCCCTCCGGGACCACCATGGACGCCCGGACCCGCGCCGAGCTGCTCGAACTCGCCGCGCGACACGACATCCTGATCGTCGAGGACAGCCCCTACCGCAGGGTCAGCCCCGGCTCTCCGCTGCCGACCCTGAAGTCCCTCGACCGCGAGCGCAGGGTCGTCCATCTCGGTTCCTTCTCCAAGACGATCTTCCCCGGGGCCCGGGTCGGTTTCGCCGTCGCCGACCAGCAGGTGGTGGACGAGACCGGGCGGACCACGCTGCTCGCGGACGAGCTCGCCAAGATCAAGAGCATGGTGACGGTGAACACCTCCTCGCTCAGCCAGGCCGCCGTCGCCGGCGCGCTGCTGGCCTCGGGAGGCAGGCTCTCGGAGCTCAACGCCCGGGCCGCCGCCTACTACGGCGACGCGCTCAAGGCCACGCTCCGGAGCCTGGACGCCCATCTGCCGGCCCGCCGCCGTCAGGAGCTGGGCGTGCGCTGGAACGAGCCCACCGGAGGTTTCTTCCTCACCGTCCACGTCCCCTTCCGCGCGGACAACGCGGCACTGACCAGGTCCGCACAGAAATTCGGTGTCATCTGGACGCCGATGAGCTATTTCTACCCGGAAGACGGAGGCCACCACGCCATCCGGCTCTCCACCAGTTATCTGACGCCCGTGGAGATCGAGCACGGCACGGCGCGGTTCGCGCGTTTCATGGAGTCCGAGAGCGCGGCGTCGTAGCGGAAGAAAAAGGAAGAAAGTCGTAGCGGAAGAAAGGTGACAGCAGTGACCGGCACCACGACCAGGAAACGACTGCGGAGCAAACCGCGTATGTGGGGGTGGACTTTCCGATGACCGTCGACATCGTATCTCCGGTGAGGACCGCGCAGATACCCGAGAGCGGCGCTTTACCGGGTACGCAGGCGCCGCCGCGGCCGAGGATCGTCGGCGTGGGCACGGCCACCTCACCCACGTCGTACACCCAGCAGGAAGTGCTGGACGCGTTCGACATCACCGATCCCAGGATCCGCTCCCTCTTCGCCAACAGCGCCATCGAACGCCGCTACCTCACCCTGCCCGACGAGGACGACGACGGCGTGCGCCACCCCGAGCCGCAGGGCGACCTCCTCGACAAGCACAAGGCACTGGCCCTCGACATGGGCGCCGAGGCCCTGCAGGCCTGTCTGAAGCGGGCCGGCGCCCAGCTCTCCGAGCTGCGCCACCTGTGCTGCGTGACCTCCACCGGCTTCCTCACACCCGGCCTCAGCGCACTGCTGATCCGTGAGCTGGGCATCGACCGCCACTGCAGCCGGTCCGACATCGTCGGCATGGGCTGCAACGCCGGACTGAACGCCCTGGGCGTCGTGTCCGGATGGGCCACCGCACACCCCGGCGAACTCGCCGTCGTGCTCTGCTCCGAAGCCTGCTCCGCCGCCTACGCGATGGACTCGACCATGCGCACCGCGGTCGTCAACAGCCTGTTCGGCGACGGATCGGGGGCCATCGCCCTCGTAGCGGGCGGCCAGGACGACACACACGCCGAGCCCGAGGGTCCGCGCATCCTCAAGTTCGCCAGCTGCATCATCCCCGAGGCCGTCGACGCCATGCGCTACGACTGGGACCGGACCCAGGACCGGTTCAGCTTCTTTCTCGACCCGCAGATCCCCTACGTGGTCGGCGCGCACGCCGAGATCGTCGTCGACCGGCTGCTGGAGGGCACAGGTCTGCGCAGGAGCGACATCGCGCACTGGCTGGTGCACTCCGGCGGCAAGAAGGTGATCGACGCCGTGACCGTCAACCTCGGGCTGACCCGTCACGACCTGCGGCACACCGTCGGGGTGCTGCGCGACTACGGAAACGTCTCCAGCGGCTCGTTCCTCTTCTCCTACGAGAGGCTCCTCGACGAGCAGGTCACCAGGCCCGGCGAGTACGGGGTGCTCATGACCATGGGACCGGGTTCCACCATCGAAACGGCGCTGGTCCAGTGGTGACCGCGGGGGGAGTGACGGACGACATGAACGCACTGACGATCGACGGGAGCGAGCCGCTGTCGGCAGCCGCCGTCAAGGCACTCGACGAGGTCTGCGACCGCGCCGAGGACCTGCCCGTCTCCGGGGCCGTGACCCTGCACGTCACGGGTGCCCCGAAGCCCGACTGGACCGGCGCTCTGAGCGTCGGCGTGGTCACCAAGTGGGAACGGGTGGTGCGCCGGCTGGAACGGCTCCCCGTGGCGACGGTCGCGGTGGCGTCCGGCGACTGCGGCGGACCGGCCCTCGACGTGTTCCTCGCCACCGACCTGCGGATCGCCACCCCGGACACCCGGCTGCTCGTCCCGCTCGGCGACGCCACCTGGCCCGGCATGGCCGTGCACCGCCTCGTGCAACAGGCGGGCGCCGCCCGGGTCCGTCGGGCCGTGCTGTTCGGCACCCCGATCCCCGCCGCCGAGGCGCTGACGCTGGGGCTCCTCGACGAGCTGGCCGACGATCCGGCCGGCGCGGCCGACGTCACGGCGGAGCTGGCCGCCGGACTGTCCGGCAAGGAACTCGCCATCCGCCGTGGCCTGTTGTTCGACGCGGTCTCCACCAGCTTCGAGGACGCGCTGGGCCAGCACCTGGCGGCCTGCGACCGCGCGCTGCGCAGGACCGCCGCGCAGGAGGCGTCGTGACACCGGCCCTCGCGGAGCGGCAGGAGGCCCCCGCCCTCTGGCCGGCCCTCACCGCGGCCGCCGAGCACGTCGAGAAGCTCACGCGGTCCCTGCCGAGGCCCAGCGCGCGCACCCCGGAACAGCGGGCCGAGGCCGCCGCCGCGAAGGACGCGGCCCGCGCGCTGCGCACCCGTTTCCTCGACTCGCAGGTGGACGCCGTGTACGACCGGCTCACCGAAGACCGCTCCCGCAGCCTGCGCCTCGACGAGCTCGTCGAGGCCGCCGCGGACGCCTTCCCCGCGCTGGTGCCCGCCAAGGATCAGCTCGCCTCCGAGCGGAGCCGGCCGCAGGCCGACAAGGAAGGGCACGAGATCGACCAGGGCATCTTCCTGCGGGCCGTCCTCAGGTCCCCAGCGGCCGGCCCGCACCTGCTCGACGCGATGCTCCGGCCCACCGACCGGGCGCTGCGGCTGCTCCCCGAGTTCCGGCGCACCGGAGTCGTCCAGATGGAGGCCGTACGGCTGGAACGCCGCGACGGCACCGCACGGCTGACGATGTGCCGGGACGACCGCCTCAACGCCGAGGACGACCAGCAGGTCGACGACATGGAGACCGCCGTCGACCTCGCCCTGCTCGACCCGGACGTCCGGGTCGGGCTGCTGCGCGGCGGGGAGATGACCCACCCCCGGTACCGGGGCAGGCGGGTGTTCAGCGCGGGCATCAACCTCAAGTTCCTGAGCTCCGGGGACATCTCGCTGGTCGACTTCCTGCTGCGCCGTGAACTCGGCTACATCCACAAGATCGTCCGGGGGGTGTTCGCCGACGGCCCGGGCAGCTGGCACTCGCCCCGCACGGAGAAGCCCTGGGTGGCCGCGGTGGACGGCTTCGCCATCGGCGGCGGCACCCAGCTGCTGCTGGTGTTCGACCACGTCCTCGCGGCCTCCGACGCCTACTTCAGCCTGCCCGCGGCGAAGGAGGGCATCATCCCGGGCGTCGCGAACTTCCGGTTCAGCAGGTACGCCGGACCGCGGCTGTCCCGCCAGGTCATCCTCGGCGGCCGCCGCATCCGGGCCGCGGAGCCCGACGCACGGCTGCTCGTCGACGAGGTCGTGGAGCCGCACGAACTGGACGAGGCCGTCGAGCGCAGCCTGGCGCGGCTCGACGGCGACGCGGTGCTCGCCAACCGGCGGATGCTGAACCTCGCCGAGGAGCCGGAGGGCGCGTTCCGCGCGTACATGGCCGAGTTCGCGCTCCAGCAGGCGCTGCGCCTCTACGGCGAGGACGTCATCGACAAGGTCGGCCGGTTCGCCGCGGGGCCGGCGTGAGCGCGGCCGACGACCGATCAAGGGTGCGCTACGAGAAGAAGGACCACGTCGCCCGCATCACCCTCGACCGCCCGCATGTGCTCAACGCGATGGACCTGCGCATGCACGAGGAACTCGGTGAGGTCTGGGACGACGTCGAGGCGGACGACGACGTGCGGGTCGCGGTGCTGACCGGAGCGGGCGACCGGGCCTTCTCCGTCGGGCAGGACCTCAAGGAGCGGGCCCGCCTCACCAGGGAGGGCACGCCCCCCACGACCTTCGGCAGCCGGGGACAGCCGGGCTGGCCGCGGCTCACCGACCGGTTCACCCTGTCCAAGCCCGTCATCGCGCGTGTCCACGGATACGCGTTGGGCGGCGGTTTCGAACTGGTCCTGGCCTGCGACCTCGTCATCGCCTCCGACCAGGCGGTGTTCGGCCTGCCGGAGGCCAGGCTCGGACTTGTCCCGGGGGCGGGCGGCGCCTTCCGGCTGGTCAGACAGCTGCCCCAGAAGATCGCCCTGGGGCATCTGCTCACCGGTCGTCGACTGGACGCATGGACGGCCCTGCGGCACGGGCTGGTCAACGAGGTGGTTCCGGCGGACCGGCTGGACACGTGCGTCGAGGAGTGGACCGCGGACCTGGTCCGCGCCGCACCGCTGTCGGTACGGGCCATCAAGGAGGCCGCCCTCAAGTCCGTCGACCTGCCGCTGGAGCAGGCGTTCACCGCCGAGTACGTCTGGGAGGAACGCCGTCGGCGCAGCGACGACGCCGCCGAGGGGGCCAGGGCGTTCGCGGAGAAACGCGACCCCGTCTGGTCCGGCCGCTGGACGCGGCCGGATCCGGAAGACACCCCCTGACCGTCCCGCCTTTCCACCGCTTCACCGGGCCCGCCGGCGAACGACCCAACCGCCGGCGGGCTCTTCGCCATGCACCGAAAACCGCCGACGGCCCTTCTCGGTGCTGTCCGTCCAACCGTGCAAGGCATGTGTTGGCCGGAATCCGCGTGAAGGCCCAGCATGGGCCGGGCGCCGAATCGGGCAACGACAGCAGGGGAACGACAAACAGGAGGCAGTCACATGGGTGTTGAGGGCCCTGAGGAATTCGACGTAGTGGTCGTCGGAGGCGGCCCCGGCGGGTCCACGCTCGCCGCGCTCGTCGCCATGCAGGGACATCGGGTCCTGGTCCTGGAGAAGGAGACCTTTCCGCGGTACCAGATCGGTGAGTCGCTGCTTCCTTCCACCATTCACGGCGTCTGCAGGATGACCGGGGTCGCGGACGAGCTGGCGAAGGCGGGATTCACGCCGAAGAAGGGCGGAACGTTCCGCTGGGGTGCCAATCCGGAGCCCTGGACGTTCTCGTTCTCGGTCTCCCCGAAGATCGCGAGTGCGACCTCGCAGGCGTACCAGGTGGAACGGTCGAAATTCGACGAGATCCTGCTGAACAACGCGGTGAAGAAGGGAGCGGAGGTCCGCTTCCAGGTGTCGGTGACCGATGTCGTCGAGGACGGCGACCGGGTCACCGGTGTCACTTACACCGACGCCGACGGCGGCGAGCACCAGGTCCACGCGAAGTTCGTGGTGGACGCCTCCGGGAACGGCAGCCGCATCTACAAGAGGGTGGGCGGGACCCGCGAGTACTCGGAGTTCTTCCGGAGCCTGGCGCTGTTCGGCTACTACGAGGGCGGCAAGCGCCTGCCCGAGCCGCTCTCGGGGAACATCCTGTGCTCGGCGTTCCCGAGCGGCTGGTTCTGGTACATCCCGCTCAGCCCGACCCTCACCAGCGTCGGAGCGGTCGTCCGGCGGGAGAACGCCGACAAGATCCAGGGCGACCCGGAGCAGGCCATCCAGGCCCTCATCGACGAGTGCCCGCTGATCAGCGAGTACCTCGCCGACGCCATCCGGGTGACCGAAGGCCAGTACGGCCAGCTGAGGGTCCGCAAGGACTACTCGTACCACCAGACGAAGTTCTGGCGGCCGGGCCTGGTACTGATCGGCGACGCCGCGTGCTTCGTCGACCCGGTGTTCTCCTCGGGCGTCCATCTGGCCACCTACAGCGCCCTGCTGGCGGCCCGCTCGATCAACAGCACGCTGGCCGGCCTGGTCACGGAGGACGCGGCGTTCACCGAGTTCGAGGCCCGCTACCGGCGCGAGTACGGCGTGTTCTACGAGTTCCTCATGTCCTTCTACGACATGCACGTGGACGAGAACTCGTACTTCTGGCAGGCGAAGAAGGTCACCAGCAACCGGCACTCCGAGCTGGAGTCCTTCGTCGAGCTCGTCGCCGGCGTCTCGTCCTCGGAGTTCGCCCTGCAGGACGCCGAGTCCGCCGCGGAGCGGATGAAGTCCCGGTCGGCGGAGTTCGCCACCGCGATCGACGAGCTGGCCGAGAGCTCCGAGGACAGCATGGCACCGCTGTTCAGCTCCTCGGTCGTGCGCCAGGCCATGCAGGAGGGCGCCCAGGTGCAGAGCCGGGCCTTCCTGGGCGCGGACCTCGGCCCCGACGCCCCCATGTTCCCGGGCGGTCTGGTCACCTCGAACGACGGCATGCTCTGGCTGCCGGCCAAGTCCTGACCGGCGGGGCCCCGTCCAAGTGCGCAGGGCGGGCGTGGACGGAATTCCCCCGCCCCGCACGTGATCGTCCGGGTGGCGGGCGGGCGGTGTCCAACCGGCCGGATCTCCGGGTTGGACACCGCGCCGGGTCATCCGGAAAGAATGTGCAAGCGGCCCTTTCCAGTGAACTTTTCCAGTGAATAGGAGTGGTCATGGCCAACCCCTTCGACGACGAGAACGGAACATTCCTCGTCCTCGTCAATCACGAGGGCCAGCATTCTCTCTGGCCCGCGTTCGCGAATGTCCCCGCGGGCTGGGACACCGTGTACGGCGAGGACAGTCGGGAGGCCTGCCTGAAGTTCATCGAGGAGAACTGGACGGACATGCGCCCCAAGAGCCTCGTCGCCGAACTGGGTGAGTAGAAAATGATAGGAGGCCCGGGCCCCGGAATCATGATCCGGGGTCTCAACGCGGACACGTCGCTGACCAAGCAGAAGATAAAACCCGGCACGGTCAAGCGAATTCTGCCCTACGCCCGGCCCTATCGCGGGCGCGTGGTATTCCTCGTGGCGCTCACCGCGCTCAGCGCGGTCATCACGGTGGCGACGCCGCTGCTCTTCAAGTTCCTCATCGACGAAGGAATCATGAAGCACGACCGTGCCACGGTCGTCGCCATCGCGTCCGCCGCCGGCGGGCTCGCGCTGCTGGAGTTCCTCTTCGGATTCGTCGAGGGCCGGGTCTCCGGCCGCGTCAGCGAGGGCCTGATCTACGACCTGCGCACCCAGGTGTTCACCCATGTGCAGCGCCAGCCCCTCGCCTTCTTCACCCGGGCCCAGACCGGAGCGCTGGTCAGCCGGCTCAACACCGATGTGGTCGCCGCCCAGCAGGCGGTCACCTCACTGCTGTCCACCGTCGTCTCCAGCGCCCTGTCCCTGATCCTGGTGCTCGGCACGATGTTCTACCTGGCCTGGCCCATCGGCATCGTGGCCGTCCTGGTGCTGCCGCTCTTCGTCCTCCCGGGACGGGTCGTGGGACGCCGGCTGCAACGGCTCACCCGCGAGAACATGCAGCTGAACGCCGAGATGGGCTCGATGATGAACGAGCGCTTCAACGTCTCGGGCGCACTGCTGTCCAAGCTCTACGGACGCCCCGACGACGAGGCCGGCCGCTTCGCCGACCGCGCGGCCCGGGTCCGTGACATCGGCGTGGTGACCAGCGTGTACGGGCGGATGCTGTTCCTGACGGTGACGCTGCTCGGCTCGCTCGCCACCGCCGTGGTGTACGGAATGGGCGGCTCCCTCGTCGTCAGCGGCACCTTCGAACTCGGCACGCTCGTGGCCCTGGCCACGCTGCTCACCCGGCTGTTCGGACCCATCAACCAGCTGTCCAGCGTGCAGGCGAACGTGATGACCGCGCTCGTCAGCTTCGACCGGCTCTTCGAGATCCTCGACCTGAAGCCGCTCATCGCCGAGCGCCCCGACGCGCGGGCCCTGCCCGCGGCGAGCACCGAGGGCAAGGCCCTGGAGATCGAGTTCGACAAGGTGTCCTTCCGCTATCCCGCGGCGGCCGACGTCTCCCTCGCCTCACTGGAGTCGATCGCCCTGCCCCTGCCCGAACGCGCGGAGAACGCCTGGACCCTGCGCGAGCTCAGCTTCACCGCGCCGGCCGGGAAGCTCACCGCGCTGGTCGGCCCCTCCGGCGCGGGCAAGACCACGCTCACCCAGCTCGTACCGCGTCTGTACGACCCCGACTCGGGGACCGTCCGGATCGGCGGGGAGGACGTGCGGGACCTGACGCTGGCGACCCTGCGCGACACGATCGGCGTCGTCACCCAGGACGCGCACATGTTCCACGAGACCATCCGGGGCAACCTCCTCTACGCCCGGCCGGACGCCGGCGAGGACGAGCTGATCGAGGCCTGCAAGGCGGCCCAGATCTGGGATCTGATCGCCTCGCTGCCCGACGGCTTCGACACGGTGGTCGGGGACCGCGGCTACCGCTTCTCCGGCGGCGAGAAGCAGCGCCTCGCCATGGCCAGGCTGCTGCTCAAGGCCCCGTCCGTCGTCGTGCTCGACGAGGCCACCGCACACCTCGACTCCGAATCGGAGGCGGCCGTCCAGCGGGCCCTCAAGACCGCGCTCGCCGGCCGTACCTCGCTGGTGATCGCCCACCGGCTGTCCACCGTCCGGGAGGCCGACCAGATCCTGGTCGTCGACGAGGGTCAGATCCGCGAACGCGGCACCCACGACGAGCTGATGGAGCTCGACGGGCTCTACGCGGAGCTGTACCGCACCCAGTTCGCCCGGCAGACCTCCCCGGACGCCCGGACCCCGGTACCGGCCGGAGTTCCCGACGGACACGGACCGATGGCCCCGGCACTCGGCACGCCACCACCCGGCGCCCACGGGCCCGTCCCGGGCCACGGGCCCGTCCCGGGCCACGGTCCCGGCCCCGGAGGCCACATGGGCCCGGGCCACGGCCCCGGCTTCCCGATGATGCCCGGCCAGGGCGGCCCCGGCAGACAGATCATCGGCGGCCCGCCACCCGGCCCGCACCCGGGCTGAGCGCTCCGCACCACAGTCCGCACGAGAGAGAGGGGGGAACTCGATGGACACGGCCGGCACGAACCGGACGACCCACACCACCGGCACGGCCCGCGAGGCCGTGCGGCCCTCGGCCGATCCGCTGCTGGAGCTGGCCGGGGACGGACGACTGGTCGCGGAGTACCCGCGGGTCCGTGAACTGCTGGCCGGGCTGGACGCCCAGGAGGTGCTGCGGGCCGGCCGGGCCCTGGCCCGGCTCGACCCGGAGGAGATCGCCCGGCACCACCCGGCCGTGCCCACCGTCACGGTCGGCATCACCGGCCACGGCACGCTGTCGGCGCTCGTCCCGGCCCTCACCGGCCAGCTGGCCCGGCACGGTCTGCTGCTGCGGCCCGTGCTGGGCGACTTCGACGGCTACGTGTTCGATCTGACCGATCCGTCGAGCGCCCTCTACGCGGCCCGCCCGGACCTCGTCCTGTGCGTGCTGGACCCCGCGGTCGTCTACGACGAACTGCCCGTCCCCTGGCGTCCGGAGGACGTCGAGCGGGCCGCCGCCGACCGGCTGCAGATCATCGAGGGGCTCGCGGCCCGGTTCCGGGCCGTCGGCCACGGCACCCTGGTGCTGAACACCATGCCCCTGCTGCGCGGCCACACCGCGCAACTGGTCGACGCCCGGTCACGGGCCCGGCTCGGCGCGGTCTGGCGCGAGGCCAACGCGCGGCTGCTGCGGCTCGCGGCGGACGATCCGGCCGTCGTCGTGGTGGACCTGGACCCGCTGCTCGCCGACGGAGTTGCCGCCTCCGACGCCCGGCTCAGCACCTATGCCAAGGTGCATCTGACCCCCGAACTCCTCGCCGAGTACGCCCGGGAGACCGGCCACCTGGCCCGGCAGCTGACCGGGCGGACCAAGAAGTGCCTGGTCCTCGACCTCGACGACACCCTGTGGGGCGGGGTGCTCGGCGAGGACGGCGTCGAGGGCATCGAGGTCGGCGACGGCTACCGCGGCGAGGCCTTCCTCGCCTTCCAGCGGGTGGTCAAGCAGCTCGGCTCGCAGGGCGTGCTCCTGGCGGCGGTCAGCAAGAACGACCCCGAACCGGTCCGCGAGGCCCTGCGCACCCATCCGCGCATGGCCCTGCGCGAGGACGACTTCGTCAGCGTCATCGCCAACTGGGAGCCCAAGCACGACAATCTCACCGCCCTCGCGGACACCCTGGGGCTGGGCGTGGACAGCTTCGTCTTCGTCGACGACAGCGCCTACGAACGCGGGCTCGTACGCCAGGAACTGCCCGGCGTCGCGGTCGTCGACCTGGACCGTGAGCCGGCGGCACACATCGGCGCCCTGCTGCGCGACGGCTGGTTCGACGTACTCGAACTGACCGGGGAGGACGTGGCTCGGGCCTCCCGGTACCGGGACGAGGCCGCACGCAAGAGCTTCCTGGACGGCTTCGACTCGATCACCGACTATCTGCACGCCCTCGACGTGACCGTGCGACTGTCGCCGGTGACCGAGGCCGAGGTGGCCCGGGTGTCCCAACTGACGCTGCGCACCAACCAGTTCAACCTGACCACGGTGCGGCTCCAGCCGCAGGACGTCCGGGACCTGGCGAAGGACCCGGCCGGTCTGGTGCTGGCCGTCCACGCCCGCGACCGGTTCGGCGACAACGGGCTCGTCGGCGCGGTGCTGGCACACCGGGACGGTCCCACCCTCACGATCGACAACTTCCTGCTGAGCTGCCGGGTCTTCTCCCGCGGCATCGAGGAGACCTGCCTGGCCCAGGTGCTCCAGCAGGCCAGGGACACCGGCGCCGAGGAGGTGCGGGCCCAGTACCGGCCCAGCGCCAGGAACCACCGGGTCGCGGGCTTCTATCCGCGCCACGGCTTCGTCCAGGTGGCCGCGGACGACACCGCGGTGACCTACCGCCACGGGCTGACCGGCATCGCGGAGCCGCCGGCGCACGTTCGTCTCGTCGAGAGTTTCGAGGAACTGTGAACACCATTGGGGACTTCGTCGCCCTCGTCCGCGACGAACTCGGCATGCCGATCACCGTCGATGACATCGACCGGGAACTCAACGGCCTTCCGGGCTGGGACTCGATGCACCTGCTGTGGCTGGTCACCCTGCTGGAGAAGCGGACCGGCCGGGCCGTCAGCGTGATCGACCTCCTCGAGGCGCCGAACCTTGCACACATCTATGACCTGGCCACGGCCGACGAGTAGGCGGGGAGGCGCGAGATGACCGAGACCGACCGTGGATTCCCCCTGTCCGCCGCGCAGTACGACATCTGGCTCGCCCAGCAGATCGCGGCGCCGGGCGCCACCTACAACGCCGGAGAGTACGTCGACATCGAGGGGCCGGTACGGGAGTCCCTCTTCGAGGAGGCGGTGCGCCGTACCGTCGGCGAGACGGACGTCCTGGGCGTCCGCGTCGTCACGGACGCGGACGGGCCGCGGCAGGTCCACGCACCGGCCGCCTGGGGCTTCCCCGTCCTCGACCTCAGCGCCGGCGCGGCCCCCGAGGAGGCCGCCCACGCCTGGATGCGGGCCGACATGGCCCGGCCGGCGGACACCGCGGACGAACGGCTCTTCGCGCACGCCCTGCTGAAGGTCGCCGAGGACCGCTGGTTCTGGTATCACCGCTACAACCACGTCGTCATGGACGGCTACGGCTGGTCCCTGATCGCCCGGCGCGTCGCGGCCGTCTACACCGCCCTGGCCGAGGGGGGACAGCCCGCGGCCCCGGTCTTCGGTTCCCTCACCGACCTGCTCGACGAGGAGACCGCCTACCGTTCCTCGCCCGCGTACACGGCGGACCGCGAGCACTGGCTGCGCCGTTTCGCGGACCGTCCCGAGCCGGTCGGCACCGGCTTCGGCGAGGCCGCCGACGGCGCCGTCCACCGGCGCAGCTCGATGCGGATCGACCCGTCCGCCGCCGACCTGCTGCGCGAGGCCTCCCGGCGGGCCGGAGCCGACTGGCCCAGTACGGTCCTGGCGGCCACCGCGGCCTGGCTCGGGCGGGTGGGCGGCACCCGTGACGTCGTCCTCGGCGTCGCGGTCACCGGCCGGATCACCCCGCTGGCCGGACGCACCCCAGGCACCCTGGCCAACGTCCTGCCCGTCCGCGTCCCCGTCGCCCCGGGCGCGGGTCTGCTCGAACTGACCGGCCCGGCGCGGGACGAGCTGCGCGCCGCCCTGCGACACCAGCGGTACCGGGGGGAGGAGCTGCGCCGGGAACTGGGCTGGCCGCGCGGCGACCGGAGGTACTTCGGGCCGGTCGTCAACATCATCGGCTTCGACCGCGACCTCTCCTTCGCCGGACACCGCGCCACCCGGCACGACCTCTCCGTCCGTCCGGTCGACGACCTGTCGATCGCGGTGCGCGGCGCGGGCGCCGACGTACGGATCGACTTCGAGGCCGGCATCGGCTCGCCCTCCGGCATGGACGAACTCCTCGCGCGCCAGCGGTCGTTCCTGACCTTCCTCGCGGACGCGGCCGCCGATCCGCCCCGGCCGGCCGACCGCATCCGGACGATGACGCCGGGCGAGCACCGCCGGACCGTCACCGAGTGGAACGACACCGGCCGCGCGGTACCCGAGCCCACCGTGACCGCGCTGCTGCGGGCACAAACCGCCCGTACCCCGGACGCTCCGGCCGTGGTGGACGGCGACGAGGCCTGGTCGTACGCGCGACTGGGCCTCGCGGCCGGCCGGGTGGCCCGGGGGCTCGCCGAGCGGGGCGTACGGCGCGGGCAGACCGTCGGGGTGCGCATGCGCCGGTCGCCGCGGCTGATCGCGGTGCTGCTCGGCATCCTGGAGGCCGGGGCGGCCTACCTCCCCGTGGACCCCGCCTGGCCGGACCGGCGCACGCGGTGGGTGCTGGAGCGGGCGGCGGCGACCGTCGCCGACGACCCCGAGGCCGGTACGGCGGAGCTGTCGGCCACCCGCCTGCTGGCCGACACCGGCGCGGAGGGCCTTGCCGGGGACCCTGCGAGGGGCCTGGCGGGGGGCATCGGGGCCGGGCTCACCGGCGCCGACCTCGCCTACGTCATGTACACCTCGGGCTCTACCGGGGAGCCCAAGGGCGTCGAGATCACCCACGGCGCGCTCGCCGCGCTGGCCACCGACGGATGCTGGGGCCCCGGATCCCGGGAACGCGTCCTCATGCACGCCCCGCACGCGTTCGACGCCTCCAGCTACGAGGTGTGGGTGCCGCTGGTCCACGGTGGACGGATCGTCCTGGCGCCGGACGGCACCATGGACGCCCCGGCCCTGGAGCGACTGGTCGCCGAACACCGGCTCACCGCCGTCCATGTGACGGCGGGACTCTTCGGCGTACTGGCCGATGAGGCACCGCACTGCCTGGCCGGCGTCGCCGAGGTGCTCACCGGCGGGGACGCCGTGGCTCCGGGCGCGGCGACACGCGTGATGAAGGCCTGCCCCACGACCGCCGTCACCCATCTCTACGGGCCCACCGAGGTGACGCTGTGCGCGACGACGCACGCCGTCGCGCCCGGCGAACAGGCCCCCGCCGTGCTGCCGATCGGCCGCCCGCGCGGCAACACCCGGGTGTACGTGCTGGACGAGTTCCTGCAGCCGGTGCCGGTCGGTGTCACGGGCGAGCTGTACGTGGCCGGCGCCGGTCTGGCCCGCGGCTACGCCGACCGCCCCGCCCTGACCGCCGAACGCTTCACGGCCTGCCCGTTCGGCGAGCCCGGCGCCCGCATGTACCGCACCGGCGACCTCGCCCGGTGGACCCCCGACGGCGAACTGCTCTTCGCCGGCCGCGCCGACGACCAGGTGAAGATCCGCGGCTTCCGGGTCGAGCCCGCCGAGATCGAGAAGGCCATCCTCGCCCACGAGTCGGTCGGCCGGGCCGTCGTGGCCGTCCACGAGGACCGGCCGGGCGACAAGCGCCTGGTGGCCTATGTCGTGCCCGCCGGCGACAGCCCCGCCGGCGACACCACCGTGGACACCGCCTTCGACACCGCCGCCCTGCGCGAGTTCCTGGCGGCCACGCTGCCCGAGTACATGGTCCCCGCGGCGGTCGTCGCACTCGACGCGCTGCCGTTGACCGGCAACGGCAAGGTCGACCGCAAGGCCCTGCCCGCCCCCGACTTCACCGGCGGTCCCGGCGGCCGCGGCCCGGCGACACCGCTGGAGGACGTGCTGTGCGGGCTGTTCGGCGACATCCTCGGCCTGGAACGGGTCGGCGCCGAGGAGTCGTTCCTCGACCTCGGCGGCGACTCGCTGCTCGCCATGCGGCTGATCGCCCGCATCCGGGCGGTGCTCGGCACGGAGGTCAGCATCCGCGAACTCTTCGCCGCCCCCACCGTCGCGGCCGTGGCCAGGCTGGTCCAGGCCGGCCACGACGGCAGACCCCGGCCCGCCCTGGCACCCGTACCCCGCCCTGACCGCACACCGCTCTCCTCCGGCCAGGCACGCATGTGGTTCCTCAACCGTCTGGAAGGCGGTGACACCGCCTACAACGTGCCGCTCGCCCTGCACCTGACCGGTGCCCTGGACCGCGACGCGCTGGCGGCGGCCCTCACGGACGTGACCGACCGGCACGAGAGCCTGCGCACCGTCTATCCCGACGTCCACGGCACCCCCCACCAGCGGCTCCTCGAAGGCACCGCCGCACACCCGCCGCTGGTCGTCTCCCCGGCCGACGAGTCCGCACTGCCCGACCTGCTGGCCGCCGAAGTGGCCCGCGGCTTCGACGTGAGCCGCGACCTTCCCCTGCGCGCCCACCTGTTCGGCCTCGCCGCCGACGAGCACGTGCTGCTGCTCGTCGCGCACCACATCGCGGCCGACGGATGGTCCATGGGCCTGCTGGCCCGAGACCTCTCCGCCGCCTACGCGGCACGCCTCCAGGGCCAGGCCCCGCACTGGCGGCCGCTGCCCGTGCAGTACGCCGACTACGCGCTCTGGCAGCGCGACATGCTCGGCTCCGAGGACGACGACAGCCTCATCACCGCTCAGCTCGCCCACTGGCGCGAGTCACTGGCCGCACTCCCCGCCGAACTGCCCCTGCCCATGGACCGGCCGCGCCCCGCGGCCACCGCCTTCCGGGGCGGCTCGGTACCGGTCCGCATCGCCCCCGAGGTCCACGCCCGGCTCACCGAGGCCGCCCGCGCCGGCCGCGCCAGCCTGTTCATGGTGGTGCAGGGCGCACTCGTGACCCTGCTGTCCCGTCTCGGCGCGGGCCACGACATCCCGGTCGGCACCGTGGTCGCCGGCCGCAACGACGCCGCACTCGACGACCTGATCGGATTCTTCGTCAACACCCTGGTGCTGCGCGCCGACACCTCCGGCAACCCGTCCTTCACCGACCTCGTCGAGCGGATACGCGCCACGGACCTGGCGGCCTACGCCCACCAGGACGTGCCCTTCGAGCGGCTGGTGGACGAGTTCGGCTCGTCGCGGTCGCTGGCCCGCCACCCCCTCTTCCAGGTGCTGCTGACGCTGCAGAACCTCCCCCAGGAGGTGTGGGAGCTGCCCGGCCTGACGGCACGGCGCCGCGACCTCCGCACCGGCGCCGCCAAGTTCGACCTCTGCTTCGACCTGGCCGAACGCCGGGACGCCGACGGCGCCCCGGCAGGCATCGAGGGCGTCCTCGAATACTCCGCCGACCTGTACGACCACGGGACGGCCGAGCGCCTGGCCGAGCGGCTGGTGCGGGTGCTGGAGCAGGTGGCCGCGGATCCCGGCGTACGCATCGGCGAGATCGACGTACTGGAGGAGACCGAACGCGGCCTCGTCCTGACCGACTGGAACGACACCGCTCGGCCGTTGTCCTCCGGGACGCTGTCGGGTCTGTTCGGGGCTCAGGTGGCCCGTACTCCGGACGCGCCGGCCGTGATCTTCGGTGATGTGACGTGGTCGTATGCGGAGCTGGATGCCGCGGCGAACCGGATCGCGCACGAGTTGATCGGGCGGGGTGTGGGTCCGGGTGCGTTGGTCGGTGTGATGGTCGAGCGGTCGGCCGAGCTGGTGGCGGTGCTGCTGGGCATCGAGAAGGCGGGGGCGGCGTACGTTCCGGTCGACCCGGAGTATCCGGCGGCGCGGATCGCGTTCATGCTCGGCGATGCGCGTCCGGCCCTGGTGGTGTGCACGAGGGCGACGGAACATGTGCTGCCGGAGGGTGAGGGGACTCCGCGGCTGGTGGTGGACGATCCGGTGGTGGTGGCCCGGCTGGCCGGGCGGTCGCCGGTGGTGCCGTCGGTGGCGGTGTCGGTGCGTGATGCGGCGTATGTGATCTACACGTCGGGTTCGACGGGCAGGCCGAAGGGGGCGGTGGTCTCGCACGAGGCGATCGTCAACCGGTTGTTGTGGATGCAGGAGGAGTACGGTCTGGGCGCGGACGACCGGGTGTTGCAGAAGACCCCGGCGGGCTTCGACGTCTCGGTGTGGGAGTTCTTCTGGCCGCTGATCACCGGCGCGGGCCTGGTGATGGCCAGGCCGGGCGGGCACCGGGACCCGGCCTACCTCGCCGGGATCATCGAGCGCGAGCGGATCACCACCGTGCACTTCGTGCCGTCCATGCTGAGCGAGTTCCTCAACACGCCGGCGCTGGGGCGGTTGGCGGGTCTACGGCGGGTGATCTGCAGTGGTGAGGCGCTGGCGCCGGAGCTGGTGGCGGAGTTCCACCGCAGGCTGGATGCTCCGCTGCACAATCTGTACGGCCCGACGGAGACGGCAGTGGACGTCACGTTCCGGCCGTGCCCGGCGGCTGACGCGAGCGGAGTGGTTCCGATCGGTCGCCCGGTGGCCAACACCCGGGTGTACGTGCTGGACGAGTTCCTGCAGCCGGTGCCGGTGGGCGTGACGGGCGAACTCTATGTCGCGGGTGTGCAGTTGGCGCGCGGCTATCTCGGCCGGCCGGGTCTGACCGCCGAACGCTTCGTGGCCTCGCCCTTCGCGGGTGCGGGCGAGCGGATGTACCGGACGGGAGACCTGGCGCGGTGGAGCGCGGACGGCGAGGTCGTCTACGCGGGCCGCGCCGACCAGCAGGTCAAGATCCGCGGTCTGCGGATCGAGCCCGGTGAGATCGAGGCGGTGCTCGCCTCCCACGCAACCGTCGGCCAGGCCGCGGTGATCGTGCGTGAGGACCGCCCTGGCGACAAGCGCCTCGTGGGTTACGTCGTCCCCGCCGTGGACGCGGACGTGAACGCCGCCGCCCTGCGGGAGTTCGCGGCCGCCCGGCTGCCGGAGTACCTCGTCCCCGCCGCGGTCGTCGTCCTGGACGCGCTGCCGGTGACCGCGAACGGCAAACTCGACCGCGCCGGACTCCCCGCCCCCCACTTCGGCGGCACGTCCGGCGGCCGCGGTCCCGCCACCCCGGTCGAGGACGTGCTGTGCGGGCTGTTCGCGGACGTGCTCGGTGTGGAGACGGTCGGACGCGAGGACTCGTTCTTCGACCTGGGCGGCGACTCCCTTCTGGCGATGCGGCTGATCGCCCGCATCCGTGCGGTGCTCGACGCCGAGGTCGGCATCCGGGCGCTCTTCGCCGCCCCGACGGTCGCGAGCGTGGCGCGCCTGGTGGAGGACAGGGACGCCGTCGCCCGGCTCCCGTTGACCGCCCGGCCCCGGCCCCGCGAGCTGCCGTTGTCGTTCGGACAGCGGCGCATGTGGTTCCTGAACCGGCTGGAGGAGTCCGGCGCCCGTGCCGCGTACAACCTGCCGCTGCGGCTGCGCCTGTACGGCCGCCCGGACGTGTCGGCACTGGAGCTGGCCCTGGGTGACGTCGCCGACCGGCACGAGACCCTGCGCACGGTCTTCCCGGAGACCGCGGAAGGCGGCGTGCACCAGCTCGTGCTGGAGGGAGAGGCGGGCAGGCCGCGTCTGACCGTCACCGGTGTCTCCGAGGCGGACCTGGAGCGGAAGCTGGCCGCCGAGACCGGCCGCGGCTTTGACCTGGCGCGCGAACTCCCCTGGCGGACACGTCTTTTCGCCTTGACGGAGGACGCGTACGTCCTGCTGCTGGTGGTGCACCACATCGCGGCCGACGGCTGGTCGATGGGTGCGCTGGCACGCGACCTGGGCGTGGCGTACGCGGCGCGCCGCGAGGGCCGGGCACCGCAGTGGGCGCCTCTGCCGGTGCAGTACGCGGACTACGCGCTGTGGCAGCGCGAGGCCCTGGGCGATCCGGAGGACGCCGGCAGCCTGCTCGGCGAGCAGCTGTCGTACTGGCGGGAGGCGCTGGCCGGGCTGCCGGAGGAGCTGACGCTGCCGACGGACCGGCCACGCCCGGCGTCCAACTCGTACCGGGGCGGGTGGCTGCCCGTGCGGGTGGACGCGATCACGCACGAGCGCCTGGTGGAGGTCGCCCGGAGCCTCGGCGCGACGACCTTCATGGTCGTGCAGGCCGCGCTCGCCGTGCTGCTGGCCCGTATGGGCGCGGGTGAGGACATCCCCCTGGGCACGGCGGTGGCCGGGCGCGGGGACGCCGCACTGGATGACCTGGCCGGGTTCTTCGTCAACACCCTGGTGCTGCGGACACGGCTGGACGGCGACCCGTCCTTCGCGGAACTGGTGTCGCGCGTGCGGGAGACCGACCTGTCGGCCTACGCGCACCAGGACCTGCCCTTCGAGCGGCTGGTCGACGACCTGAGCCCCGAGCGGTCGCTGGCCCGCCATCCGCTGTTCCAGGTCATGCTCACCTTCGACAACACCCCGGCGGTGGAGTGGGACCTGGCGGCCCTGCGGGTCCGGCCGGAGGAACACGGCCCCGAGGCGGCACGGTTCGACCTGTCCGTCACGCTGGCCGAGCAGCGCGCCGACGACGGCAGTCCGGGCGGCATCGCGGGAGGCGTCCTGTACGCCACCGACCTGTTCGACGAGGTCACTGCTCGGGGGCTTGTGGGTCGTTTGGTGCGGGTGTTGGAGCAGGTGGCGGCCGATCCTGAGGTGCCGTTGAGCCGGGTC
>NZ_JBVIEB010000023.1:0-117115 GCF_055572075.1 Streptomyces sp. NPDC030820
CCAGCGATGGTCCGCAGAGCCTAATCAGCAGTCCGGAAGAAGTGGCGGGGCAGGGGGAACAGCGGCCTGAGCCATCAAGGGCAGCCAGCATGAAAGCCATCCCTGCCCCACCCGCGCAGTCCCAGAGTCGCGAACTCGCAGGACGCACTCAAGAAGGTAGGGCGGCATGAGCGACAACACGAACTTCCAGGATCGGATGTTCCTGGAAGGCGAGGCCATCTATCAGCGGATCCTTGACGGCCAGGTCACCGACGTTGAAGCCGAACTCATGGACGCCCACCTCCGGGCTTCGGAGGAGGGCGAGACGGCATGACCACCGCGACTGAGGGCACCAGCCGCCCGGCGGTGCCGCCGCTGACGAAGCCGGAGATGGGCCTTGCCGGATTAGGCGCGCTGGCCGCGGCCGGCGTCGGCGCCCTGGGGCTGATCGCCTCGTTCGATGCGGTCTCCTCTGCCGCCGTCCGTTGGGGCTTCGGCGCGCCGTGGGTGCTGCCGGTAGGCATTGACGTGGCCATTCCGGTGTTCACCGTGGCCAACTTGCTGCTGATCCGGATGGACATGGCGTTGGCGTGGGTGCGGTTCGTGCCTTGGGCGCTGACGCTGGTCACATGCGGGCTGAACGTCGCCGCCGGGCACACGCTGTGGGCCAAGGTCGCGCACGGCACGATGCCCCTGCTGTGGGTGGTGTTCTCCGAGATCGGCGCTCACGTCTACGCCGTCCGGATCGGCGCCGCCACCGGCCGCCGGATGGAGAAGGTGCGGTTCTCCCGCTGGATGCTCGCCCCGCTGTCGACGTTCGCGCTGTGGCGGCGGATGACGCTCTGGGAGATCACCTCCTACTCCGAGGCGCTGAAGCGGGAGCGTGAACGGCAGCTGGCCCGTGCCCGGCTGCGCGAGCGGCACGGCCGGCGGTGGCGGTCGAAGACCCCGCGCCCGGAACGCGTGCTGCTGAGGCTGGGGGAGCTGGCCCCTGCGAGCGAAGAGGTCCCGCCCGTGCCGCCGCAGCAGACAGTGAAGCCGAAGCCGAAGCCGGAGGCACCCAAGGCGCCACGCAAGCGCCCTGCCGGCACCAAGAGCAAGACCAAGCCTGCCAAGGCACCGCGGACCCCGGCCGAACTGCTCGCCGAGGCGCGCGAGGCCACGACCGACTGGGCCGATGACGCGATCAACGCGGAAGCCATCCGGACCACGCTGCACTGCTCGGCTGCCAACTCTCGTGTGCTGCGCGACCTGTTGCTCAGCGACCGGGCCGAGGGGCGCCGCCTGCGCTCCGTCGATGGTGACGAGGAGACCGAGGGGGCGGCGGCATGAACACCGTGTTGACCATGCTGGCCGCAGCGGCGCCGGTCGCCTCCGGCTGGGCAGCGCACACGCTGTGGCTACGGCGGCGCCTGAACGTCGCCCGCCGTGATCCGCTGACCGGGCTGCGGACGCGCGAGGCGTTCACCCGCCGCGCCACGGCCCTGCTGCGGGACCCCCGGGCGGTCGTGGTGCTGGCCGACGTCGACCGCTTCAAGCAGATCAACGACACCTTCGGACATGCGGCCGGGGACGCGCTGTTGAAGGCGACCGCGGACCGGCTCGCCCGCCACGTGGGCCGGTCCGGAGTGGCCGGGCGGCTCGGGGGCGATGAGTTCGCCGCCGTCCTGATCGACGACCACGGCACCGCCTCCGACATGCTCGCCGTGCTGCACGGTGTGCTCGCCCGCCCGGTCGACGGCCAGGACCCGGCCGTACACACCACGGTCTCGCTCGGCTGGGTGCGCGCTGCGGACTTCCCCGGCGATGGCCTGTCCGGACTGCTGCGGCGGGCGGATGAGGCGATGTACGCGGCCAAGCAGGCCCGTGCCAGTGCACGCCGGGCGGGGCTGGTGCGGCTGTTCGCCACTGTCGCCGGACGCCGCGCCGGCCGCGCCGGGGCCCGGACCGATGCGCCGGTGGTGGGGGTGACCGGCTGATGTCCGCCTACGGCAAATGCTTCGACCCGTTCGGCGCCCGGTTCGGGGTCCCCACGTACCCGTGGCGGTTCGCCCCGGACGGCTACGCCACCCGCCGTCAGCTGCGTGCGGCCGGTCTGCGGCCGGGCGAACAGCCGGTCGCTGCACAGGTGATGCGCCGCCACCGTGGCCGCAAGGCCGGGGTGCAAGTCGCCTACCTCTACCGCGTCGACTGCGCGAAGCCGGTACGGCCGATGACCTCCCGCAAGTGGGGTGCGCTCGCCTTGGCGATGCTCGCCCGCCGCACCTGCCCGCAGTGCCGGATCACCTACAGCTACTGCATCCCGACCTCGCTCGGGGTCTGCCTCCTCTGCGCCTACCCCGAGGAACAGCGCGCCACCTGACCCGCTCAGTGCGGGGCCCGGACCCAAACCGACCAAAGCAGCGACCGGGCCCCGCATCCCTCTCAGAGAGAAGGAACCCTCAGTGAAACACCCCGACGACGACAGCGAACTCTTCAACCGGCTGGAAGCCGAGATGGCCGCCGACTCCGACGGCGCCGTGGTCGACCTCAACAAGGCCCGGTCGGCCCGCACCGAGTCGGCCGACCGCACGCACGACGCGTCGCCCGACTCCGGGCCCGACCGGTCGGGCGACCCGACGCCGCCCGAGTCGGCCGACCCGGGCGAGGGGGAGTCGGGCGACTCCGGCCCGAGCCTGGTCGACCGTCCGACGCCGACTCAGTCGGGCCCCGGCCTGATCGACCGCATCCGCGACGCCAAGCGGCTGGACATCCTCCCGGCATGGGTGAAGTCTGGCCCGGAGTTCGCCGACGCGATGCGGTGGCTGGCTGGACACGTTTGGCACACCATCGCCTTCCACGCGGTCCGCGTGCCGTTCCTGTACGTGCCCAAGCTGATCCGGCGCTCGCCGCGAGGCCTGGCCAACACGCTCGGCAGGATCGGCCGGTGGGCGGTGGACGCGGAGGGCGAGCCCCTGCGGCAGGCGGAAGCGCGCCGGGAGAACTCCGAGCTGTACCTGAAGCTCTCGCGGCAGCGTGACCGGCGGGTGCGGCTGCGGATGCTCCTCACCCTCCTCGGTGCCCTGGCCGCCCTGGTCATGGGTCTGTTCCTGGTCTACGGCGCCGAGCCGCGCACGCAGGTCATCGCCGCCATGCTCACCGTGCTGGCGCTGGGTTGGCTGGGCGCGCCGGCGGATGCGCCGCTGGCCACCCGCGCGGTCATCAAGACCGAGGTGCAGAAGCTGACCAGCGACATCGTGGTCAAGGCCATGGCGTCCATCGGCATCGGCCAGATCACCAGTGCCGTGGCCAAGGGCCAGGACGGCATCAAGTTCGTCGCTCCGATCACCCGCGAGGGCCCGGGCTGGCGCGCGGACATCGACCTGCCGCTCGGGGTGACCGTCGCCGACGTTGCCGACCGGCGCGCCCGACTCGCCTCCGGCCTGCGCCGCCCACTCGGCTGCGTGTGGCCCGACGCCGACCCCAACGAGCATGAGGGGCGCCTCATCCTCTGGGTCGGGGACCGGGACCTTTCCAAGACCGGCCTTGTCAAGTGGCCGCTCGCCAACGCCCGCAAGCACGACATCTTCAAGCGGATCCCGTTCGGCATCGACCCGCGGGGCCGGGCTCAGTCCGTGCCGATGATCCAGCACAACATCCTGATCGGCTCGTTGCCCGGCCAGGGCAAGACCGCCTCCGTGCGCGTGCTGGCCTGCGGCGCCGCCATGGACCCGTCCGTCGAACTGTGGCTGCACGAGAACAAGGGCACCGGCGACCTGGACTCCCTCGAATGCGTCAGCCACCGGTTCGTCTCCGGCATCGATGATGACTCGATCAAGTACGCGGCCGACTCCCTGAAGCTGCTGCGCGAGGAGGTCATGCGCCGTGCGGCTGCGATCAAGAAGCTGCCGCGGGACCTGTGCCCGGACAAGCGCATCACCCGGCAGATCGCCGACAAGCGCTCGCTGATGCTGTGGCCGCTCGTGGGCGTGTTCGACGAGTGCCAGAACTTGTTCGCGCACCCCAAGTACGGAAAACAGGCAGGTGACGACGCCGAGTTCATCATCAAGCTCGGTCGTGCCCTGGGCGTGATCCTCGTCCTGGCCACACAGCGCCCGGACAAGGACTCGCTCCCGACCGGCATCAGCGGCAACGTGTCCATCCGCTTCGCCCTCAAGGTCGCCGGGCAGGTCGAGAACGACATGATCCTCGGTACGTCGGCGTACAAGAACGGCGTTCGTGCCACCTCGTTCCGTCCGGAGATCGACGCCGGTAACGGCTACCTCGCCGGCGCCACGGCGTTGCCGGTCGTGGTGCGCACCGCCTACCTGGACGACCACGCCACCCACGCCATCGCCCAGCGCGCCTACGCCCTGCGCAAGGCCGAGGGAACCCTGTCCGGCTACGCGCTCGGAGAGGACCCCGAGGCCGTGACCGGCCCCTCGTACGACCTGCTCGCCGACGTCGCCGCGGTCGTGCCGCCGTCGGAAGAGCGCGTGTGGAACGAGCGGATCGCCGCCCGGCTGGCCGAGCTGCGACCGGAGGTCTACGGCGGCTGGAAGGGCGAGAACGTCACCAGCGCGCTCAAGCCGCACGGCATCAAGACCCGCGACGTGGCCGGGACCACCGACGACGGCACCCGCACCACCCGCCGCGGCATCGCCCGCACCGACCTCATGAAGGCGATTGCGGAGCGTGACGAAAAACGAGGAGCCGCCTAGCCCTGGACGGTGCTACCGGTAGCACGTCGCCCTGCTACCGGTAGCACCCCCGCTAGCACCCCGCACAGGATCTGATCTGCGGTCTAGTGCATAGCAGCCCACCTGCGAAAACCCCGAAAACTGCCTGGAAGGGGCCCTCATGACCCCCATCGCCCTTGCTATCGCCTGCCTGTTCGCCGTGACGCTCGGTTACATCGGAATGTGTGCGGCCAGCCCGTTCGGCACCTGCCGCAAGTGCAACGGCTTCGGCTTCGCCATGGAAACCGACCGCAAGGGACGGCCCAGGCGCGGCAAGAGCTGCCGCCGCTGCAAGGCCACCGGCAAGCGCATACGCGTCGGCCGCTGGCTTTTCAACCGAGCCCAGCGGATCTACCGCGAAGGCACCCACTGAGGGCGGACGCAAAAGCATCGGCGAGGCCGTCAACGCACTGGCCGGACTCGGCTCAGGCGCCCTGGTCTGGGTCGCGCTCGCCGTGCTCGCCTGGCGCGCCCCTGTCCGCGCCGTCGCCGGGGGCCGCGGCAGCACCGTCAACATCCGCAAGGCCGTCATCAAGCGCAGCCACTTCCGTGGCTGACCACCCCGAGAGGAGAGTCGTGTTCGAGATCCGCGTCATCTGCGACCCGGCCGACACCGACCGGATCACCGCCGCACTCAGCGGCGCGTTCACCGCCGGCGCCGTCCGCACCTACCCCACGCGCGACGGCGAGCGCACCCGCCTGTACGTCACCGCCGACCACCGCCCCGAGCCCGGACCGTGGCCCACGCCGGACGAGGCGTACGCGCTCGCCCCGAGCATCATCCGCGAGATCGGATGGACCGCCCAGACGGCCGCCGACAAGCCGTTCAGCGAGCATCTGGGGCGGGAGTTCTGGCTCCACAAAGCCGCGCTGCTGGACCGCATCGCGCTCCAGGACGAGGAAGACGGCACCCGCCGCGACGCTGCGGCGGCAGCCACCGAAGCGGCGCGTCGGCTCATCGAGCACGACCGGGAGGGCGAGGGCGACTACCACGGCGCCCCGTACTGGCCGGAGCACCCGGCCACCGCCGCCGACCCGCGCGGCTACGTCCGCCAGGAGTACGCCCACTGGGCCAAGAACCCCTAGCAACGCCGCGGCGGCGGGACTCCCCAGCAAGGTCGCCCGCCGCCGCGGTTCTCCCTGCCCATCCGTAGACAGAACAGGAGATCCCCCAGCATGCCGCGCTCGGACGGCTCTGCCCAGCTCACCGCCGCGCTTGACGCAGCGTCGCACGGCTGGCACGTCTTCCCCCTCACTCCCGGCAACAAGCGCCCGGCCGTCTCCGACTGGGAGACTCGCGCCACCACGAACCCGGACCGCATCACCCGAGCGTGGTCCGTCGCCGCCTTCAACGTCGGCATCGCCACCGGCCCCTCCGGTCTGGTGGTCATCGACCTGGACAAGCCCAAGCACCCCGGCGACACCCCGCCGGCCGCTTGGGCCGAGCACGGCGTCACCGACGGCGCCGACGTGCTCGCCGTGCTCTGCGAGCGCCACGGCCAGCCCTTCCCCGCCGACACCTACACCGTTCGCACCTGGAGCGGCGGCACGCACCTGTACTTCCTCGCGCCCGAGGGCGAGCCCCTGCGCAACACCGCCGGGGACAGCGCCCGCGGGCTGGGCTGGAAGGTCGACACCCGCGCGTGGGGCGGACTCGTGGTCGGCGCGGGCAGCACCTTCGCCGGACACCCGTACGAGGTCACCCACCACGGCCCCGTGGCGCCCCTACCGGGTTGGCTCGCCGAACTCCTGCGCCCGGCCCCGCTGCCCCCGCAGACATCCGTCACGGTCGCCCTTACCGGTCACGGACGGCGCACTGCCTTCCTCCGCTCCGCGATCAACGGGGAAGTGCAGCGCGTCACTAACTCCGGCCCGCACGAGCACAACAACAGCCTCTACATCGCCGCGGTCGCCCTGGGACAGCTCGTTGCCGGAGGCGAGTTGAGCGAAGCAGACGTCACCGGCTGGCTCCTTACGGCCGCGCTTCAAGTCGGCCAGGGCGAGCGCGAGGCACGGCGCACCATCGCCTCCGGCCTGCGTGCCGGAGCACGTCGCCCTCGGACGGTCGCGGCATGAGCGCCAACCCCATCCCGCCCCTGCACCTGTACTCCGTGCCCAGCGACCCCGAGACGGCCCCCGCGGCGCCCCTCAAGCGGGAGCGCCCGCGGACCGCATGGACGGCCGATCAGCTCATGGCCGCGCACTTCCCGGAACCGAAATGGGCCGTGCCCGGCATCCTCGCTGAGGGTGTCAACGTGCTCGCCGGACCGCCCAAGGTCGGCAAGTCCTGGCTCTCCCTTGGACTGGGCTTGTCTGTCGCGGCCGGCGGCAGGGCGTTCGACTCTGTACCCGTGCAGGGTGGACCGGTGCTCTACCTCGCTCTGGAAGACACCCCGCGCCGTCTCCAGACCCGCATGGGCAAGATCCTCGGAGGCCAGCCGGCGCCCGCCGGCCTGACCCTGGTCACCGAGTGCCCGCCCTTCCCCCAGGGCGGCACCGAGGCCATCGCCCAGTGGCTGCAGCGCAACCCCGACGCGCGCATGGTCGTCATCGATGTGTTCGCCAAGATGCGCGGTCAGCCCCCGGCCGGGGTGTCGGCGTACGACGCTGACTATGTCGCCGTCGGCTACGCCAAGCGGCTCGCCGACCACTACAACGTGGCCGTCGTCCTCGTCCACCACGTCCGCAAGGCAGGCTCCGAAGACTTCCTCACCGAGGTCTCCGGCACCAACGGAATCGCCGGAGCCGCTGACGCCACGCTCGTACTGAAACGGGCCCGAGGGCAGGCAGACGGCATCCTGCACGTCACCGGCCGCGACGTGGACGAAGCCGAGTACGCCCTCAGTTTCCAACCCGCCTCCGGCGCCTGGCATCTGTTGGACGGCCCGGTCTCCGACCACACCGTCAGCGACACCCGCGCCACGATCCTGCGGTACGTCCGCGCCCACCCCGGCGCCAAGCCGAAGGACATGGCGGGCGAGCTGCCGCACGTCGACCTCGACACGATCCGCCGCACCTGCAACCGCATGGCCGACGCCGGGCAGCTCACCAAAGACGCCGGCGGCCGGTACTACCCGGACACCGAAACCCGGATGCAGGGCGCCCAAGAGGGGTCCGCACTGTCCGGCTGTCCGGTTACCACCTCTGACCAGCACGAACACCCCGGACAGCCGGAATTGGAGCTGTCCGGCCTGTCCGGTGCGGACGAAGCCGAAGGGAGGGCGGAATGAGCACCCGCACGCGGGACGAGAAGATGACCGTCAAGGAGGTCATTGCTGATCTGAGGGTGGCCCCGTCGACCTTCTACCGGTGGCGCCAGCTCGGAAAGGGACCCCGCGCGATCAAGCTTCCGAACGGCGACGTGCGGATCCGGCGGTCGGAGTACGAGCGTTGGCTTGCGGAGCGGGAGGACGCTGCGTGAGCGCTGAGAACGACACCCCGGCTGGGCGCCCTCGTGGGTCGGCCCGGTCGGGCTACTCCTTCGACGTCAAGCTGTGGAAGGTGTCGAAGACCGGGCGCAAGTCCCGCCCGTGGCGCCTCCGATGGGTGGTCGCAGGGCAGGTGCACAGCGACACGTTCACCACGTTGGCTCTCGCGGAGAGCCGACGGTCCGAGCTGTGGCAAGCCATGAACCGGCGTGGTGAAGCGTTCGAGATCGGATCGGGACTGCCGGAGTCCGAGGTACGCGCGGCGGCCGAAGCCGCCGAAGCAGCGGACGCCGAGTCGCCGTTGCGGTGGTTCGAGTTCTGCCGGAAGTACGTGGCCGGGCGGTGGCGTACGGCTGCGGCCAAGACCCGTGAGGGCATGGCGGACGGCCTTGCGGCCGTGACGCTCGCCATGGTCAAGCGTGGGGACGACGCTCCCGACGACGAGACGCTTCGGCTGGCCTTCCGGTGGGGCATCGTGCCCGCGAACGCGGGGGAGGACCCGCTGGCCGAACTTAAGGCTGCGTACCACTGGGTCACGACGGCCGACCGGCCGTTGGGTGATCTCGCCGATCCCGAGGTCTTCGAGGATGTGCTGTACCGCCTCAGCTACAAGCTGGACGGCACTCCGGCCGCGGGCGATACGTACAAGCGGCGGCGCCGCGCTCTGAACACCGCTCTTGAACACGCTGTGGTCGTGGGGGAGCTCCCGGAGAACCCCCTTCAGCGCGGCCGCCGGAAGCACGTCGGCTCCAATGAAGTGGTCGACCGCCGTGTCCTCGTGAACGCCGTACAGGCCCGTCAACTGCTCACCGCCGTCTCCTATGTCGGGTCCTGGGATCGCTGCCGTGGACGGCGACTGGTGGCCTTCTATGCAGTCCTGTACTACGCGGGACTCCGGCCTGCTGAGGCGGTTGGGCTACGGCGGTCTGACTGCCACCTGCCGGAGACGGGTTGGGGCACGCTGACACTGCGGGAGACGCGTCCTGTCTCCGGCAAGCAGTGGACCGATTCCGGGGAGCGGCACGACCGCCGGGGCCTGAAGGCGCGCGAGGCGTCCACCGACCGGCCGGTGCCCATTCCGCCCGTCCTGGTCGCCATCCTCCGGGCTCACTTGAAGGAGTTCGGGACGGCCAAGGAGGGGCGAGTGTTTGGCAACGAGCGCGGGGGAGTGGTCGGCTCATCCACCTACTGGCGGGTGTGGGAGGAGGCGCGGACGTACGCGCTTCCGGCTGAGCGCGTCGCCTCGCCGTTGGCCGGGCGCCCATACGACCTCCGCCACGCCTGCATCACGCGCTGGCTGAACGCCGGCGTCCCGATTGCTGAGGTGGCCCGGCGAGTCGGCAACTCGCCGGAGGTGATCCACCGCCGATACCACGGCTGTATTGACGGTCATGAGGAAGCTGCCAACGCGAAGATCACAAAGGCGCTAGAGGAAGACGGCGAAGCCGTATAGCGACGCGCTGCAACGTCACGTCGGCGGCCAGGGAGTATCGGCCGCCGACGTGACGAATTATTGGTCGCCAGCGCCTTCTGACGTGCCTAGATCTGCGATGAAAGATGACCTGGGGAGGTATGCGCGCGTAATAGCTGATGCGTCGACCAGGCTAGCCAGAGCGGGGGATGCTTCTTGGCGACTAGTAATGATCATCGGTCGCTCGTGCCAGTGACGGTTCAGGGCAGCAATAGCAGAGTCCCAACTCTCCGGATTCATCTCGTCAAGTCCGTCGAGCACGGCGAGGACACGTTCACTGTTCATGAGTTTGCGCGCAAGCGAACGCCGTACGTTAAAACGGTGCTTCAGTTCATGGATCATGAACTCCTTAAAAGGCACCGTCTCGGGGTCCCAGTGTGTCATCTGCACCCATACGGGCACCCATGGTTCCTCGCTTCTCGACTCATAGAGTCTTTGCCGGGCGATCAGCCTGGCGACGGTCGTCTTGCCTGTTCCAGGATCGCCGAGGATGGCCAGTCGAGACGAGGGTGGCAGAGCTGAGGAGATCACGGATTTGAGCAGCTCGGCCTGATAGGCGGACAGGCCGAGGGCGCTACTGGATGACCAAGCATCCATTCGGCGCCTGATGGCCTCCACGGCTCGTTGAGTGTGCTTCTTGTTTCGCTTTCCCTTTATCTGCCGTGTGCGAAGTGGAATTCCCTCAAACATCGCTGTCTCTAGTTGCTCAGCGACCCAGAACGGCCTTTCCAGTCGTGGGATGACGTGAAGCTCGGCAAGGAGTTCGCTGCGCCTCGGGTCATCTAGCGGGTAGATCTTGAGGAGTAGCCGTAGTGCGAAACCGGGCGCGAATCCGAACAGGCCGATGATCAGCAACAGGCTTGGCCAGGATGCGAACGTCGTGATGACTTCGCCCATCAGGTCCACCGCTCCTTCAGGCTCGTGAACCGTGCGTCAGAGCGAGCTTCTTCGAGCAAGCCACCGAGGCGCAACTTGCCTTCGTCGGTCAACTCGTAGTAGCGGCGCGGTGGTCGCCTGTCTTGGATGGTGGTCGGGTCTTCCCATCCGTCCGTCAGCCAGCCGGCGTCCACCAGCCTGGCCAGCATGGGGTAGAGCACGCCGGAACGAACACCGGACCTCTTTGCGAGGCTGTACCCGTAGTGCTTCCCGCTTGGGTCGGCGAGTAGCTCCGTTGCCACTTGCATCAGAGCATGTGTCTTCCTCATGACTCGGATACTACATGGACCGTAATCTACATAGGTAGACTTCAGGCTGGACTGCCGTGCGATGAGTGTGTCGGAGATGTGTCGCGAACGCTGAGAGACAACGAGAGAGGGCGGGAGCCAGTGAGACTGACTCCCGCCCTCTTCTGTCGGCATCCGCCCTGGTCAGTGGGTGATCCCTGCTGATCCTCGGCGAGTGCCCCCGGCAGGATTCGAACCTGCGCACACGGCTCCGGAGGCCGTTGCTCTATCCCCTGAGCTACGGGGGCGTGTCGGGTGCGGAGCTTCTTGCCCGCGGCGACGGATAGAACATTAGCAGGTCCGGCGGGGTGATCAGGAACCCGTTTCCCCGGGGGCCGGTCGGGGCGGGTCCACCGGGTGCCGGGAGGGTCCCCTGTACGGGGTGGAAGTGGGGAAAACCCGGACGCGGTGGCCGGTCCGGACCTACTCTCGACTTGTGCCAGGCGCCTCGGGTCGGGTGCTTGTTGTGGACGACAACAAGGTCATCCGGCAGCTGATCAGGGTCAACCTCGAACTGGAAGGGCTCGAGGTCGTGACCGCGGCCGACGGTGCCGAGTGTCTGGATGTGGTGCATCAGGTGCGGCCCGATGTCGTGACGCTCGACGTCGTCATGCCCCGGCTGGACGGCCTGCGCACCGCCGCCCGGCTCCGCGCCGATCCCCGTACGCACCATCTGCCCCTCGCCATCATCAGCGCGTGCACCCAGTACGAGGTCGACACCGGTCTCGACGTCGGCGTGGACGCCTTCCTCGCCAAACCCTTCGAGCCCGCCGAACTCGTACGCCTCGTCAAGCAGCTGATCGAGCGCGGGGGCGGGGATGACGGGGGAGACGGGTATGGGGGAGGGCACGGAGGGCACCGCGGCGGGGGTGGGGGCGGCGACGGAGACGGTGACGGGGATGGAGACGGGGACGGGGGCAGCGGCGCGGAGGGGGACGGGGGCGACGGCAGGGTTCCCGGAAGTGTCGCCAACGGGATCTCCGACGGGATCTCCGATGGCTTGCCGGGTGGGGTTCCGTCCGGAGGTTAGGCGGCCAGGGATCGGTGGGCGTCTACGTGGCCGGGGATCGGTGGGGCGTTTGCGTGGCCAAGGATCGGTGGGGCGTTTACGTGGCCAAGGATCGCTGGAGCGTCTACGTGGCCAGGTATCGGTGGGGAGTCCGGTACACGGCAGAGGGTCGTCCCACAGTGAGAACCGCTTCGCCTGCCCATCCCCTTCCTCCCCTACGCTTGTCCCGTGACCCCCGTCGAGCTGTCCCGCACCGTGCTGCACGCGGTGCGTTGTGCTGTCGATGACGGGGAGCTGAGTGTGACCGTGCCCGAGCGGGTTGTGGTGACCGAGCCGGGCCCCGGGGGGTGCGGGGACTTCGCCACCAATGTCGCTCTGCAGCTCGCCCGGCCGGCCGGGCAGCCGCCGCGGCGGGTCGCCGAGATTCTGCGGCCCCGGCTCGTCGGTGCCGACGGCATCCGGGACGTCGTCGTGACCGGGCCCGGGTTTCTCAACATCAGCCTCGACGCGCGGGACGACCTCGTCACCGGGGTCGTCCGGGAGATCCGGGCCCGTGGGGCCTCGTACGGCCATGGGGACGCCCTCGCCGGACAGGTCGTCGCGCTTCGCGTGCCGTACGAGGTGCGGGCCGAGGTCGTCGCGGACGCCGTCGTACGGATCGTGGCCACGCAGGGCGGGCGGGCCACCGTCGAGCACGGTGAGCCCGTCAATCTGCGGCCCGTGCCCGCGCCCGAGGATCCCGCGCCGCTGGGCCACGACGCCTTCCAGTGGGCCCTGCTGCACCCCGCCGCGCACGACCGGCCGCGGATCACCGCCGATCATCTGGTGCAGCGGGAGAGCAATCCGCTGTTCCGGGTGCGGTACGCCCATGCCCGCATCCGGTCCCTCAGCCGCAACGCCGCCCGCCTGGGCTTCACCGCCGAGCCCGGCCCGCTGGTCACCAGCCGCTCCGCCGACGCCCTCCCGGCCACCCCCGCCAACGGCACTCACATCACCGCCAACGGCACCCCCACCCTTCTCACCCCCCTGGCCGACCACCCCCGCATCCTCTCCGCGGCCGCCACCCACCGTGCCCCGGACCGGCTTGCCCGGCACCTCGTCACCGTCGCCGATGCCGTGCTGCCCTTTGTGCCCTTCGTGCTGCCCTGCGGCGAGGAGAAACCCTCGGCCGCCCACCGCGCCCGGCTCGCCCTCGCCGAAGCCGCCGGGACGGTGCTGGCCGGCGGCCTGTCCCTGCTCGGCATCGACGCACCCGAACACCTCTGAGGCCCTCGCGAGAGATGCCCGGAGAGAGACAGAGAGTCTGAGAGTCACCGTCATGAGCCGTTCCGCCCATCCCGCCGGGCCCCGTCACGCCGACGTCCTGCCCGAGGGGCACTACTCCGCGCCGCCCGCCGACCTCAACGCCCTCGACCACAAGGTGTGGGCCCAGACCGTCGGGCGCAACACCGACGGGGTCGTCACCGTCGGCGGCATCGATGTGAAGACCCTCGCCGAAGAGCACGGCACGCCCGCCTACATCCTCGACGAGGCCGACTTCCGTGCACGCGCGCGTGCGTGGCGTTCCGCCTTCGGGGCCGACGCCGACGTGTTCTACGCCGGCAAGGCGTTCCTGTCCCGTGCCGTCGTGCGGTGGCTCCATGAGGAAGGGCTCAACCTCGACGTGTGCTCCGGGGGCGAGCTGACCACCGCCCTCTCCGCCGGCATGCCGGCCGAGCGCATCGCCTTCCACGGCAACAACAAGTCCTTGGAAGAGATCGAAAGGGCCATCCGCGCCGGCGTCGGGCGGATCGTGCTCGACTCCTTCCAGGAGATCGTGCGCGTCGCCCACATCGCGCAGTCCCTGGGCAAGCGGCAGAAGGTCCAGATTCGGATCACCGTCGGGGTCGAGGCTCATACGCACGAGTTCATCGCCACCGCCCATGAAGACCAGAAGTTCGGGATTCCGCTGGCCGGGGGGCGGGCCGCGGAGGCCGTGCGGCGGGCGCTGCAGCTGGACGGGCTCGAACTGATCGGGATCCACTCCCACATCGGGTCGCAGATCTTCGACATGTCCGGCTTCGAGGTCGCCGCGCACCGCGTCGTCGGGTTGCTCAGGGACATCCGTGACGAGCACGGCGTCGAGCTGCCCGAGATCGACCTCGGGGGTGGGCTCGGGATCGCCTACACCAGTGACGACGATCCGCGCGAGCCGCACGAGATCGCCAAGGCGCTGACCGAGATCGTCACGCGCGAGTGCGAGGCCGCCCGGCTGCGTACCCCTCGCATCTCCGTCGAGCCCGGGCGCGCCATCGTCGGGCCGACCGCCTTCACGCTCTACGAGGTCGGCACCGTCAAGCCGCTGGAGGGCTTGCGGACGTACGTGTCCGTCGACGGCGGCATGTCCGACAACATCCGCACCGCCCTGTACGACGCTGAGTACAGCGTCGCCCTCGTGTCCCGGACCTCCAGTGCCGAGCCCATGCTCGCCCGCGTGGTCGGCAAGCACTGCGAGAGCGGGGACATCGTGGTCAAGGACGCGTTCCTGCCGGCCGACCTGGCGCCGGGGGATCTCATCGCCGTACCGGCCACCGGTGCCTACTGCCGGTCCATGGCCAGCAACTACAACCATGTGCTGCGGCCGCCCGTCGTCGCCGTGAAGGACGGCGAGGCGCGGGTGATCGTGCGGCGCGAGACGGAGGAGGACCTCCTGCGTCTCGACGTCGGCTAGCCCGCCACCGGGGCTGGAAGATCTCCGGTCTTTCGGCCCCGCACCCATGAAATACATGTCTCACGATCCGGACGAAGGGTAGAAACTCCCGTCCGGTGAGTGAGACTGGTCCAACCGTAGACGGTATGAGGAAACGAGGTCGGATGATGCGTACGCGTCCGCTGAAGGTGGCGCTGCTGGGCTGTGGGGTTGTCGGCTCAGAGGTGGCGCGCATCATGACGACGCACGCCGACGACCTCGCGGCCCGGATCGGGGCGCCCGTGGAGCTGGCGGGGGTCGCCGTACGGCGGCCGTCCAAGGTCCGCGAGGGCATCGACCCCGGCCTCGTCACCACCGACGCCACCGCCCTCGTCAAACGCGGGGACATCGACGTGGTGGTCGAGGTGATCGGCGGGATCGAGCCCGCGCGGACCCTCATCACCACCGCCTTCGAGCACGGGGCCTCGGTGGTCTCCGCCAACAAGGCCCTGCTCGCCCAGGACGGGGCCGCCCTGCATGCGGCGGCGGAGGTGCACGGCAGGGATCTGTACTACGAGGCCGCCGTCGCCGGTGCCATCCCGCTGATCCGTCCGCTGCGCGAGTCCCTGGCCGGCGACAAGATCAACCGGGTGATGGGGATCGTCAACGGCACGACCAACTTCATCCTCGACAAGATGGACTCCACCGGCGCCGGGTACCAGGAGGCGCTCGACGAGGCCACCGCCCTCGGGTACGCCGAAGCCGACCCGACCGCCGACGTCGAGGGCTTCGACGCCGCCGCCAAGGCCGCCATCCTCGCCGGGATCGCCTTCCACACGCGCGTGCGCCTCGACGACGTCTACCGCGAGGGCATGACCGAGGTCACCGCCGCCGACTTCCGCTCGGCGAAGGAGATGGGCTGCACCATCAAGCTGCTCGCCATCTGTGAGCGCTCCAAGGACGGCGCGTCGGTCACCGCGCGCGTGCATCCCGCCATGATTCCGCTGAGCCACCCGCTCGCCTCCGTGCGCGGCGCGTACAACGCCGTCTTCGTGGAGAGCGACGCCGCCGGCCAGCTGATGTTCTACGGCCCTGGCGCCGGGGGTTCCCCGACCGCCTCCGCCGTGCTCGGCGACCTCGTCGCCGTGTGCCGCAACCGGCGGGGCGGTGCAACGGGGCCCGGTGAGTCGGCGTACGCCGCCCTGCCCGTCTCGCCCATGGGCGAGGTCGTCACGCGTTACCACATCAGCCTTGACGTCGCGGACAAGCCGGGTGTTCTCGCCCAGGTCGCGACCGTGTTCGCCGAGCACGGGGTGTCGATCGATACGGTGCGCCAGCAGGGCAAGGACGGCGAGGCCTCCCTCGTCGTCGTCACTCACCGCGCGTCCGACGCCTCCCTCACCGGGACCGTCGAGGCGCTGCGCAAGCTCGACACCGTGCGGGGTGTCGCCAGCATCATGCGGGTTGAAGGAGAGTAACCAGCAATGACCCACCAGTGGCGCGGAATCATCGAGGAGTACCGGGACCGGCTGCCGGTATCCGACACCACGCCGGTCGTGACGCTCCGCGAGGGCGGCACGCCCCTCGTGCCCGCGCAGGTGCTCTCCGAGCGCACGGGCTGTGAGGTCCACCTGAAGGTGGAGGGCGCCAACCCCACCGGTTCCTTCAAGGACCGCGGTATGACCATGGCCATCTCCAAGGCGAAGGAGGAGGGGGCCAGGGCCGTCATCTGCGCCTCCACCGGCAACACCTCGGCCTCCGCCGCCGCTTACGCCGTGCGCGCGGGTATGGTTTCGGCCGTTCTCGTGCCCCAGGGCAAGATCGCCCTCGGCAAGATGGGCCAGGCCCTCGTGCACGGCGCGAAGATCCTCCAGGTCGACGGCAACTTCGACGACTGCCTCACCCTCGCGCGGAACCTGAGCGAGAACTACCCGGTGGCGCTGGTCAATTCGGTCAACCCGGTGCGTATCGAGGGCCAGAAGACGGCCTCCTTCGAGATCGTGGACATGCTCGGCGACGCCCCCGACATCCACGTCCTGCCGGTGGGCAACGCGGGCAACATCACCGCGTACTGGAAGGGCTACCAGGAGTACGCCGCCGACGGCATCGCCACGAGGACCCCGCGCATGTGGGGCTTCCAGGCCTCCGGCAGTGCGCCGATCGTGCGCGGCGAGGTGGTCAAGGACCCGTCGACCATCGCCACCGCCATCCGCATCGGCAACCCGGCCTCCTGGCAGTACGCCCTGGCCGCACGGGACGAGTCGGGCGGGCTCATCGACGAGGTGACGGACCGTGAAATCCTGCGCGCCTACCGCCTGTTGGCCGCGCAGGAGGGCGTCTTCGTGGAGCCCGCCTCCGCCGCCTCCGTGGCCGGTCTGCTGAAGGCTGCCGAGCAGGGCAAGGTCGACCCGGGCCAGAAGATCGTGTGCACGGTCACCGGCAACGGTCTGAAGGACCCCGACTGGGCCGTCGCCGGCGCCCCGCAGCCGGTCACCGTCCCGGTCGACGCGGCCGCCGCGGCCGAGCGCCTCGGCCTGGCCTGAACCTGGAAAAACCCTGACAGGGTGCACAGGGGGCTTACGACACGCATCGTGCGCCTCCTGTGCGCCCTATGTCGCCACAGAACCTTCCTTCGATAGGCTGTACTGAACCCGCCCGTTGCATATGCCCTCGCATCGGGGCAGCACCGCGCCGTCTGCGCGGTCCGAGGGTCTTCCCGTACGTCATCGAATGTCTTCGACAGTCACGCAGCTCAAGGAGAGTCAACGAGCGATGGCCGGTCCAGCGTTCCGCGCCGCCGCCGTCCGGGTGCGCGTTCCCGCCACCAGCGCCAATCTCGGCCCGGGCTTCGACGCCCTCGGCCTCGCGCTGGGGCTCTACGACGACGTGGTCGTCCGGGTGGCCGACTCCGGGCTGCACATCGACATCGCGGGGGAGGGCAGCGAGACCCTTCCGCGTGACGAGTCTCACCTTCTCGTCCGCTCCCTGCGCACCGCCTTCGACCTGCTGGGCGGACAGCCCCGCGGCCTGGAGATCGTCTGCGCCAACCGCATCCCGCACGGCCGTGGCCTCGGCTCCTCCTCCGCCGCCATCTGCGCCGGCATCGTCGCCGCCCGCGCGGTGACCATAGGCGGCGAGGCCCGCCTGGACGACGCGGCCCTGCTGGAGCTGGCCACCGAGATCGAGGGCCACCCGGACAACGTGGCCCCGTGTCTGCTCGGCGGGTTCACGATCGCCTGGATGGAGTCCGGCGCCGCCCGGGCGATCAGGATGGAGGCCAGTGATTCCATCGTTCCGGTGGTTTTCGTGCCTGGAAAGCCGGTCCTGACCGAGACCGCGCGCGGCCTGCTGCCGCGCACCGTGCCGCACGTCGACGCCGCCGCCAACGCGGGCCGTGCCGCCCTGCTCGTCGAGGCCCTCACCCGGCGCCCCGAGCTGCTGCTGCCCGCCACCGAGGACCGCCTCCACCAGGAGTACCGCGCCCCCGCCATGCCGGAGAGCGCCGCGCTGGTGGAGCGGCTGCGCGCCGACGGCATCCCGGCCGTCATCTCCGGCGCCGGACCCACCGTCATGGCGCTGGCCGACGCCGACAGCGCCGACAAGGTCGCCCATCTCGCGGGCGCGGGCTGGGCCGCGAACCGGCTGGACCTCGATGTCCAGGGAGCGAGCGTGCTGCCGCTTGCGACCTGACACACGGTTGCCGGATTTGGAGAGGGGGAATGTTTGTTGGATCCGGTAGTGTTAACCTCAAGTCTGCACCCGACCCCACCATGGCGAGGTGCCTCGTGTCCCAGTCCGGGACAGACATTCTTCCGGGAGCCTCCCACGCCACTCCGTGTTCCGTGCGCCGTACCTGGGCAGTACGTCGTATGCGGACACTGAGCGGGCCGCCGGGCACGCTCCGGAATCGGTGCTACCACGCCACGTGACACTGAGTGCCACGACCCGCGGAAGCGCCAATCACCGCACATTTCTTCCGCCGCTTTGGCGGACCACCGCCCCGGCACGGTTCACGGAAAGCAAGGACCGTAGCCGGACAGCACAACCGGTCGCCGAGCCAGACAGGCCGACGTCCGCTCCAGGGAAGGACCCTTCGTGAGCGACACCACCGATCTGATGGGCGCACGTGTCGAGGAGACCGCTGCCGCGCCCGCCACGGACGCCTCCGCGCCTGCCACCGGTGCCGGCTCCCGGCGGCGCCGCGGTACCGGCCTCGAGGGCATGGTGCTGGCCGAGCTGCAGCAGGTCGCCTCGGGCCTCGGCATCAGGGGCACCGCGCGGATGCGCAAGAGCCAGCTGATCGAGGTCATCAAGGAGGCGCAGGCCGCCGGGGGAGCCACCCCCAAGGCGGAGACCGCCACCGAGACCAAGCCGAAGCGCCGCGCCACCTCCAAGGCCCGCACCGGCGAGGACACCGCCGAGAAGAAGGCGGAGGCCAAGACCGAGGCCCCCGCCGAGAAGGCCGTGGCCCAGCAGCAGATCGAGATCCCCGGCCAGCCCGCCAGCGATGACGCGCCGACCGAGCGCCGTCGTCGCCGCGCCACCGCCGAGGCCGGCAGCCCCGCCCCGAGCAGCGCGGAGACCGTCGCCGCCGAGGCCAAGGCCGAGCCCAAGGCCGAGACCCCCGCCCAGCAGCCGCAGCCGCAGGGCGAGGCCGCCAGGGGCGACGCCGGTGACGGCGACGGCCGTGGCCGCCGCGACCGCCGTGAGCGCGGCCGGGACCGCGACCGCGACCGCCGCGGCAAGGGCGACGACCAGCAGGGCGGCCAGCAGCGCCAGCCGCAGGGCCAGCAGCAGGGCGGCCGTCAGGACCGCCAGCAGGACGAGGACGACTTCGAGGGCGGCCGCCGGGGCCGTCGCGGCCGTTACCGGGACCGCCGTGGCCGGCGTGGCCGCGACGACATCGCCGAGCCGCAGGTCGCCGAGGACGACGTCCTGATCCCCGTCGCGGGCATTCTGGACATCCTCGACAACTACGCCTTCATCCGGACCTCCGGCTACCTGCCGGGCCCGAACGACGTGTACGTCTCCCTCGCCCAGGTCCGCAAGAACGGCCTGCGCAAGGGCGACCACGTCACCGGCGCGGTCCGTCAGCCGAAGGAGGGCGAGCGTCGCGAGAAGTTCAACGCGCTGGTCCGCCTCGACTCCGTCAACGGCATGGCGCCCGAACACGGCCGCGGCCGCCCGGAGTTCAACAAGCTGACCCCGCTCTACCCGCAGGACCGCCTCCGCCTGGAGACGGACCCGGGCGTGCTCACCACCCGCATCATCGACCTGGTCTCGCCGATCGGTAAGGGCCAGCGCGGTCTGATCGTGGCCCCGCCGAAGACCGGCAAGACCATGATCATGCAGGCGATCGCCAACGCGATCACGCACAACAACCCCGAGTGCCACCTGATGGTCGTCCTCGTCGACGAGCGTCCGGAAGAGGTCACCGACATGCAGCGGTCGGTCAAGGGCGAGGTCATCTCCTCGACCTTCGACCGCCCGGCCGAGGACCACACCACGGTCGCCGAGCTCGCCATCGAGCGCGCGAAGCGGCTGGTGGAGCTGGGCCACGACGTGGTCGTGCTGCTCGACTCGATCACGCGTCTGGGCCGCGCCTACAACCTGGCGGCTCCGGCCTCCGGCCGCATCCTGTCCGGTGGTGTCGACTCGACCGCGCTGTACCCGCCGAAGCGGTTCTTCGGTGCGGCGCGCAACATCGAGGACGGCGGTTCGCTGACCATCCTGGCCACGGCTCTCGTGGACACCGGGTCCCGCATGGACGAGGTGATCTTCGAGGAGTTCAAGGGCACGGGCAACATGGAGCTGAAGCTCGACCGCAAGCTCGCGGACAAGCGGATCTTCCCGGCCGTGGACGTGGACGCCTCCGGTACCCGTAAGGAGGAGATCCTGCTGGGTGCCGAGGAGCTGGGCATCGTCTGGAAGCTGCGCCGTGTGCTGCACGCGCTCGACCAGCAGCAGGCGATCGAGCTGCTGCTCGACAAGATGAAGCAGACCAAGTCGAACGTCGAGTTCCTGATGCAGATTCAGAAGACGACGCCGACGCCCGGCAACGGCGACTAGTCGGTAGAGACTGGGTAAGAAAGAGGGCCGCCCTCCGTCAATCGGTGACGGGGGGCGGCCTTTTGGCGCTGAGAGGTACGGGTGCGTATCACGCGCCCCTCCTGACTCATCGCTTCATGGGGGACTCTTTTGTCCACGCCTCTTCCCCGCAGCGGCCGGCACAGACGCCGTATACGCATCGGCCTGCCCGTCGCCGCCGCCGGTGTCGCCGCGGCCGTCGCCGCCGCGCTGCTGACCACCTCGGCCGGTGCCACGACGGCCTCGGCCTCGCCGACCGTCAAGCCCGCCACCAGCTCCGCCTCGCTCAGCGAGCTGACGGACCGCGTCGCGGGCGCGCTCGCCACCGACAAGGACTTCAAGAAGGCCTCGAAGACCAAGGACACGAACGGCGGCGGTACGGCTTCCTCGTCGTCCTCGTCGTCCTCCTCCACGACGTCCGGCACCGGCACCGCCAGCCCGATGATCATCGGCGGTACCACCACGAGCATCACCTCGGCGCCGTGGATGGCCCAGCTCTGGTACTACGACGACAAGGGCACCAGCGACACCAGCGACGACGTCGGCTTCTTCTGCGGCGGTGCCGTGGTGGCGCCGACGAAGATCCTGACCGCCGCGCACTGCGTCAAGGGCTTCGACTGGCACGCCAACGGCGCCATCCTCACCGGCACCGACCAGCTGCCCACCACCGACTCCTCCGGCAACACCGACCTGCACGGCGGCACCGTCTCCGGCGTCTGGCGGCAGTGGAACCACCCGTCGTACAACGCGACGACCATCGACAACGACATCGCCGTACTGACCCTGCCGAGCCCGGTCAAGGCCACGCCGATCCGCATGACGACGTCGACCGACACGGCGTCCTACGTGGCCGGCACCAGCGCCAAGGTCTACGGCTGGGGCCGCACCAGCTCCACCAGCCAGGACATCTCGCAGACGCTCAGGACGGCCACCCTGCCGATCCAGTCCGACAGCACGTGCTCGGGCGCCTACGGCAGCGAGTTCATCGCCGGCCACATGGTCTGCGCGGGCAACCCCGCGACCGGCAGCGACTCCGGCACCACCGCCACCTGCAACGGCGACTCCGGCGGCCCGCTGATCGTGAACAACCGCATCGTCGGCATCGTCTCCTGGGGCGTGCAGGACTGCGTCGCCAAGGGCGCCTACAGCGTGTTCAGCAAGGTGAAGTCGTACGTCGGCGCCGCCTACCCGCGCATCGACGACACCAACCTCAGCGGCGACCACAAGGCCGACCTGTTCGTGCGCGAGCACTCCACGAACACCGGCTACGAGAAGGACTCCAAGGGCACCTCGTTCGCGGCCCGCGTCTCCTGGGGCAGCTTCGCCGGCTACAACACGATCCTGCAGACGGACCTCGACCGGGACGGCTACCAGGACTTCATCCTGCGCCGCAGCAGTGACGGGGCGGTCTTCTGGCTCCACTACATCCCGGCCACCCAGAGCTGGAGCAAGAAGGAGATCTTCAGCAACTGGTCCACCCGGAAGTCCACCGTCGCCCCCGGCGACGTCACCGGCGACTACCTGCCCGACCTGCTCTCGGTCGACTCCTCCGGCAACCTGTGGATCTACCCGGGCAAGGGCGACGGCTCCTTCGCCACCCCCGTCAAGGTCGGCTCCGGCTGGGGCCAGTACAACTCCCTGCGCGGCCACGGCGACTTCGACGGCGACGGCAAGGCCGACCTGATCGCCCGCCAGAGCAGCACCGGCGACGTGTACCTGTACCGGGGCACGGGCACGGCCGGCTCGGGCGCCTTCGCCTCCCGGATCAAGGTGCGCAGCGCCTGGACCGGCTACAACGCCTTCGACGCCGTCGGCGACGTGACCGGCGACGGCAAGGCCGACTTCCTGGCCCGCACCTCCGGCGGCACGCTCTACCTGTACCCGGGCACCGGCAAGGCGACCAGCGAGATCTTCGCCACAAGGATCTCGGTCGGCACCGGTTTCCAGGCGTACGACCTCTGGGGCTGAACCCCCAGGTGAGCGAGGCTCACCGCCCGTAAACCGATCACACACAGTGCCCATCGCCCTACACGATGGGCACTGTGTGTTGTGCAACCCTTGCCCGAGTTTCTCCGTCTGCCTTTACGGAGCGACGATGGAGCGGTATCGACCGCGCCTGACCCTGAAAGCAGGGGGTAACCGACCGACGAGACCTAGGAGCCATGTGTCCGCCGAGAGCACGCCGGAGCCCGTCATACCCGAGCCGGGCGAGACCGGCCCCCGCCGCAGGGCCCGCAGCAGGAGCCGGAAGGCCCTGCGCGTCGCGGCCTGGACGGCCGCCGGTGTGGTCGTGCTGGGCGGGGCGGGCGCCGGCTACCTGTACTTCAAGCTCAACGGCAACATCCGAAGCGTGGACATCGACCAGGCACTCGGCACCGACCGGCCCACGAAGATCGACAACGGCTCCGAGAACATCCTGGTCCTCGGCTCGGACAGCCGCTCCGGCTCCAACAGGAAGCTCGGCGGCGGCACCGACGACGGCAGCGCCCGTTCCGACACGGCGATGATCGTGCACGTCTACGAGGGTCACAAGAAGGCCAGTGTCGTCTCCGTCCCCCGGGACACCCTGATCGACCGCCCGGCCTGCACCGACACCAAGGGCACCACGCATCCGGCCGCGAGCGGCGTGATGTTCAACGAGGCCTACTCCACCGGCGGCGCGGCCTGCGCGGTGAAGACCGTCGAGTCCCTCACCGGCATCCGCATGGACCACTATCTGGAGGTCGACTTCGCGGGCTTCCAGAAGCTCATCGACGACCTCGGCGGCGTCCCGGTCACCACGACGAGGAGCATCGACGACCCGCAGAGCCATCTGAACCTCCGGGCCGGCACCCACACCCTCGACGGACAGCAGGCCCTCGGCCTGGTCCGCACCCGGCACGGCGTGGGCGACGGCTCCGACCTGGGCCGCATCCAGCTCCAGCAGGCCTTCGTCAAGGCCCTGCTCGACCAGGTCAAGCACGTCGGCGTCTTCAGCAACCCGAAGAAGCTCTACGACCTCGCCGACACCGCCACCAAGACGGTCACCACCGACTCCGACCTGGGCTCGGTCAACTCCCTGATCGACTTCGCCGACAGCCTCAAGGGCATCAGCTCCCGGCACATGACCATGATCACCATGCCGGTCCAGTACGACCCGTCGAACCCCAACCGTGTGCTCATGGAGAAACAGAAGGCCCAGCTGGTGTGGGACGCCCTGAAGAACGACCGGCCCATTCCGAAGTCGGCCACGACGGGTACGGCCACAGGCGAAGGCAACGGCGTGGTGAGCGCCCCGTAAGGGGCGCGGGGAACTGCGCGAGTACCCACCACGCCCGCACCCGCCCACGGCGAAACCACGGCACCCCCGTAGGCGACAACCCACTCAGCCCCAGGAATACAACAACCGCACCCCCGGTTTTGGGAGAGGGCCCCAGTCCTGGCAGACTGGTACGTCGGCTCCGGTTCACGCTCCCGCACCCCGCGGCGGCGACCCGGCGCCCTCCCGAAACCTAGGAGACACCTTGAAGCGCGACATTCACCCCGCGTACGTCGAGACGCAGGTCAGCTGCACCTGTGGCGCGTCGTTCACCACCCGCAGCACCATCGAGTCCGGCACCATCCGGGCCGAGGTCTGCTCCGAGTGCCACCCGTTCTACACGGGCAAGCAGAAGATCCTCGACACCGGTGGCCGTGTGGCCCGCTTCGAGGCCCGCTTCGGCAAGGCCGCCGGCTCCAAGAAGTAGCGAGCCCCATTTCGCCGGTCCACGGTCACGCCCTCGTGGGGGTGTGCCCGGGACCGGCGTTTTTGGTCGCCCGCCCTTCCCTTCACCGCAGTACAGGAGCCCAAGATGTTCGAGGCCGTCGACGAACTCGTCGCCGAGCACGCCGATCTGGAGAAGAAGCTCGCCGACCCGTCGGTCCACGCCGACCAGGCGAACGCGCGCAAGCTGAACAAGCGCTACGCCGAGCTGACCCCGATCGTCGCCACGTACCGCTCCTGGAAGCAGACCGGCGACGACATGGAGACCGCGCGTGAGTTCGCGGCCGACGACCCCGACTTCGCGGCCGAGGTCAAGGACCTGGAGAAGCAGCGCGAGGAGCTCACCGAGAAGCTCCGCTTCCTGCTGATCCCACGCGACCCGAGTGACGACAAGGACGTCATTCTGGAGATCAAGGCGGGCGCGGGCGGCGACGAGTCGGCCCTCTTCGCCGGCGACCTGCTGCGCATGTATCTGCGCTACGCCGAGCGCGTCGGCTGGAAGACCGAGATCATCGACGCCACCGAGTCCGAGCTGGGCGGCTACAAGGACGTCCAGGTCGCGGTGAAGGCCCGCGGCCAGCTCGAACCCGGCCAGGGCGTGTGGGCCCGGCTGAAGTACGAGGGCGGTGTGCACCGCGTGCAGCGCGTGCCGGCGACCGAGTCGCAGGGCCGTATCCACACCTCCGCCGCCGGTGTCCTCGTGACCCCGGAGGCCGAGGAGGTCGACGTGGAGATCAACCCCAACGACCTCCGGATCGACGTCTACCGGTCCTCCGGCCCGGGCGGCCAGTCGGTCAACACCACCGACTCCGCGGTGCGCATCACGCACCTCCCGACCGGGGTCGTGGCCTCCTGCCAGAACGAGAAGAGCCAGCTGCAGAACAAGGAGCAGGCGCTGCGTATCCTGCGCTCCAGGCTGCTCGCCATGGCGCAGGAGGAGGCCGAGCGGGAGGCCGCCGACGCCCGCCGCAGCCAGGTCCGCACGGTGGACCGCTCCGAGAAGATCCGCACCTACAACTTCCCGGAGAACCGCATCTCCGACCACCGCGTCGGCTTCAAGGCGTACAACCTGGACCAGGTCCTGGACGGCGACCTCGACGCGGTCATCCAGGCCTGCGTCGACGCCGACTCGGCGGCGAAGCTGGCAGCCGCGTAAGACACGTACGAGCACGACACGGAGGACTCGCGTGAACCTGCTGCTCGCCGAGGTGGCCCAGGCCACCCAGCGGCTGGCCGACGCCGGCGTGCCCTCGCCGCGCACGGACGCGGAGGAGCTCGCCGCCTTCGTGCACGGCGTGAAGCGCGGTGCACTGCACTCCGTGAAGGACTCGGACTTCGACGCCCGGTACTGGGAGGTCATCGCCCGGCGTGAACAGCGCGAGCCGCTCCAGCACATCACCGGGCGGGCCTACTTCCGCTACCTGGAGCTCCAGGTCGGGCCGGGCGTCTTCGTGCCCCGGCCCGAGACCGAGTCCGTGGTGGGCTGGGCCATAGACGCCGTGCGCGCCATGGACGTCGTCGAGCCGTGCATCGTCGACCTGTGCACCGGCTCCGGCGCCATCGCGCTCGCCCTCGCCCAGGAGGTGCCGCGCTCGCGCGTGCACGCCGTGGAGCTGTCCGAGGACGCCCTGGTGTGGACGCGGAAGAACGTCGCGGGGTCCAGGGTGGATCTGCGCCAGGGCGACGCCCTGACGGCCTTCCCCGACCTCGACGGGCAGGTCGACCTGGTGATCTCCAACCCGCCGTACATCCCGCTCACGGAGTGGGAGTACGTGGCGCCCGAGGCCCGCGACTACGACCCCGAGATGGCCCTCTTCTCCGGCGAGGACGGCCTCGACCTGATCCGGGGCATCGAACGCACCGCACACCGTCTGCTGCGCCCCGGCGGGGTCGTCGTGATCGAGCACGCCGACACCCAGGGCGGCCAGGTGCCGTGGATCTTCACCGAGGAGCGCGGCTGGGCCGACGCGGCCGACCACCCCGACCTCAACAAGCGCCCCCGGTTCGCGACCGCCCGCAAGGCGCTGCCGTGAGCACCCCGACGACAGTTCTTTTCGAAGTCCCGCAGTACGTGTACGAGGAGGCCCGCTAGACATGGCACGGCGATACGACACCAACGACGCGACCGACCGCGTGACGGGTCTGCGTGAAGCCGCGTCCGCGGTCCGCCGGGGCGAGCTGGTGGTGCTCCCGACCGACACGGTGTACGGCATCGGCGCCGACGCGTTCTCCTCGGAGGCGGTCGCCGACCTGCTCGCCGCCAAGGGCCGGAGCCGCAATATGCCCACCCCTGTCCTCATCGGCTCCCCGAACACCCTGCACGGCCTCGTCACGGACTTCTCCGAGCTGGCCTGGGAGCTGGTCGACGCGTTCTGGCCGGGCGCCCTGACGCTCGTCGCCAAGCACCAGCCGTCCCTGCAGTGGGACCTCGGCGACACCCGCGGCACGGTGGCCGTCCGCATGCCCCTGCACCCCGTCGCCATCGAGCTGCTCACCGAGGTCGGCCCCATGGCCGTGTCCTCCGCCAATCTCACCGGCCACCCGGCGCCGGAGAACTGCGACGCCGCGCAGGAGATGCTCGGCGACTCCGTCTCCGTCTACCTCGACGGCGGCCCCACCCCCGGTATTGTGCCGTCCTCCATCGTGGACGTCAGCGGCCGGGTGCCGGTGCTGCTGCGCGAGGGCGCGCTCTCCCCGGAGGAGCTGCGCAAGGTCGTACCCGACCTCGAGGTGGCGAATTGACGGCCCCTGAAGCGGGGCGTGGCATAGGCGTCGGGGAGCGTGTCGCGGAGCAGACGACGACGTTCGGCTTTCCGCGCGACACCTTCCGCATCCTCCACGTCAGCACCGGCAATGTGTGCCGCTCACCCATCACCGAGCGGCTGACCCGGCATTTCGTCGCGGAGCGGCTCGGCGTGCTCGGCGGCGGGCTGATCGTGGAGAGCGCGGGCACCTGGGGCCACGAGGGCGCGCCGATGGAGGCCAACGCGGAGACCGTGCTGGCCGAGTTCGGCGCGGACGCCTCCGGCTTCTTCGGCCGGGAGCTGCTGGACGAGCACGTCATCAGGGCCGACCTGGTGCTCACCGCCACCCGCGACCACCGCGCGCAGGTCATCTCCATGGGCCATTCGGCGGGACTGCGCACCTTCACCCTGAAGGAGTTCACCCGGCTGGTGCGGGCGATAGATCCGGCCACCCTGCCGCCCCTGGACGACGGCGTGGTCATGCGCGCCCGGGCCCTGGTGCGTGCGGCGGCGGCTCTACGCGGGTGGCTGCTGGCGCCCACGGCGGAGGCGGACGAGGTCCACGACCCGTACGGGGCGCCCCTGACGTTCTTCCGGTCGATCGGGGACGAGATACACCAGGCGCTGGACCCGGTGGTGACGGCGCTGACCGGGGTGGCGGCGCGGACGTGAGCGCTCCGTAAAGAGCTGCAATACCAGGCATACCGCACATCCCCGGCCTACATTGGGAACACGTCACCGTCGACCGCCCGGGAGCCCGCCATGTCGGTCACCCATACCCTCGAGACCGACGTCCTGCGGCGGCAGGACCCGGCGATGGCCGAGATCCTGCTCGCGGAACTGGACCGGCAGTCCACCACCCTGCAGCTGATCGCCGCCGAGAACTTCTGCTCGCCGGCCGTGCTCGCCGCCCTCGGTTCCGCGCTCGCCAACAAGTACGCCGAGGGCTATCCCGGCGCCCGGCACCACGGCGGCTGCGAGATCGTGGACCTGGCCGAACGCGCCGCCATCGACCGGGCCAAGGAGCTGTTCGGCGCCGAACACGCCAACGTCCAGTCCCACTCCGGCTCTTCGGCCGTCCTGGCCGCCTACGCCGCCCTGCTGCGCCCCGGCGACACCGTCCTCGCCCTCGGTCTCCACTACGGCGGCCATCTCACCCACGGCTCACCCGCGAACTTCTCCGGCCGCTGGTTCGACTTCGTCGGCTACGGGGTGGACGCGGAGACCGGGCTCATCGACCACGACCAGGTGCGCCATCTGGCCCTGGGCCACCGCCCCAAGGCGATCGTGTGCGGCTCGATCGCCTATCCCCGGCACATCGACTACGCCTTCTTCCGTGAGGTCGCCGACGAGGTCGGGGCCTATCTGATCGCCGACGCCGCGCACCCGATCGGGCTGGTCGCCGGCGGCGCGGCGCCGAACCCGGTGCCGTACGCCGACATCGTGTGCGCGACCACCCACAAGGTGCTGCGCGGTCCGCGCGGCGGGATGATCCTGTGCGGGAGCGAGCTGGCCGAGCGCGTCGACCGGGCGGTGTTCCCGTTCACCCAGGGCGGCGCGCAGATGCACACGATCGCCGCGAAGGCCGTCGCGTTCGGCGAGGCGGCGACACCGGCCTTCGCCGTGTACGCCCACCAGGTGGTCGCCAACGCACGGGTGCTCGCCGGTCATCTGGCTGCCGAGGGCCTCACCGTCAGCACCGGCGGCACGGACACCCATCTGATCACCGCCGACCCGGCCCCGCTCGGGGTGGACGGCCGCAGCGCGCGCGGCCGGCTCGCCGCCGCCGGGATCGTCCTGGACTGCTGCGCGCTGCCGCACGGCGACGGCCGCGGCCTGCGCCTGGGCACGGCGGCGGTGACCACGCAGGGCATGGGAGAGCCGGAGATGGTGCGGATCGCCGCGCTGATGGCGGCCGTGCTGCGCGGCGAGACCGATCCGGCCACCGCCCGGGACGAGGTGCGTACCCTCACCGCCGGCTTTCCGCCGTATCCGGGCTGACAGGGCATCGGCACAGCCGTGCCTCCGGTGATCCAAATCACAAGGTGAAGCTTCTGTGTCCCTTGTGGGCCGGTGATGGTCATGACAAGCTGCTGATTGCACAAAACGGGGGTAAAGACGTCATGCCCCTGCGTTCTCTTGTGTGGCCGAAAAGGCCCGATTATGTGGGTGAGAGAGGCAGGAAATGCAATTCAAGCGTGGAATTCGGTCGGTGCTGGTCGCGGCGATGGCACTCGGAGCCGTTGGGCTCTTCTCGGGCAATGCGAGCGCCGCAACCAGCGGTAACGGGTACTGCGAATCCGGGGACATCTGCCTCTTCTACCTCAAGCAGGAGGGCGGATACGTCTTCGACCCGGAGATGAACATCCCGAACTTCGCTCCGATGGACTACACCCGCAACACCAACATCTCCCCGAACGACAACACCATGTCGTACTGGAACCGCTCCTCCAAGACCTGGCACGTCTACACCGACTCCTTCCGTGGCGGCATCCACGGCTGGATTCCCGCAGGGTTCAAGGGCGACGCGTCGACGAACTTCCAGAACTCCATCTCGTCCGCGTACGACTTCGACTGATCGGCCCCTCGGGCTGACTGCCGCGAAACGAGTGACGAGTGGCCGCCTCACTGTTTCACAGGTGCGGGCGGCCATTCGTTTTGTCAATGGAGAAGTCATGGCTCTTGCGAACCTGAGGGCGCTGGGAACGAAGTCCGCCGGATGTCTGGCCGTGGCCGCTGCTCTGTTGCTGAGCGGCTGCTCCAGCTCCTCTGACTCGAGGGAGGGCTCCGGATCGTCGAAGCTCCCCGACGTCGGCACCGCACCCGAGGTGGTCCGGTCCGCCGACCTGAAGTACCCTCTGCAGGCCTTCGTCCCGACGGCGGACGAGATCAGAAAGCTGACACAGGCACAACAGATCCTGACGCGGCAGTGCATGCGGCGGTTCGGGTTCGCCTACGACGAGCAGGGCACCGCATCGTCGGGTGACGCGTCGGACACCGCGCGCCGCTACGGCCTCTCCGACGCCAGGCAGGCGAAACGGTACGGATATGCGGACCCGGAGACTCCGCCCGCCGGTCATGGCGGCGGCCGCGAACCCTCGCCGGCGATGCTCGCCGTGCTGAACGGCGATCCGAATGTCAACCCCGACTCCCTGCCCAGGACCGAGGCGGAGGCGGAGGCGAAGCGGGGCCATGGTGTCCCCGCGGGAGGGTGCGCCAGGGAGTCGTATCTGAAGCTCTACGCTCCGAAAAAGGGAATGATCGACGTCACGTTCGCCCAGCTGCTGGAACGCGACGCCTATCTGAAGTCCCGCAAGGACCCCCGCGTCACCGCCGTCGTCACGAAGTGGTCGGCGTGCATGCGCGATGGCGGCTACACCGTCAAGGACCCCGTGAACCCGATGAAGGAACTCGGCGTGGAGAAGGATCCGTCCAGTGATGCCGCGGTGAAGGCGGCCGTACTGGACGTGCAGTGCAAGGCGAAGGTCAATCTGGTGGGTGTCTGGTTCTCCGTGGAGTCGGCCTATCAGAAGCGCGCCATCGCTGCCAACGTCGCAGTCCTCTCCACGTACCGGCAGCAGAGCCGGGACCGTCTTCGCTATGCGGATGCACTGGTCACCGGAAAACCGGCGAAGTAAGCGAAGTAGCGGACCCGCCCCGGCTCCGCCCGGGCGCGTCAGCACCGCCGCCTCGCCCGCCGACGATCGGGGTGTGCTGGTCCGAGCCGGCGGATTTGCGCCGTATCCCGGCTGAAAGGGGGTAGGCGTCAGACCCGTACAGCCTGTTGTGCGCCGTCGTACACAGCCACACGTGCAACCATCCTTGCTACCCGGATGTCCCCATCCATATACGTCCGCCGCTAGGGTGTGGGGCTGTGATGGCCAGCGAGACTCGTGGGGAAGCCCGTGCGTGAATACCTGCTGACGCTCTGCATCACGGCCGCGGTGACGTATCTGCTGACAGGGCCGGTACGGAAGTTCGCGATCGTGGCCGGGGCGATGCCGGAGATCCGGGCGCGTGACGTGCACCGGGAACCAACTCCGCGCCTCGGCGGTATCGCCATGTTCTTCGGCCTGTGCGCGGGTCTGCTGGTTGCGGACCACCTAGCGAATCTCAGCTGGGTGTTCGAGAAGTCCAACGAGCCGCGGGCGCTGCTCTCGGGCGCGGCGCTGATCTGGCTGATCGGCGTCCTGGACGACAAGTTCGAGATCGACGCCCTGATCAAGCTCGGCGGGCAAATGATCGCCGCGGGCGTCATGGTCATGCAGGGTCTGACGATCCTGTGGCTGCCGATCCCCGGCGTGGGCACGGTGGCGCTGACCCAGTGGCAGGGCACCCTGCTGACGGTGGCCTTGGTCGTGATCACCATCAACGCGGTGAACTTCGTCGACGGTCTCGACGGGCTCGCCGCGGGCATGGTGTGCATCGCAGCGACCGCGTTCTTCATGTATGCCTACCGGATCTGGTTCGGCTACAACATCGAGGCCGCCGCTCCTGCGACCCTGTTCGCGGCCATCCTGATCGGCATGTGTCTGGGGTTCCTGCCGCACAACATGCATCCGGCGCGGATCTTCATGGGAGATTCGGGCTCGATGCTGATCGGCCTGGTGCTGGCCGCCGGCGCCATCTCGGTCACCGGCCAGCTGGACCCGGACGTGATGAAGCTGTTCTCCGGCTCCGAGCGGAACTCGGTGCACCAGATGGTGCCGGTCTACATCCCGCTGTTGATGCCGCTGACGATCATCGCGGTGCCGGCGGCGGACCTGGTCCTCGCGATCGTCCGGCGCACCTGGCGCGGTCAGTCGCCGTTCGCGGCCGACCGCGGCCATCTGCACCACCGCCTGCTCCAGATCGGCCACTCGCACAGCCGCGCGGTGCTGATCATGTACTTCTGGTCGGCGCTGATCGCGTTCGGCGCGCTGGCCTACTCGGTCAACTCGGCCTCGATGTGGATCGTGCTCGGCGTGGTCTTCCTCAGCGCGGTCGGTCTGGTCCTGCTGCTGCTCCCGCGCTTCACGCCGCGGGTGCCGGTGTGGGCTCAGCGCTTCGTGCCGCCCCGCTACCGGCTGCTCCGCCGTGCTGCCGAGGCCGCTGTGGCAGGCGAGGCAGACGAGCCGCTGGAGCCGCACGAGGCCACGGAGCGAGCCCCCGTCGCCGCCGGCGTCTCGGGCGTCAACGGAGCGACCGCGATCGGCGCTCGTTCGCGTTTCCTTGACCGGGGCTGACCCATCCAAGGTAAGAATCTGACTAGAGCATTGCCAACGCGTGGGGGTGCAAAGGCCCCCAATACCAGACAACCGGGCCTGGTTTTTGCACAGACGCGCACTGTCAGTCTCATGTGTGACAGTGCGCACACCTACCAGGTAAAGACCTCATCAAATAGTTTGTGATACGGTTCACGAGAACCCGGATAGAACCGAAGGACCGCAGTACGGCGGTCCCTTGGTGTGAGGTCTCGATCACTCAGCCCGGGACTACGCTCGTCCATGACGACACCCTGCCCCCTGTGAAAGCGGAGTTGCCGCCATGCCGTCCAATGACGCCCGGAACCTACTGCAGATCGCTGTGCCCGCAGCGGCTGCAGGCGCGATCGCCGTCGCCGTGAGCGCCGCGGTCGCGGGGGGCAAGGGTGCGCTCGGTGCGGCTGTCGGTACGGTGCTGGCCATCCTGTTCATGGGACTCGGCCTCTACGTGCTGCAGTGGACGGCAAAAACGCTCCCGCAGCTGTTCCAGGCGATGGGCCTCATGCTCTACATGGCCCAGTTGCTGCTCCTCTTCATCTTCGTCGCCGTCTTCAAAGGCACCTCCCTCTTCAACGGCAAGGCGTTCGCCGTGGGGATCGTGGTCACGACCGTCGCGTGGATGGCCGCGCAGGCCCGCGCGCACCTGAAGGCCAAGATCTTCTATATCGACCCCGACTCCGCGAAGAGTGACAAGCCCGAGAAGACAGGGCCGTCGTCGTGAGGGGTAGGGGCGGGATAAAGGCCTGTGAGATCTCCTGCTATCGTCCGGTGCCAACTGCGGCATCGCGGGCGCGGGCATCTGAGCTGACGCCTGCTCGATCGCGAGGCTCGATGCCCCCCAGCCGCCCCCACATCCGTAACACCAGTCCGGTGCCGATCCGCGGCCGCGCGCCGCGCCGACACAACGAGGTTGCCGTACCCATGCGTCACGCCGAAGGAGCCCGCGGTGAGTGCTGACCAGACCCAGCTCGCCTTTGACTGGAGTTGTCGGATCATGTCCGACAACGGGTGTGGCTTCCCGGCCCCGGGCCTGCAGTCCTTCCTCTTCAAGCCGATGGCCACGGTCGGGGGCTTCGAGTTCAACAAGGTGATGCTGCTCGCGCTCATCACCTCCGTGCTCGTGGTCGCCTTCTTCTGGGCGGCCTTCGGCCACGCCAAGGTCGTCCCCGGCAAGCTGCAGATGATCGGCGAGGCCGGCTACGACTTCGTGCGCCGCGGGATCGTGTACGAGACCCTGGGCAAGCGCGAGGGCGAGAAGTGGGTGCCGTTCATGGTCTCCCTCTTCTTCTTCGTCTGGATCATGAACATCTGGTCCGTGATCCCGCTGGCCCAGTTCCCGGTCTCCTCGGTCATCGCCTTCCCGATGGTCCTCGCCGCGATCGTCTGGATCCTGTGGGTCGGGCTGACGTTCAAGCGCCACGGCTTCGTCGGCTTCTTCAAGAACGTCACGGGCTACGACAAGACGCTCGGCGCGGTGCTCCCGCTCGTCATGGTCATCGAGTTCTTCTCGAACCTGTTCGTCCGCCCGTTCACGCACTCGGTGCGACTCTTCGCCAACATGTTCGCCGGTCACCTGATGCTGGTGATGTTCACCGTCGCCTCCTGGTACCTGCTGAACAGCTGGATGATCCCGGCCGCCGGTGTCTCCTTCGTGATGACGATGGCCATGATCTGCTTCGAGCTTTTCGTCCAGGCCGTCCAGGCGTACGTCTTCGTACTGCTGGCCTGCTCCTACATTCAGGGCGCTCTCGCCGAGCACCACTGAGCCCCACCACACCCCCCGGTCGTCCGGTGGCCAACCCCCACCGGTCCGTAAAGAGAAGGAAGATTCAGCATGGCTGCCACTGAGACCCTCGCCGCTGTCTCCGGTTCCATCGGTTCTGTCGGTTACGGCCTCTCCGCCATCGGCCCCGGCATCGGCGTCGGCATCATCTTCGGTAACGGCACCCAGGCGCTCGCCCGCCAGCCCGAGGCCGCGGGTCTGATCCGCGCCAACCAGATCCTCGGTTTCGCCTTCTGTGAGGCGCTCGCCCTCATCGGCATCGTTATGCCGTTCGTGTTCGGTACGAAGTAAGACTTCCTCACCGACACGTTTCGACGAAAGGCACTGATGTGATCGCCAACCTGGCACAGCTGGCGGCCGAGGAGACGAAGCAGAACCCGCTCGTCCCCGCCGGTCCCGAGCTGCTCGTCGGCACCATCGCCTTCGCCATCGTGTTCTTCTTCTTCTGGAAGAAGCTGCTTCCGAACATCAACAAGGTTCTGGAGGAGCGCCGCGCGGCGATCGAAGGCGGTATCGAAGAGGCCGACGCCATGAAGGTCGAGGCCCAGAGCGTCCTTGAGCAGTACAAGGCTCAGCTCGCCGAAGCCCGGCACGAGGCCGCGCGCCTGCGCCAGGAGGCGCAGGAGCAGGGTGCCGCGCTCATCGCCGAGATGCGGGCCGAGGGCCAGCGGCAGCGCGAGGAGATCGTCGCCGCGGGTCACACCCAGATCGAGGCCGACCGCAAGGCCGCTGCCCAGACTCTGCGTCAGGACGTCGGCAGGCTCGCCACCGAACTGGCCGGCAAGCTCGTCGGCGAGTCCCTCGAGGACCACGCCCGCCAGAGCCGTGTGATCGACCGCTTCCTCGACGAGCTCGAGGAGAAGGCCGAGGCCACGCGATGAACGGAGCGAGCCGCGAGGCCCTGGCAGCCGCAGGTGAGCGTCTCGACGCGCTGACGGACTCCACGTCCGTGGACGCCGCTTCGCTCGCCGACGAGCTGGCGGCCGTCACCGCGCTGCTCGACCGCGAGGCCGGCCTGCGCCGGGTCCTCACCGACCCGGCGCAGCCCGCAGAGGCCAAGGCGCAGCTGGTCCAGCGTCTGATCGGTGGCCAGGTCAGCGGGTCCGCCGCCGACCTGGTGGCCGGGATGGCGCGCTCCCGCTGGTCGCAGCCCCGCGACCTGGTGGACGCGCTGGAGGAGCTGGCGAGCATCGCCGACCTCACCGCCGCGGAGAAGACGGGCACCCTCGACGACGTCGAGGACGAGCTGTTCCGGTTCGGCCGGATCGTCTCCTCCAGCACCGAGCTGCGCGCCGCGCTGACCGACCGCGCCGCCGGCACGGCGGCCAAGACGGAGCTGCTGCACCGGCTGCTCGGCGGACGGGCCAAGCCGGTCACCGAGCGTCTGGTGGTGCGCCTTGTGACCGCGCCGCGTGGACGTAGCCTGGAAGCGGGACTGGAGTCCCTGTCCAAGCTGGCCGCCGAGCGCCGGGACCGCATGGTCGCCGTCGTCACCTCGGCGGTGCCGCTGAGCGACGGCCAGAAGCAGCGCCTCGGCGCCGCCCTCGCCAAGCTCTACGGTCGTCGGATGCACCTCAACCTGGACGTGGACCCCGAGGTCATCGGCGGTATCCGGGTGCAGGTCGGTGACGAGGTCATCAACGGCTCCCTCGCGGACCGGCTGGATGACGCCGCCCGCCGCATGGCGAGCTAGCAGCAACTCGATATTTCGAGAAAAGCAGTACGTACTTACGGCCCTGGTTGGGCCGTGCAGAGGATTCCTGGGGGTCGCCCCCAGACCCCCCAAGTGAAACTTCGGGCCCAACAAGGAGAGCAGGGAACCCAGATGGCGGAGCTCACGATCCGGCCGGAGGAGATCCGGGACGCGCTGGAGAACTTTGTCCAGTCGTACAAGCCGGACGCGGCCTCGCGCGAGGAGGTCGGTACGGTCACCCTTGCCGGCGACGGCATCGCGAAGATCGAGGGTCTTCCCTCGGCCATGGCCAACGAACTGCTGAAGTTCGAGGACGGCACCCTCGGCCTCGCCCTCAACCTCGAGGAGCGCGAGATCGGTGCCATCGTCCTCGGTGAGTTCAGCGGCATCGAGGAGGGTCAGCCGGTCACCCGCACCGGTGAGGTCCTCTCCGTCGCGGTCGGCGAGGGCTACCTCGGCCGTGTCGTCGACCCGCTCGGCAACCCGATCGACGGCCTCGGCGAGATCGAGACCGACAGCCGCCGTGCCCTTGAGCTGCAGGCCCCCACGGTCATGCAGCGCAAGTCGGTGCACGAGCCGATGGAGACGGGCTACAAGGCCGTCGACGCGATGACCCCGATCGGCCGCGGTCAGCGTCAGCTGATCATCGGTGACCGCCAGACCGGCAAGACCGCCCTGGCCGTCGACACGATCATCAACCAGCGCGACAACTGGCGCACCGGCGACCCCAAGAAGCAGGTCCGCTGCATCTACGTCGCCATCGGCCAGAAGGGCTCCACCATCGCCGGCGTGCGCCGCGCGCTGGAGGAGAACGGCGCCCTGGAGTACACGACCATCGTCGCCGCCCCGGCGTCCGACCCGGCCGGCTTCAAGTACCTGGCGCCGTACACCGGTTCGGCCATCGGTCAGCACTGGATGTACCAGGGCAAGCACGTCCTGATCATCTTCGACGACCTCTCGAAGCAGGCCGACGCCTACCGCGCCGTGTCCCTGCTGCTGCGCCGCCCGCCGGGCCGTGAGGCCTACCCGGGTGACGTCTTCTACCTGCACTCCCGGCTGCTGGAGCGCTGCGCCAAGCTCTCCGACGACATGGGTGCCGGTTCGATGACCGGTCTGCCGATCGTCGAGACCAAGGCCAACGACGTCTCGGCGTTCATCCCGACCAACGTCATCTCCATCACCGACGGCCAGTGCTTCCTGGAGTCGGACCTGTTCAACGCCGGTCAGCGTCCCGCGCTGAACGTCGGTATCTCCGTCTCCCGAGTCGGTGGTTCCGCGCAGCACAAGGCGATGCGCCAGGTCTCCGGCCGTCTCCGTGTGGACCTCGCCCAGTTCCGTGAGCTGGAGGCGTTCGCCGCCTTCGGTTCCGACCTGGACGCGGCCTCGAAGGCCCAGCTGGAGCGCGGTTCGCGCATGGTCGAGCTGCTGAAGCAGGACCAGTACCAGCCGATGGCCACCGAGGACCAGGTCGTCTCCGTCTGGGCCGGTACCAACGGCCGTATGGACGACGTGCCGGTCGCCGACATCCGCCGCTTCGAGAAGGAACTGATCGACTTCCTGCACCGGAAGCACCAGGGCCTGATGACCTCCATCAAGGAGGGCGCCAAGATGTCCGACGACACGATCCAGGCGATCGACGACGCGGTGGCCGAGTTCAAGAAGCAGTTCGAGACCTCGGACGGCAAGCTGCTCGGCGAGGACGTCCCTGCCGCTGCCGCCAAGTGACGTAAGGAAGGGACCTGACTCATGGGAGCCCAGCTCCGGGTCTACAAGCGTCGCATCCGATCCGTCAGCGCGACCAAGAAGATCACCAAGGCGATGGAGATGATCGCCGCCTCGCGCGTCGTCAAGGCGCAGCGCAAGGTGGCGGCCTCCACGCCGTACGCGACCGAGCTGACGCGCGCGGTCACGGCGGTCGGCACCGGCTCGAACACCAAGCACCCGCTCACCACGGAGGCGGAGAACCCGACCCGTGCCGCGGTCCTGCTCCTCACGAGCGACCGCGGTCTGGCCGGCGCCTTCAACTCCAACGCCATCAAGACGGCGGAGCAGCTGACCGAGCGCCTGGAGCGCGAGGGCAAGCAGGTCGACACGTACATCGTCGGCCGGCGCGGTGTCGCCCACTACAACTTCCGTGAGCGCAAGGTCGCGGAGTCGTGGACGGGCTTCACGGACGAGCCGACGTACGCGGACGCCAAGAAGGTCGCGGCGCCCCTGATCGAGGCCATCGAGAAGGAGACGGCGGCCGACGGTGTGGACGAACTCCACATCGTCTACACCGAGTTCGTCTCGATGATGACGCAGACGGCGCTGGACGCCCGGCTGCTGCCGCTGCGCCTCGAAGAGGTCGCCGAGGAGGCTCACCCCAAGGGGGAGATCCTTCCGCTGTACGACTTCGAGCCCTCGGCGGAGGACGTCCTCGACGCCCTGCTGCCGCGCTACGTGGAGAGCCGTATCTACAACGCGCTGCTCCAGTCGGCCGCTTCGAAGCACGCCGCCACGCGGCGCGCGATGAAGTCGGCCACCGACAACGCCGGTGAGCTCATCGAGAACCTCACCCGGCTTGCCAACGCGGCCCGCCAGGCCGAAATCACCCAGGAAATCAGCGAGATCGTCGGTGGCGCGAGCGCCCTGGCCGACGCGACCGCGGGGAGTGACCGATAAATGACCACCACTGTTGAGACCGCGACGGCTACGGGCCGCGTCGCCCGGGTCATCGGCCCGGTCGTCGACGTGGAGTTCCCCGTCGACGCGATGCCGGACATCTACCAGGCCCTGCACGTCGAGGTCGCCGACCCGGCCAACGCGGGCGAGAAGAAGACGCTGACCCTGGAGGTCGCCCAGCACCTGGGTGACGGCCTGGTCCGCGCGATCTCCATGCAGCCGACCGACGGTCTGGTCCGCCAGGCCCCGGTCGTCGACACCGGCGCGCCGATCTCGGTGCCGGTCGGCGACTTCACCAAGGGCAAGGTGTTCAACACCCTCGGTGAGGTGCTGAACGTCGACGAGACCTACGACGGCGAGCGCTGGCCGATCCACCGCAAGGCCCCGAACTTCGACGAGCTCGAGTCCAAGACCGAGATGTTCGAGACGGGCGTCAAGGTCATCGACCTGCTCACCCCGTACGTCAAGGGCGGCAAGATCGGCCTGTTTGGCGGCGCCGGCGTCGGCAAGACGGTGCTCATCCAGGAGATGATCTACCGTGTCGCCAACAACCACGAGGGTGTCTCCGTGTTCGCCGGTGTCGGCGAGCGCACCCGTGAGGGCAACGACCTCATCGAGGAGATGACCGACTCGGGCGTCATCGACAAGACCGCGCTGGTCTTCGGCCAGATGGACGAGCCCCCGGGCACCCGTCTGCGCGTCGCGCTGGCCGGCCTGACCATGGCCGAGTACTTCCGTGACGTCCAGAAGCAGGACGTGCTGTTCTTCATCGACAACATCTTCCGCTTCACGCAGGCCGGTTCCGAGGTCTCCACGCTGCTCGGCCGTATGCCGTCCGCGGTGGGTTACCAGCCGAACCTGGCCGACGAGATGGGCATCCTGCAGGAGCGCATCACCTCGACCCGTGGTCACTCGATCACCTCGATGCAGGCGATCTACGTCCCCGCCGACGACCTGACCGACCCGGCCCCGGCGACCACCTTCGCCCACCTCGACGCGACGACGGTTCTCTCCCGTCCGATCTCCGAGAAGGGCATCTACCCGGCCGTGGACCCGCTGGACTCGACGTCCCGGATCCTGGACCCGCGCTACATCGCGCAGGACCACTACAGCGCGGCCATGCGCGTGAAGAACATCCTGCAGAAGTACAAGGACCTGCAGGACATCATCGCGATCCTCGGTATCGACGAGCTCGGCGAGGAGGACAAGCTCGTCGTCCACCGTGCCCGTCGCGTGGAGCGCTTCCTGTCCCAGAACACCCACGTCGCCAAGCAGTTCACCGGCGTGGACGGTTCGGACGTGCCGCTGGACGAGACGATCGCCGCGTTCAACGCGATCTGCGACGGCGAGTACGACCACTTCCCGGAGCAGGCGTTCTTCATGTGCGGTGGCCTTGAGGACCTCAAGGCCAACGCCAAGGAGCTGGGCGTCTCCTGAGCCTCGTGCTCTGACCGAGGGGGCGGGTGCGTCCCGCCCCCTCATCCACGCCCACTAGAATTGACCCCAACACCCGGCGCCCCTGCCGGGTGGTGACCCGAGGAGCCACCCTTGGCTGCTGAGCTGCACGTCGAGCTGGTCGCCGCCGACCGCCAGGTCTGGTCCGGCGAGGCCACCCTGGTCGTCGCGCGCACCACGTCCGGCGACATCGGCGTCATGCCCGGTCACCAGCCGCTGCTCGGTGTGCTGGAGTCGGGCCCGGTGACCATCCGTACGAGTGACGGTGGAACGGTCGTCGCCGCGGTGCACGGCGGTTTCATCTCGTTCGCGGACAACAAGCTGTCCCTGCTGGCCGAGATCGCCGAGCTGTCGGACGAGATCGATGTCCAGCGCACGGAGCGGGAGCTGGAGCGCGCGAAGGCGGAGGGCGACGCCGCCGCCGAGCGCCGCGCAGACGTCCGCCTGCGTGCGGCGGCGGCGCGCTGAACCAGCCGCGCGATACGTTGACGTCACTCAGCCGCGGCCGGCCCGGAGCAATCCGGTGCCGGTCGCGGCTGAGGTAGATGTGGGTGTTTTTCCGGTTTCATTACTCAGTGACAGAAGCAGTTCCCCTACCTAGGAGACGAGGAGGTCGGTGCCGATGGTCCTCGCTCTGACTGTGTGCGGGATCGTGGTCGCGCTCGTGGTGGTGGGACTGTTCCTGTTCGGGCTGCGCCGCCGGCTCATCCAGCGCTCCGGCGGCACCTTCGACTGTTCCCTGCGCTGGGACGTGGCCGAGAAACCGGACGCGGGCGGCAAGGGCTGGTCCTACGGCGTCGCCCGCTACAACGGCGACCGCATCGAGTGGTACCGCGTCTTCTCCTACGCCTTCCGGCCCCGCCGCACCCTGGAGCGGGCGCAGATCGAGGTGGCCGGCCGTCGGCTGCCCGAGGGCGAGGAGGAGCTGGCGCTGCTGTCCGACGCGGTGGTCCTGGCCTGTACCCATCGGGGCACGCGCCTCGAACTCGCCATGAGCGAAGACGCGCTGACCGGATTCCTCGCGTGGCTGGAGGCAGCCCCGCCCGGTCAGCGCGTCAACGTCGCTTAAGAGCTGTTTACAGGTTGCTGCTGATGGCGTTCACCAGCTCACCGTTGCTGGTGTCGCCGCTGAACTCCCAGAAGAACGCGCCGCCCAGGCCCTGGGACTTGGCCCAGCTCATCTTGCCGGCGATGGTCGACGGGGTATCGTACGACCACCAGTTGCTGCCGCAGTGCGCGTACGCCGTGCCCGCGACGGTGCCGGTGACCGGGCAGGACGTCTTGAGCACCTTGTAGTCCTCGATGCCCTGTTCGTAGGTGCCGGCCGCGGGTCCCGTGGCCGTGCCGCCCGGGGCGTCCTGGGTGACGCCGGTCCAGCCACGGCCGTAGAGGCCGATGCCGATGAGCAGCTTGGACGCGGGGACGCCGATGGACCTGTACTTGGCGATCGCGTCGGCCGTGTCGAACCCGGCCTTCGGGATGCCGCTGTACGAGGTGAGCGGGGAGTGCGGGGCGGTCGGACCCTGCGCGTCCCAGGCGCCGAAGAAGTCGTACGACATCACGTTGTACCAGTTGACGTAACTAGCGGCGCCCGCGTAGTCCGCGGCCTCGATCTTGCCGCCGGAGGAGCCGTCCGCGGTGACGGCCGCGGTGACCAGGGCGCTGGAGCCGAACTTGGCGCGCAGTGCGGCCATGACGTTCTTGAAGGCCGCGGCCCCGCTGGTGTCGCAGGACAGCCCGCAGGCGTTCGGGTACTCCCAGTCGATGTCGATGCCGTCGAAGACGTCGGCCCAGCGCGAGTCCTTCACCAGGTTGTAGCAGGAGTCCGCGAAGGCCGTCGGGTTGGCCGCGGCCTGGGCGAAGCCGCCGGACCAGGTCCAGCCGCCGAAGGACCACAGCACCTTGATGTTCGGGTACTTGGCCTTCAGCTCGCGCAGCTGGTTGAAGTTGCCGCGCAGCGGCTGGTCCCAGGTGTCGGCGACGCCGCTGACCGACTGGTCGGCGGTGAACGCCTTGTCGTAGTCGGCGTAGGAGTCGCCGATCGCGCACTGGCCGTTCGTGACGTTGCCGAAGGCGTAGTTGATGTGCGTGATCTTCGCGGCCGAGCCGGACGTCACCAGGTTCTTGACGTTGTAGTTGCGGCCGTAGATGCCCCACTCGGTGAAGTAGCCGAGCTTGACCTTGTCGCCGGTGGTCGGGGGAGTGGTGGTGCCGCCGGTGGTGTGCACCTTGACCGCGCCGCTGACCGGTCCGGTCTGGTCGGCGGTGTCGCGGGCCTGCACGGTGTAGGAGTAGTCGGTGCCGGCGCTCAGCCCGCTGTCCGTGTACGACGTGGTGGTCACGGTGCCGACGACCTTGCCGTCGCGCAGCACGTCGTAGTTCTTGATTCCCTTGTCATCGGTGGCCGCGCCCCAGCTGAGCTTCACCGAGGTGTCGGTGATGTTCGAGGCGGTGGGCGTGCCGGGGGCGCTCGGGGCGGCGTCGCCGGGGACGGTCGTACCGTCACAACTGTCGCCGTTCAGCTTGCAGTTGGACGGGGAGCCGGAGCCCGCGCCGTTGAAGCCGAAGGAGACGGAGGCGCCGGGGGCGATGGTCCCGTTGTAGGACTTGTTCTTGGCGGTCCAGTGGGTGCCGGAGCTGGTGACGTCCGCGTCCCAGGCCGAGGTGACGGACGTACCGGAGGGGAAGTCCCACTCGATCGTCCAGGAACTGATGGCCGTGGTGCCGGTGTTCTTCACCGTCCACTTGCCCTCGAAGCCGGTGCCCCAGTCCTGGGTCTTGGCGTACGTCGCCGTGGCGGTGGTCGCGGCCTGGGCGGGGCTCGCGAGACCGACGAGGCCGGCCAGGGGGAGCAACAGGGTCGCGAACCCTGCCGCGGCTCTGTGTCTGAAGCGCATGCTGCGCCTCCTCGTTATGGGGTTGTGGGATGTGGGGATGTCAGGGGCATGACTGAGCCTTCACGCCCACGGTGCTGCGAGGGTAGAAAGGTCTGGACCATAGGTCAATAGGTCTGGACCAATTGCCTGGCAGGTGTCGCTAGATCCCCAACTCCTGTGCCAGTACCGCCGCTTGGACCCGGCTGCGCAGCTCCAGCTTGGCCAGCAGGCGACTGACGTGCGTCTTGACCGTGCCCTCGGCCATCCCCAGCCGCCCCGCGATCTCCGCGTTCGACAGCCCCTGCCCGACGCAGGACAGTACCTCGCGCTCGCGCCGGGTCAGACCGTCGAGGACGGCCGGGTCGGCCTTCGCCTCCCGCACCGGTCCGGCCGCGAACTCGGCGATCAGCCGCCTGGTCACGGCCGGTGCGACGATCCCCTCGCCGCGCGCCACCGTGCGGACGGCCGTCACCAGGTCCTTGGCCTCGGCGTTCTTCAGCAGGAACCCGGCGGCTCCGGCCCGCAGGGCCCCGAAGACGTACTCGTCGAGGTCGAAGGTGGTCAGGACGAGGACGTCCGCGAGTCCTTCGGCGACGATCTGCCGGGTCGCCGACACCCCGTCCAGGCGGGGCATCTGTACGTCCATCAGCACGACGTCGGGCCTGATCTGCCGGGCCAGCTCCACCGCCCGCTCGCCGTCCGCGGCCTCGCCGACCACCTCGATGCCGAGCGCACTGCGCAGGATCAGGACGAGTCCGGCGCGGACGGCGGACTGGTCCTCGGCGACGAGGACATGGATGGGCCGGTTCATGCGGGGGCTCCTTCGGTGAGCGGAAGACTGGCGCGTACGGCCCACAGCCCGGCTTCGGGTCCGGCCGCGAAGCCGCCGCCGAGCAGCGTCGCCCGCTCCCGCATCCCGGTGAGCCCGGAGCCCGAGCCGGGGGCGCGCGGGGTGTCACCGGGCCGGTAAGGGCTCGTGACCTCGACGTGCAGAGTGCCGTCGGCCTGCCGCAGGGCGACCCGGACGGGCCCCGGCGCGGCGTGCTTGAGCGCGTTGGTCAGCGACTCCTGCACGATCCGGTAGGCGGCCAGCTCCACCGGCGCCGGCACCCGGCCGTGCCCGGCGTCGAGCCGGACGTCCAGGCCGTTCGCGCGGGCGCCCTCGACCAGCGTGGCCAGGCCGTCGAGCGTCGGTGTGGCGGTCGGCTCCAGGTCGCCGCCGCTGTCCCGCAGGATGCCGATCAGCCGCCGCATCTCGGCGAGCCCCGCCACGCTGTTCTCCCGGATCACGGCCAGGGCCTCCCGGGAGGTCCCCGGATCGTCCAGGGACAGCGCGGCCGTGGAGTGGATGGCGATCGCCGACAGGTGATTGGCGACCATGTCGTGCAACTCCCGTGCCATCCGCGCCCGTTCGGCCGTCACCGCCTGGGTGCGGTCCATCTCGGCGAGCAGCGCGGTCTGTTCGGCGCGCAGCCGGGCGGCCTCGGCGGCGTCACGGTGGTTGCGCACCACCCAGCCGGTCGCGGCGGGCGCCAGCGCCACCACGCCGACGCCGACCCCGATCAGCAGCGCCTGCGGATCGCGCCAGAGCGCGGCCGGTACGACTCCGCCGAGCACCGTCAGCAGCCCGGTGATCCAGGGGATGCGGCGGGCCGAGGACGGGGTGCCGTACAGGACGGCCGCGTACATCAGGTCGGTGTACAGCACGATCGTGACGATGCTGCCCAGCGTCACCGTGTCCAGGGTCAGCGCGAGCGTGCCGACCAGCAGGCCGAGCCGGGGACGGGTGCGGCGCAGCGGCTCGCACGCGGCCGTCACGGCCAGCGGCACCAACGGCGCCCAGGGGGCGGCCCATTGCACCAGCGGGTCCGAGGGCACCCGCGGATGGATCCCCAACAGCCACAGCAGCACCCCGCCGACCAGCCCGCCCACGGCGATCCGCATGTCGTCGCGGTGGGGGCGGGGGAGTGCGAGAGCCATGCCCTTATCCAACACGGCCCACAGCAACCCCGCTTGCTCCCTGGGCACGGTCCTGGACTGCGACTTTCGCTTACCCCGGGTTTCGCCCGCACCGACGACGATCCGCGCCCCGGGCGCCGGGAGCCTGGAGGGGTGAGCGAGGGTCCGAAGCGGTGAGGGAAGGGGACGAGCCGTGATCGTCGGGTTGATCATCGCCTGCGAGGTGGCGTTCTGGGTGCTGCTGGCGGCCGGACTGGCCGTGCGCTACCTGCTGAAATGGCGCCGTACGAGCGTGGTGTTGCTTTTGTGTGAGCCCCTGCTGGAGCTGATGCTGTTCGTCGTGACCGCGATCGACCTGAAGAACGGCGCCGCACCGGACTGGCGGCACGGACTGGCCGCCGTCTACATCGGCTTCACGGTCGGCCTCGGCCACTCCACCCTCACATGGGCGGACGCCTGGGTGGCCCACCGCTTCGCGGGCGGCCCGCCCCCGGTCAAGCCCCCGAAGTACGGCAGGGCCCGCGCCGTCCACGAGTGGAAGGTCGCGGGCCGCTGGATCCTCGCCTGCGCGGTCGGCCTCGCCCTGCTCCAGGCCGCCGCCTGGTACGTCGGCGACGGCCGCGACACCGATCCGCTGCGGGCCTGGCAGCTGCGGCTGCTCGTGGTCCTCGCCATCAACCTGGTCATCGCCGTCAGCTACACGGTGTTCCCGAAACGGGAGCCGGCCGGGCAGCGCCCCAGGCGCGAGCCTCAGCGCCGCCCCTGACCCGGCAGCCCTCGCCAGCACTGCCGCACGCCTGGCGCGGGGTCGTACGCTGACCGGCGACGAGGAGGGGGCGCATGACGGACACGGTGGGCTCCGGTGCGGTGCTGGTCGTCGACGACGACGCGGCGATCCGGCGCTCGCTGGAGCGCGGACTCAGGTTGAGCGGGTTCGGGGTGCGGACCGCCGCCGACGGGCCCGAGGCGCTGGCGGCGATCCGGGACGCGGCGCCCGACGTCCTGGTGCTCGACGTGTCGATGCCCGGCATGAGCGGCATCGAGGTGTGCACCCGGCTGCGCGACGAGGGCCGGGACCTGCCCGTGCTGATGCTCTCCGCGCTGGACGAGACCGCCGACCGGATCGCCGGGCTCCAGGCGGGCGGCGACGACTACCTGGTCAAGCCGTTCGCCCTGCAGGAACTGGTGCTGCGGCTGCGCGCTCTGCTGCGCCGCCGTCCGCCCACCGGCCGCGCGGAGCTGCGGGTCGCGGGCCTGGTGATCGACCCGGCCGCCCGCACCGCCGAGCGGGACGGCAGGCCCCTGGACCTCACCCGGCGCGAGTTCGAGCTGCTGGAGGTGCTCGCCCGCAACGCCGGACTGGTCCTCACCCGCGACCAGCTCCTGGAGCGGGTGTGGGGCTACGACTTCGACGTGCGCACCGACGCCGTCGACACCTTCGTCAGCTATCTGCGGCGCAAACTGGAGGCGGACGGGCAGCCCCGGCTGATCCACACCGTGCGCGGCGTGGGCTTCGTCCTGAGGGAACGGCCATGAAGCTGTCCACCCGCATCGGTCTCGCCGTCGGCTGCACCGTCCCCCTGCTGGTGCTGGCCTGCGGCTGGCTGCTGCTGCACCTGGTCGCCCGCGATCTGCACCGCACCGAGGACCAGCATCTGCGGCAGCGTGCGGTGGCCGTCGCCCCGCAGGCCCGGGCGCTGCTGCGGGCCACGGCGGACGGCCGGCCCAAGGCGGCGGACACCCGGGAGAGGCAGCTGTTCAGCGCCGCGCTCGACGTCGGCGTACGCGTCGTCGGACCGGGCGCGGACTTCAGCGGCGGACCCCAGCCCGGCCCGGCCGTGGCCCTGCCCGAGGGGTCCTCCGGCTTCGTCACCGTCCGCGAGGGCGGGCGCGGTTGGCGGGCCCTGGCCCGGCCCCTGAAGGGCCCCACCGTCTCCGGCACGCTGTGGGTCTTCTCGCCCGACACCGCCGACCGCACCCAACTCGGCCTCGTCCGGCGCCGGGTGATCCTCACCGCCGTACTCGCCGCACCCCTGTCCGGGCTGCTCGCCTGGGGTCTGGCCACCGGTGCGAGCGCGCCCCTCGCCCGTCTCACCCGCCGTACCGCCGGCCTCGACCCGCGCACCAGCACGGCCCGGCTCCCCGAGGAGCGGACCGGGGTGCGCGAGGTCGACGAGCTGGCCGCGACCCTCAGGACTGTGCTCGCCCGCTACGACGAGCAGGCCGCCCGCACCGCCGAGGCCCTCGACACCGCCCGGTCCTTCTCCTCCGCCGCCGCGCACGAACTGCGCACCCCGCTGATGAGCATGGGCACCAACCTCGACATCCTCGGCGACCACCCCGACCTGCCGGACCCCGACCGCACCGAGGTGCTCGCCGACCTGCGGGGCGAGCACGCCCGGCTGCTGGGCCTGCTGGTGATGCTGCGCGAGCTGGGGCGCGGGGACCTGGTGGAGGCGGAGGCGTTCCGGGAGGTCGACCTGTCCGAGGTCGCCGACGCGGCCGTCGCCGAGGCCCGCCGCCGCGCCCCGGACGCCGACATCGCCCTGGACGCGGCACCCGGGCTCACCGTGCACGGCTGGGAACCGGGCCTGCGCCTGCTGCTGGACAACCTGCTCGGCAATGCCCTCGCCCACGGCCGGGACGCGGCGGGCCGGGCACGGGTACGGGTCGGAGTGCACGGCACGGCCGAGCACGTCCGCATCACCGTGGACGACCACGGGCCCGGAATACCGCCGGTCGCCCGCGCCCGGATCTTCGAGCGGTTTCAGCGGGGCCCCGACAGCGCCGGCTCCGGACTCGGCCTCACCCTCGTCGCCCAGCAGGCGGCCCTGCACCGGGGGAGCGTCACCGTGAGCGAGGGGCCGGGCGGCACCGGGGCGCGCTTCGAGGTACGGCTGCCGTCGGGCGGCGCGGACCTGCCCGGCCGCCGGGACTGGCTGATCGGTACAGCCGGGGCAAACCGGTCACAGAGTTTCCCCAAAGACCCTTCCTAACCTCCGTCGCGTGGCCGGACGACCGACCCGTCCGGGAAACGAACGGAGAGACAGGAGAGACGGATGAACGGACGACGACGTACGCGCACCCTGCTCGCCGGGTGCGCCGTGGCGGCCGTACTCGCGGGCACCGCCGGAGTGGCCGCGGCCGACAGCAGCACCCCCACCAGTACCCCCGCGTCCGGTCCCACCGGCGACGGCGCGCACGCGCTGTGCAAGCGCGTGCCCAGGATCGACCGCCGGATCGAGCGGGCCCTGAAGCGGCTGGACGCCGGGCCAGGCACCCGTGGCTCGATCGCCCGCCTGCAGCAGCGCGTGGACAACGCGAAGAAGGCGGGCCACACCCAGGTCGCCACCTTCCTCCAGGACCGGCTGGACTTCCGCAAGTCGCTGGTCACGAACCTGCAGCAGCGGCAGAAGGACCTGAACGACGTGAAGACCTGGTGCCAGGCGGCCGGCGGCGGGAAGGCGGCGGGCTGATGCGGGTACGTCGGGCGGCGCTGCCGGCGGTGGCGCTGCTCGTGGCGCTCACCGCGGGCTGCGCGCACCACGAGGGGGCGTCCCCGAAGACACCGTCCGCCTCCGGCACACCCTCGGGCTACGCGGAGATGGAGAAGAAGGTGAACGCGGCGGAGTCCGCGGCGGCCGCCGCCGACCGCGACGCCGCCCGCGACGGCAACTGAGCTAGGCCCTGTCGTCAAACTCCCGCCTGCCCCGCGACGCCATGCACGCACCCTCGCCGCACCGGGCCCGGGCCCAAGTACGTCCAGTACGAGGGCCAGGGCCCGGCACGCCGAGAGCACGCACCTGACGCCGCGAGGCCCGCCCTCCGGGCGGACGGCGGGAGTTCGACGACAGGACCTAGCGCTCCCCGCCCGGGACCCAGAGCACGTCACCGGTGTCCTTGTTCGCGGTGCGGGCCAGGATGAACAGCAGGTCGGACAGGCGGTTGAGGTAGGTCGCGGTGAGCGGGTTCATGGCCTCGCCGTGCACCTCCAGGGCCGCCCAGGTGGAGCGCTCGGCCCGGCGTACGACGGTGCACGCCTGGTGCAGCAGGGCCGCGCCGGGCGTGCCGCCGGGCAGGATGAAGGAGCGCAGCTTCTCCAGCTCGGCGTTGAACCGGTCGCAGTCCGCCTCCAGCCGGTCGATGTAGAACTGCTCGACCCGCAGCGGCGGGAACTCCGGGTTCTCCACCACCGGCGTCGACAGGTCCGCACCCACGTCGAACAGGTCGTTCTGGACGCGGGTGAGGACCTTGACGACGTCCGCGTCCAGGCCGCCCAGCGCGATCGCGGTGCCGATCACCGCGTTGGCCTCGTTGGCGTCCGCGTAGGCGGAGATCCGGAGGTCGGTCTTGGCGACCCGGCTCATGTCACCGAGCGCGGTGGTGCCCTGGTCGCCGGTCCTGGTGTAGATGCGCGTCAGATTGACCATGTGGCCAGCCTAGTTACGCCCCGGCCGTCCGGAACACTCGTGTGCCCACCGTCACCGTCAGCGCCGCGAAACCGACGGCGACGAGGACGCCGTAGACCATGTGCGCACTCGCGTAGTGCCCGACGTACGCGTCGCGCACCGCGTCCACCAGGTAGCGGAACGGCACGAAGTGCGACAGCACGTTCAGCCAGGTGGGCGCGAGGGACATCGGGAGCATGAGGCCGGACAGCAGCATCGACGGCATCGACACCATGTTGATCAGCGGGCCGAACTCCTGCGGGGTGCGGACCTTCATGCCGAGCGCGTACGACAGCGCGGCCAGGGCGAGGGTGAGCACGGCCACGAAGGCGAAGCCGATCAGGATGCCCGCGAGGGGCGCGCGCAGGCCCATCGCCAGCGCGGCCAGCACCAGCAGCACCGCCTGGAAGACGAAGACCGTGGCGTCGCGCAGCACCCGGCCGAGCAGCAGGGCGAGCCGGCTGACCGGGGTCACCCGCATCCGCTCCACCACCCCCTGCCCCTTCTCGATGATGATCGTGAATCCGGCGAACAGGGCGCCGAACAGGTCGAGTTGGAGCAGCAGGCCGGGGACCAGCACCTGCCAGGAGCTGCCCGCGCCGCCCAGTGGCAGACCGGTGAGCAGCGGGCCGAAGAAGAGGAGATAGAGCAGCGGCGTGAGCACGCCGAAGAGCAGGGCGAACCGGGAGCGCAGGGACTGGCGCAGATAGCGGCCGTAGATGAGCGCGGTGTCGTTCAGGAGCATGCTGGATCCCTATACGGCGACGGGGGCGGCGTCGGCCGGGGCGGGGCCGCGGCCGGTGATGGCGAGGAAGGTGTCCTGGAGGGTGGCGTCGATCGAGCCGCCGTACCGGAGCTTGAGCGTGCCCGGCGTGCCCTCGGCGGCGACCGTGCCCCGGTCGACGATCACCAGACGGTCGGCGAGGGCGTCGGCCTCGTCCAGGTAATGGGTGGTCAGGAAGACGGTCGTGCCGTGCTCGTCGCGCAGCCGGCGGACCAGGTCCCACAGGTCGGCGCGGCTGCCCGGGTCGAGGCCGGTCGTCGGCTCGTCCAGGAACAGCACCTTCGGGCGGTGGGTGAGCGCCATCGCGATGTCCAGGCGGCGCCGCTGCCCGCCGGAGAGCGCGCCGGTCTTCCGGTCGAGGAGGCCGGAGAGGCCGAGCTCGCGGACCAGCTCCTCGGCCCGCTCGACCGCCTCGGTCTTCGTCAGGCGGTACATCCGCCCCTGGGTGACCAGCTCCTCCCGCACGGTGATCTGCGGGTCGACCCCGCCGGACTGGGCGACGTACCCGCTCGCCGCGCGCACCCCGGCCGGGTCCGTCGCCAGATCGTGCCCGGCGACGGTGGCGGCCCCGCCGGTCGGCTTCAGCAGGGTGGTGAGCATCCGCAGGGTGGTCGTCTTGCCGGCGCCGTTGGGCCCGAGGAAACCGAGGATCTCGCCCTCGCGGACGGCGAGATCGATGCCGCGCACGGCCTCCACGGGGCCGGCCTTGGTCTGGAAGGTGCGGGCGAGTCCCGCCGCGCTGATGACTGCTGCCATGCGCACCAGAAAAACAGAGTGCCTGAAAATTTGCAATGACACCAAGTTTCTGCATGGGCCCAAGTTTTCATGGGGCCCAGCGAAGTTAGGATGTGGGCATGGCAGAGGGGCTGAGGGAGCGGAAGAAGCGGCAGACCAGGCAGTACATCTCGGATGTCGCCACAGGTCTGTTCGTCGAGCGCGGCTTCGACGCGGTCACGGTCGCGGAGATCGCCGAGGCGGCGAACGTCTCCGTCAACACCGTCTACAACTACTTCCCCGCCAAGGAGGACCTCTTCTTCGACCGCTCCGCCGGCATGATCGACCGCCTCGCCCGCTGGGTCCGCGGCCGTCCCGAGGGTGAGTCGGCCGCCGCCGCCGTCCTGCGCGAACTGCGCGAGGAGGTCGAGGCCGTCTCCCCCCGGGTCGGCCTGCTCCCCGGCTACGCCGCCTTCATGAAGGTCATCGAGGAGGCCCCCGCCCTGCGCTCCCGCCTCTGGGCCCTCGCCCAGGAGGTCCAGGCCAACCTGGAAGAGGTCCTCCGCGAGGAGACCGGCGCACCCGCCGACGACGAACTCCCGCACCTGATGGCCGGTCAGATCGGCTGGATCCACAGCACGGTCATCGCGGTCATCGGCCGCGAGATGGTCAAGGGCCGCGATCCGCGCGAGGTCTCACGAGAGGTGCTGGTGCTGCTGGACGACATCGAGGACCTGCTGAGCGAACGGGTCCTCGACTATGCCGTGCGCACGGCAGGCCGGACGCCTTGAAGTTGGTCTGCGGTAACGCCGCTAGTGGAACGATCCGTCCCTGACGGCGCCGACGAACCGCGACCAGGAGCCGGTCGCGAAGACGAGGGCGGGGGCATCGGGGGTCTTGCTGTCACGGACGGGGACGGCGGAGGGGAAGGTGTCGCAGACTTCGAGGCACTCACCCCCGTCGGGGTTGCTGTAGGTGCTCTTGCGCCAGGTCACTCCGCTCGGGTCGATGGCTCGCACGGCACTTCCTCCAACATCCGCAGGATGAATTTCCGCGACTCGGCCGGGTTCAGCGCCTGGTCGCGCATCGCATCGTACGCACGTTGCAGGCACTCAACTGCGGCGTTTTCTTCGATCAGTTCACCACGGTATGCGTTCTCGGTGTACGCCACCGTAGTGCCGTTCGTCAGCCGCAGGAACATGACGGCAGTGCTCACCAAGCCGTGCAGACCGGCACTGTCCGGTAGTACCTGAAGGGCGATTCCCGGGCGTTCCGACGCCTCCAGGAGGTAGTCCAACTGCTCCCGCCACGCCCCCGCGTCGCGCAGCGGTGTGCGCAGCACCGGCTCGGCGATGAGGGCGCGGAACGGCGGGGCGTCCTCTCCCTCCAGGAGCAACCGCCGTCCGGTGCGCGCAGCGACCTGCTGGTCCAGTTCCTTGCCCTTGTAGCCGCCGAGCGCTAGCACCTCGCGCGCGTAGGAATCCGTCTGGAACAGACCGGGCAGGATGCTCACTCCGAAGTGCCACAGACTCACCGCCTCCGACTCCAGAACCATGTACCGCCGGTACTGCTCCTTGAACTGTGTCGGATCCCCCACGGCCATCTCCCACATCGCCAGCAGCAGTCCAGGCGTGCCGTAGAACTCGTCCAGCGCCTCGGCGACCTCCGGACTGCCCAGCGTCTCCCCGCTCTCCAGCTTCTTGAAGAGCGACGGGTCCCAGCCGACCGCGTTGGCCAGTCCGCGCAGGCTCAAGCCCCTGGAGGTGCGGAGGCGATGGAGTTCCTCCGCATAGCGCCGACGGGGCTCCTGGCTGCGTCCCGTGACCACCTTCCGCGCCGGCATGGCGCACCCCCTTCATGTGTAGCGGTCGGAACACGGAGCGTAGCGACATGGGCGTGATCGCCGTGCCGTTTCCGGGAGAAGATGCCGCCAACCGGCACGAACCCGCCAGGAATTGGTGGCCCGTGACGGGCGTCTCAGCCTCTGAGACCGTGACACGCGTTACTAACCGCTCACACAGCGCCGCCGGAGCGCTATGGTCCGCCGGAGAAGCAGACTTGGAGCGCGTTCAAGGGAGTCGGAGTGGCACGGAAGCTCGCCGTCATCGGGGCCGGTCTCATGGGGTCCGGGATCGCTCAGGTCGCCGCGCAGGCGGGCTGGGACGTCGTCCTGCGGGACGTCACCGACGAGGCACTGAAGCGTGGCACCGACGGCATCAAGGCCTCGTACGACAAGTTCGTGAGCAAGGGGAAGATGGAGGCGGCCGCCGCCGAAGCAGCCCTGGCCCGCATCACCCCGACCACCGACCTGGACGCCGCCGCCGACGCCGACATCGTGGTCGAGGCCGTCTTCGAGAAGCTGGAGGTCAAGCACGAGATCTTCCGCACGCTCGACAAGCTCGTGCGCGAGGACACCGTGCTCGCCTCCAACACCTCCGCCATCCCGATCACCAAGATCGCGGCGGCCACCGAGCACCCCGAGCGGGTCGTCGGCGTCCACTTCTTCTCGCCGGTGCCGATGATGCAGCTCGTCGAGCTGGTCCGCGGCTACAAGACCAGCGACGAAACCCTCGCCACCGCACGGGAGTTCGCCGAGTCCGTCGGCAAGACCTGCATCGTCGTCAACCGGGATGTGGCCGGCTTCGTGACCACCCGGCTCATCTCCGCCCTCGTGGTGGAGGCGACCAAGCTCTACGAGTCCGGCGTCGCGACCGCCGAGGACATCGACCTCGCCTGCAAGCTGGGCTTCGGCCACGCCATGGGCCCGCTGGCCACCGCCGACCTCACCGGCGTGGACATCCTGCTGCACGCCACCAGCAACATCTACACCGAGTCCCAGGACGAGAAGTTCGCCCCGCCGGAGCTGATGCGCCGGATGGTGGACGCCGGTGACATCGGCCGCAAGAGCGGGCAGGGCTTCTACAAGTACTGAGCACCTTCCGTACGGACATCCGCCGGACATCACCCCGGGGAGTATCACTCCCAGGGGTGAATTCGGTATCGGTTCGCTTACAAACAGCAACCGAGCCACCACTCGCACAGTCAGACGTTGCAACGTCACGGAGTACGCCAACCGCACTCAACGGGGAGCGCATATGCACATCAGGGGCGACCACGCCGAGCTGGTCGTCGGGGGCCGCCTCGACGTCCGCAGCGCGGCGGACGCCCGTACGGCCCTGCACTCGGCAGTCGACGCCGGAGTCGGCGACCTGGTGCTCGACCTGTCCGAACTGGACTCCTGGGACGCCACCGGACTCGGGGTGATCATGGGTGCCCATCGGCGGGCCGGCCGCTGCGGGCGCCGTCTGGTGCTGCGCGGTGTCCCGCCGCAGATGCAGCGCCTGCTGGTGGCCACCCGGCTGCACCGCATCCTCGCCATCGAGGGCGGCATCGGGGTCGAGTCGCTGCCCCGGGTGTGAGACGCGTACGAGTCTGAGCCGGACGGAGACCGCTGCGGCCGCTGAGACCCGGGCACAGCCGTCGAAGCGCACGACGGGCGCAATCCTCACCGGACTGTGATGTCTCGGACCGCACGGCACCCCGCCCTGTCGGAGATACTGAGCGAAGGTTTAGGGTTCGGTCGCCCGCCGCCTCGCAACCCTCGACCGAGCGGGCCCGGACCAGAAGCGACAGCGCGGTGTGCGACAAGGCCGGGAGGGGCCGGAATCCGGGCACACGACGCTTTGGGGGGTTTGAACCCATGGAACCCATGGACCCGATCGACCGGGGACCCGAGGAGCACGGTCAGGCGGCGAGCCGCCGCCCGCCCCGGGAATCCCTCACCTCCGACTTCGGTCAGAGCACGCCCGCGCTCGCCCGTACGGCGCACGTCGTGGCCGGCGACCTGCTGCTGACCGTGAACCCCGTCGACGGCAGCGAGATAGAGCCCTGCCCGCCGGACCGGCGGCCGGAGCGGCCCCGCAAGCGCACCGCCGCCGAGCGCGCCGAGGCCGAGCGGGCCGCCCGGCCGCCGGTGCCGCCCGGCCCCGCCCAGCCGGCGCTCTCCCTGCTGGAACGCCAGGACGAGCGCGAGCGCCTGGTCCGGCTGCTGGCCCGGGGCCGTTCGGTTCGGCTCACCGGGCCCGGCGGCTCGGGCCGTACCGCCCTGCTGGACCTGGTCGCCGAGGACTGCCTGGACCTCGCCCCCGACGGCGTGGTCCGGCTCACCGGTTTCCACCGCACCACCACGGACCTGCTGCACGACCTCTTCCACGCGGTCTACGACGCCCCGCGCCACCGCGTCGATCCGGACGAACTGCGCGCACTGGTCCGCGAGATCGGCGCGGTCGTCGTCCTGGACGACATCGAGTTCGGCGGCGCCGCGCTCGACGAGCTCCTCGACGCCACCCCCGAGTGCGCGTTCCTGATCGGCGCCACCCCCGACGTGCCCGCGCCCTCCGACGGGTCCGAGGTCGAGGAGGTCTTCCTCAGCGGCCTCGACCGCGCCGCCGGCGTGGAGATCCTGGAGCGGACCGTCGGCCGCGTCCTCACCGAGGAGGAGTCCAACTGGGCCGGCGACCTGTGGTTCGAGTCCGAGGGGCTGCCGCTGCGGTTCGTCCAGGCCGGGGCCCTGCTCCGGCAGCGCGACGAACTGCGGGCCAGCGCGGGAGCCGTGGACGAGTACGGCGTCTTCGAGGACGTACGCGATGCGGCCGAGCTGACCCTGGAGCCGGCGGACGAGGTCCCCTTGCCGTCTCTCGGCGAGGCCGCCGCGCCCGCCCCGCTGCTCGCCTCCCGGCTCAGCGCCTCCGCCCGCGCCACCCTGCGCTTCGCGGTCGCCCTCGGCGGCGAGGTGCCGCACCAGGCGCATCTGCCGGCGCTGATCGGCGACACCCACGCCGACGCCGCCCTCGGCGAGCTGGCCGCTTGCGGACTCGTCTCGCCGGTCGGCGCCCGCTACCGGCTCGCGGCCGGTGTGCTGACCCAGCTGGAGGCCGCCGGGTACGCCGACGACGCCCAGGCCCAGGCGCTGGCCGCCGCCGAGCACTACACCTGGTGGGCCGGGCATCCGTCGGTCACCCCCGAGCGGGTGTGCGCCGAGGCGGACGCGGTGCTGGCCGCGCTCGCCGTGATCGTCCCGCACCCGGCACCGTCGGCCGAGGGCGAGGAGAGCTGCGCGGTACGGCTCGCCCGTACGGCCGCGCCCGCGTTCGCCGCCGGGCTGCACTGGACCGCCTGGGAACGGGCCCTGCGGTCCGGCGCGGAGGCCTCCCGGCTGGCCGGCGAGGTAGCCGAACAGGCCTATTTCCACCATGAGTTGGGGGTCCTCGCGCTCTGCGGCGGTCAGCTCGACCGGGCCCGCGCCGAGTTGGAGGCGTCCATCGGGCTGCGCGGGGCGCTCGCCGACAAGCGCGGCACGACCGCCGGGCGCCGGGCGCTCGCACTGGTCGCCGACCGCTCCGGTGACGTACCCGGGATCGCCGCGACGGCGGGGGAGGAGCTGCCGGAGGTACGGCACGAGGAGTCGGCCCCGCCGCCGTATGTGCCCCTCGGCGACCCTCTGGTCACGACGCGGTTCCCGGCCTCCACGGCGCGGGGCGGGGGCTTGCGGCGGCTGGCCCGCCGCAACCTCGTCGCGGTCGGCTCCGGGGCGCTGCTCGCCGCCGTGCTGGGTACGGTCGTCACGCTGGGCATGACGTCCAACGAGAACGCCGACAAGAACCCGGCCGGCAAGGTCGACGTCAACCCCTCGGCGAGCCAGGGCACGGACGACGGCACCCTGGGCGCCGACCCGAACCAGACTCCGTCGGCGGGCGGTTCGGCCCCGGCCCGTCCCACGGGTCCGGGTGCCGGCGGCACGACGGACGCTCCAACGCCGTCCCAGCCGGCCGCATCGCCTTCGTCGGCCCCGAGCCACACCCGGGGCACGGGCGGGGGAGGTACGACACCGACGCCGTCCAAGTCCACGACCAAGCCGGGTACGCCGACACCGACGAAGACGGCCTCGCCGACCCCCTCGGCCCCGCCCTCGACGTCGCCCAGCAAGTCCGCGACGCCGACCCCGTCCCCGTCGGCCTCGAGCCCGTCCACGACGGACACGGCGAGCGGCCCTACGACACCTCAGAGTTCGGGGAGCGCAACGAACTCGGGGACCGCGTCGCAGTCGTCAGGCTCGGTGATCTGACCAAGCGGAGAAGGTGAGCCTCAGAACAGGCGGAGCTTGTCGTCCTCGATGCCCCGCAGGGCGTCGTAGTCGAGGATCTGGCAGTTGATGCCGCGGTCGGTGGCGAGGACGCGGGCCTGGGGCTTGATCTCCTGGGCGGCGAAGATGCCGCGGACCGGGGCGAGATGCGGGTCGCGGTTCAACAGGTCCAGGTAGCGGGTGAGTTGTTCGACGCCGTCGATCTCGCCCCGCCGCTTGATCTCCACCGCGACCGTCCGGCCGTCCGCGTCCCGGCACAGGATGTCCACCGGGCCGATGGCCGTCATGTACTCGCGGCGGATGAGGGTGTATCCCTCGCCGAGCGTCTCGATGCGGTCGGCGAGCAGTTCCTGGAGGTGCGCTTCCACGCCGTCCTTGATCAGACCCGGGTCCACGCCCAGTTCGTGCGAGGAGTCGTGGAGGATCTCCTCCATCGTGATGATCAGTTTCTCGCCCGCTTTGTTGACGACCGTCCAGACGCCCTCTTCCTCGCCCGTGCCCTCCTTGAGCGTGCAGGGCGGCGACATCCAGTTGAGGGGCTTATAGGCCCGGTCGTCGGCGTGGATGGAGACGCTGCCGTCCGCCTTGACCAGGATCAGGCGGGGCGCCGAGGGCAGGTGGGCGGTGAGCCGGCCGGCGTAGTCGACCGAGCATCGGGCAATGACGAGACGCATGGTCGGCAACGCTACTCGACGCCCCGAGGTGCGCGCGATTCGCCCGTCCCGCTCCCGATCGATCGTCCCAATTATCCCTGGAAACTCTTGTTCATCCCTGGCCGATTGTGCCCGTAACGGGACCGTTCCATATACGCATTCTGCTGGTGTGGTCACCGACCGTTGCCTACCGTAGTAAACGGGAGGTCGCCGTCTATGTACTGAGCGTGTTCGAAATCGCGAACTCCCTGACCTGTCCGGCAACCCCTGCTCCGCGGGGGTGCGAGAGGAGAACCCATGTCGCTCGACGTCTCACCGGCCCTACTCGAACAGGCCGAGCGAGGCGAGGTCGACGAAGCAGCATTCGTCGACTGCGTCCGGACCTCCCTGCCCTACGCATGGGAGATGATCAGCTCCCTGGTGGCCCAGCTGAAGGTCGACGGCGGACCGTTCGCCGACAACCAGACGCCCCCGCCGGACGAGCAGGCACGCGGTCAGCTGCTGCGTGCGCTCGCGAGTGACGCCATCCGCGGCGCCCTGCAGCGGCACTTCGGTGTGCGGCTGGCCTTCCAGAACTGCCACCGGGTGGCGGTGTTCCCCCTGGACGCCTCGGTCGACGAGACGTTGGCCCGCTTCACCTCGGTACGCAGCCAGTTGCTGAACCAGTCACCGGAGCTTCGGGACTGCTGACGGGGCGGTCCCGGTACGGCGACGCTGTGAACCGCTTGCTTGCCGCTCCACCCGCGGGAGGTGCATTCAGTGCTGGGGCGGCAAGCCCCCAAGGCGGCCGGGGAGTTGCCGGACGGCTCAGCGCAGCTGGGGCAGCACCTCGGCGCCCAGCCGCCGCAGGTTCTCCTCCGTCGCGGCGAGATCGCCCGAGCCCTCCACGAGGAGGGCGAAGCGGGAGATGCCGGTGCGCTCCGAGGTGGCCGCGAGCCGGTCGGCGGCCAGCCGCGGAGTGCCGACCGGGTGCAGTCCGCAGAGCAGTTCGGTGTAGGCGTACGGATCGCGCATGGTGCGCGCCCGGCCGTCCACCGTCACATGCGCCTCCAGGCCCTGCTTCAGCCAGCACGGCATGGCCTTCATGAGCGTCTCCGCCGCGTCCGTGCGCCGGTCGGCGAGCTGGCACACCCCGGCCGAGACATGCGCGGCGCCCGCGATCTCCTCGGCCGGCCGGCCCGCCACCCGGGCGCAGCGCCGCCACAGGGCCACCATCTCGGCCTTTTCCTCGTCCCCGACGTGCATGCCGAGCAGCATCGGCAGCCCGCGCTCGGCGGCCAGCCGTACGCTCGCCGGTGAGGTGCACGCGACGACGACCTCCGGGCCCGGGGTCTCCGTCAGTGCCTCCGACGGGCGGGGTACGACCGGCACCTCGCGGAAGCTGAACCTTTCGCCGGAGGCCGACACCCGGGGCTCGCGCAGCCAGCGCAGCAGCAGATCGAGTGACTCGGGGAATCCGTGTTCGTACGCCTCCAGGCCCGCGCCGAAAACCTCCAGGTCCACCCAGGGCCCGCCCCGGCCCACGCCGAGCGTGAACCGTCCGCCGCTCGTCAGGTGCAGCAGCGCGGCCTGTTCGCCGAGGGCGACCGGGTGGGCGGTGGGCAGTACGCTGACCGCCGTACCGACCCGGATGCGGCGGGTGCGACCGAGCAGCAGGGCGGCCAGGGTGACGGCGGACGGGCATGTGCCGTACGGCACGAAGTGGTGCTCGGCCAGCCACACGGCGTCAAGACCGGCCTCCTCGGCGACCTCCGCGGAGCGGACCGCCCGGTGCAGGGCCTCCCCGGGACCCTGGCCCGGGAACTGGGCGCCCAGCACAAAACTTCCTACGTACATCTCATTTCCTGCTTCCTTGGCTCCGACCCGGAGCTCCCCCACAGGGCATAACCGTCCGACACGTGCGCAGGACACGGCCTGGCGGAGAGATTTGCGGATTGTCTGCAGAATGGGCCGTCCTGGAGGGTGACTTGTGTGGGTTGGTTCGGTACGCGTACCCCGTACGGCGGCGCGTAGGCTGGATGCAGCCCGTGCTTCCTGTACAGCCCCGAGAGGTGTCCCGTGTCCCCGCGTCGCAACCGACCGAAGGCAGCCGGATCGTCGGACCGGAGCGCCGAGGACGAACGCGCCGGCCGGTACGGCGGCTGGCAGTCGACCGAGAGCTGGCAGGGCGAGGACTGGAGCGTGCGTCATGTCGCCGGGGCGAGCGCGGAGGGCAAGACCTACCGCTGCCCCGGCTGCGACCAGCTGATCCCCTCCGGCGTCCCGCACGTGGTGGCCTGGCCGGAGCACGCGGGCGTGGACGACCGCCGCCACTGGCACAAGGCCTGCTGGAACGCAAAGGACCGCCGCACCACAAGGGTGCCGCGGTCCCGTAACGCGCCTAGGTTCTAGCCGGACCTTGGCGATCCGGCATCGGCGCAGGTGAGGATCGTGTGGGTCAGGAGAAAATGCCGGTGCTCAAGATTCCTGGATGGCTCGTGCAATCTCCGCACCGGTGGATGCGACGGTGATCGACCACTCGTCCCGGAGAGTTCGCGGCAGACACTCACGGTCCTCAGGACGGTTCAGGACCACTGTCCCTTCGGGGAGAAGGAGGACGGCTTCCAGTCGTCGCACAAGCTCGGCGATCAGGTCCATGGCCGTGTCCCCGCCGAAGTGGTTGATCATGACACTTGTGTCGGTGTTGAGGTACACATCTGCCCTACCCCCGTCTTCCGTCCTGATCTGGAGGAAGGTGCCTTCAGGATTCTGCGAGTGGATGTACGGCCCGAGGACCTGGTACACGGTGCTCTTGTTGAGCGGCGCCATTTCACCGTCTGAGAATCGGTGCACAAAAATGTCGTAACTCACAGGAATCTCCATAAAGCTGGGAAGGCAGGCAGGTGGACGAGATGCTGCTTGCGAAGACCGGGCACCGCCGGTGCCCTCGCCCGAGGACACCGGCGGCGTATGGCATGGCTACACGGGCGGGGTGTAGACGACCTTGATCCGGGAGAGTCTACTGTTCTTGGAAAACACCTCCTTCACCTTTAGAAATACGTCTTCCTCACCGATATGCCACTCGATGGGCGTGTTGGGTGCTGCCGCCACCTGAGCTTCGGCCTGGGGGACGAACTCTTCCTCGACGAGCTTGGGCCTGAACTGCAGAATGTGCGAGTAGTAGGCCTTGGCTTCCAGAAGGACACCGTTCCTGTAGCCGTCGAACTTGAGCTCGCCCTTGGGATTCGGCGTGTTGTGTACCACATAACCGAAGTCGTCAGAAACTCCTCCGCTGATCTGTTCCTCGTAGGCAACTGTCCTTGCGCTCTTGCCTCCCTCATGGACCCATTCCCAACTCCCCGGCCCTCCTAGTTCCCACCAGGAGGGGCACGCCGGACCTATGACGCGGACGGTGAAGGAAGCGGTTCGGGTTACCTTGCATGCCTTGCTGAGATCCTCAGCGGCTTTGACACCGATGCCGGCGATGACTTCGTCGGACACCTCGAGGGCACGCAGTGCCTTCCAGGCGTCGTTGAAGCCGATGCCGGTCTTGACGGACGCGTCCAGGGCCCGGAGAGCGTCGGCGAGCGCGGCCAGGGGCTTGTCGACCGGGATGAACACGGCAGCCGCCCAGGCGCAGGCGGTCTCGGAGCCGTGGAAGCACCTGACGGCGTCGCCAAGGATGATCTGGTACAGGATCGAGCCGAGGGTGTCGCCGAACAGGTTCTGCCAGCCGATCTCGATGATCTGGGGGCCGGAGAAATGGTGCGACCAGTCGACGTCCTTGAACGGGATGTTCTTGTGGTCGAGCCACTTCCACGCGTTCTTCGGGCAGCCTTCGGGGGTGGCGAGGGCGTTGTCGTCGGTGCAGAGGTAGAAGTCGACCTCGACCGTTCCTGTGATCTTGTACTTCGCGTCACAGCCGACAAGCGGTGCTTTCGAGGGGCACTCACCTATCTGTGTGCCACCGGTGATTTCCGTCTGCTTGTCGTCGATGACGTAGAACACGCCGCCGATGCCGGTCCCCGCGCCGGTGGTGACCTGTTTGTCGGCCTCCGCTTTTTCGGCCCGGTCAGCGGCGTCCTGGGCTTCCTTGGCGTACTTGTCGGCGTCCTTGGCAGCTTGTTCGGCCTCGGTCGCGGCGGTGTCGGCGCGGTCGGCTGCGGCGCGGGCGTCCTTGGCGTCTTGTTCGGCCTGGGCTGCTGCGGAGCGGGCGGCGTCGGCGTCGAGTTCCGCCGCATCCGCCGAGCTGCGGGCGTCCTTGGCGTAGCCGTCGGCGGTGTCGGCAGCCTTGTCGGCGGCTGCGGCGTCGTCGGCGGCCTGTTTGTCGTAGTCGATGGTGCGGGCCAGAGACGCTGAGGCGGCTGCTGCGGCCTTGGCGGCGTCGGCGGCGTAGCCGAGGGCCTGCTTGGAGTAGGTGCGGGCATCCGCCGCGTACTGGGCGGCGTTGGCGGCGTGCTGGTAGGCCTCCTTGGCGTCTCCCTTGGCCTGGTCGGCGAGGTTCTTGGCGGCGTCGGCCTCGGCCTGGGCGTTCTTGGCGTGGGCGTCGGCGACGGCCTGCTGCTGGTCGGCGATGGACTTGGAGGCCTGTCCGGTCAGGACGACGAGGCCGGCGGCGGAGTCGGTGTCGGCGTAGGCCGAGCCGAGCTGGATGGCGTCGTTGGCCGGGTCGGCGACCTGCTTGGCCGCCTTGCCGGCGTCGACGGCGGCTTGAGCGGTGACATGCGCGTAGCCGGCGGCCTTCGCCGAAGCCGCGAGCGCGTTGCCCGCCTCCGCGTTCGCCTGATCAGCCTGTGACTTGGCGTCCTTGGCGTGCGCTTCGGCCTCGTCGGCGAGCTTGACCGCAGCCCTGGCCTGGTCGGCGGCGTCCTGGGAGGCCTTGATGGCGTCGGCGGCGGCGCTGGTGGCGGTCTTGACCGCCGCGTCCGCCTTCAGCTTGTCCGCCTGCGCGGCGTCCGCGTCGGAGCGGGCACGTTTGGCGGCTGCTTCGGCGCGGGTGGCGGCGGCGTCGGCGTCGGCTGCGGCCTGGGTGGCGGCATCCGCGGCGGCGCGGGCGTTCTTCGCCGCGGTCTCGGCGTCGTCGGCGGCCTTGTCCGCGTCGTCGGCGGCGGAGCGGGCGGCGGTCGCCGCGTCCCCGGAGTCGAGGGAGTCGGCGTAGGCGTCCTTGGCGTCTGCCTTGGCGCGGGCCGCGTCCGCCTTCTGCTCGGCGTCCCAGGCGTCGTCCCGCATGGCCTTGGCGTGGTCGCTGGCCTTGACGGCCGCGTCCCGCTTGTCCTCGGCCGTCTTCTCGGCGGCGTCGGCCTTGTCCTTGGCGTCCTTGGCCTCGTCGGCCTGGTCCTCGGCGTTCTGCCTGTCCTGCGCGGCTTCGGCCTGTTTGGCGGCGGCCGTCTCCTTCTCCGCCTTGGCCGTCTTCTCCTCGGCCTCCGCGGCGAGGCGCTTGGCGTGGGCGTCGGCCGCGGCCGCCTTCGCATCGCCCTCGGCCTTCAGGGCGTCGGCGAGCTTGGCCTCCGCCGTCTCCTTGTCCTTCTTGGCGTTGTCGCGGTGCACCTTCGCGGCGTCGGCGGCGGCCTTGGCCTGCTCCTCTGCGGCCTTGGCGGCCTCCTTGCGGAACTCCGCCTTGGCCTGCGCGGCCTGCGCGAGCGCGCGCTGGGCGATGGTGGCACTGTCACCGGCCGAGGCACGGGTGGCGGCCTCGGCGGTCTCACCGGCCTTCTCCATCGCCGCGAGTGCGGCCACCGCACCTCGGGTGACCTGTGCCTTCTGCTGACCGACCAGCAGTCCACGGCCCCGCGGCGCGCCGTTGGTGTCCGCGATGCCGTACGCGGCCTGAAGGGCGGTGTCCGAGCTGGTTCCGGCCTTCTGCGCGGCGGCGAGCTGGGCCTTGAGAACGTCCAGCTGCTTCTTCGCGCCCGCCTGGGCCGCGGTGACGCCGGACTTGGCCTTCGTGAACTGGGCCTTGTCCGGGTAGTCCAGCTTCTCGGTGCCGTCATGTCCCTGGGGGACTATGCGGATCTTCTGCGCGTCGGTGCCGTTGCACGTGTACAGCTGGGCGTCATTGCCGTTGTCGAAGGTGTGCAGGTCCAGGCACTTGTCGGTGGCGGCATTACGCAGCTCACCGGCGGCACGGACATCGAAGTCCCACTGCTGCGCCGGGGAGCCGTTGCACGACCACAGCTGGATCTTCGTGCCGTTGGCATCGTCGCCGCTCTTCACATCAAGGCACTTGCGCGCGTTGGTGTTGTACAGGGCGTAACCGCCGTCGTAGGCACCCCAGAACTTCCACTCCTGGGCGGCGCTGTTGTTGCAGGTGTAGATCTGTACCGGGGTGCCGTTGTCCGTTTTGCCGCCCTGGACATCGAGGCACTTGCCCTTGGCCGCCTCGACCCGCATGACCAGGGAGGAGTCGCCGATCCAGCCGATGCCGCCGGGGGACCAGTAGTCCTGCCACTGGGTGAGGTGGTCGGCGACCCAGGAGTGCCCCAGCATGTCGCTGAGCGCCTTGGCGCCCTTGGCGAGTGCGTCGACGGCGGTCTTGTTCGCGTCGATGATCTGGTTGCGCTGCGTGGCCTGGGAGGAGACCTCCTGCTGCCACTCGCCGGCCGCGGTGGCGGTGACATCGCCCAGCACATTGTCCGGGTCGAGGGGGTCGCGCCAACCGCATGCAGCGAACCGGGACTTCACGTCCTCCACCGCGATGCGGTACTCCGGCGTTCCCGGCTGCGGGGCCGTACGCGGGAAGCCGCCGGAGGAAAGGAAGATGCGCGCGTCGTCGGCGCCCGCGTTCGTGGCCGGGCCGCCGTGCATCCACTGGAACGCGTTGTGCTCCGCCAGCGCCCGGTTCCACTCCTGCTGAGTGGTGCCGGACGGGTCGGGGTCCTTGCCGTAGAGGGGGTTGCCGATGTCGTCGACGGCCTTGAGGGTCTTGTCGTCGGCCTTCGGAGTGTCGTCCTGGTAGAAGTCGTCGTCCTTCTGCCAGAACCGGTCGGCGACCCACTTGCTCAGACCGGTCTGGTTGTAGAAGCTCTGCTCGCCGTCCGGCGGCCAGTGGAACCCGGTGTCGGTGAACCCGCCGGGCGTCGACAGGCCGTCGAGGGGCTTCTTCCAAGCGTCCCGCTGAGCAGCGAGATCCTTCTCCTGCTTGTCCGCCGCATCCCGGTCCCTCTGGTACGCGACGGCCAGCGGTGTCTGGTCCCAGTGGTCCCGGTTGGCCAGCACATGGAGTTTGTCGGCGCTCTGGTTCAGGCCGTCCTGCGCGGTCGCGGCCATCGACGGTCCGCCGAGCCGCAGTACGTCGGTCATCAGGCACTGGTCCTGCCGCAACTGCTCGGCGGCGGTGTCCTGGTACCAGGGATAGGAGTCACTCGCCGGATCGGCGTGCAGCGGGGACGAACCCGGCTGGACCGCGAGTCCGGCCAGCACGGCGAGCGCGGCCACGGAGGTGACGACGGAGGTCGGTCTCGCCGGTCTTCGGGATGTGGGCAGACGGAACCAAGGCTTGGAGCGCAAGAGAGCGTCTCTTTCTCGTTCAGGGGGCGGCCGGGCGGAAGGCCGGAGAACGCGGAGCACATGGGTGCGGTCGTCCTGAGGGGCGCTCAGGAGCGCACAACCCCCGACGGTGTGACGCCTGGAGACGGCCGGTACGACGGCATGGCGATGCAACCCCTCCCCGTGAGCGACGGTGTTCCCCCGGTCGCAGAGTGATGTGCGCGAGAGACGGGACTGGTCAGGTACCCGTCATGCGCGTCGCCACCTTATGCATTCGGTTATGCAGCGGTACAGAGCACCCCAAGTGGGTAGAGGCGCGCTGGCCGGAAATCGCTCGCCGCCCGATGGCAGACCGAGTCGTTACAACTCCCGCTCATTTGTGGACCGTTTGTGTGTTTCTTGTGCGTAGGGCTGGAGTGATGGAGTTTGTCGGACGCACGGAAATGGCTGGTTTTCGCCCCTGGGGGATGGCCGTCAAACACGAGGGCCTCCCGTCGGCGCCGTGCGGATCTGGCGATCCACAGCGCCGGGGAGGCCCTCATCCGATCAAGCGACCAGGCTCACACGTCCCGCTTCTCCAGCAGCGCGTACGCGCCGGCGAACGCGGCCGCCGAGAGGCCCAGCATGATCCACAGCGGGTCCCAGCCCGTGGGGCCGGAGCTGCTCAGGGAGTTGTCGTAGAAGCAGCTCATCTGGCTCGGGATGGAGTACTCCAGCAGCCACTGCCGCACCTTGGACAGCGACTCCGAGGCCATGAACAGTGCGATCACCAGCGGGGCCAGGACCGCGCCGATCATGATGGTGATGGCGCCCGCGGAGTGCCGGATGATCGAGCCGATGAGCAGCGAGAACAGCCCGAGCAGCGCGATGTAGAGGCTGATGCCGACGGTTGCCTTCAGCCAGTCGCCGGTGGAGGGGGTGCGGGCGCCGCCGACGCCGTTCAGCATGGACGCGTGGATCATGGCCATGAGGCCGGACACGGCCAGGGTGACGACGAAGGCGACGCCGAAGAACACGACCGCCTTGGCCCCGAGCACCCGGCCCCGGCTCGGGCAGGCGACCATCGTCGTACGGATCATGCCGGTGCCGTACTCCGAGGCCGTGGTCAGCACGCCGAGCGTGATGATGCACATGCTGCCCAGCAGCAGGCCGAAGAAGCCGAACTGGAGCGGGTTCTGGTCCGACAGGGTCTCCGGGCTGGAGTTGGACTTGACCACCGAGCCGGTCAGCAGGCCGATCGCGAGGACGAGCACCACGAAGATGCCGAGCGTCCACATCGTCGACCGCACCGACTTGATCTTGGTCCACTCGGAGGACAGCGCGTGCCCGAGGTGGGTGCGCACGACCGGGATCGGCGAGGTGTAAGCGGGGTACGACCCGCCGGGCGCCGCCTGCCAGTGGGGCGCGGCTGCGGAGGCCTGTGGCATGGGGGGCTGGTGGGTGCTCATCGGGCGTCCTCGGGCTTGGTCAGGTCGGCGGGGGCGGTGGCCGGGGCCGGGGGAGCGGCGGCGGGCGCCTGCTGCTGCGCGGGCGGTGCGGGGGCGGCGGCCGGGGCCGGAGCGGCCGGCTGCGCCTGGGCGGGCGGCTGGGCCTGCGGGGCCTGCTGGGCGTACGGGTTGGCGCCGGAGCCCGGGGCCTGGGCGGCGGGAGTGCCGTAACCGGCCGCCTGCGGGCCGCCGTAGGGTCCTGCGGACCCCTGGGGCATCGCGAACGGCTGTCCGCCCTGCTGGGGCGGCGGCGGGGCGTACCAGCCGGGCTGGCCCTGGCCGGGCACCGGCATGGGCGGCTGGGCGCCCGGCGGCAGCGGCTGCTGCAGGCCCGCCTTCTGGTCGATGGTCGAGCGGTAGTCGACCGCGCCCTGCGTCATCCGCATGTACGCCTCCTCCAGCGAGGCCTGGTGCGGCGACAGCTCCCACAGCCGGACGCCCGCCTCGTGCGCGAGGTCGCTGATCCGGGGCAGCGGCAGCCCGGTCACCCGCAGCGCGCCGTCCTGCTCCGGCAGCACATGGCCGCCCGCCTCGGTGAGCGTGGTGCTCAGCTTCTCGCGCAGCTGCGGCTCGGCGTCCGGGGTGCGCACCCGGGCGAAGTCGGCGGAGTTGGCCGAGATGAAGTCCTTCACGCTCATGTCGGCGAGCAGCTGGCCGCGCCCGATGACGATGAGGTGGTCGGCGGTCAGCGCCATCTCGCTCATCAGGTGGGAGGAGACGAAGACCGTACGGCCCTCGGCGGCCAGGGCCTTCATGAGGTTGCGGACCCAGAGGATGCCCTCGGGGTCGAGGCCGTTGACCGGCTCGTCGAACAGCAGCACCTGCGGATCGCCGAGCAGCGCGGCGGCGATGCCGAGGCGCTGGCCCATGCCGAGCGAGAAGCCCTTGGAGCGCTTGCGCGCCACGTCCTGCAGGCCCACCACGCCGAGCACCTCGTCCACACGGCGGGCCGGAATGCCCGACAGCTGGGCGAGGCACAGCAGATGGTTGCGGGCGGTCCGGCCGCCGTGCACGGCCTTGGCGTCGAGCAGCGCGCCGACCTGGCGGGGGGCGTTGGGCAGCTTGCGGTACGGGTAGCCGCCGATGGTCACCGATCCGGAGGTCGGGTTGTCCAGCCCGAGGATCATCCGCATCGTCGTCGACTTGCCCGAGCCGTTCGGCCCGAGGAAGCCGGTGACGGCACCTGGCCGCACCTGGAAGGAAAGGTTGTACACGGCGGTCTTGTCGCCGTAGCGCTTGGTCAGGCCGACAGCCTCGATCATGCTCCGCACCCATCGAAAGGTTCAGGACAGCGGGGAGCCGCCCCCGTAAGGGTTAGGAGGATATCGAGGCGCTGACGGTTCCGCCCAAGGGACGGCAAAGCCAGAACACTACGCTGCGTGGCCGAAACCGCTACTGGGCGTCCCTGCGCTTGAGGAGGACATACCCGCCGGCGAGCGCGGCGATCACCCACAGCACCATGATCCCGAGCCCGCCCCAGGGCCCGTACGGCGTGTCGTGGGCCCTCGGGAGCACCTGCATGATCCGGCTGCCCGCCTGGTCCGGCAGAAACCGGCCGACCTTCTTCGTGGCGTCGACGGTGCCGAGGATGGTGGAGATCAGGAAGAAGAACGGCATCAGGATGCCGAGCGACAGCATCGGCGAGCGCAGCATCGCGGCCACGCCCATGGAGAACATCGCGATCAGCGTCATGTAGAGCCCGCCGCCGACGACCGCGCGCAGCACGCCCGGGTCGCCGAGCCGCGCCCCGTGCGGGCCGAGCATCGCCTGGCCGAGGAAGAACGCGGCGAAGCTCGTGGCCATGCCGACCACCAGCGCGAGCGCGCCGGCCACCGCGATCTTGCCGAACAGGAAGGTGGCGCGCTGCGGTACGGCGGCCAGCGAGACCCGGATCATGCCGGTGCTGTACTCGTTGGAGACGACCAGCACACCGAACACGATCATGGCGAGCTGGCCCAGGGTCATGCCCGCGAAGCTGACGTAGGTCGGATCGAACGACAGCCGGTCCTGCACCGGCATCGAGTCGAACTGGCTCCGCGAGAGCGCGGAGATGAGCGTCCCAACGGCGATGGTGACCACCACGGCCAGCGACAGCGTCCACACCGTGGACGCCACCGACCGGATCTTGGTCCACTCGGACCGGAGGACCTGCACCGCAGCCATGGACGTCAGGCCCCCTTCCAGTCGGCGCCCCACTCCCGCGGGGCGCCCGCGGGCCCGGCGTGCGCGTGGTACTCCACCGCCTGCGCCGTCAGCTGCATGAACGCCTCCTCCAGGGAGGCCTGCCGGGGGCTCAGCTCGTGCAGCACGATCCCGTACCGCGCCGCCAGCTCACCGATCCGCTCGGCCTTGCCGCCCTCCACCTCCAGCGCGCCCCCGCCCGCCTCCACAACGGTGATCCCGTCCTCGTGCAGCACATCGAGCAGCCGCTCGCGCTGCGGAGAGCGGATCCGGACGCAACTGCGCGCGTACTGCCGGATGAAGTCGGCCATGGACGTGTCCGCCAGCAGCCGCCCCTGCCCGATGACGACCAGATGATCGGCGGTCAGCGCCATCTCGCTCATCAGATGGCTGGAGACGAACACCGTCCGCCCCTGCGCGGCCAGCGATTTCATCACGTTCCGGATCCAGTGGATGCCCTCCGGGTCCAGCCCGTTGACCGGCTCGTCGAACATCAGGATCCGCGGATCCCCGAGCAGCGCCGCCGCGATCCCCAGCCGCTGCCCCATGCCGTACGAGAATCCCTTGGCCTTCTTCCGCGCCACGGCGGTGAGCCCGACGGTGTCCAGCACCTGCGCCACCCGCGACTTGGGGATCCCGTTGCTCTGCGCCAGACACAGCAGATGGTTGTAGGCACTGCGTCCGCCGTGCACGGCCTTGGCGTCCAGCAGCGCGCCGATGTACGTCAGCGGGTCCTTGAGCTGCTCGTAGTGCTTGCCGTCGATCCGGACGTCACCGGCGGTGGGGTGGTCGAGCCCGAGGATCATCCGCATGGTCGTGGACTTCCCGGCGCCGTTGGGGCCCAGGAAGCCGGTGACGATGCCGGGCCGCACGGCGAAGGTGAGATGGTCGACCGCCACCTTCTCGCCGTACCGCTTGGTCAGCCCCTCCAGCTCGATCATGCGGCCACGCTAAGACGGGACAAAGCCCCCTGCCACCGGAGCGGAAGGGGGCTTCGTGTCGTTCGGCGACGGTGCGCGCAAGCTTTACCGGGACTGCTGCGCCGGCACCCCGCGGGAGATGGGCTCGTCGTCCCCGGGCGTGCCCGCGGCAGCGACCGCCGCGCCGGTCAGCGTGGCGAGCATCTCGCGGACGTTCGTCAGCTGGGCGTTGATCGAGTCGCGGCGGTTGGTCAGCGCGGCGAGCTCGCGCTCGGATTCCGAGCGGATCCGGTCGGCCTTGGCGTTGGCGTCGGCCACGATGTCCTCGGCCTGGCGCTGGGCCGTCTCCACCGTCTGGCGGGCGCGGCGCTCGGCGTCGGTGCGCAGCTTCTCGGCCTCCAGGCGCAGCTGCTCGGCGCGGTGCTCGATCTCCGCCAGGCGCTTCTCGGCCTTCTGCTGACGCGAGGCCAGGTCGCGCTCGGACTGCTCGCGGCGCTTGGCGAGGTTCGTCTCGAAGTCGGCGGCGGCCTGCGCGGCCTTGGCGCGGGTCTCCTCGAAGAGGGCGTCCGCCTCCTCGCGCTTGGACTGCGCGTCCTTCTGGGCCTCGGAACGCAGCTGGGCGGCCTCGCCCTTCGCCTTCTCGACGATCCGGACGCCCTCGTCCTCGGCCTTGGCCTTGCGCTCGGCGGCGTAGGACTCGGCGTCGTTGCGCACCTGCTGGGCCGCGGACTCGGCGAGGTCGCGGTGCTGTTCGGCCGCCCGCCGGGCCTCCTCACGCAGCTCCTTGGCCTCTTCCTCGGCCAGGCGCAGGATCTTCTCGACCCGGGCACCGAGACCCGCGTACGACGGCTCGGCGTCGGTGACCTGAGCCTGGGCGTTCTGCGTCTCGAGGTGGAGCTCCTCGATGCGCTTCTCCAGGGCGGTGATGCGGGCGAGAGCGCTGTCACGGTCGGAGACGAGCTTGGAGATACGTTCGTCCACCTGAGCGCGGTCGTACCCACGCCGCACAAGCTCGAAGCCGTAGGGGGAAGTGTCGCTCATGGGGTTCCTGTCAATGAGACCGGTGAGGTGATAAGGGGAATCCTAGGGGCCGAAGCGGTGTGTCATCGAGCGGATACGGTTTTGATCTGGAGAATGGCACCTCTTTTGGGTGGCTGACCGCCGGACGACTTGCCAACGAGTCGGGCAAAGCCCCCAGACGTTACCGGAACGCACCGCTCAGATTAGCCGTCTGACGACTTGCCACCCGATCGGGGGGCACCGACCGTCGCGCCGGCCTTGACCGAACCCTCCTTGCCGGACGACGGGGCCTCGAAGGACTCCAGCGCCTCCAGGACGTCCTGGACCCGGGAGATCTCGGCGTTGATGTCCTCGCGCCGGCGCACCAGGATCTCCAGCTCGCGCTTGCCCTCCTCGACCGTGCGCCGGGCCTCGCGGATCGCCTCGGCCTTGAGCTCCTCGGCCTCCTTGACGAGGCTGGCCTTCTTCTGCTCGGCCTCCTTGAGCAGCCCCTCCGCCTTCTTTACGGCGGCGATGCGCACCTTGCCCGCCTCGGAGTTCGCCTCCGACACCAGCTCCTTGGCCTTCGCCTCCGCCTTGGCCAGCTGCTCCTCGGCGGCCTTGATCAGGGCGTCGCAGCGGTCGCCGGTGGACTTCATGGTCTCGGCGGCCTCGCGCCGGGCCCGCTCGTGCAGCTCCTCGATCTCGGTGGTGATGCGGTCGCGCAGCTCCTCCGCGCGCTCTCTGATCGCGGTCGCGTCCCGGCGGGCGCCGACCAGCAGCTCGTCGGCGTCCGTGCGGGACTTCTCCACCAGCGAGTTGCCCTCGACGGTAGCCTCGGCGACGATCCGCTCGGCCTCGCTGCGGGCCGCCCCGACCATCGTGTCGGCCTGCGACTCGGCGTCCGCGGTGGTCTTCAGCGCCTGCTCCTGAGCCTCGCTGAGCAGCTTGTCGACCTCGGCCGTGGTCTCGGTGATGAGCGTGTCGACCTGCTCGGCCGCCTCCGAACGCCGCTTGTTGGCCTCCTTGCGGGCCTCGTCCAGGGTCCGCTCGGCCTCCTCGCGGGCGGAGTTGAGGAGCCGTTCGGCCGCCTCCTCCGCGTCCGCCCTGAGCTGCTCGGACTCCGCCCGCACCCGCTCGGCGTGGGCCTGCGCCGAGCCGACCGTCTCGGCGGCCTCCGCGCGCAGCCGCTCGGCCTCGTCGGTGGCGTCCCCGAGGAGCTGCTCGGCGGCCGCCAGGGCCTCCTCGCGCACCCGGTCGGCCTCGGCCAGGGCCTCCGTACGCACCCGCTCGGCCTCGGCGGCGGTCTCCGTCTGCAGCCGCTCGGCCTCGGCCACCGTCTCGTTCTGGAGGCGCTCGGCCTCCTTGCGGGCCTCGGTGATGAGGGTGTCCGCCTGGGTCGCCGCGTCCGAGCGGATCCGGTTGGCGTCCTCGCGGGCGTCCGCCCGGGTGCGGGCGGCGGCCTGGTCGGCCTCGGCGAGCGCGTCCGAGGCCTCGGTGCGCACCCGCTGCGCGTACTCGCCGGCGTCCGAGCGCAGCCGCTCGGCCTCCGCCATCGCCTCCGCGACCGCACGCTCGGCCAGCGCCTTGGCGGCCTCGGACTCCTCGTTCGCCTCGCGGCGGACACGGCTCGCGTCCTCGCTCGCCCGCTCCCGCTCGGCGTAGGCGTCGGCGCGGACCCGGTCCGCCTCCTCCTCGGCCTCCCGCCGGGTACGGTCCGCCGCGTGCTCGGCGGCCGAACGCAGCCCGGCGATCTCCTCCTGCGCCTGCTCGTGCAGCCCGGCGACGGAGTCCCGCACCTGCTGGGCGTGCTGCTCGGCGGCGGACACCATCTCGGTGGCGCGCCGGTCGGCCTCCTCGACCAGCCGGATCGCCTCGGTCTGGGCCTCTTCCACGCGCCTGCGCGCGGAGGCCAGCAGCTCCTCGCTCTGCTCGCGGGCCCGCAGCCGCTCCTGGTCGGCCTCTTCGCGGGCGGAACCGAGGGTCTCCTCGGCCTCGCGGCGGCGCCGGACGGCCTCCTCCTGGGCGGCGGCCAGCGTCTCGGACGCCTCGGTGCCGAGCCGCTCGGCGGCGGCCTGCGCCTCCGCGCGCACCCGGTCGGCGGTGTCCTGGGCCTCCGCCTTCAGCCGCTCGGCCTCGGCGGCGGCCTCCGAGCGCAGCCGTACGGCGACGGCCTCGCCCTCGGCGCGCGAGGCGGACGCGTCGGACGCGGCCTCGGTGCGCAGCCGGTCGGCCTCGGCCTGGGCCTGCTGCTGAAGCGTACGGATCCGTTCCGCCGACTCCGCGCGCAGGCGCTCGCTCTCCTCCGCGGCCTCACGGCGGATCCGGGCGGCCTCCTCGCGGGCCTCGGTGAGCGCCTGCTCGGCCGACTCCAGCCGGTCCTGCGCCTCGGTCTGCAGCCGGGTCAGCTCCTCGGCGGCCTCGGCGCGGCGGGCCTCGACGGCGCGCTCGGTCTCCTCGCGCAGCTCGCGTGCGGCGGTCTCGGCGCCCGCCTTGACCGACTCGGCCTGCTCGTCGGCCTCGGCGCGCAGCCGCTCGGCCTCCTTGCGGGCCCGGTCCAGGGTCTCCTCGGCCTGCCGGCGCAGGCTGGTGGCCCGCTCGATGGCCTCGGTGCGGACCTTCTCGCTGTCGGTGGTCGCGGTCTGCCGCAGCTCGTCGGCGTCCGCCTTGGCCTTGGCCAGCAGCTCCTCGGCGGACCTGGCCGCCTCCTCGATCTGCGCGACCGCCTCCCGGCGGGCCTCCGCGCGGATCGACTCGCCCTCGGCGACCGCGTCGGCGCGCAGCTGCTCGGCCTCGCCGCGCAGCCGGCGGGCCTCCTCCTGCAGCTCGACCGTCTTGGCGCGGTACTCCTTGGTGTCGTCCTTCGCCGCGCCCTTGAGCTGCTCGGCGATGTCGTGCGCCTCGGCGCGCAGCCGGTCCGCCTCGGCCTCGGCCTCGGTGCGGATCCGCTCGGCCTCCTCGGCGGCTGCCTTGGTGGTCCGCTTGGCCTCCTCGGAGGCCTTGTTGAGCACGTCCTCGGCGGTCTTGGCCGCCTTGGACAGCTGGGTCGCGCTCTCCTCGGCGGTGACCGTGCGGGCCTTCTCGGCGGCCTCGGCGAGGATCTTCTCGGCCTCGGCACGGGCGTCCGCGACCAGCTGCTCGGCCTCGGTCCTGGTCTGCTCGGCCTCCTTGGTGGCCTCCTCGACCAGCCGGGCGACCTGCTCCTTCGCCGTACGCGTGCGTGCCTCGCCCGCGGCCTCGGCGCTCGCGAGGGTCTTGGCGGCGGCCTGCTCGGCCTCCGTCTGCAGCTTCTCGGCCTCGGCCTGCGCCTTGCGCAGCGCCTCCTCGGCCGCCGTCATCCGTTCCTCGGCGGCCCGGCTCAGCTCGGCGGCCTGCCGGCGGGCGGCGTCCGACTCGCCGGCCGCGTCGGTGCGCAGCCGCTCGGCGTGCTCGGTGGCCTCCTGGGCCTGGGTGGACGCCGCGTTCAGCAGCCGCTCGGCTTCCGTGCGGGCACGGCGCAGGAGCTGCTCGGCCTCCGCACGGGCCGCCTCGGCGTCGTTCTGCAGCCGCTCGCGGGCCTCCCGGGTCAGCCGCTCGGCCTCCGCACGGGCCGCGGCCATCGCCTGCTCGGCCTCGGCGCGGGACTCCTCCAGCAGCCGGCGGGCCTGCTGCTCGGTGCGGGCGCGCAGCTGCTCGGCCCAGGCCACGTTCTCGTTGACGTGCGACTCGACGGTGGCGCGGCGCTCGGCCAGCTCCTGGTCGAGCTGCTGGCGTCGGGTCACCGCCTCCTGGTGCAGCTCCGCCTGGAGCCGGGCGGCCTGCTCGGCGTGCTCCTGCAGGATCCGCTGGGTCTGCGCGCGTGCCTCGGCGGCCATCCGTTCCGCGTCCTGGCGCAGCTGGTCGGCCTGCATCTGGGCATTGCGGAGCAACTGCTCGGCCTGATAGCCGATGTCACCGCCGTCGAAGGCGGGCCGGGTCATCAGGGTGCGGCGCGCCTCGTGCAGCTTGGCGCGCAGCACCTCGACCTGGTAGCCGAGGTCCTCGGCGTGCTGGATCGCCTTTTCCCGCTCGGTCTTCAGCCGCTTCATCTCGGCCTCGAACCGAGAGAGGTGGTCGACGTCAGCCGCCGGCTCTCGCTCCTGGCTCTCGTAGCCCCGCACTGCGCGGTCCCATCCGTCCCCTGGTCAGCTTCTCCAACGAGCTCCGTCCATCCGCCGAACGGGGCCCCCGGGGAATGGTGTCAGATCAACGGCGGAGCACGGGCTGCTGCCCCGACGCTCGTCCCCCGAAACCCGGACCCCGGAACGGCCGTCCCCCGCTTTCAGGGACGACCGCCCCCAACCCTACCGGCCCTTATGTACGGGGGTCAGTGCTCAGGGGACTCAACAGGGGCCGAAGTGACCAGTTCTGTGAGCACGCCATGGCAATCCTTGGGATGCAGGAAGGTGATCCGCGACCCCATGGAGCCGCGCCGTGGCTCGTCGTACAGCACGCGCACGCCCTTCTCACGGATGTCCGCGGCGTCCCCGTCCACGTCCGCCGTGCCGAAGGCGATGTGGTGGACGCCCTCCCCGTTCTTCGCCAGCCACTTGCCGACCGCGGAGTCCTCGCGGGTCGGCTCCAGCAGCTGGAGGTAGGAGGCGCCGCCGTCCGAGGTCTCGTTGATCTTGAGCATGGCCTCGCGCACGCCCTGCTCCTCGTTGACCTCGGTGTGGAACACCTCGAAGCCGTAGGTGGCCTGGTAGAACTCGACGGTCGCGTCGAGGTCGTGGCAGGCGATCCCGATGTGGTCGATTCGCGTCAGCATGGATTCAGTGCAGCGCTAAGGCCGTGGTTACGCAACGTGCCAGCGATCACACTGACAGGCCGATGACGGCACGGAGTGCCATCAGTACATTCGAAGTAAACCCTCGTTCACTCCTCGGCCTGGGCAGGCCGGTAAGGGGATCGCAGCTCATGCCTTCTGGAACGAACAGCTCGGTGATCGTCGCGGGTGCGCGCACCCCCATGGGACGACTGCTCGGCTCCCTCAAGTCCTTCTCCGGAGCCGACCTCGGCGGCTTCGCGATCAAGGCCGCCCTCGACCGTGCGGGGATCGGCGGCGACCAGGTGCAGTACGTGATCATGGGGCAGGTGCTCCAGGCGGGTGCCGGCCAGATCCCGGCCCGCCAGGCCGCCGTCAAGGCCGGCATCCCCATGAGCGTCCCGGCGCTCACCATCAACAAGGTGTGCCTCTCCGGCCTCGACGCCATCGCGCTGGCCGACCAGCTGATCCGGGCCGGTGAGTTCGACATCGTCGTGGCGGGTGGCCAGGAGTCCATGACCAACGCCCCGCACCTGCTGCCGAAGTCCCGTGAGGGCTTCAAGTACGGCGCGGTCCAGATGCTCGACGCGATGGCCTACGACGGTCTGACCGACTCCTTCGAGGGCATCGCCATGGGCGAGTCCACGGAGAAGCACAACACCCGCCTCGGCCTCGGCCGCGCCGAGCAGGACGAGATCGCCGCCCTGTCCCACCAGCGGGCCGCCGCCGCGCAGAAGAACGGCCTGTTCGAGGCCGAGATCACCCCGGTGGAGATCCCGCAGCGCAAGGGCGACCCGGTCCTGTTCAGCAAGGACGAGGGCATCCGCGGCGACACCACCGTGGAGTCCCTGGGCAAGCTGCGCCCGGCCTTCAGCAAGGAGGGCACGATCACCGCCGGCTCCTCCTCGCAGATCTCCGACGGCGCTGCCGCCGTGGTCGTGATGAGCAAGGCCAAGGCCGAGGAGCTGGGCCTGACCTGGCTCGCCGAGATCGGCGCGCACGGCAACGTGGCCGGACCGGACAACAGCCTCCAGTCCCAGCCGTCCAACGCCATCCTGCACGCCCTCAAGAAGGAGGGCCTGGAGGTCTCCGACCTCGACCTCATCGAGATCAACGAAGCCTTCGCCGCGGTCGCCGTGCAGTCAATGAAGGACCTCGGCGTTTCCACCGAAAAGGTGAACGTGAACGGTGGTGCGATCGCGCTGGGTCACCCGATCGGCATGTCCGGCGCCCGGCTCGTGCTGCACCTCGCGCTGGAGCTCAAGCGGCGCGGCGGCGGCACCGGCGCGGCCGCGCTGTGCGGTGGCGGCGGCCAGGGTGACGCGCTGATCGTGCGGGTACCGAAGGCGTAAGCATCCTCGCTGTACGCGCCTGTACGTCGTTGTACGCGTCTGTACGTCTGTGAACTGAACGGAGCTGTTTGATGCAGGACGTCTCCTCTCTGGTGGCCCAGGCCAGGGAAGGCCGGCCGCGGGCCGTGGCCCGGCTGATCTCCCTCGTGGAGGGGGCGTCCCCGCAGCTCAGGGAGGTCATGGCGGCCCTGGCCCCGCTGACCGGCAACGCCTATGTGGTCGGTCTGACGGGCTCCCCGGGGGTCGGCAAGTCGACCTCCACCTCCGCGCTCGTCACGGCGTACCGCAAGCAGGGCAAGCGGGTCGGCGTCCTGGCCGTCGACCCGTCCTCGCCGTTCTCCGGCGGCGCCCTGCTCGGCGACCGCGTCCGTATGTCGGAGCACGCGTCGGACCCGGGGGTCTACATCCGCTCCATGGCAACCCGAGGCCACCTGGGCGGCCTGGCCTGGGCGGCGCCGCAGGCGATCCGGGTGCTGGACGCGGCGGGCTGTGACGTGATCCTGGTGGAGACGGTCGGCGTCGGCCAGTCGGAGGTCGAGATCGCCTCCCAGGCGGACACCAGCGTGGTCCTGCTGGCCCCCGGCATGGGCGACGGCATCCAGGCGGCGAAGGCGGGCATCCTGGAGATCGGCGACGTGTACGTCGTCAACAAGGCGGACCGGGACGGCGCCGACGCCACGGCCCGCGAACTGAACCACATGCTGGGCCTCGGCGAGTCCCGCGGCCCCGGCGACTGGCGCCCGCCGATCGTGAAGACGGTCGCGGCCCGCGCCGAGGGCGTCGAAGAGGTCGTGGAGGCCCTGGAGAAGCACCGCGCGTGGATGGAGGAGCGTGGGGTGCTGGCCGAGCGCCGCAAGGCCCGTGCCGCCCGCGAGGTGGAGACGATCGCGGTGACGGCCCTGCGTGAACGCATCGGCGACCTCCACGGCGACCGCCGTCTCAGCGCGCTCGCGGAGCGCATCGTCGCGGGCGAGCTGGACCCGTACCGGGCGGCGGACGAGCTGGTGGCGGGCCTGACACAGGGCTGAGCCTGGCCAACTCCCGTACCGGGCGGATATCTTGATCCGCATGTTCCTCACCGTGGCGTAGAGCGCACACCGGACCGCGAGGCCGATGAACGACCGGCCCTCGCGTCCCTCGGTGTCCCCTCTTCCGCCTCCACCAGAGGAACATCAGCATGTCCACGCATGCCCCTGTGCGGCCCTCGTACGCCGCCGTGCTGCGCCTCCCGCATGCGCGCCGCACCTTCGCCTCAGCCCTCATCGCCCGCCTGTCCTACGGCACGGTCTCCCTGGCGGTGATGCTGTCCGTCACCCGGGCCACCGGCTCCTACGCGGTCTCCGGCGCCGTGCTCTCCCTGTTCGGCGCCGCGACGGTCTTCCTGAGCCCGTTCCGAGCGTCCTTGATCGACCGGCACGGGGCGCGCAGGGCCCTGCTGCCCATGTCCGTGCTCTACGGCGCCCTGCTGTGCGTCCTGGCCGTGCTGACCTGGCGCCCCGGGTCACCGTCGGCGGCCATCGCCGTCGCGGCGGCCCTCGCGGGGGCGTGCGCGCCTCCGCTGGGGCCGACGATGCGTGCGCTGTGGGCGGGACTCGCCCCCGAGCCGGGCATGCTGGCCCGCGCCTACAGCCTGGACGGGGTCGCGGAGGAGCTGCTGTACGTGTCCGGCCCGGCGCTGGTCGGCGCGCTGCTCGGCTTCGCGCCCCCGGCGTCCGGGATCCTGCTCAGCGCGCTGCTGATCGTGGGCGGTACCTGCGTCTTCGTCACCTCCCCGGTGCTGCCCGGTCCCCGTGGTGCCGCCCCCGGGAAGAGGCGCGGCACCCTCTCCGGCCTGCGGGTGCCGGTCGCCGTGGCCACGGGCGCCGGGCTGGCCCTCAGCGGGCTGGACCTGCTGGCGATGGCCGTCGCCGCGCAGCGTTCGTACGGCACCGCCGTGGTGCCCTGGGTGCTGGGTGCGGTCTCGGCGGGCAGTGCGGTGGGCGGCCTGGTCAACGGGGCGGTCCGGTGGCGGGCGCCGGCCCGGGTACGGCTGTGCGGGTTCGCCGTGGCTCTGGGCCTGGTGATCGCGGTGGCGGGCCTGGCGCCCGGCCTGTGGACCCTCGCCGGGGTCATGGGACTCGCCGGAGCGTTCATCGCCCCCGCCCTTACGACGGCGTACCTCGTGGCCGAGGAAACGGCACCCGAGGGTGCTCGCACCCAGGCGGGCGCCTGGGTCAGTACCGGGGTGAACGCAGGGAGTTCGGCAGGGTCGATGGTGACGGGCCTGCTGATCGGACGGGTGCCGCTGGGGGTGTGTTTCGCGCTGGCGGGCACGGTGGCCGTGCTGCCCGCCGTGGCTGCGTATCGCCGTCGCGGGGTGCGGGTCGCCGGGGGCTGATCGCTCCCCCACTCTCGACTTCGCTCGAGCGGGGGGACCCCCATCGCGGCGGAGCCGCACATCGATACAGCCCCGCGCCCCTCACGGGGCGCGGTTCCCCAGGAGGCTCAGGGACGCCCCCGCTGTCCCCGCAAATGGTCGGCGATCGGCTTCAGTGCCTTGTCCAGTTCCGTCAGCGCCTCCGGCGACAGCAGATCGATGAAGTGGCGCCGCACAGAGGCGACGTGATGCGGCGCCACCTTCCTCATCGTCTCCATGCCGTGCTCGGTCAGTACGGCGTACAGCCCTCGCCGGTCGGACTCGCAGTTCTCACGGCGCACCAGGTTCGCGTTCTCCATCCGCGTGATCTGGTGCGACAGCCGGCTCTTGGACTGCAGGGTCGCGGAGGCGAGGTCGCTCATCCGCATCCTTACGTCGTCCGACTCGGACAGGTTCACGAGGATCTCGTAGTCGTTCATAGTCAGGCCGAACGGCTGCAGATCCTTCTCCAGCTGGTACGTCAACAGCCTGTTGACCTCCAGGTGGGTGCGCCAGGCGCACTGCTCCGCATCGGTCAGCCAGCGCGTGGCCGTCTCGGTCTCCATGAATGAAGTCTACCTAAGAAGTTGAATGACGAACTACTTCGGGTGGGTGTGACAGTGCGCACGCGTTCGATGTCACCCTCCGCAGACTACCGCTCACAGCCCGAAGCGGCGCTGGAGGTCCCCCAGCTGTCCGGGAAGGCGCGGTGCCCCCGATGGTTGCTGACCGTGTCCGCCCGGTGCCGCTCCGCCACCTCCGGGCACCCCCGGTTCGGGCGGAACGACACCCGTCGCCGTCTCCTCCATGAGGGTCTCCGTCGACTGCAACAGGACCGTCCCGGCGCCCACGAACTCGAACTGGTGCTCCTCCCCGGATACCCCGCCGAGGCCCGTCATCGCACGTAGACCGCCCAGTACACCCGTCAGATAGCCATGGTCGTAGTGATGGCACGGTGACGGGCAGTCGGCCCACCCGACGAGCGCCTGCGGGTCGACCCGGATCGGAGGTTCCATGAACACCACCGGACCGTTAGATGCGGCCACAAACTTTCCGGTTCCGATAAGGGTCAGAAAACCCGGCACGATCGATTGCTTGAGCGCGAGACTTGGCTGAAAAGCGAGCAGGTTGCCCGCGCGAATGGTCAGGTTCCCGTCGTCCAGGTCGTAGGAATTCACGTCGAAGGCCCGGTCGGCGAGCAGCATCTTGCCCGAGCCCGCCGCCACGACCCAGTCGCTCGCGTGCAGTGGCGAATGGAACGAGGTGCGGACAATTCGGTCGAGTCGGCCGTGCCCGATGCCGTTGAACTCGATCGCCCCGTAGTAGGCGATCATCTTCCCCTTCTGCAGGAACCACTGCCCGCTCTTGAGCTCGACGCAGAACGTGTACTTGTTCACGTTGTCGTCGGCGGGCAGGGTCATCGGGTCGTACACCACCGGCCCGGCGCCCGGAGTTCCGTACGCGCTCACAGCTTCTCCTCCGACGCCTGGACGTACACCGTGCCGTTGCCGCTCAGCTCCAGCTGGAAGGCCTCGCCGGAGCCCCGGCCCACCATGTCGCGCCAGCCGAGCGCGGTGGACAGTCTGTTGCGGACCTCGCCGTGGTGGGCGACGTACGCCTGCGGGTCGACATGGACCGGGCGCTGGGGGGTGATCGGTATCTCGAAGACACCGCCGTGCGCCATCACGGCGACCGAGCCCTGGCCCTGGAGGGTCGTGGTGAACAGGCCCTGCCCGGTGACCTGGCCCCGGACCAGGCCCATCACCCCGCCCTGCGAGCCCATGAACATCGTGCCCTGCCGGAGCGTGCCCTCGAAGGCCAGCAGGCGGTCGGCCTCGACGCAGAGGGTGTCGCCGGAGAGGTTGATGACGTGGACGTGGTGGCCGCCGTGCCCGAAGAAGACGGTGCCGCTGCCCTCGACGGTCATCAGCGGGGTCGCCTCGCCCGTCACCCGGCGCCCGATCATGGACATCAGCCCGCCCTGGCCGCCCTGGATGTTCGGTGTGAAGGACACGTCCCCCTTGTAGGCGAGCATCGCCCCGCGCTGACTGAACAGCCGCTGCCCGGGCAGCACGGTCGCCTCGACCATCTTCGAGTTGATCTCCCGGAACGCCATGGCTACAGATCCCCCGCGATCGTGTTCCGTTCGCTCGGCTGCACGTACACCAGTCCGTCGCCCTCGAAGCGGATCTGGAAGGCCTCGCCGCCGCCCTCCCCGAAGAACGTGCGGAACGTCACCCCGGACTGGAAGGACTGCCGGACGTTGCCCTGGTGGGCGACATAGGCACCCGGGTCGACGATCAGCGGGTACTGCGGGCTGACCCGGAGCACGACCGCCGGCCCGTCGGACATGATCGCCGCCTGCCCGTGCCCCTCGACGGTCGTGGTGAACAGGCCGTTGCCCTGCGAGGCGCCGCGCAGCCCGGTGAACGTCGTGCCCGTGCGCAGCCCCGCGTCCGTCACGAGGAGGTTGCTCGACTCCACGTACAGCTTGTCGCCCTGGAGGTTCACGAGGTTGATCTCGGTCGCCCGGTCCGCGAACCAGCACGTGCCGTGCCCCTTCACCTCCATCACCGTCATCTGCTCGCCGGTGAGCCGCCGGGTCACCATCCCGCGCAGCCCCTCGCCCCCACCGGTGAGCTTCTTGAAGCTCATCTGCCCGTCGTACGCGACCATCGAGCCGTTCTTCGCCTTCACGGTGTCCCCGGTCATGTCGACGGCGAGCACCTTGCTGCCTTGCAGTCGGAACATCGCCACGGAGCGAAAGTAGCGGCGCCGCGGGTGGACGGAACAGGGCCCGTGGGTGGACACCGACCCTGAGCGGACCCCTAGGGCAGTCGTTTGCCACAATGGCGTGGCGTTTGTGCTTCCGTTCACAAATCGGATCACGACGTGCTCGCGCCGTCAGCGACTCTCCCACCGAAGGTGACCCGTGGACCTCAAGACAGCCTCCGCCATCCGCCGCCTCCGACTGATCTCCGTGCCGGAGGGCGTCTCCTGGATCGTCCTCGCGGCCTGCACGATCATCAAGTACACGGTGAACAGCGGTTTCGACGTGGCCCCGGTCCTGGGCCCGATCCACGGTGTGCTCTTCGTTCTCTACGTGGTCTTCTGGGCGGACGCCTGGAACCGCACCAAGTGGGCCAAGGGCAAGGCCGCCCTCTACTTCGCGTACTCGATCATTCCCGGCGGCGGCTTCATCATCGAGCGCGCGCTGCGCCGCGAGGCCGAGGACGCCGTCATCGCGGCCCGCGCCCGCAAGGAAGGAATCGTGAACGCATGATCGTCGCCTTCTCCGTGACGCCGCTGGGCGTCGGCGAGGACGTGGGGGAGTACGTCGCCGACGCCGTCCGCGTGGTGCGTGAGTCGGGCCTGCCCAACCGCACCGACGCGATGTTCACCTCGATCGAGGGCGAGTGGGACGAGGTCATGGACGTGGTCAAGCGCGCCGTCGCGGCCGTGGAGGCGCGCGCCCCGCGCGTGTCGCTCGTCCTCAAGGCCGACATCCGCCCCGGCGTGACCGACGGGCTCACCTCCAAGATCGAGACCGTGGAACGGCATCTGGCGCAGTAGTCGGCCCCCTTTTGAGCGGTCGCCGGCGGAGGTGTACGTTCCCCTCCTGATCATTCGAGCGATCGCTCAACTTCACGCTCTGGCCTGGGGGAACACCATGGGTCTCTACCGAGAGACACACATACGCGCCGACCTCGACGAGCTGTGGGCGCACACCCAGGACCCTGCCACGCGCCTGCGCTGGGACCTCCGCTTCAAGTCCATCGCCCCCTTGCCGGGCGTGGCGGGCGAGCCCCGGCGCTTCACCTGCACCTGGCGCGTGCTGCCGCTCCTCACCGTGCCCGGCACCGGTGTCGCCGCCGGCGAGAGGGACCGCCCCGACGGCACGCGCGTGTGCGCCCTGCGCTTCTCCTCCGCGCACCCGCTCTCCCCGATCGCCGAGGCGAGCGCCTACTGGCGTTACGTGCCCGACGCGCAGGGCGTGCGCCTGCTCACCGGGTACGAGTACCGCGCCCGCGGGGGCGCGTTCGGTGCGGTCGCGGACCGCCTGGTGCTCCGGCCGCTGACGGGCTGGGCGACGGCGTGGTCCTTCGACCGGCTCCGGCTGTGGCTGGAGCGGGGGATCACTCCCGAGCGGGCCCTGGTCAACTGGATCGGCGAGCTGGCGGTCCGTGCGGTCGTCCTCACGGTGTGTCTGACCGGGCTCGGGCTGGAGTCGCTGCTGCGGCTCTTCGGGTCCTTCGCCGACACCGTCGCCTATCTGTGCCCGCTGCTGCTGGTGGTCGCCGGGTCGCTGGCGGTTTTCAAGGCGCCGCTGGCCGGGACGCCTGCCGCCCGGCGGTGTCTGCGGGCGCCGGTCACCCGGGCGCGTGCGCCTCGGGTGCTGCGCCGGCTCGAGGCGGTTCCGGTCACGTGAGGGGCGGGTGCGGCGCCTGCGGGGCGCGGGTCGTCCGGGCTGCCGAGCGCTGCTGCCGTACCGCGGCCACGCCCTGCGCCGAAAGGGCTCGGAGAGCCGAGAAGCGACCGAAAGCCGAGACGGGGCTGCCCGGAATATGACCGGCCGGTAGGGTCTGATGACGTGCCGAAGCCACTCAGCCTCCCCTTCGACCCCATCGCCCGTGCCGACGAGCTCTGGAAGCAGCGCTGGGGAAACGTGCCGTCCATGGCCGCGATCACCTCGATCATGCGGGCCCAGCAGATCCTGCTCGCCGAGGTGGACGCGGTGGTCAAGCCGTACGGACTGACGTTCGCGCGGTACGAGGCGCTGGTGCTGCTCACCTTCTCCAAGGCCGGCGAGCTGCCCATGTCCAAGATCGGCGAGCGACTGATGGTGCATCCCACCTCCGTGACCAACACCGTGGACCGGCTGGTGAAGTCCGGGCTGGTCGCCAAGCGGCCCAACCCCAACGACGGCCGCGGCACCCTCGCCGTGATCACCGACAAGGGCCGCGAGGTGGTCGACGCGGCCACCCGCGACCTGATGGCGATGGACTTCGGGCTCGGCGTGTACGACGCGGAGGAGTGCGCGGAGATCTTCGCGATGCTCCGCCCACTGCGCATCGCGGCGCACGACTTCGAGGACGAGTGACCCCGGGCAAGATCTCCCGGAACGGGTGGTTACGCTCGTTCGCATGAAACGAAGCGTGCTGACCCGCTACCGCGTCATGGCCTACACCACCGGTGTCCTGCTGGTCCTGCTGTGCCTGAGCATGATCGCGAAGTACGGGCTCCACATCGACGGCGCCGCGTCCGTCACCGAGGTCGTCGCCATCGCCCACGGCTGGCTGTACGTCGTCTACCTCGTCGTCGCCTTCGACCTGGGCTCCAAGACGAAGATGCCGATCGGCAAGCAGCTGTGGGTGCTGCTCGCGGGGACGATCCCGACGGCCGCCTTCTTCGTCGAGCGCAGGATCAGCCGCGAGCTGGAGGCCAGGGTCGCCGACCAGGCCCCGGCCGTCGCCAAGGCGTAAGGGCGACCGGCGTCACACCGCCGTACGGACCCCGTACGGCGGTCAGCCATCGACATTTACTAGGACGTCCAAGTAAATTCGATGGTATGGACGCTCACGCCATCGAGGAGGGCCGCCGACGCTGGCAGGCCCGCTACGACGCGGCCCGCAAGCGGGACGCAGACTTCACCACGCTCTCCGGCGATCCCGTGGAGCCGGTGTACGGGCCCCGACCGGGCGACACGTACGAGGGATTCGAGCGGATCGGCTGGCCCGGGGAGTACCCCTTCACGCGCGGGCTCCATCCGACCGGCTACCGCGGGCGTACCTGGACGATCCGGCAGTTCGCCGGGTTCGGCAACGCCGAGCAGACCAACGAGCGGTACAAGATGATCCTGGCCGCCGGCGGCGGCGGTCTGTCCGTGGCCTTCGACATGCCGACGCTCATGGGGCGCGACTCCGACGACCCCCGCTCGCTCGGCGAGGTCGGGCACTGCGGGGTCGCCATCGACTCGGCCGCCGACATGGAGGTCCTGTTCAAGGACATCCCGCTCGGTGACGTCACCACCTCCATGACCATCAGCGGGCCCGCCGTGCCCGTCTTCTGCATGTACCTGGTCGCCGCCGAGCGTCAGGGCGTGGACCCGTCGGTCCTCAACGGCACGCTCCAGACCGACATCTTCAAGGAGTACATCGCGCAGAAGGAGTGGCTCTTCCAGCCCGAGCCGCATCTGCGCCTGATCGGCGACCTCATGGAGTACTGCGCCGCCGGTATTCCCGCCTACAAGCCGCTGTCCGTGTCCGGCTACCACATCCGTGAGGCGGGTGCGACGGCCGCGCAGGAGCTGGCGTACACGCTGGCGGACGGCTTCGGGTACGTCGAGCTGGGGCTCAGCCGCGGCCTGGACGTGGACGTCTTCGCGCCCGGCCTGTCCTTCTTCTTCGACGCGCACGTCGATTTCTTCGAGGAGATCGCCAAGTTCCGTGCCGCGCGCCGGATCTGGGCGCGCTGGATGCGGGACGTGTACGGCGCGAGGAGCGAGAAGGCGCAGTGGCTGCGGTTCCACACGCAGACGGCCGGTGTGTCGCTGACGGCCCAGCAGCCGTACAACAACGTCGTCCGTACGGCCGTGGAGGCGCTGGCGGCGGTCCTCGGCGGGACCAACTCGCTGCACACCAACGCGCTCGACGAGACCCTCGCGCTGCCCAGCGAGCAGGCCGCGGAGATCGCGCTGCGCACCCAGCAGGTGCTGATGGAGGAGACCGGGGTCGCGAGCGTGGCCGACCCGCTGGGCGGTTCGTGGTACGTCGAGCAGCTGACGGACCGGATCGAGGCCGACGCGGAGAAGATCTTCGAGCAGATCAAGGAGCGGGGCCAGCGGGCCCACCCGGACGGGCAGCACCCGATCGGGCCGATCACCTCCGGAATCCTGCGCGGGATCGAGGACGGCTGGTTCACCGGCGAGATCGCCGAGTCCGCCTTCCGCTACCAGCAGGCGCTGGAGAAGGGTGACAAGAAGGTCGTCGGCGTCAATGTCCACACCGGGTCCGTGACCGGAGATCTGGAGATCCTGCGGGTCAGCCACGAGGTGGAGCGGGAGCAGGTGCGGGTGCTCTCCGAGCGGAAGGCGGCGCGCGACGAGGCTGCGGTGCGGTCCGCGCTGGACGCGATGCTGGGGGCGGCGCGGGACGGGTCCAACATGATCGAGCCGATGCTGGACGCGGTGCGGGCCGAGGCGACGCTGGGCGAGATCTGCGGGGTGCTGCGCGACGAGTGGGGTGTGTACACGGAGCCCGCGGGCTTCTGAGCGGGCTCAGGCGGACGAGGTCAGCCCCAGCAGCAGTACCCGCGTGAAGTCGCGCACCCACTCCTCGTCCGCCGGTTTGCCGCTCACCAGGGTGCGGTGGACCACCGCGCCCGCGACCATGTCGAAGATCATGTCGCCCGTGCGGGCGGACTCCTCCGGGTCGGGTTCCGGGGGGAGTTCGCCGCGGCTCTGGGCGCGGGCGCGGCCCTGCAGGACCAGGCGCATCTGGCGTTCCACGATGGAGGCGCGGATGCGTTCGCGCAGGGCTTCGTCGCGCGTGGACTCGGCGACCACCGCCATCAGGCCACTCTTCGCCTCCGGACGGGCCAGGATGGCCGCGAACTGCAGGACCACGCCCTCGATGTCGGCGGCCAGGCTGCCGCGGTCGGGAAGCTCCAGCTCGTCGAAGAGTTCCGCCACCGCGTCGCACACCAGCTCGGGCTTGCCGGCCCAGCGGCGGTACAGCGTCGTCTTCGCAACCCCGGCCCGGGTCGCCACATCCCCCAGGGTGAGCTTGGACCAGCCCAGTTCCACCAGCGCCTCCCGGGTCGCGGCCAGGATCGCGGCGTCCGCGGCGGCGCTGCGCGGGCGCCCGGTACGGCTGGCGGGAGTGCGGCTCTGCATCCCCTGACCATAACCGGCGGGATCTGTGCGGTCGTGAGGGAGATCACCGGGGAGTGGTGTCGCGCGGGGTCCGCATGGCATTACGCTACGAGTCGTAGCGAAAGCGCGTGAGGCCTCGTGACGGACGTACACGAGGCGCACGCGAGCGGTTGACCACGGGGGCGTGGGGTGGGGACCCGGCGCCCGCGCACGACACTTTTTCATTCCGGCGCGGTGACGGGGGAGGATAGACGCATGCAGCCACGGAACATGTCCATGAGCGGCGTCGTCGACCTCGCCGCGGTGAAGGCGGCCCAGGAGGCCAAGGCCAAGGCCGAGCAGACGCGCGCCGAGGCCGCCCGGCACGGCGGCACGGGTGCCGTCGCCCCGGCCGATCTCGTCATCGACGTCGATGAGGCGGGCTTCGAGAGGGACGTCCTCCAGCGCTCCGCCGAAGTACCCGTCGTCATCGACTTCTGGGCCGAGTGGTGTCAGCCCTGCAAGCAGCTGAGCCCGGTCCTGGAGCGGCTGGCCGTCGAGTACGGCGGGCGCATCCTCCTCGCCAAGATCGACGTCGACGCCAACCAGATGCTGATGCAGCAGTTCGGGGTGCAGGGCATCCCGGCCGTCTTCGCCGTCGTGGCCGGACAGGCGCTGCCGCTGTTCCAGGGGGCGGCCGGCGAGCAGCAGATCCGGCAGACCCTGGACCAGCTGGTGCAGGTCGCCGAGCAGCGGTTCGGCATCACCGGCCTGACCGTCGACCCGGACGCGCAGCCGGGCCAGGCGGACGCGCCGGAGCAGGCGGGGCCGTACGACGCGGCGCTGAACGCCGCCGCCGACGCGCTGGACGCGGGCGACCTGGGCGGCGCCATCCAGGCGTACCAGAACGTGCTGGCCGACGACCCGGCCCACCCCGAGGCCAAACTGGGCCTCGCGCAGGCCGAGCTGCTGCAGCGGGTGCAGGGCTTCGACCCGCAGAAGGTCCGTCAGGAGGCCGCGGAGAAGCCGAAGGACGTCGACGCGCAGATCGCCGCCGCCGATCTGGATCTGGTGGGCGGGCATGTCGAGGACGCCTTCGGGCGGCTGATCGAGACCGTGCAGCGTACGGTGGGTGACGACCGGGACACCGTGCGGCGCCGGCTGCTCGAACTGTTCGAGGTCGTGGGGCCCGAGGACCCGCGCGTGGTGGGCGCACGACGGGCCCTCGCCCGGGCCCTGTTCTGACCAGTCGCTAAACGCCACGGCTTGTGATGCCGGGGTGAAAGGTTTGCCGACGAGTCGTCACGACGACTCTGCTTTACCAAAGCTTGGTAATCGCGCGAGCTGTTACTCGGAGTAAGTCAGAGCCGTTGATCTGTCTGGTTTGATCCAGAGATCAACGGCTTTGCTCTGCCCTTGGATGCCACCCAGCGTCGCACTCCGAGACCGGTCGGTCGTCCTCCGGTTATCCGGCCGTTACTAGCCAGTAACGAACCCCCTTGTGCCCGGCGCGAGAATGCACCACGATCGGCCACGCTCGGTCCATTCCCTTCCCCCGGCAGCCGGTCGGGTCACGGGAGAATCTGGGTCCCCACCGAGCAGAGCCGGCGGCAGTGGCGCCGGCTCTAGGGCAGGGGGGTCTTCGCCCAACGGCGAAGCCTGTCCAGCAAGGTTGTGCGTGATGCGTGTCAGGCGCGACCAGTGGTTGTCGCTCGGGGGTGATCGCCGGTGATTCGGGCGCGGTTCGCGCCACCGAGCGCGGGCGCTCTCCTTCCCGAGGACGTAGCACTTCTCCCATCCCTGCCTGGTTGAGCCGCCGGCCGGTGGCGAGTCCGGGCCAGGAGATGTACGTCCGAGAAGGAGGAAATATGGAGTCCCAGGTGCGTGGCGGGACCAGATGGAAGCGGTTCGCTGTGGTCATGGTGCCCAGCGTCGCCGCGACGGCCGCGATAGGTGTCGCCCTTGCGCAGGGCGCTCTCGCCGCGTCGTTCAGTGTGTCGGGTCAGTCGTTCAAGGTGACGGCCGACTCGCTCGAGGGCAAGGGCTTCGAGCAGTACGGCGCCCTCGACAACGGCTACGAGCTGAACGGTAAGAAGACGCTCCACCCGGTGGCCGTCTCGGCGTTCACCCACGCCGAGATCACCAACCTGTGCCAGTCCGTGGTCACGCCCGACGTGCCGATCTTCGGCAAGGTCAGCCTGATCCTGCGGGCGGGTGGCCCGGGTCACGACAAGGTCGAGGCCGACCGGATCTACATCGACGTCGCGGACCTCAACGCCGACGCCACCTTCAACAACATCGACATCGGTGTTGCCGCCAAGGACGCCGACAAGGGTCCGGGCATGAAGGGCGGGGGCGAGCAGGCCAACCCGTACGGCTTCGCACAGCAGGCCGACTCGGCCACGCTGACCGGCGTGAAGCAGACGGCGTGGGCGACCACCGCCGGCACCTTCAAGCTGAGCGGTCTGCACATGTCGCTGTCGACCGATGGCGCGGAGTGCTACTAAGCACTCATTGACGGGCGGGGGAGCCGATGGCGCCCCCGCCCGTCCCCTCTCCGGCCGCGTCTTCACGCGCGGCACACATCACCACCACAGCAACGCCGCACCAGGGAGCTGTTTTCCATGAGCGCCGAGACTCCTGCCGCCGCGCCCGGCCAGTTCACCCGCCGGAGGCTGCAGTTCCGCGCCTGGCGGGGCACGCGTCCGTTCTGGGCCGGTCTGTACGTCCTGCTCAGCGGTCTTCCGATCATCTACTTCCCCTACTTCCACCTCCAGGTCGGGCATCTGACGCTGGCGATGGCGACGACGGCGGGAGCGGGATCCCTGATCATCGGCGTACTGCTCATCGTCCTGGGCATCAGCCTCTGGTTCCAGAAGCACGTACGGACGTTCGCGGGCGTCGCCGCGATCCTGCTGGCGCTGGTGTCCCTGCCCGTTTCCAACTTCGGCGGCTTCATCATGGGCTTCCTGCTCGCCCTCATCGGAGGGGCGATGGCCGTCGCCTGGGCGCCGGGCGCCCCGCCGCAGCCGCAGCCGCCGGCCGAGGCGGGCCCGGACGAGGGCGGTGCCCCGCAGGCCGCGCCGCTGCCGGAGCAGCACACGGACGCGTCGGGGGAGAACGACCTGTCAGGAACGAGCCCGGCCAACGGGGCGAACGGGAGGCACAGTGCCGGCTGACGAGGTGACCCGCGCGACCGATGTGGATGGGTCGCGCGCGAGAACCGGGCCCCGACACGCGGCCCCCAGGAAGCCGCTGTTCACCAGGTTCCACATGCCGGCCGGCAAGGCGATCGCCACCGTGGCGATGCCGACGGCGGTGCTGATGGGCATGGGCTTCACGTCCTCGCTGGCCCTCGCGGCCGGCAACGGCGGCAGCCCGTCCCCGTCGACCACGTCCAAGAGCCTGACGGCCGACGAGTACAAGGACTGCGTGAAGGCGCTGGACGCGTCCAAGGACGCCTCGTCGTCGCCCTCGCCGGCCGCGTCGAAGAGCGCCGACACGACCACGCCGTCGCCCTCGGCGAGTGCGGATGCCCAGGACTCGAAGGACACGCAGTCCGGTGACTCGGGCAAGACCTCTTCGTCGGATTCAGGTTCCGGCGACAAGGCCACGCCCAAGCCGTCCGCGACCTCCGGCTCCTCCACCTCCGGCTCGGACTCCGGCTCCGGCTCGTCGGGTTCGTCGTCGTCCAGCGGTGACACGGCCACGCCCGCCCCGTCCGCGTCACAGAGCAGCGGCGGTCTGCTGGGCACCCTCGGCGACACGCTCGGCGGCATCCTCGGCGGCGGCGGTTCGGACTCCGGCACCCCCTCCGCGAGCTCGACGCCGTCCGCGAGCCCGTCGGCGAGCGCGTCCCCGGACTCCTCGTCGAAGACGGACTCGTCGTCGTCCGGTTCCACCCTGTCCGACACCGTCAACGACACCGTCTCCAAGACCACCAAGACGGCCGGCGACACGGTGAAGAAGACCACCGACACGGTCTCCAAGACGGCCCAGGACGCCACCAAGACGGTCCAGGACGCGGCCGCGTCGGCCACGCCGAGCCCGTCGGCGAGCTCCTCCGCCTCGGCGCAGGACTGCCCGGCGGCCACGACCGACCAGAGCGGCGTCGACAACAAGGTGCCGGTGGCGGACGACCCCTGGTACCTCAGCGCCAGCTCGCTGCTGCTCAAGGGCGCCGACTACCAGGGCATCGTCGAGGTGAAGACGGCGTCCGGCACCACCAAGAAGGTGCTGAAGTACGTCATCTCCGACGGCACGGACATCGGCGACCTGCACCAGACGGTGAACGACAAGCTCTCCGGCAAGACCTACCACGTGCAGGCGGCCAAGGGCTCGACGTCCACCATCCGGGGCGGCGCCACCACGATGTACACCCAGAGCATCTCGGGCAACCTGTTCGGTCTGATCCCGATGACGTTCACGCCCGACAGCCCGCCCCCGCTGAACCTGCCGCTGATCTACTTCACCAACGTCCACGTGGTGCAGGCGGCGCAGTTCGGCGGCAACCTGCACGTGCCCGGCATGCATGTGTACACGACCGACTGACCGGTCCTGCAAAGCCCGTTCGGGAGCCGCACACAGCTGAGGGCGCCCCCTGGTCCAGGGGGCGCCCTCAGCGCCGTACAAGACCCTTGGAGGACTTGTCAGTTGTTCTGGTTGCTGCCGAGGTGGTGGACACGCAGCATGTTGGTGGTGCCGGGGACGCCGGGGGGCGAGCCGGCGGTGATGATGACCGTGTCGCCCGCGTCGAAGCGGCCCAGCCTCGCGACCTCCTGGTCCACCAGGTCGACCATCTCGTCCGTGGTGTTCACGAACGGCACCACGTGCGGCTCCACACCCCAGCTCAGGGTGAGCTGGTTGCGGGTGCCCTCGTCCGTGGTGAAGGCGATGATCGGCTGGGTCGCGCGGTAGCGGCAGAGCCGGCGCGCGGTGTCACCGGACTGGGTGAAGGCGACCAGGCCCCGGCCGCCGAGGAAGTCGGCGATCTCGCAGGCCGCGCGGGCCACGGAACCGCCCTGGGTGCGCGGCTTCTTGCCCGGCACCAGCGGCTGCAGGCCCTTGGAGAGCAGCTCCTGCTCGGCCGCCTGGACGATCTTCGACATGGTCTTGACCGTCTCGACGGGGTAGGCGCCCACGCTGGACTCGGCCGACAGCATGACCGCGTCGGCGCCGTCCAGGATCGCGTTGGCCACGTCGGAGGCCTCGGCGCGGGTCGGACGGGAGTTGGTGATCATCGACTCCATCATCTGGGTCGCCACGATCACCGGCTTGGCGTTGCGCCGGCACAGCTCGATCAGGCGCTTCTGCACCATGGGGACCTTCTCGAGCGGGTACTCGACGGCGAGGTCACCGCGGGCGACCATCACACCGTCGAACGCCATCACGACGTCCTCCATGTTCTCCACCGCCTGCGGCTTCTCCACCTTGGCGATGACCGGGACCCGGCGGCCCTCCTCGTCCATGACGCGGTGCACGTCGTGCACGTCCTTGGCGTCCCGGACGAAGGACAGCGCGACCAGGTCGCAGCCCATGCGGAGGGCGAAGCGCAGGTCCTCGACGTCCTTCTCGCTCAGCGCGGGCACGTTGACGGCCGCGCCGGGCAGGTTGATGCCCTTGTGGTCGGAGACGACACCGCCCTCGATGACGATCGTCTTCACCCGGGCGCCCTCGACGTCCAGGACCTTCAGCTCGACGTTGCCGTCGTTGATCAGGATCTGGTCGCCGCGCGAGACGTCGCCCGGCAGCCCCTTGTACGTCGTACCGCAAATGCTCTTGTCGCCCGGAACGTCCTCGGTCGTGATGACGAACTCGTCACCGCGTTCCAGCTCGACCGGACCCTCGGCGAAGGTCTCCAGGCGGATCTTCGGGCCCTGCAGGTCGGCGAGGACACCGATGGGCCGGCCGGTCTCCTTGGACGCGGCCCGGACGCGGTCGTACCGCGCCTGGTGCTCGGCGTGGGAGCCGTGGCTGAAGTTGAACCGGGCCACATTCATGCCCGCCTCGATCATGGCGACGAGCATCTCGTGGGAGTCGACCGCGGGGCCGAGAGTACAGACGATTTTCGAACGGCGCATGGGGCGATCCTATCGGTTTGTTTCGCTACGGAATATTCCGTCTGGCGGAAGATACAAATGAGTGCCGCACCGCTCAGGTGCTGCTATTCAGTTGTTCTTTCCGACCAGTGCGTAGGTCTGCGTCGCGATCTCCAGTTCTTCATCCGTCGGAACCACGGCCACCGCCACCCGGGCCGACTCCGGCGAGATCAGCCGGGCCTCGCCGGAGCGCACCGCGTTCAGCTCCGGGTCGACCGCCAGGCCAAGGCCCTCCAGGCCCGCGATCGCCGCCTCCCGCACCGGCGCCGCGTTCTCACCGACCCCGGCCGTGAACGCGACCGCGTCCACCGTCCCGAGCACGGCGTAATAGGCGCCGATGTACTTCTTGAGCCGGTGAATGTAAATGTCGAACGCGAGAGCGGCCGCTTCGTCACCCTCGTCGATCCGGCGGCGGATCTCCCGCATGTCGTTGTCCCCGCACAGACCGAACAGACCGCTCCTCTTGTTGAGTAGAGTGTCGATCTCGTCCATGGACATTCCGCCAACCCGGGCCAAATGGAAGATGACGGCCGGATCCACATCACCGGAGCGCGTACCCATCACCAGCCCCTCCAAAGGAGTGAGCCCCATGGAGGTGTCCACGCACCGGCCCCTCTCGACGGCGGACGCCGAGGCGCCGTTGCCCAGGTGCAGCACGATGACGTTGGCCTCGGACGGGTCCTTGCCCAGCAGCCGCGCGGTCTGACGGGAGACGTAGGCGTGCGAGGTGCCGTGGAAGCCGTAGCGGCGGATGCGGTGCCGGTCGGCGATCTTCGGGTCGATCGCGTAGCGCGCCGCCGACTCCGGCATCGTCGTGTGGAACGCGGTGTCGAACACGGCGACCTGGGGCAGGTCGGGGCGCAGCGCCTGGGCGGTGCGGATGCCGGTCAGGTTGGCCGGGTTGTGCAGCGGGGCGACCGGGATCAGCCGCTCGATCTCGGCGAGCACCTCGTCGTCGATGACGGTCGGCTCGGTGAAGAACATGCCGCCGTGCACCACCCGGTGCCCGATCGCGGCCAGTTCCGGCGAGTCCAGGCCCAGGCCGTCCCGGGTCAGCTCCTCGGCGACCGCCTTGAGGGCCGCGTCGTGGTCGGCGATCGGCCCGGTGTACTCGCGGCTCTCGCCGGAGGTGAGGCTGGTGTGTTTGAGCCGGGAGGTCTGCTCGCCGATGCGCTCCACCAGCCCGACGGCCAGCCGGCCGGCGTCGCGCATGTCGAGGAGCTGGTACTTCACCGACGATGAACCGGAGTTGAGGACGAGGACGCGGCTCGCCGCGAGATTTTCTGCCACGGTGATTCTGATGCTCTCTGTACTCAGTTGGCGGGCGTCTGGGCCTGGATCGCCGTGATGGCGACGGTGGAGACGATGTCCTGGACGAGCGCACCCCGGGACAGGTCGTTGACCGGCTTGCGCAGCCCCTGCAGAACCGGTCCGACGGCGATCGCGCCGGCCGAGCGCTGCACGGCCTTGTAGGTGTTGTTGCCGGTGTTGAGGTCGGGGAAGATCAGCACGCTGGCCTGCCCGGCGACATCCGAGTCCGGCAGCTTGGTCGCGGCGATGGACGGCTCGACGGCCGCGTCGTACTGGATCGGCCCCTCGATCTTCAGGTCGGGCCGGCGCGAGCGGGCCAGCTCGGTGGCCTCGCGCACCTTCTCGACATCGGCGCCGAAGCCGGACGTACCCGTGGAGTACGACAGCATCGCGATCCTCGGCTCCACGCCGAACTGCGCGGCCGTGGAGGCCGACTGGATGGCGATGTCCGCGAGCTGCTCGGCGTTCGGGTCCGGGTTGACCGCGCAGTCGCCGTAGACCAGCACCTTGTCGGCCAGGCACATGAAGAAGACGGACGAGACGATCGACGACTCCGGCCTGGTCTTGATGATCTCGAAGGCGGGCCGGATGGTGGCCGCCGTGGAGTGCACGGACCCGGAGACCATGCCGTCGGCCAGGCCCTCCTGGACCATCAGAGTGCCGAAGTAGTTGACGTCCGAGACCACGTCGTAGGCCAGCTCGACGGTGACGCCCCTGTGGGCCCGGAGCTGGGCGTACTTCTCGGCGAAGGAGTCGCGCAGTTCGGAGGTGGCCGGGTCGATCAGCTGGGTGTCGCCGAGGTCGATGCCGAGGTCGGCGGCCTTCTTGCGGATCTGGTCGACCGGGCCGAGCAGGGTCAGGTCGCACACGCCCCGGCGCAGCAGCACCTCGGCCGCGTGCAGCACCCGTTCCTCGGTGCCCTCGGGAAGGACGACCCGGCGCTTGTCGGCGCGGGCCTGCTCCAGCAGCTTGTGCTCGAACATCATCGGGGTGACCCGGTCGGTGCTGGGGGCGCTCACGCGCGCGGCCAGGCCGGCGGTGTCGGCGTACCGCTCGAACAGGCCGAGCGCCCGCTCCGCCTTGCGCGGGGTGGCCGCGTTCAGCTTGCCCTCCAGGGAGAACAGCCGCTCGGCGGTGGGGAAGCTGTTGCCCGTCACGGAGAGCACCGGGGTGCCCGGGGCGAGGCGGGCGGCGAGGGTGAGGATCTCCTCGCTCGGCACCTCGTTCAGGGTCAGCAGCACGCCGGCTATCGGCGGGGTACCGGCGCTGTGCGCGGCCAGCGAGCCGACGACCAGGTCGGCGCGGTCGCCCGGGGTCACGACCAGGCAGCCCGGGGTCAGTGCGCCGAGCAGGTTCGGCAGCATCGCACCGCCGAAGACGAAGCCGAGGGCGTCCCGGGCGAGCCCGGAGTCGTCGCCCAGCAGCACCTTGGCGTCGAGGGCCTGGGCGATCTGGGCGACGGTCGGCGCGGACAGCGCGGGCTCGTCGGGGACGACGTAGCAGGGCACCGGCAGCCGGTCCGCCAGCCGCTCGGCGATCTCGTCACGGTCCTCGCGGGCCACCCGGTTGGTGACCATCGCCAGCACGTCGCAGCCCAGGCCGTCGTAGGCGCGGTAGGCGTTGCGGGTCTCGGCGAGCACCGACTCGGTGGTCTGCCCGCGGCCGCCGACCACCGGGATCACGGAGGCACCGAACTCGTTGGCGAGGCGGGCGTTCAGGGACAGCTCGTCCGGCAGCTGGGTGTCGGCGAAGTCGGTGCCGAGGACGAGGACGACGTCGTAGTCACGCGCCACCAGGTGGAAGCGGTCGACCAGCACGGAGACCAGCTCGTCGGTGCCCTGCTCGGCCTGGAGCGCGGACGCCTCGTGGTAGTCCATGCCGTAGACGGTCGCCGGGTCCTGGGAGAGGCGGTACCGCGCCCGCAGCAGCTCGAACAGCCGGTCGGGGCCGCCGTGCACGAGCGGACGGAACACGCCCACCCGGTCGACCTGCCGGGTCAGGAGCTCCATGACCCCCAGCTCCACGACCTGGCGGCCGTCACCGCGGTCGATCCCGGTCACGTACACGCTGCGCGTCACGCGTCTACTCCGTTCCTCTGTTCGTGTGACTTGTATGTCTTGCTTGGATGTCTTGGATGTCTTGGATGTCGCGTCTTCGGCATAAAAATCGCCCACCAAGGTGAGCAGAACCCTCTTGACAATACCCCTGCTACCGGATAAGGCGCCCGTCAAGTGCCTCACCGCCCCGGCGGACGTGAAACAATCGACACCGGCTCACCGGTAACGACAGCGAGCAGGAGACACAGCACGATGCGCATCGGAGTTCTCACCGCAGGCGGCGACTGCCCCGGCCTGAACGCCGTGATCCGGTCGGTCGTGCACCGGGCGGTTGCGCAGTACGGCGACGAGGTCATCGGCTTCGAGGACGGCTACCGGGGTCTGCTCGACCGGCACTACCGCACCCTCGACCTGGACGCGGTCGGCGGCATCCTGGCCCGCGGCGGCACCATCCTCGGCTCCTCCCGGCTGGAGCGCGACCGGCTGCGCGAGGCCTGCGAAGGCGCCGCCGACATGGTCGAGGAGTTCGGCATCGACGCGCTGATCCCGATCGGCGGCGAGGGCACGCTGACCGCGGCCCGCATGCTCTCCGACGCGGGCCTCCCGGTCGTCGGCGTCCCCAAGACCATCGACAACGACATCTCCTCCACCGACCGCACCTTCGGCTTCGACACGGCCGTCGGCGTCGCGACGGAGGCGATGGACCGCCTGAAGACCACGGCCGAGTCCCACCAGCGCGTGATGGTCGTCGAGGTCATGGGCCGGCACGCGGGCTGGATCGCCCTGGAGTCCGGCATGGCCGCCGGCGCCCACGGCATCTGCCTGCCCGAGCGCCCCTTCGACCCCGCCGACCTGGTCAAGATGGTCGAGGAGCGCTTCGACCGCGGCAAGAAGTTCGCCGTCATCTGCGTCGCCGAGGGCGCCCACCCCGCCGAGGGCACCATGGACTACGGCAAGGGCGAGATCGACCAGTACGGCCACGAGCGCTTCCAGGGCATCGGCACCGCGCTGGCGTACGAGCTGGAGCGGCGCCTCGGCAAGGAGGCCAAGCCGGTCATCCTCGGCCACGTGCAGCGCGGCGGCGTCCCCACCGCCTACGACCGTGTCCTCGCCACCCGCTTCGGCTGGCACGCCGTCGAGGCCGCGCACCGCGGCGAGTTCGGCAGGATGACCGCGCTGCGCGGCACCGACATCGTGATGGTGCCGCTCGCGGAGGCGGTCACCGAGCTGAAGACGGTGCCCAAGGACCGCATGGACGAGGCGGAGTCGGTCTTCTAAGCGGTCCGCTTCTCCACCGCCGCCCAGAAGTTCTCCACGATCCGGTCGAGGAAGTCCCGGCCGGACTCGCTGGCGCTTCTGCTGCCGCCGCCCCAGCTGAGGGTGGCGGCCATGTGCCCCTGATAGTCCTGGTGGAGCTCCTCCAGCACCCCTTCGAGGACGTCCGCCTCCACGGGTGCCAGCTTGCGCACCGGACGCACATAGGCCTGCCAGCGCGTGGTCACCGCGCTCTGCAGCAGGTCGGCGAGCTTCGCCTCGCGGCCGGTGACGGCGACGAAGTCGGGCAGGGCGAGATCCAGCACCCTGGCGAGCGCGGCCGACTGGCGCTCGTTGCCGCGCCACTGCCCGCTCTCCTCCATGCGCACATAGGTGCGCAGGTCCATGTCCACCGCACGGGCGACGTCCTCGGGCGCGACCGCGCGGGCGATGCGGTGCTCGCGCAGGGTCTGCGGCCGGCCGAGGAGTTCGCCCGGGGAACACCACAGCACGCCGGCCAGCGCGGTGAGTTCCGGGTGGCTGGGGGCGGCGGCGCCGCGTTCCCACGCGATCACCAGATCGGGTGTGACGTACGGCAGCCCGTACGAGGCCCGCAAGCCGTAGGCGACGTGCTCGGGGCCCATGCCGAGCGCGGCGCGCAGCCGGCGGGCCGCCGGGGCGTTGAAGGGGGGAGCTGAGGGTTGGCGCACCTCGCACAAGCTAGGGCCGCTGTGACGCGATGGCTACGGTCTGTTCAGCCAGGATCACGGATTGTCCGAACGTACAGTTCCGGCCGTTCGGTATGTTCGGTATGTAACGGACGGAACACCCTTCCGGCTCACCCCTTGACCGCCCCCGGCGGCGAGGCCCTATTCCAAGTTCTCGGCGGCAGTGCGGGCTTGGGCGGCTCGGCTGGGGCGTTGGCGCGGGTGTAGGCGACCGTTCGGGGTGGGGAGTACGGCCGGGTGAGCGATCACGTCGAATTCCGGGGCGGGGACTTCCGCGGGCCCGTCATCGGCAAGGCGGAGTACAAGCAACAGGCGCCGGCGCCCACCGCCCTGGACGCCCTGCCACCCCGGGTGGCCGGATTCACCGGTCGTGACGAGGAGTTGAGGCGACTGAGCGCCGCACTGGATCCCGCCGGATCCGGCGCCGGGCAGGCCGTCCTCGTCACCGCAGTGTCCGGGCTCGGCGGCATCGGCACGACTTCCAGGCCGTCTCCTGCAGTCCCGGCCGGCGCCCACGTCCAGGCCGCCGCAGCCCGCGCCCGCGCGGCCGCCCTCACCGCCCCTGCACCACCCACCGATAAACCAACTCAGGCCTCCCCACCTGCCCGTACAACGGACTCCGGCCCGCCCGCCCCGCCTCCACCAGGTGCTCCAGGTACCGTCGCGCGGTGATCCGGGAGATGCCGACCGTCTCGGCCAGCGCGGCTGCGGTCAGCCCCTCGGGGGCTTCGCGCAGTGCTCCCGTCACCCGCTCCAGCGTCGGCCCGCTCAGGCCCTTCGGCAGGGCGGCGGGCGACGGGGCCCGCAGGGCCGCCAGTGCGCGGTCGACCTCGTCCTGGCCGCTCGCCTCGCCCACCGCCGCACGGAACTCGGCGTAGCGGACCAGGCGGTCCCGGAGCGTGGCGAAGGTGAAGGGCTTCAGGACGTACTGGACGACGCCCAGCGAGACGCCCTCGCGCACCACCGCCAGGTCCCGGGCCGACGTGACCGCTATGACGTCCGCGTGATGGCCGGCCGCGCGCAGGGAGCGGGCCAGCTGCAGGCCGTGCACATCCGGCAGATGCAGGTCCAGGAGGAGCAGGTCCACGGGCGTGCGGTCCAGGAAACGCCGCGCCTCCGCGCCCGTGTGCGCCTTGCCGACCGCGAGGAATCCCGGCACCCGGCCGACGTACATGACGTGCGCGTCGGCGGCCACCGGGTCGTCCTCGACGACCAGGACGCGGATGGGCTGCTGCTCGTTCGTCATCTGCTGCCACCCGTAGGGGTGCGCAGTGGCAACCGGACCTCGAACACCGCTCCGCCCTCGCCATCCTCGTCGGACTCCGCCACCGTCAACGTGCCCTCGTGGCGGGTCACCGCCTGCCGGACCAGGGCCAGCCCGAGGCCCCGTCCGCCGGGCCCGGCCGGCTTCGTCGAGAACCCCCGCTGGAATACCAGGTCGGCATGGTCCGGGTCGACCCCGGGGCCCGTGTCGGACACCCTGAGGACCACCTCGGTGTCGGAGGCGTACGCCGTCACCGTCACCCGCGCCCGGACGCTGCCCTGCGCCGCGTCCACCGCGTTGTCGATCAGGTTGCCGAGGATGGTCACGAGGTCGCGGGCGGACAGGTCGGCCGGGAGCAGGCCGTCGTCCAGGCGGCTGTCCTCGGACACCACCAGTTCCACGCCTCGCTCGTTGGCCTGGGCCGTCTTGCCGAGCAGCAGCGCGGCGAGCACCGGTTCGCCGACCGCCGCGACCACCTGGTCGGTCAGCGCCTGGGCCAGCTCCAGTTCCGCCGTGGCGAAGTCCACCGCCTCCTCGGCCCGGCCCAGCTCGATCAGCGACACCACCGTGTGCAGGCGGTTGGCGGCCTCGTGCGCCTGCGAGCGCAGCGCCTGGGTGAAGCCCCGCTCCGAGTCCAACTCGCCCATCAGGGACTGGAGTTCCGTCACGTCGCGCAGAGTGACCACCGTTCCCCGGCGCTCTCCGCCCGACACCGGGGAGGTGTTCACCACCAGGACCCGGGACGCCGTCAGATGCACCTCGTCCACCCGGGGCTCGGAGGACAGCAGCGCGCCGGTCAGCGGGGCCGGCAGGCCCAGGTCGGCCACCGAGCTGCCGATCAGCTCCGTGTCCGGAGCCCCCAGGCCCAGCAGCTCCCGTCCGCCGTCGTTGATCAGCGCCACCCTGTACTGCCCGTCCAGCATCAGCAGGCCCTCGCGGACGGCGTGCAGCGCCGCCTGGTGGTAGTCGTGCATCCGGCTCAGTTCGGTGGCGTTCATGCCGTGGGTGTGACGGCGAAGGCGTGCGTTGATCACGTAGGTGCCGACCGCGCCCAGCAGCAGGGTGGCACCCGCGACGCCGAGCAGGGCCGTGACCTGGCCCTGGACCCGGGCGCTGATCGCCTCGACCTTGATGCCGGCGCTGACCAGGCCGATGACGCGGCCGTTCTCCTCGACCGGGGTGACCGCGCGGACGGAGGGGCCGAGGGTGCCGGTGTAGGTCTCGGTGAAGGTGTGGCCGTGCAGGGCGGGGCCGATACGGCCGAGGAAGCGTTTGCCGATCTGTTTCCGGTCGGGGTGGGTCCAGCGGATGCCCGCCGGGTTCATGATCGTGACGAAGTCGACGTCCGCGTCCCGCATGACCATCAGCGCGTACGGCTCCAGTTCCGCCGTGGGGCGGGAGGTGTGGATCGCCGAGCGGACCGAGGGGGCGTCCGCGATCGAGCGGGCCACCGCGGTGACCTGGCGCACCGCCGCGTCCTCGGCCTGCCGCTGGTCGCTGACGTAGGTGAACAGCGCGTACCCGGCCACGACCACCGCTATCAGCACGGCCTGCATGGCGAACAGCTGGCCCGCGAGGCTGCGAGGACGGGGGAGGGACGGGAAGCGCATGTCAGCAGTGTGCCTCTCCGGTTAAGCGTGAACTAAATGAACGGAAGGGTGACCGCCCTCACAGGCCGGGAGATAGTCACGGCATTCCCCAAGCAACGCCCGGACGTGAGCCGCACGCCGGTTGTTCACCGACGAAGACGTCAAGGAGGGCAGTCGTGGCCGCCATAACCCCCGATACGGCACCTGCCGCACCCCGCGTGAAGCGGGACCGGACCCACTATCTGTACATCGCCGTCATCGTGGCGGTCGCGCTCGGTATCGCCGTGGGCCTCATCTGGCCCGACGCCGCGGTCCAGCTGAAACCGCTCGGTACCGGTTTCGTGAACCTGATCAAGATGATGATCTCGCCGATCATCTTCTGCACCATCGTGCTCGGGATCGGGTCCGTACGGAAGGCCACCAAGGTCGGCGCCGTCGGCGGTATCGCCCTCGGCTACTTCCTCGTGATGTCGCTCGTCGCGCTCACCATCGGGCTCGTCGTCGGCAATGTGCTGCACCCCGGTGACGGGCTGCACCTGACGAACGCGATCAAGCAGACCGGGCACGCCCAGGTGTCCCCGGACGCGCTGCCGCCCGTCGACTTCGTGCTGTCGATCATCCCGACCACGTTCGTCTCCGCCTTCACCGAGGGCCAGGTCCTCCAGACGCTGCTGGTGGCCCTGCTCGCCGGGTTCGCGCTGCAGGCCATGGGTTCGGTCGGGCAGCCGGTGCTGCGCGGCATCGAGCACATCCAGCGGCTCGTCTTCCGCATCCTGTCCATGGTCATGTGGGCCGCGCCGATCGGCGCCTTCGGCGCGATCGCGGCCGTCACCGGTTCCGCCGGGCTGGACGCGCTGAAGAGCCTCGCCGTGCTGATGCTCGGTTTCTACGTCACCTGTGTGCTGTTCGTCTTCGTGGTGCTCGGCGCGATCCTCCGGGTCGTCGCGGGTCTGAACGTCTTCACCCTCTTCAAGTACCTGGGGCGGGAGTTCCTGCTGATCCTGTCCACCTCCTCCTCCGAGTCCGCGCTGCCGCGGCTGATCGCGAAGATGGAGCACCTGGGCGTCAGCAAGCCGGTCGTCGGTATCACGGTGCCGACCGGTTACTCCTTCAACCTCGACGGCACGATGATCTACATGACCATGGCCTCGCTGTACATCGCGGACGCCCTGGGTACGCCGATGTCCATCGGCGAGCAGATCCCGCTGCTGCTCTTCCTGCTGCTGGCGTCCAAGGGCGCGGCGGGCGTCAGCGGCGCCGGTCTCGCCACGCTGGCCGGCGGTCTGCAGTCGCACAAGCCCGCGCTGGTCGACGGGGTCGGGCTGATCGTCGGCATCGACCGGTTCATGAGCGAGGCCCGTGCGCTGACGAACTTCGCGGGCAACGCGGTCGCCACGGTGCTGGTGGGCACGTGGACGAAGGAGATCGACAAGGAGCGAGTGCGGCAGGTTCTCGCGGGTGAGCTGCCGTTCGACGAGACCACGCTGATGGACGAGGGCCGGGGCTCCGTGGCCGATGTTCCTGAGCCGAGGGAAGGGGAGCTGGCCAAGGCCTGATCCCGATCACCCGAAGGAAACTCCGGATGTCCGGCCCCGCCTGAACCCGGGCCGGGCATCCGGGAACCACCGCCGGGCGGCTGGGGCTCCCCCCGTACCTCAGCCGCCCGGCTGCTGTCATTTCGCTTCACTCACCCTGGCCACCAGCTCGGTGGCCGTCGAGGCGGGTACGCCCGCCGCGGTCAGCACCGTGACCGTGGCCGAGCGGCCCGCCTCCCGTGCTTCCAGGAGGCCGTCGTTCACCGCCTCCATCACCGCCATGATCACCTGCTCGTGCACGTACGCCAGCGCCGGCGCCGGCAGGGGTGAGCGGAACACGCCCTGATCCAGGCCCTGCTGGAGCAGTTGGACCTTGCCCTCGCGCAGCGGGGCGAGGCGCTCGCGGATGCCCTGGACGGTGACCGTGCGCTGGGCCAGGGCGATCAGCAGCCGGTAGCGGTCGGCGATCTCCCCGATGGCGAGCACCGAGCGGGCCACCGCCTCCGCCGGGTCCGTCACCCCGTCACGGGCGTGGGCGTCCGCGTCCGCCAGCGCCGCCACGGCCCCGTCGACGAGGGTGCTGATCAGCGTTTCACGGCTGGGGAAATGGCCGTACACCGTCCGTCGTACGACGCCCGCGGCGCGCGCGATCTGGTCCATGGAGGCGTCGGGATCGCGCAGCAGTTCGGCGAGGGCGACGTCGAGGATGCGGCGCCGGTTGGCGTCGGCGCGGCTGGTGTTACCCGTGGTCATGGCCGCCATTCTGCCTTCCCTCCGCCTTCCCTCTGCCCTCCGCCTTCCCTCTGCCTCCGCATCGACTTGCACAGTGCTGTGCAACCACGTACATTGCACATGGTTGTGCAATTGCACGCCACTGTGCAAATCCATGCCCTGCACCACGTACTCGTCGCACACCTGAGGAAGGCGACCCCTGCCATGCGACTCGTCATGACCGAACCGGTCGAGAAGATGGAGCGCCCCTACGCCCGGCGCTGGTGGGCGCTGCTTGTGCTCTGCCTGAGCCTGCTGATCATCGTGATGGCGAACACCGCCCTCACGGTCGCCGCGCCCGACATGACCAAGGACCTCGGGCTGACCAGCGCCGACCTGCAGTGGGTGATCGACGGCTACACCGTCCCCTACGCGGCGCTGATGCTGCTGCTCGGCGCCATCGGCGACAAGTACAGCCGGCGCGGCGCGCTCGTCCTCGGCCTCGTCGTCTTCGGCGGCGGTGCGGTCTTCGGGTACCTCGCCGACAGCGCGGCGACCGTCATCGCGGCCCGTGCCGTGATGGGCGTCGGCGCGGCGCTGATCATGCCCGCCACGCTCTCCCTGCTCGCCGCGACCTTCCCGCGCGCCGAGCGGGCCAAGGCGATCACCCTGTGGACCGCCACCGCCGGCCTCGCCATCGCCGCCGGACCGGTCGTCGCCGGGGCCCTGCTGCGCGACCACGGCTGGTCCTCGACCTTCCTGATCAACGTGCCCATCGCGGCCGTGGCTCTCGTCGCCGCCTTCGTCCTGGTCCCGCCCTCCAAGGCCGGTCACCACGACCGCATCGACTACGTCGGCGGACTGCTGTCGGTGATCTGGACCGGCTCGCTGGTCTACATGATCATCGAGGGCCCGCACTTCGGCTGGGGCGTCAAGGCCGTCACGGCGGCGGTGGTCGCGGGCCTCGGCCTGGTCGCCTTCGTCGCCTGGGAGCTGCGCCACCCCCGCCCGATCCTCGACGTGCGCCGCTTCACCGCCCGCCGCTTCGCCGGCTCCAACCTGGCCGTCGCCCTGTTCTTCCTCGCCGTCTTCGGCGCCTTCTACTACCTCACCCAGCATCTGCAGTTCGTCCTCGGCTACGACGCCCTGGAGACCGGCGTACGCATGCTGCCGCTGGCCGGCGCGGTCTTCGTCGGCTCGGCGCTGACCGGCTGGCTCACCCCGCGCGTCGGCATGAAGTGGACCGTCGCGGCGGGCATGGTCGGCGGTACGACGGCCCTGGCGCTGCTGACCCGGGTCGACGCGGCCTCGACGTACACCGACTTCCTGGCCCCCCTGATCATCCTCGGCCTCGCCATCGGCCTCGCCCTCTCGCCCTGCACCGACGCGATCATGGGCGCCTTCCCCGAGTCCGAGCTCGGCGTCGGCGGCGCGGTCAACGACACCTCGCTGGAGCTCGGCGGTTCCCTCGGCATCGCGATCCTCGGCTCGCTGCTCGCCACGTCGTACGGCAACCACCTCAGGGACGCCACCGCGGGCAGCAAGCTCCCGGCGAGCGCCCTGGACACCGCGCAGGACTCGGTCGGCGCCGGGTACGCGGTGGCGCAGGGCATCGGCGACAAGGCGCACGCACTGGCCGCACAGGCGGCCCACGCCAAGGACCCGCAGCAGGCCGCACAGCTCAAGCAGCAGGCCACCGAACTCGCCGCGGGCGCCCGGCAGATGGCCGACGCGGTCGGCTCCTCCTTCTCCTCCGCCGTCGCACACACCAGCATGGTCGGCGCGGTGATCCTCGGCATCGGCACGGTCCTCGTGTCCGTCCTGCTGCCACGCCGTGAAGCCGCCGCGCCGGAGGTGAAGACCGAGGAGAAGGAACTGGCGCACAGCTCGGCAGGCTGACCGATTCCCGCCTCCATCGACTAACGTGCCGCTCCGAAGCAACCGGAACGGCACGTTCGTGCGTGGCGTCAGATACGTGTGACGAGTCAGTACGTGTAAGTGGAGGCACGGGGGAATGAAGATCGACTGGGATCGGCGGACCTGCGCGCGCAAGGGGCACGTGACCTACGCGCCCGACGACCCCCGGCTGCGGATCCGGCTGCACGCCGAGACCGCGCTCGGGGAGGTGTGGCGCTGCCTGCGCTGCGGTGACTTCGTGCTCGGTGAGCCGCACGGCTCGGGACCGGCCGCGGACGCCCCGCTGGTGCCGCGCGGCAAGGTGCTCCGCGATCTGTTCATCCTGCGCTTCCTCTCGATCGAGCGGGCCGTGCGCGGGGTGTTCATCGTGCTGGTCGCGGTCGCGGTGTGGAAGTTCAGCAACAGCCAGGACGCGGTGCGCCGGCTGTTCAACGAGAACCTGGACGTCTTCCGTCCGGTCTTCAGGCACTTCCACTACGACCTCGACCACTCACCGGTGGTCGGCTCCATCCAGAAGGCGTTCGGCTACAAGCACTCCACGCTGCTGCTGGTCGCCGCCCTGCTGCTGGCCTACGCCCTGATCGAGCTGGTCGAGGCGGTCGGCCTCTGGTACGCCAAGCGCTGGGCGGAGTATCTGACGGTGGTCGCCACCGCCGCCTTCCTCCCCCTGGAGATCTACGAACTCACCGAGAAGGTCAGCTATCTGAAGATCGCCACCCTCGTCCTCAACATCCTCGCGGTCCTCTACATCGCCCTGGCCAAGCGCCTGTTCGGGCTGCGCGGCGGCCGCAGGGCCTTCGAGGAGGAGCGGCACAGCGCCTCCCTGATGGAGGTCGAGGAGTCGGCGGGGGTGACCGTCTGACGCGCCTCGGGACCGAGGACGACCGCCGTCTGCCGCCGACCGGCCAGTGGGTGGTGTCCCCGGCGGAGTCGAAGGCCTCGTGCGGCTCGAAGTCGACGCCGTTGCCGTCGTCGTAGTCGGAGCTCACCTCGGCCACCTCAACCAGGTGTGGTGTGCCCGGCCGGGCCGGCCCCTGGCCGAGCAGCCGGCCGTGTTCCTGGGCTCCGAGGGCGAGGCCGGTGTGGTCGCCGGGAGCCTCTGCGACTTCCTGCGGGTCCTGGCCGACGGCTACGGCTCCCGGGAGGCCCTGCTGCCCGAGGACGCCTGGACCGCCCGCCCCGATCCAGCCCCGGCGGACCTCGCCGCCCGCCACGCGACCACTCCGCGCCGCCCGGCCCCGGAGATCGTCGCCTCGGCCGCCGAGGCGGCCACCACACCGAAGGAACCCCGGCATCTGCGGGCCGTCGCCAACGAAACACCGGTGGTGTTCGACGCGGTCGACCGGCAGATCCTCCAGCTGCTCCAGACCGACGGGCGGATCAAGCTCAGTGAGCTGGGCCGGCAGGTCAGTCCGAGTCCGGCGGCGGTGGCCGAACGGGTGCGCCGGCTGGAGGCGGCCGGCGTGGTCGAGGGGTACGGCGCCCGGGTCGCGCCCGCCCGGCTCGGCTAGGGCATCCAGGCCTTCATCCGGGTCGATCCGCACGGCGGCTACACCCTCAAGCACCCGAGGACCCTGGAGCTGATCGAGCGCCCCGAGATCACCGAGGTGCACCACGTGGTCGGCGAGGACTGCTGGATCCTCAAGGTCGCCGTCACCGACACCGCGCACCTGGAGGAGGTCCTGGAGCAGACCTCGGCGCTGCCGCCGGCCTGAAGGCAGGCACCGCTTGCCTTGACGCCGACGTCAACACCTACGGTCGTGGACATGCGAATCGGCGAGCTGGCCGCACGGGCCGGGACCAGCACCCGCACCCTGCGCTACTACGAGGCACGGGGGCTGCTGCCCGCCCGGCGCGACGACAGGGGACACCGCACCTACGACGAGAGCGACGTCAGGCTGCTCCAGCAGATCCGGACGCTGCAGGACTTCGGCTTCGAGCTGGAGGAGACCCGCCCCTTCGTGGAGTGCCTGCGCGCCGGGCACCCGGACGGTGACTCCTGTTCGGCCTCGCTCCAGGTCTACCGCCGCAAGCTGGCGGAGCTGGACGCGCTCATCGGGCAGCTGTCGGCGGTGCGGGAGACGGTCGCCGGGCAACTGCGGCGGGCCGAATCGGCCCGTGACGCGCTGGCCGCCGAGGCGCTGGTTCCGGGTGGCCCGGAGCCCGTGTGCGAGCTGGGAGGGCTTTCGCGATGAGCTTGGTGAGCGGACTGACCGAGGTGACGGACGCGGATTTCGAGACGGAGGTACGGGGCTCGGACCTGCCCGTGCTGGTGCAGTTCACGGCCGACTGGTGCGGCCCGTGCCGGCAGCTCGCGCCGGTGCTGAAGGACATCGCCCTCGAGGAGGGCGGCCGACTGAAGATCGTACAGATCGACGTCGACCGCAATCCGGGGACGACGGTCGCCTACGGGGTGCTGTCCACGCCGACCCTGATGGTCTTCCGGGACGGTGAGCCGGTGCGGTCCATGGTGGGGGCCCGGCCCAAGCGGCGGCTGCTGGAGGAACTGGCCGACGTGCTGTAAAGCGGAGCCGCCCACGAAAAAATCCCCTGAGCAATTGCGCTCGGGGGATTTCTCTGCGTATATTCAGTGGTTCGTGACTTCATTTCGACAAGTCACGGAGAAGTTCACTGGGCACAGTATATCCGGGCGGGAGCGGAATTGTCAAACACCGAATTTCCAGACGATGAATTGCGGCACGAGCAGGAATTCATCGACGGACTGTACGCGCGCGTGGACATGCTGCGCGGCGAGACCGAGACCTCGGTCGCGGACGCGCTCGCCCAGGGCGACAAGCCCATGCAGGCCCGGCTGGAGCGGGACATCCTGGTCGCCGAGCGCTCGGGGCTGCTCGCCGCGCTGAACGCCGTCGACGGCTCGCTCTGCTTCGGCCGGATCGACCTGGCCGACGGCACCGCCCACCACATCGGCCGGATCGGGCTGCGCGAGGACGACGCCGAGCGCACCCCCGTCCTCATCGACTGGCGGGCCGACGTCGCCCGCCCCTTCTACCTGGCCACCGGTCACACCCCGATGGGCCTGCGCCGCCGCCGGCACATCAGCACCGAGGGCCGGACCGTGACCTCCCTGCACGACGAGATCCTCGACCTCGGCGACGCCACCCGCACCGGGTACGAGGACCACCACGGCGACGCCGTGCTGCTGGCCGCGCTGAACTCGGCACGCACCGGCCGCATGAGCGACATCGTGCAGACCATCCAGGCCGAGCAGGACCAGATCATCCGGGCGCCGTACCGCGGGGTGCTGGTCGTCGAGGGCGGGCCCGGCACCGGCAAGACCGCGGTCGCGCTGCACCGAGCCGCCTACCTCCTCTACGAGTACCGCGAGCTGCTGGCCCGCCGGGCCGTGCTGATCGTCGGCCCCAACCCGGCCTTCCTCGGCTACATCGGCGAGGTGCTGCCCTCCCTCGGCGAGACCGGGGTGCTGCTGGCCACGGTCGGCGAGCTGTTCCCCGGCGTGAAGGCGACCGCGACCGACACCGCCGAGGCGGCCGCCGTGAAGGGCCGCGCCGACATGGCCGACGTGCTCGCCGCCGTCGTACGCGACCGGCAGGCCCTGCCGGACCCGGTCATCGCCATCGAGCACGACCGCGAGGTCCTGATGCTCGACGACGGACTGGTCTCCGTCGCCCGGGAGCGCACCCGCGCCGCCAAGCTGCCGCACAACGCCGCCCGCGAGTACTTCGAGGGCCACATCCTCAACACCCTCACCGAGCTGTACGCCGAACGCGTCGGCACCGACCCGTACGACGGCTCCAGCCTGCTCGACGCCTCCGACATCACCCAGATCCGCGACGAACTCGCCGAGAACCCCGAGGTCTGGTCCGCGATCGACCAGCTGTGGCCGAGGGTCACCCCGCAGCGGCTCGTCGCCGACTTCCTCGCGGAGCCGGACGGCTACCTGCCTCAGACGGACGCGGATGCGATCCGCCGCCCGGTGACCCGCGCCTGGACCGTCGCCGACGTCCCCCTCCTGGACGAGGCGGCCGAACTTCTCGGCGAGGACGAGCGCTCGGCACGGGCCCGTGCCGAGCGCGAACGAGAGACCCAGATCGCCTACGCGCAGGGCGTGCTGGACGTGTCGTACGCCTCCCGGACCTACGAGTTCGAGGACAAGGAGGACGGTGACCCGGACGCGTCGGAGGTGCTGTCGGCGCACGACATCATCGACGCCGAGCGGTTCGCCGAGCGGCACGAGGAGGCGGACCACCGCAGCGCCGCCGAGCGCGCCGCGGCCGACCGGACCTGGGCGTTCGGGCACATCATCGTGGACGAGGCGCAGGAGCTGTCGCCGATGGCCTGGCGGCTGCTGATGCGGCGCAGCCCGACCCGCTCGATGACCCTGGTCGGCGACCCCGCCCAGACCGCCGAGGCGGCCGGTGTCGGCTCCTGGGCGGACATCCTCACCCCCTATGTCGAGGACCGCTGGGAGCACACCCGGCTCGGCGTCAACTACCGCACCCCGGCCGAGATCATGGAGCTGGCCGCGGCCGTGGTGCGCGCCGAGAACCCGGACTTCGAGCCGCCGAGCTCGGTCCGGTCGACCGGGGTACGGCCCTGGGTGCGGCGGGCCGACGGCGACCTGCCCGAGGCCGTGGCCAAGGCGGTCGCCGAACTCACCCCGGCCGAGGGCCGCCTCGCCGTCATCGCCCCGCGCGAGCTGCACCGCTCGCTGGCCGCCCGGCTGGACGGCGTCACGGCGGGCGCCGAGCCCGACCTGACCCGTACGGTCGTGCTGCTCGACCCCCGCCAGGCCAAGGGCCTCGAATTCGACTCGGTCCTGGTGGTGGAACCGGCCCGCTACGGCACGAGCGACCTGTACGTCGCCCTGACCCGGGCCACCCAGCGGCTCGGGGTGCTGTACACGGACGAGCTGCCCAAGGCGCTGGCCGCGGGCGTCACCGGGGAGTAGAGGAACCGCCGGTGGGAGACGGCGGCGGGTAGCTCGGGTGCAGCGAGGAGGACAGCGGGGCCAGATTCGCGCACAGCGCGGTCGGGAAGGCCGGTTCCCTGTGCTGCACGGCCCGGCACCCGCCGGCCGCGCTCTCGAAGAACGGCTGCCAGCCGGAGCGCTCGGCCCGGAAGAAGTAGCGGTCGCCGAGCCCGGACGTGCAGGCGGGGTCCTTGTTGTCGGCGTCGCACGCCGGTCCCGTACGCCAGGAGAAGTCCAGCACCAGCCACTTCCCGTCGCAGTGCTCGGCGTCACGGTAGGAGTGCATGGGCGCGTCGGCGGCGATCATCGCCTGCTCGTAGGAGGCGGTGGTGCAGCCGGTGGCCGGCGGATGGCAGCCCAGCCGCCCGCACAGCCGCAGTGCGGGCGGCTTCGCGCCGTCGGCGGTGAAGACCGTGTCGTTGTCGACCACCAGCTCCCGCTCGCCCAGCGGCTCGGGCAGTCGTACTCGAGCCGTGGCCGTCCTCTCCTTGGTGCACCCGGAACGCCGGTCGAGGGAGGTGGAGCTGAAGGTGAGCTGCACGTGCACGGTGCCCGGCACGCTGCCGTACTGGGCGTCGGTGTCCACCGCCTTGAAGTCCCGCATGCAGGGATACGCGCCGCTGGGCACGTCCGCGTCGACGCTCAGCGTGCGATGGTCGGCGTCGAGCCGGGCGGCGATGACCCGGGAGGGCTGCCCGAGGGTCCACGGGATCGGCCCGGTCTCCGTGGCGGACGCCCCTCCGCCTGGCCCTGCCACCCGGGTGCCGCAGCCGCTCAGCAACAGAACGGCCACGGCGCACAGCAGAGCGGTCAGTGATCTGTACGGTCGCACGTGCCTCAATCCCCCCGTGGTACACCCAAGTTGACCTGGGGGCACTATAAGGCGCGCGCCGCCCGGTCAGGCGGGCCGGAGCCAGACCGTGGCCAGCGGCGGCAGGGTCAGCCGGATGCTCGCCGGGCGGCCGTGCCAGGCCTGGGGCTCCGGTTTGATGATGTCGGGGTTGGTGACATCGCCGCCGCCGTACCGCGCGGCGTCCGTGTTCAGCGACTCGTGCCAGGCGGGCACGTCCTCGGGGACCCCGAGCCGGTAGTCGTGGCGGATCACCGGGGACATGTGGGAGACCGCGAGGAGCGGGTTGCCGTCGGCGTCGAGGCGCAGGAAGGCGAAGACGTTGTCGTCCGCCGCGTCCCCGGTGATCCACTGGAAGCCCGCCGGGTCGGTGTCCCGCTGCCACAGGGCCGGGGTCGCCCGGTACAGCGCGTTCAGGTCCCGTACGAGATCCCGTACGCCCCGGTGGTCGGCCTCGGCGCCGTAGGACGGGTCGAGCAGCCACCAGTCGGGGCCGTGCGCCTCGGACCACTCGGCACCCTGCGCGAACTCCTGCCCCATGAAGAGCAGTTGCTTGCCCGGGTGGGCCCACATGAACCCCAGGTACGCGCGATGGTCGGCCCGCTGCTGCCACCAGTCGCCCGGCATCTTCGACACCAGGGACCGCTTGCCGTGCACGACCTCGTCGTGGGAGATGGGCAGGACGTAGTTCTCGCTGTACGCGTACACCATCGAGAAGGTCATCTCATGGTGGTGGTACTTGCGGTGCACCGGCTCGTGGGTCATGTACTCCAGCGAGTCGTGCATCCAGCCCATGTTCCACTTCAGGCCGAAGCCGAGCCCGCCGAAGCCGCTCGGGCCCTTGTGGTGGGTGGGGCGGGTGACGCCGTCCCAGGCCGTCGACTCCTCGGCGATGGTCACCACACCCGGGCAGCGCCGGTAGACCGTGGCGTTCATCTCCTGCAGGAACGCCACCGCGTCCAGGTTCTCCCGGCCGCCGTGCTCGTTCGGGGTCCACTGGCCCGGCTCGCGCGAGTAGTCCAGGTAGAGCATCGAGGCGACCGCGTCCACGCGCAGCCCGTCGATGTGGAACTCCTCGCACCAGTACACGGCGTTCGCCACCAGGAAGTTGCGCACCTCGCGGCGGCCGAAGTCGAACTCCAGTGTGCCCCAGTCCGGATGTGCGGCCCGCAGCGGATCGTGGTGCTCGTACAGCGGGCGCCCGTCGAACTCGGCCAGTGCCCAGTCGTCGCGCGGGAAGTGCGCCGGCACCCAGTCCATCAGCACGCCGATGCCGGCCTGGTGCAGCCGGTCAACGAGATACCTGAAGTCGTCCGGAGTGCCGAGCCGGGCCGTCGGCGCGTAGAACCCGGTGACCTGGTAGCCCCAGGAGCCGCCGAAGGGATGCTCGGCGACCGGCATCAGCTCCACATGCGTGAAGCCCATCTCCCGTACGTACGCGGGGAGTTGATCGGCAAGCTGGCGGTAGGTGAGGCCCGGGCGCCAGGAGGGCAGGTGGACCTCGTAGACGGAGAAGGGCGCCTCGTGCACGGGGACGTCTGCCCGGTGCGCCATCCACTCCGCGTCCGCCCACTCGTGCTGCGAGACGTCCACGATCGACGCCGTCGCGGGCGGGGCCTCGGTACGGCGGGCCAGCGGATCGGCGCGCAGGGTGCGCGAGCCGTCCGGGCGGGTGATCTCGAACTTGTACACCTCGCCCGCACCGATCCCCGGCACGAACAGCTCCCACACCCCGGAGGAGCCCAGCGAGCGCATCGGGAAGCCGGTCCCGTCCCAGAAGTTGAAGCCGCCCGCGATCCGCACGCCCCGCGCGTCCGGCGCCCACACCGCGAACCGCGTGCCGGTGACGCCCTGATGGGTGGTGACGTGGGCGCCGAGCGCCTGCCACAGCTGCTCGTGCCGGCCCTCGCCGATCAGATGCAGGTCCAGCTCGCCCAGGGTGGGCAGGAAGCGGTAGGGGTCCTCCGTGTCCAGGACGTTCCCCTCGTACGCCACCAGCAGCCGGTAGTCCGGTACGCCCGCGAGCGGCAGCAGCCCCGAGAAGAACCCGTCCCCGTCGTCGTGCAGCTCGGCCCGCAGCTCGCCGGTGACGACCGTGACGGACAGCGCGTACGGCCTGAAGACCCGGAAGACCACACCGCCGGGCACCGGATGGGCACCCAGGACGGAGTGCGGTTCATGGTGGGTGCCGTGCAGCAGCCTCTCCCGGTCGGCGGAGGAGACGCCGGCCGCCGGCCGGTCGTGCGTCGGCACCTTCTGCCTCGGCACCGACTTCTCCCTGGTCTTGGTGTGCTTCTTGCCCTTCGGGGTCACGGACGAGCCTCCTGGTGGTCACGCGGCGAGGCGACGGATCGCCGAGAGCGGTACGGGGAGCCAGTCGGGGCGGTGCCGGGCCTCGTAGACGATCTCGTAGACCGCCTTGTCGGTCTCGAAGGCCCGCAGCAGCACCGGATCGGTGCGCGGATCGCGGCCGGACACCTCCGCGTACCCACAGCAGTAGGCGGCCCGGCAGACCCGCGCCCAGTCCGGCGCGGGCGGAGTCACGGAGTGGGCCGCGTAGTCGAAGGAGCGGAGCATCCCCGCGATGTCCCGCACCGGCGGCTGCGGCATCCGCCGTTCGGCCGGCGGCCGGGCCGGCTCGCCCTCGAAGTCGATCAGCGCCCACTCCCCGGAAGGGGAGCGCAGGCACTGGCCCAGGTGCAGATCGCCGTGGATCCGCTGGGCGGTCCAGGTGCGGCCCTCGGTGGCGAGGGAGGCCAGCGCCGCGTAGGCCGAGCGCAGCCCGCTCTCGTACGGCCGCAGGCTGGGCACCGCCTGGACGGCCGCCTCCAGGCGCTCGGTCATTCCGTCGGCCAGCGACTGCAGCTGCACATGACCGAGGGTGACCGTCGGCAGGGCGCGGGCGAGCGCGGTGTGCACCTCGGCGGTGGCCCGGCCCAGCGACCGCGCCTCGGCGGCGAAGTCCTCGCCCTTGGCCAGCTCGCGCAGCGCCAGCTCCCAGCCGTCGCTCGCCCCGCTGACGAAAGGCTGGAGGACTGCCAGCACATACGAATCCTCGTCCAGCTCGGCGTGCAGCCAGGCCGTCGGCGCGGGCACCCGGGGGCAGCCCTCGCGGGCCAGCGCCAGGGGTATCTCCAGGTCGGGGTTGACGCCGGGCACCACCCGGCGCAGCAGTTTCAGGATGAACGTATCGCCGTAGACCACCGACGAGTTGGACTGCTCGGCGGTCATCAGCCGGGCCACGAGACCCTCGCGGATCTCCTGGCGCGGGTCCCGCTCGAAACGCAGCCCGCCGATGCACGCCTGAGTACGCAGGGCCTCCAGGAGCACCTCGGCGGGCCGAGGGTCGTACAGGGCCTCGTACACCGTGCGTCCGGCGAACGGCCCGTCCTCCACATGCCCGATCAGCGCGGGCGCCAGCCGGGGCGGCAGCGCCTCGCGCACGCCTATGAGGAGCTGGTAGCAGTCGCCCGGGTGGGGCTCGGCGCCCAGCGCGGACGGCTGGTGGACGCGCAGCAGCAGGTGGTACAGGCCCAGCCGGCCGTCGGGCGGCAGCAGTTCGGTGACGGCCACGGGGGTGAACCCGGTGACCGGACGGCCCTTGCCGGCGAACCAGCGCTGCCTGGGCAGCCACTGACGCAACAAGGGATCGAGCGAGGCGAGGAGAGGAGCGGTGGTGCTGGAAGAGGTGACCGTTTCCGCCATGGGCGTCACGTCCTTTCCCCGGTTCGTCGGGGTGTTACTGATGCGTGCCCCGGGTGGGGCGGTGGAAACCGCCCCACGAGGGCCCTCTACGCGGCTTCCCGCCGCAGACGGAACCAGTAGAAGCCGTGCCCCGCGAGGGTGAGCAGGTACGGCAGCTCGCCGATCGCCGGGAAGCGGACCCCGCCGAACAGCTCGACCGGGTGCCGCCCGCCGAACCGGCTCAGGTCCAGCTCCGTGGGCTGGGCGAAGCGGGAGAAGTTGTGGACGCAGAGCACGAGATCGTCCTCGTACTCCCGCAGGAAGGCGAGCACCGCCGGGTTGGTGGACTGCAGCTCGGTGTAGGACCCCAGTCCGAAGGCAGGATTCTGCTTGCGGATCTCGATCATGCGCCGGGTCCAGTGCAGCAGCGAGGAGGGCGACGACATCGACGCCTCGACGTTGGTGACCTGGTAGCCGTAGACCGGGTCCATGATCGTCGGCAGGTACAGACGTCCCGGGTCACAGGACGAGAAACCCGCGTTGCGGTCGGGGGTCCACTGCATCGGGGTGCGGACGGCGTCGCGGTCGCCGAGCCAGATGTTGTCGCCCATGCCGATCTCGTCGCCGTAGTAGAGGATCGGCGAGCCGGGCAGGGACAGCAGCAGCGCGGTGAAGAGCTCGATCTGGTTGCGGTCGTTGTCGAGCAGCGGCGCGAGGCGGCGGCGGATCCCGATGTTGGCGCGCATCCGCGGGTCTTTCGCGTACTCGGCCCACATGTAGTCGCGCTCTTCGTCGGTGACCATTTCGAGGGTCAGCTCGTCGTGGTTGCGCAGGAAGATGCCCCACTGGCAGCCGGAGGGGATGGCCGGCGTCTTGGCGAGGATTTCCGAGACCGGATAGCGGGATTCACGCCGTACGGCCATGAAGATGCGCGGCATGACCGGGAAGTGGAACGCCATGTGACACTCGTCGCCACCGGACTGATAGTCCCCGAAGTAGTCGACGACGTCCTCCGGCCACTGGTTGGCCTCCGCCAGCAGCACCTTGTCGGGGTACTGGGTGTCGATCTCCTTGCGCACCCGCCTCAGGAACTCGTGGGTCGCCGGCAGGTTCTCGCAGTTGGTGCCCTCCTGCTGGTACAGGTACGGCACGGCGTCCAGCCGGAACCCGTCGATGCCGAGATCCAGCCAGAACTTCAGCGCGGAGATCATCTCCTCCTGCACCGCCGGGTTCTCGTAGTTGAGGTCCGGCTGGTGCGAGAAGAAGCGGTGCCAGTAGTACTGCTTGCGTACCGGGTCGTACGTCCAGTTGGAGGCCTCGGTGTCGACGAAGATGATCCGGGCGTCCTGGAACTGCTTGTCGTCGTCGGCCCAGACGTAGTAGTCCCCGTACGGACCGTCCGGGTCCCGCCTCGACTCCTGGAACCACGGGTGCTGGTCGCTGGTGTGGTTCATGACGAAGTCGATGATCACGCGCATGCCGCGCTGGTGGGCGGCGTCCACGAACTCCACGAAGTCGGCGAGGTCACCGAAATCGGGCAGTACGGCGGTGTAGTCGGAGACGTCGTAACCGCCGTCTCTGAGCGGTGACTTGAAGAACGGCGGCAGCCACAGGCAGTCCACGCCGAGCCACTGCAGATAGTCGAGCTTGGCGGTCAGACCCTTCAGGTCACCGATGCCGTCGCCGTTGCTGTCCTGGAACGAGCGCACCAGGACCTCGTAGAAGACGGCCCGTTTGAACCACTCCGGATCCCGGTCCCTCGCGGGCGTGCTCTCGAAGGTGTCCGGGACGGGCTCATTCACGATCATATTGTGGGTGACCCTCCGATCTGCGGGTTGGACGGTCGCAGGACGGTGAAGACATGCGCGGGCCGATGACCCGGTTCGAGGCGCACATAGTTGGCCCTGCCCCAGTAGTAGGTCTCGCCGGTGAGCTCGTCGCGCACCGGCACGGACTCGTGCCAGTCCAGGCCGAGTTGCGGCATGTCCAACGAGACCGTCGCCTCCTGGGTGTCGTGGGGGTCGAGGTTGGCGACCACCAGAACCGTGTTCGACCCGCTCCGCTTCGAGTACGCGATCACCGCGTCCTTGTCGGCGTGGTGGAAGTGCAGATCGCGCAGCTGGCGCAGGGCCGGGCTGCGGCGCCGGAGGTCGTTGAGCCTGGTGATGAGGGGCGCGATGGTACGGCCCGCACGCTCGGCCGCCGCCCAGTCCCGCGGCTTGAGCTGGTACTTCTCCGAGTCCAGGT